>CALIDI010000062.1 GCA_938023035.1 uncultured Leptolyngbyaceae cyanobacterium | reverse complement strand
GGCAGGCACATCCGGGCTAGAGAAGAGCACGCATCCGTTCTGGCTGGGTTGGGCACGGCCCCGAAAGGGCGCATAGACAGCTTGGCGATTGAGGCCGACAGAGATGTCACCCAGACTGCCTAAAACGGGGTAGCCCCCAATTTGGTCGCCCGGTTGCAGTTGCCATTGCTGATGAAGTTTGATGTCTCTAGGTGGCTCCGCGTCAGGAACCAGGTTACAAGCCGTTAGTAGCAGTATGGCTCCTAGAGAAACCCCCATTTGCAATAGCGAAACAGAGGCCTTTGTGAGCCAGCCTTTTCCTAACATTTTTGTGGCATTTCTGCCTCGCTCAATGTCTAAAGCTGAAGTCATAGCCAGCATATTCTTCACCTTCGTAGAGCATGATCAGCCAGGTGCCTGGGTCAAACTCCATCGGGTACACCTCTCGCTGCGCAGTAACACCTGCCCGGACTTTGAGACTTTTGAGCCGACAGTAGGGCTGGCCTACAACCTGACGCACTTGATTTTTCTGGGATCGTTCTGGAATAGCAATGAGCCGAGATAAGGTTTCACGGGAGAGGGAAGTCTGAGACTGCACAATTTCTTGGCAAACCTCTGGAGCGGCTTGAATCTTTGTTAATAAATTGGATGGGTCAACGAACAAGCCTAAAGCAGCGACCATCGAGCCGCCTGCCAACATGTATTTCACACCAGTTCCACGGGATTTTTGCTGTACCATCGCTTTCACCTGATTACAAATAGAATCCACATGAATCTGCACTATCCAAACGCAACTGACCGGTTTTACCAACACGCTTGCTCCAGCCTTGAAGCTGAGGCCGAGCAGTCGCGAGCCGCTGCGCTTGAAATCATGCAAAACTTTGATTAGTACTTATGAACTATAAACGATTTCCCAGAAACATACAATTGTACTATTTCGCTATTTTAAATTTGCCAAGACATTAGCGACGGGATAGGTGTTTGCCGGCGCGATCGCAACCCCTATCGCAACCGCTTGAGAATGCAGCCTAATTAAGCCGGAAAACAGATGCAAGTGTGAGTGCTTCACACAGAGACCCGAAGGAGATCGGGAGATGGCTCTGTGTTTTTTCCTCTATAGTCAGATTTAAGGTTATGGAATCCTTATTCCATGGGACAAAGAATCATTCAAGCTCAACATTAAAGGAATTATGGTTTAGAGGGTTGAGCAAAAGTGGGGAACAAATGTCGGGAGCAAATGTGGGGAATGAGACTTAACGGCGTACACCCTGGTAGGGCATAATGCCGATTGGGAACCAGTAATGAGTTAGGAAGCTTGGAAGGTTATGGTAAAGCTAAGAGCAGTGATTTCTTTTGTGCTGGCAGTGGTTGCAGTAGTGGTATTGACGGTCGGAAGCGTAGCCGAAGCGAAACCACCTAAAAAGCCTGCGACCTATACCAGCGAGCAAATTGAACAAATTCAGGCCTATGCCTCTGACATTGAAGATCTGCGCGATCGCTTGCCAGAGTTAGCTAGCTTGATTCAAGACCAAAACTGGGTGTTTGTCCGTAATTTTATTCATGGCCCCCTAGGCGAAATTCGCATCAAAATGGTGACCTTTGCCCGCAACTTGCTCCCCGATGCCCAAAAGCAAGCCAACCAACTGGCAAAAGAGGTGTTTGAAGACCTGGTAGCTATCGATCAGGCAGCGGCGCGGAAAGACTATAAGGCTGCCATTCGTAACTACAGTGAAACAGTGAGGGATCTCGAGGCATTTTTGCAACTGGCACCCCAAAGCTAACCACTGTTAGTCAAGCCTAATTTTAGGGGCACAACCCCAGAGGGATTCTAGAGGGTTATGACCCATTGCCATCACTGTATCGGACGCCTAACCATGCAGCAAGTTGTCGTTGTGGGCTGCGGTATTGTCGGGGCGGCGATCGCCTATACCCTCAGTCAATTTCCCCAGTTGCGCGTTACAGTGCTCGACCAACAGCCTCCAGCCCAGGCCTCAACTGGCGCAGCCCTAGGTGTGTTGATGGGGGCGATTAGCCAAAAGCGCCAGGGCCAAAACCTGCGGCTGCGGTTGCGGAGCATTCAACTGTACGATAGCTGGGTACCCCAGCTAGAAGAAATGACCGGGCGCACGATTCTCTACAATCGTCAGGGCATTTTGCGGCTTTGCTATGTCGGCGACGATTTGGCCCTATGGCAACAACTGGCTGACCTGCGTCAACAACAGGGCTTAGCGCTACATCTCTGGGATCGGGCCGAACTAGCGGTTAATTATCCCCAGCTTAATCTGGAATCGGTGATTGGGGCGGTTTACGCTCCTAGCGATCGCCAAGTTGACCCTACGGCTGTGACATTGGCACTGGTTGCCGCCGCCCAACAACAGGGAGTAGCGTTTCATTTTGATGCACCAGTCACCCAGGCAATAACCATCGCTGATCGCTGCATCCAGGTATTAACCGCAACCGGGGCAGAATGGGCCACTGATTGGTTGGTGATTGCCGCGGGCTTGGGGTCAACCGCCCTCACCACGACCTTACAGCAGCCAGTGGCGATTCACCCTGTATTAGGACAAGCCGCCCGCATCCGCTTACCCACACCGTTAGGAAACCCCGCTCCACACCCGGTGATTACTGGGGCTGATGTTCATTTAATTCCCCTGGGGGCAACCGACTATTGGGTAGGGGCGACGGTAGAAATGCCAAATGACCTGGCAGCACCGATCGCCAACGAAGCCGCTTGGGCAGAAGTGTGGCAACGAGCGATCGCCCTTTGCCCAGTTCTAACCCAGGCAATGATTCTGCAACGTTGGGCAGGGCTGCGTCCACGCCCTCAAGGTCGCCCTGCACCAGTGATTGAGCACTTACCCGGTTATCGCAACGTCATTCTTGCCAGTGGTCATTATCGTAACGGCGTATTGCTGGCTCCCGCCACAGCAGAGCGCGTTAGCGCATTGATTCAGGAGATTTAAGGCACTCTAAGGGATTGCTGAGCTAAGGCCCGATCCACTTGCAGCAGCAGTTCCTGCACCGATCTTGAGTTTTCAAGTACCACATCGGCCCGCGCAATTTTTTTCTGAATTGCCATTTGGCTACTGATTCGAGCTTCTGCCTGCTCCAGCGTCAGGCGATCGCGCTGAATCAGACGCTCAATCTGCTGCGCCCTGTCGCACTGAACAACCCACGTCTCAGTCACTAAATCAGTCATGCGGGCCTCAAACAATAGCGGAATCACTAAAACCACAATGGGAGTCTGGGCGACATCGCATAAGGGGGGCATCTGCAATGCCCGCTCCAAGCGATCGCGGACATAAGGATGAATTTGTTGCTCTAACCACAACCGCTCAGCCGAACTGCTGAAGATAATATCTCCCAGACGTTTACGGTCAAGAGAACCATCGGGCAGCAACACTCCCAAGCCATAACGCGCCACAATCGCCTCTAAAACTTCTGCCCCTGGCATGACCGCTTCTCGGGCAAAAATATCCGCATCCAGCACAGGCAAGTGATAGTTCTGAGCCAAATAATCAGAAACTGTCGTTTTCCCCATCCCAATGCCACCGGTCAACCCAATGACTCGTTGGTCAGGGGCTACCAATCGGTTGCGGCCTACCATGTCGCTCGTCATATGAAGATTAAAATTGCCTGCGCCAGAATCTTAACGCACAAGCAGACCATCAGATTGGGGGCTGTCATCCAGCTTATAATTTGGTGCCTAGAAGGATAGGTTTCTTGTTAAACGGTAATTAAACCGGCAAAGCAGGCATCCCCAACCCAAATCAGGGTGAAAGCTGCGATCGCTTAAATCATCCCACACACCACGGCAGCAATTTCTGGACTCGCCTCAGCCACCTGCACCGCCCCCCACAGATCCTTCTTCCATCACAGGGGAAGGGGCGCCAAGCCGATGTCTGAGTTTGCTAAAACACCACAGCAAAAATGAGTCGCCGCTTCAAGAACCTGACAACAGGGATACACAGAAGCCTTTTTCACCTTGAACTTTGTTAGGTTGAATTCCGCCTAGCAGCACTAGTCTAAAGGCGATCGCCCCCTTACAATAAAAACGGCACCCCGGAGGCGACTTGCATGTCAGACACGATCCTGATTAAATCAACCACGCGCCACGTTCATATCTTTACGGCAACAGTGGAGAATAATGAACTCATCCCCAGTAAAAACGTACTAACACTGGATATTGATCCAGACAATGAATTCAACTGGTCAGAAGAAGCCTTGCAAACCGTTTACCGCAAGTTTGATGAATTGGTTGAGTCCTACAGCGGCGCTGAGTTGAGTGAATACAATGTGCGTCGCATTGGCTCTGATCTAGAGCATCTGATTCGCTCCATGTTGCAAAGGGGAGAAATTTCCTACAACCTAGATAGCCGTGTTTTGAACTACAGTATGGGCCTCCCCCGCATCGAAGCTAAGCCAACGAACGCGTAAGCACCTTAGCAAAGAAGCATGACAACTGGCGTTTGGGTATTGGGTGATCAACTTTGGGCCGATCAGGCTGCTTTATTAAGCTGTGCTGGCGCTAAGGCACAAACGCCCGTACTCATGATCGAGTCCATCCAACATGCCACCGCTCTTCCCTATCACCTACAAAAGCTGGTACTGGTTTGGTCGGCTATGCGCCACTTTGCTGAAGAATTACAGGCGAGTGGCTGGCCTGTCACCTATGTCAAACAGGCAGAGAACTTCCAAACTCCCCTACTCGCCTGGATCCAACAGCAGCAGATTACAGAACTGCGGGTGATGCGACCTAGCGATCGCCCCTTTACCCGCTATCTTCAGACCCTCGATCTTCCCTGCAAGCTAGTGCTTCTGGCCAACAACCACTTTCTTTGGTCAGAGGAGGCCTTTCAAACCTGGGCAACCCCTCGTAAGCGCCTTCTCATGGAAGACTTCTACCGCGAAGGCCGACGACGTTTCCACATACTGATGACAGAAGAGGGGCAACCCCTTGGTGGCCAGTGGAACTTTGACAAAGAAAATCGTAAACCCCCAAAGGGCGGTCTTCAAACGCCAGAACCCCTCTGGTTCCCAGCCGATGCCATCACCCAATCAGTGATCACCACCCTCCAGCAAAGCCCGCAGTTTGAGCAGCAGCGCCGCTATTGGCCGCTAGAGTCATTTCAGTGGGCAGTGACCCGTACTCAAGCATTAAAGGTGCTGGACCACTTTGTCCAAACCCGACTTTCTGGCTTTGGCCCCTATCAAGATGCCATGGTGACCGGTGAAGATACATTGTGGCATGCTTTGCTATCCCCCTATCTCAACCTCGGCTTGTTACAGCCCCTAGAAGTGGTGCAGGCGGCTGAGCAAGCCTATCAGAAACATCAGCAAACCTGGGAAATCAGTGGAGTAGAAGGCTTTATTCGCCAGGTGCTAGGCTGGCGCGAATACATGCATGGTGTTTACACCTGTGTGGATGACACCTACCCAGAACGTAACTGGTTTCAGCATCAGCACCCCCTGCCAGAATTCTTCTGGACGGGCAATACTTTGATGAATTGCTTGCACCAGGTGATTCATCAAGTGCGTCAAACGGGATATGCTCACCACATCCAGCGGTTAATGGTTCTCAGTAACTTTGCGCTGATTGCTGGGTTATCGCCCCAGGAGACAGAGCAGTGGTTTCATGCGGCATTTATCGATGCCTATGACTGGGTGATGCAAACGAATGTTCTTGGCATGGGCTTGTTTGCCGATGGCGGAGTTCTGGCATCTAAACCCTATGCGGCCTCGGCCAACTACATCAACAAAATGAGTGACTATTGCAAATCTTGCCACTACAACGCCAGGGCGCGCACAGGGGAAGACGCCTGTCCATTTAATTTCTTTTATTGGGATTTTCTTGCACGTCATCGAACTCAACTGAAATCTCAGGGTCGCATGAGCTTTATTTTGAAAAATCTTGACAAAATGACAAATGCAGAACTTGCAGCCATTCAGCAGCAGGCAGTAAATTGGCACCAAAAGCAGCGAAAGGCTTAAACATCTCCGAGCATTAGGCACTGGTTGCCGGGGGCAGAGCTAGAAAATCGCATTTGAAGTGTAAAGATGCGAATGAAGCTGCCAATCTTCAAAATATCATTTTTCTACCCCCAAATTATTGAACTTTCGGTAGGCTGAGAGCAGCTTTAAATGCTTGAGTATGAGTTTGATTGCCTACGTTCTCGCTTAGTACCGATTTTGGCATGGCTGAACCGCTTATCGAGTTAAAGGGAATCTCCAAGCGATTTGGAGACAAGACGGTATTAGACGGCGTTGATTTAACCATCTATCGCGGTGAATCACTGGCAATTATTGGGCCGTCGGGAACAGGTAAATCAACCATTCTACGGATTATTGCCGGGCTTGCTGCACCCGATGAGGGCGAAATCTATCTGCAAGGGCAGCGTCGCACCGGGCTGATTGAAGATGGGCAAGATCCAATTGGGATTGGCATGGTGTTTCAGCAGGCGGCGTTGTTTGATTCCCTGAGCGTTGATGAAAATGTCGGTTTTTTACTTTATCAGCATTCTCACTTGCCCCGCTCCAAGATTCGAGAATTGGTGGAACAACGCTTGCGGATGGTGGGTTTATCGGGAGTGGCCGATCGCTACCCCGCGGAGCTATCGGGCGGGATGCGGAAGCGGGTCAGTTTTGCTCGGGCAATCATGGCAAACCCAGAAAATCCCCGCGATCGCCCGGAAGTGTTACTGTACGACGAGCCAACTGCTGGCTTAGATCCAATCGCCTCGACGGTGATTGAGGATCTGGTGCGTCAGTTACAATGCGCCGAAGGGGGCTGTGGCACCTATGTAATGGTGACCCATCAAGACAGCACGATTCGGCGGACGGCGGATCGGGTGGTGATGCTGTATCAGGGGAAGGTGCAATGGCAGGGAACTGTCCATGAGATTGACACGACCGATAATCCAATGATTCGACAGTTTTTTAGCGGCAGAATTGAAGGGCCAATTCAAGTCGCGGGCTAGGCTGCAATAGTTGCACAATTCAGAAAATGCTGGAGGAGGGAGACGCATGCGATCGCGCAGTATTCGAGAAGGAACCGTGGGTCTATTAATCTTGCTGGGGCTGGCCATGTTTGCAGGCGCTATTTTGTGGCTGCGGGGAGCTAGCCTGGGTCGGCGCAGCTATAAAGTCACCCTAGATTTTAAGAATATTGCGGGTATGCAGGAAGGCACTGTTGTCCGCTATCGTGGTGTCACAGTCGGTAAAATTGTGCGCACGCGCCCCGGCCCGAATGGAGTGGAAGTGGAAGTGGAGATTTCACCCCCTGATTTGATTATTCCTAAGAAAAATTTGACCGTGGAGGCCAATCAATCGGGGCTTTTAGGGAGTACAGCGATTGATATTTTGCCGAGAAGCAACTTAACTACACCAGTGAGTGCAAACCCCCTAGATAAGGATTGCGATCGGGAACTCATCGTTTGCCACCAGTCTCGCCTTGAGGGTCAGATTGGTGTCAGCGTAGATGAGTTAATCCGCGCTTCGATTAAGTTTGCTGATGTTTATAGCGATCGCGAATTTTTTAAAAATCTAAATACCCTCACCCGCAATAGCGCCCAGGCGGCAGCCGAAGTGACCGCCCTAACTAAAGAGTTCCAAGATTTAACCCGGGTTGCCAAAGTGCAGATTGCTTCGCTTTCTGCCACAGCACAGGAATTTTCGACAACCGCCCAATCTCTGACAACAACCTCTGAAAAGCTGGGTTTAACGGCTGACCAAGTCAGCGGCCTAATTGCCACAAATCGCGCCTCTCTAGTTGATACCTTAGAAAATGTCAATTTGATTACCCGCGATCTACGCTCCACAGTTTATAAGCTAGGGCCAGTCGTTGATCGGGTACAACAGGGTGAGCTGCTGCGCAACCTTGAAACCCTTTCGGCTAATGCCGCTCAGGCCAGCGCGAATTTGCGAGATGTTTCCAATGCGTTGAATGACCAGACCAACCTTGCCGTTTTGCAACAAACCCTTGACTCGGCTAGGGCAACCTTTCAAAATGCTCAAAAAATTACAGCAGATTTGGAGGAACTCACTGGCGACCCAGCGCTACGGGATAACCTGCGCAAGCTGATTAATGGCTTGAGTGGGTTAGTCTCCTCTACACAGAAATTACAGCAACAATCGCAGGTAGCCCAGACACTTCTGCCGCTCAGCAGCCAGTTAAGTCACAGGCAGGAAAAGGCCGCAGCCCCAGTAAAAGCGCCTGTTTCCTCTGATACAGAGACAACCCAGAGAACAAATCCGTCAAAGGATTTTTGAACCAGCTTTTATCACATCGCTACGCAAGCGTATCAGGAGATCTGGGTAGAGATTTGGGTATTTCCTCCCCAGCCATGGGTTACCCCCTGCACTCTGCCCTCATCTTCATTCAGACACGATACGGATCTTGCATCCTCAACTTTAGAGCATTGCTTCCGCCTTTTGCTGTTGCCGCAGTAGTTCCTTGTGTTTTTGTTCTTGCCAATCGACCCCCACCAAGCTGGCGACCAAGAGGGTGTAGCCTGGTTCCTCAAGCTGGGAAAAAATCAGGCCAAACACAAACACAGTGAGAATCAAATACTTGGAGAGATCGGTAATGCAGACATCACGCCAGACAATAACCCCTATGTAGAAGTAGGCCACTAAACCGGCAATCCCCAAGTCACCCCAAATTCCTGCCCAACCAAATAGGGGGGAAAACATGCTAGATTGATCCCCCAGCCAGCTCGCTGCAACCGCTGCCCAAACCTGAGCACTGACAGGGTGTATGGTTGCATCCAGGGGAGCCAACAAGTCCCAGTAGGCTCCGATCATCCATCCACCCAGACGCCCAACGGTATGACCTGGCCCCAGCCCAAAAATCCAATTAAGTGGGGAAGTAAAATGCTGAGGCACTAGCCGAAAGGTTGCAAACTTCAACAGCGTTGCTTCTCCATCAGGGCCGTAGATTTCAGGTCGAATCCAAGTGCGATAGGGCGCTAAAAACTCAAATTGAAAAATTGCCCACCAGAAAACACTCAAGAAAACAATACCAAGAATGATATAAAACAGTGTTTTCTTGATATCTTTTACATTGATGAGATAAAGAATGACATAACCGCCAATAAAAGAGATTAGTACCTGTTTCGCATCAGCCATAATAATATGATTGAATGCAGCGACAACAATGGCAAACCGGAACCAGAGGGGCTTATTCTTTGCATTGACAAAGTAATAGGCAGCAAAAGTAATTGCCACTGATCCTCCTAAGACATGCCCTGCGCCTTGACCAATATATAAGCCCTTAATGTTATCTTCTAAGCCCACAAACCGATGGAGTCGTTGCACATAATGCTGCACAAAGGCAAAGACTGTGTTCATTATAGCGAAGCGAAAAATCCAGAGGCGAAAACTCTGAAATCGCTCCAGCGTCATGGGAATGGCAACAATGGTTAGGATTAAAATAAATGGCTCCATCAGTAATAAATAACTGAGAACCGCATTAATCACCCCTGCCTGATTCAGCAGGGCACTGGAAACAGTAACAATTAGGAAAAGAAATAACCCTAATAGCAGGCTTTTAGAAATGGCAGCTTGCTTTCGGGTTTGACCACGGGATTTGAACAAAACGACCCCACAGGCAAAAGGCACCATCAGAAAGTGCACAAAGTTAATGGGTGAAGGAAACTTCAATGCACCTAGTACCCGTGGAAAAAGCGCAGAAATAATGGCCCACAGTGTCAAGTTAGTGTTGGTAACATAGCCTTTCTGCTTGGATTCAGATGTTGGCGCGGCGATGTCTATCGTAGAACTCATATTCAACTTATTCAAGCTCATGCAACCGGGTCATTAACAAGCGGGGCATTAACTTTAGGAAATGTGGATTGAAGACGTTAGGGGTTACTCAATGTTGCAGTTTTTTCGGAATCATGCAGGTGCAATCGGCACTGATGTGTACATCGGTTTTGATTAAGGGGCGAATCTCTTGTCTGACGGAGCAACAGATCGTGTTAGAAGTTTCATTGTTCTAATCGAGCTTTTCTGCGATCGCGTTCACAATCCGCCAATCAGTGCGGGTGAGCATGACTCTTGCTGGCTGAGACTGAGGTTCTGAGAAGGCTTTGAGGCAAATAAGATCGAGTTCTCTGAAGCTAACTGCTTAAGACAGAGGGTGAGTAACCTTCTCCCAAAAACTTACATATAAAGCCTGCCCAAAAGTGTAGGTAATTTCGCCAGTAGATTGCTGACAGAAGCCCGCCTCCTTCACTAAAACTTTATGAGTAACCCAATAGATATAGCACTCCCATAGCACTCCACCGGTGTCTTAACACATCTGCTTAAAAAGGTTACAAGAGCTTTGCCCCCAGTCAGAGGTTTTACCTCTGACTCCCTGCTCGATTCTTCAATCAGGTGGCTATGGCGATGTATCGATTTAACTAAAGAATGCAGCAGATACCGATTGAACACTTGCGCTGAAGGGGTGGGAAGTTTGCTCGTTCTGAGATTCAGGTTCCCAATGAGGTAGATATCGATTGAACGCTCGCGCTGGGCGGCTGCTAGTCAAAATTGCAAGTTCAAAATAGTATGAATGGGCAGTGACGGTGCCAACATCTGAATGCAACGTTCCGTATCTCTTACCACAGAGGGGGCTTTAACGAACTAAAATGTGGTTGCCCATTTTTTAGTCTGGCCAGTTATGTCTGTCGAAGCCAATTCTTTTGTGCTGTTGGTCGAACCGGATGAGGCCCTGGCTCATCAGCTAAGTCTAGATTTGAAAGAGTTTGGCTACGATACGCTGTTAGCCACAGATGTTAGTGCAGGTCTACGCTCCGCTACGGAAAAAGCACCTGCATTAATTGTGATTGATCGAATGCTGGCAGGGGATTCTGGCTTGGCCTTTTGTGCCCATTTGCGATCGCTGGGTCACTGCACTCCAGTACTGATGCTAATGGCCCGAGACAACATCGATGACCGCATTGCCTGTCTGGAGTCTGGGGCAGACGACTACTTTCTTAAACCCTATCGGACTGAAGACTTTCTGCGGCTGGTACGAATTTATCTGCAACCCGATGTCCAAGGTAGCGAAAAGCTACGGTTTGGTGATTTAACGCTGGATCTGGCCACCCATCGTGCGATCCGGAATGGCCGGGTGATCGACCTGACGATGAAAGAGTTTGAACTGTTGAAGTATTTGATGGAGCATCCACGGGAGGTGCTGACTCGTGAGCAAATTTTAGAAAATGTCTGGGGTTATGACTTTATGGGTGAGTCCAATGTGATTGAGGTTTATATCCGCTACTTGCGTCTCAAAATTGAGGATGAGGGAGAAAAGCGCTTGATCCAAACTGTGCGCGGAGTCGGCTATGTATTGCGTGAAGCTTAGACAATTCTGCGCGATTGCCCCCAATCAGACTTATGCCATCGATTCATTTTCAGCCCCCGCTCGCGATTGGTACCCTTCTGCTGAAGCGGTATCAACTGTTGCAAGTGCTAGGGCAAGGCGGCTTTGGCAGAACCTACCTAGCCCAGGATCATCATCGATTCAGTGAATATTGCGTTCTTAAGGAATTTTTCCCAGCCGATTCGGATCCCGCTTTTTTAGCCAAGGCGCGATCGCTCTTTCAGCGCGAAGCCAGGGTGTTGTATGACTTACGCCATCCCCAGATTCCCGAGTTTCGAGAGCAGTTTGAGTTTGATCAACGCCTGTTTCTGGTGCAGCAACATGTTCCTGGTAAAACTTACGCCCAACTGCTACAGGAGCGTTTAGCCGACGGCAGTCGCTTCAGTGAGGTCGAAATCCGCCAGTTCCTCAGTCAAACGCTGCCAGTCTTGACCTATTTGCACCAGCACCACATTATTCACCGAGATATCGCCCCCGACAATATCATCCAGCGAGAAACTGACCATCTGCCAGTGCTGATCGACTTTGGTGCCGTGAAAGAGCTGGCAAGGTGTATGAGCCAGCCGGCTGGCATCGCTCCTACCCTCATCGGCAAGCCGGCCTATGCTCCGCCCGAGCAAATGCAAACCGGCAAGGCCCAGCCCAGCAGCGACCTTTATGCGTTGGCCGCGACAGCGATCGTCTTGCTGACGGGCAAGCCCCCAGACCAACTGTACGATGCCTACAATTGCCGCTGGCAGTGGCAGGAGACGATAACAGTTAGCCGAGAACTAACTGATTGGTTGAACCAAATGCTGCATCCGCGTCCCGAGGCCAGGTTTCATTCGGCGGTCGCAGCCCTCTCCGCGTTGCAATCTCTTGCCCCCATCCCTTTAGCGCGGTCAGTTCCAGTTGCCCTTTCGCAATTGCCAACCCAGGCCGTAGGGCAACGCCCCATCATTCCATCAGTGGGTACTCCACCACAACGGGTACTCTTTTCGCCGTGGCTGGCGATCGCCCGGCCACTGATGCGTCTCAGTCGTCAGCTTTTACGCCTGGGGCTGCGCCTAGGTGGTCGGCTCCTGTGGTGGCTCTGGCGGGGCATTTCGCTATTTGTTCCCCGCTGGGTACTCATTCTGGCGTTGATTACCAGCGGCTACTGGGGCTACCGCCAATTGACTGGGCAGCCCCTAACCTTAGCCCAACGGCCTGACCTGCGCCTTCCCCGTTTGCCCAGTTGGCCGTGGAGCAAGCCAACACCCAGTGCCCTTCCCCAGGGAGCTTCTCGTCTAACGGCAGCCGAGGTCAAGCGGCGCGAAGCCTTACTGCAACGGCTGGAGCAATTAGGCGTACCAGCCACTTTCTTCTACGAGTATGTGGATGCCCAGTTTGGGCAAAAGCACCCCAATCTGGCCGGAAAAGGGCTGTCCGCATCACCCCAGGATCAACGTCTGCGGGAAGATTGGTATCGCATTGGGGAGACCCTGTTGCAACGGCTGGAGCGCCTGAATCCATCCATGCGGCAAAAGCTCGGACAATTTACTGCGGCAGAAGTAGCCCAGTACCAGCAACGACTGAAGCAACTGAACTTGCCCAAAGTCGAGTTTGAACGTGCTGTAGAGCAACAGTTTCAGACCCTTTTTCCAAACGGGCGATCGCTCCCTGACCGCCAGGCTGAGCAACTCAAACAGGCGATCGCAGGAGATTACCTAACGCAATTAGAGAAACAGCGTTAGCAGCAATCACCAGTTGACTTTCTCCACAAGAATGGGAAGAGTAGATCCCAGTTTCGAACCCACCCTGCGGGAAGCAAGCAACGCCCTCAACCCCTCCCCCAAAGGAAAGAGAAGGACTTTAAAAGCCGACTCCCCTTCTCCCCAAATAGGCGAAGGGAGTAGGGTCAATCAGCGGCAAAACCAGAAGCTCTACCCCAGAGGAACCGAGAACCCCAAAGCCACTTCTCCGTGTTCTCCATGTCTTTGTAGTGAAGTTAAAGGGTGAAGTTACAAACCCTTCTTACCCTTTGACCCCGCTACTGGCCTCTGAGGGCACAATATAGCGCTGCATCAACAGAAAAAACAATAGGATTGGCAGAATTGACAGCACCGACCCCGCTGCCACTAGACGCCAGTCTAGGTTAAACGCTCCGGCTAAAGTGGCGACCCCCAGAGGCAGCGTCGTCAAAGGTGAACCGGGTTTTAAGACAATTAAAGGCCAGAGAAAATCACTCCAGGAGCCGATAAAGACAAAAATTGCCAATGTGACCAGGGCCGGACGAATGGCTGGCACCATAACGTACCACCAGAGACCTAATTCAGAACAACCATCCATACGGGCAGCTTCCTCAAGCTCTTTGGGAACACCAAGAAAGGCCTGTCTCAGTAGAAAAATACCAAAGGCCGACGCGATCGCCGGAAAAATCACCCCCAGATAAGTGTTATACAAGCCCAGTCGTACTGTTAACACATAGAGCGGAATCATGACAATCTGAAACGGGATCATGATTGTGGCCACGATGGCTGTAAAAATCACCTCCCTCCCCCAAAAATTGAGCCGCGCCAAGGGGTATGCTGCTAAGGCGCAAAACAACAGGTTTAACGCTACTGTTAACCCGGCAATTAGGCTACTGTTGAGCAAATAACGTCCAAAGGGAATGGTGCTCCAAACTTTGAAGAAATACTCCAACGTAGGTTTTTGCGGCAGCAATCGCGGAGGAAACTGGAAAATGTCTTCTGTCGGAGACTTCATAGCTGTGCTCAGCAACCAGAGCAGCGGGACAAGCATTACAACGGCGATCGCCACCAGCAAGGCATAATTGGCAACAGCTTTCCAGGTAGGCAACCTCTCTTCCATCGTCGGCATCCTTTCATACAATAGCTAGTCATTCTCTAATAATTTGCAGTTTTTGTGGGTAAGTTCTGTGGTGTTTGAGCGCAAAGTATCAGACGCAGAGGTGGATGGGTCAGATCAACCCATTCAAGCAGACCATCAAGAGGTTGAAGCGACCGGGCAAAATCACCGGAACCCCATTCGGTGGTTTTGCTTTTCCCTATCCAAGAAGCTTGGTTGGGATGGGTTGATTTTAGCGCTTCTATGGATGGCCTCCGTTGGCATCGATCGCCTCTGGGTCGAGCTAGATCAAACCACACCTGCCTGGGATCAAGCGCGTCTACTCAACATTACCCTGTTCCACTGGCAGCATTTTCAGCAGTTTGAATGGTCGCGGGATTGGTGGCTCCGATTATGGCAACTCTCCGATCAATACCCTCCCCTACTCTTCCTGGCCACCCTTCCTGCTTTTCATCTCTTTGGCATCGGTGTGGATCAGGCTCTATGGATCAATTGCGGCTTTACCGGGCTTTTGTTAGGAGCAGTTTACCTGCTGGGTGCCCACCTCTTTCGTCGAACCGTGGGGTTGCTAGCGGCTGGAATCTGCTTACTGTTGCCGGGCCTGTACCGGGTGCGCCTCGACTACTTGATTGAGTACCCTTTAGTTGCGCTTGTAGCCCTCAGTTTTTGTTGCCTCACCTATTGGTGGAGCTTGGTTCAGGCATCCCCCTTTTATGGCCAGCTTGGTAAACCCCTGAAGCACCGGTTGGGGTGGCAGTGGCTTTGGGCCATTGCCCTAGGAGTCGCTTTGGGGCTTGTATTTCTCACAAAACAATCGTCTCCCCTTTACCTTTTGATCCCCCTTGGGTGGGTGGGTGGAGTCATCCTCCGCCGTCGGCAGTGGCAACAACTGGCCCAACTAAGCGTGGCGCTGATATTAGGATTGGCGATGGTGTTTCCCTGGGTACAACCCAATTGGTTGCTGATTTTTAGTATTGCCCATCGTTCTACAGTGCTTTCAGCCGCTAAAGAGGGTGACCCGGCTCTTACATCCTGGCGGGCGTGGATCTACTATCTACAAATCTTGCCAGGGCTGGTGGGCTGGCTGTTGCTATTGGTTCCTCTGGTAGGGTTGTTGCTGTATTGGCGGCAGACCGTAGTGGGCCGCCAGTGGGCTACCCCATTGACCAAGTCGCTTCAGGGCAGCACCGCCCCGCCGGATTTTTCTAGTAAAACTCGTGAAGAAAAACGACAAGCCTTTGTCGCTTCGCGGCGATCGCTCCTGTGGTTGCTCCTCTATTTGGTAGGGGGCTACCTGCTCAATTCGCTCAATCCGAACAAAGACCTGCGCTATGTGACTCCCCTATTGCCGATCTTGGCCGTGGTCTTAGCCTATGGGTTATCGCTCATCCCCCGGCGCTGGCAGACCATTCACTGGGCCACCTTGGGAGGGGCGACCCTGGTCATGGTGCTCAATCTATTTCCAATTCTGCCGCCCGATGGTGCTATTCCCGTTTTTCAAACCCCCTACACCCTCCATCAAGCCTACACCGGTAAGCCAATTCCCCATGGAGACGTAATTCGTACAGTGGCCAAGCACGATCCCTACCTGCGGTCAGTGATTGGCGTGATGACTTCAACGCCAGAGGTGAATCAGCATAATGTCAATTTCTATGGGCTAGTTCCCCGCTTTCAGATACGAGGACGCGAGATTGCCCGCCGCAGTCCGTTGATTGAGGCAGAGGTGCGATCGCTCTCCTGGTTTTTAGTCCAGCTCGACCCCAACCAGCAACCCCGGGTGCAATCTCCCGACCGCTTACCAGCCAAACAGCAGATGCTGCAAGTTTTAGAAAAAAGCGGCAACTTCCAGGTACAGCGCCAATGGTCATTGCCCAATGGCGACACCCTCAAGCTCTTTCACCGCAAACTGCCGCTACTAGAGGTGCGCCCCCTACCTAGCGCGCCTGCAACCGCCCCTTTGCTGCGGCTAACGCAGGTGCTGGTACCAGAGCAAGTACCACCAGGGCGACCCGTACCCATTACCTATCGCTGGCAGGGGGATTGGCAAACCCTGCAAAATAGCTTGATGCTATTGAGCTGGGTCTTAGAAGCTCCAACCCCGCCCGACCCAGAGCAACCGGCTCCATCCAACCCGTTGCCTCAACAACGGCGCTGGTTAAACGACCACGCGATCGCCCTAGGGCGGCTTTACCAAACAGAAGAAGCAACGACAGTTCCCCTCTATGACATCACCGAACGGTTTCAAATGGTGCCCCCCGCCAATCTGGCAAGTGGTCGATATCGGCTGGAAGTGATGCGACTCGACCGCAGCAGCGGCAAAACAACGACACTCCCCTCCCCTCCTGTGCGCTTAACGATCGCCCCCACCGCTCAAGCTCAAAAGTCACCCTGGCCAATCGACCCCCTGAGCCAGTTTCGCTTGCAAGCCACGACCCTCTCTCGGGGCATTCAAGCCTATGAGGCACTCGCTCCGCAAATTGAGCTGTTGAATAAATTTGACCCAGGCCAAGATTACCAGGAACAGCTTCGCCAGAGTTTAGAATATCGTCTCCAAAAAGAACCTAAAAACCGAGACTATGCCTACGCCCTGGCACTTCGGCATGTGATCAGACGCCAGATTGAACCCGCGATCGCGGCCCTACAAAAAGTCGTTCAGCTTGACTCCAAAAATCCAAACGCCCACGGCTATCTAGCATTTGTCAACCTCTACGCCTTTCACCCTAAAGCAGCACAGCCCTCGATTGAGCAAGCACTCAAACTCAACCCCAACCAACCCGAACTTTATCTGCTCAAAGGCGTAGCTTCCCTCATGCGCGGCAATATCACCCAAGCCTGGCAAGACTGGCAGACTTATCAACAAAAACAAGAAGCCGTCACTTCGCGGCAATCACCACTGAATACCCCGCTTGATGGGTGAACGCTCTCGCCCCTTCCCCTTCTCCATAACACCCATCGCATCCAGGCAAACCGAGACAGCAGAGAACCGGATCAGCCATCCCTCAAACAATACAGCCACGCAAATGTGTTAGGCCCCAGACAAAAGGGGCCACAGCAAGAATGACCTCCAGCCCAGAGTTTTACTCCCAAGCTCCCGCCTAATCTGCCTAATCTTGATTCGTACTGCTATAAACAGGTCTTCCGATCAGGAGACCCTAGGAATCACGCGCAAGCACCACTGGCGTATACCTATCGGGCTTTTTCTGAGAATAAAATCCCTATTTTTGTCAAATTGTTGCAATAAATATTTACACTATGTTACTCTTATTTACATAAGGACAGTAAAAAGGAACTTTGCTATGCAATCCCGTGGATACACCGTCGAAGAAGGCAATCGTTTAAATGTGTTTGCCGTCGAGCCTAAAATGTACGTTGATGAAAGTGCTAAGTCTGGCTTTACTGAGTATTCTGAAAAGCTGAATGGTCGCCTCGCTATGATTGGGTTTGTTTCTTTGTTGGCAATGGAAGCCTTGACCGGTCATGGCATTATTGGCTGGCTTGGCAACCTGTAAGCTTGAGAGTTGCAGCGGCTTTCAAAATTCTGCTGCGATCGCAAGCTTTTAGTTGACTTTGCCTTAGATTGAACAGCAATTTCTGGCCTGCTCGGTTTTTAGCAACAGTTGAACAAAAATGCCGAGGCAAAAGCTAGGCTGTTTGGCAAATCGTTACCGAAGAGAACCACCCAACCCCGACTCGGTTTAGTTGGGTGTCTATGGAGCCTCTAGCAGGCTAGCGTAGAGGCTCAAAGAGCAGAAGGTGAGTCTTAGTCACGTCAGGAAGGTTCCCTTTCTAAGGGTAGGTAGCACATTTCCGCTATCGCTTACTAGATAGGTTCGTCGCTTAGTGAAACCAATGGGGTTATTGCAGGGTTAGAGCGGCAAGCAGGCGCAATCGCTCAGTGTGTCCAGTCTCCTAGCAATGCCGCTGGGTGTAAAGAGACAGCGCAGATACTCTTTCACTGACAGTCGAGAAAAAACCCACATGGCCTGAAGATGTCCTAGCTGTCACACCTTCAGTACTTAACCCGAGGCTACGAAACGTCGATCAACGCTTTGTTAGATCAAATTGAACAATTTAGCAGGAGAAATAGATATGAGAACTGACTTTGATTTTCCTCGGACTGAGTTAGTTGGCCCGGTCGTATTCCGGCCTGACTTTAACTCCAACTTGGTCATTACAGCAAACCAGGCTTGGTCTTTGTTTTTCACCAGCGGTAAAGAAGACAAGTCCCTGGGTTTCAATACAGAAGCCGGACGTTTCTTCACTAACTTACTTTTGGCTCTTGTTGTAGCAGGTGCACTATGGCCTCTGGTCTTCAGCAACTTGGCATAGATAAAGCTTTTGGATTTCTCGAAGCTTCAGTAGCAAGTAGGGCGAAAATTCTGGCCTCGTCTAGCAGCGGTATAAGTCTACGCTAACCCCCATCCCAAAGTAAGCAGGTTAGAGCGAAGCCGAGCTTGGTGATTCACATCCAGGTTCAGTGATCTCGAAATTCTTATTGCGTTGATCGCTCGGTTTAGAGATTACTTCCCTTTCGTTTCCCTTGCACTCCAAGGTTAGAGAAGATAACACGGGAACTTCTTTTCCATTCAGATCTTTAAGTCTTGAAACTTATACCACTGAATCTTGGTTTGCACTGCAATGATTGGTTCTTGGTTTTCCTGTAGGGGTTTATTACAGTTGAGAGCCTTAGGTTACGAGATCTAAGGCTTTTTCATGAGTTTTTGTGGATTCGGTTTTACCTAAGAGACTTAGCAGGGCTAGATTTTAGCGACCCTATGGACAGGCAACAAACCTGCACATATTGCTTTGACTAAGCGCCCAATCTAACGAAGTCAAAGCACTCATCAACTCAACTTAGAATGCTGACAGAGCCTCGTAGAGGATACCTACCACTGCACCAAAGTAGATTGTTGAAAGATTGTTTTGGTTATCAGTAGAGTATTTTGAATAGAAAACTTCAAATTCTATAAGCAGGTAGTCCTAATTGACGGTAAGCAGGAAAGAGTAAGGGCTGTGACTCCAGGCAGAAAGTTCTGACCCCTCCGCCCCGAAACTATTTTCAATTTAATTGTGCTCAGCTACTTACAACCCTCATCAGGGCCACTAAAGTCATCGCAATACAGAGATATCGCCGATGTCGCTCTCAACTATTCGCTGTATTTGAATTGTTAGGCTGTGTATTGACAAGCTTGTGAAATATGCAGCTATGCAAACTCATTACCCAGATACTATTAGCATGAATAACTCAGCCGATCGCAGGAATAGAATCCACAAATTTCATCAACCGGCTTAAAAGCTGGTTGCCAAAAGCAGCCGCGAGTATTCCAGAAGATAAGACTAGTACACCTAAGCCATCGATATGCAATACCTACAATTCTATAGTTGATATCGAGATGTAGGTCAAAGGGATAAGCGTAAGTAATCGTCTAAAAGCAATGCCAAGTAAAAATTGCTTAATCACATCAATTGAGATCTGCTCTTTAGGATGACTATCCTCAAATGTCATAATGAAAGTTATCCTTTTAGAGTGTTGAACCTTGTAATAAGTAGCTAAGGGTTAAAAAGCTCAGGTATGTAATGGCTCATGAATGAGCCAATTTCGAGGGAAATCGGAATCGTTCAGCTTGATACCCTGCCGCTTGCGCTCTGGCCTTGACCCCATCAATGACGGCATCGGCTAAGTCCAGTTCATGTTCAAACATATGTCCTCGCAATTCGTGCGT
>CALIDI010000061.1 GCA_938023035.1 uncultured Leptolyngbyaceae cyanobacterium | reverse complement strand
ACATCTAGGGATTCTGCATTTTTTAAGAAATAGGACTACTGACTTCTGATAGTGTCTACAGGCCCTAGCTAGGGTGAGTGATTATGAGGTCTATCCTGGCTTTTTTGACCCTGTTCTCTTTCTGGAATTGGGGCGATCGCGGGTGAAGTGAATAAGGCTGTTGGTAGCTGCGGTGAAACTAATCGCCTGTTGTTACTTGGCAACTTGTCTACTCTTGAAAGGAGGCAGCTTTTTGATGTGTGCCCTCTCTATTCTGATGCCAATAGTCTCTCTGCAATAGTCTCTCTGGTTGTTGTTCCTGAAATTCCTATGAAACGCAATCGCCTGTCTAGTTTGCTGATTCCATGCGTTCTTATTGGCGGCATCATTGCTCCACCTTTGGTTGTTGCCTTGATCGCTCAGCCCCAAACCCAGTCTGGTTACCGTATTTTTCGTACTTTAGATTATGTGGTTCGGTTTCCAGTGGATTGGTTTGTTAACCTCACTCCTAACGACTACCTAACCCTGACGAGTCACATCTCTAAGGTTGGTGATGGTGAGCGTACTGCTCCGGAGCAGTTAATTAGGACAGAAATTAGTGTTGCGCCAGAATCCTTTGAGTCGATTGTGCGGCGAAAGAGTCAAGGGACAACGACCCTTGATGGCTCGAGGATTGTGCAGCGCGGCGCTACTATTCTGGGTGGCCAGGATGCCTATCGAGTGTGGATGACGAATACACAGTTTTATTTTCCTGATCAAATGGCGACCTATGTTCGCTATACACCAACTCAGACTATTGAGATTGTCAGTTATTACACGGCCAGCAATCCATCAGCAGTACCAATGATTCAACAGATTCATGGATCGCTCCGATTAGTGCAGCCCTAGTGGTTTATTGGTTTGAATGGGTGAGAAAGTACGGCATCCATAAAGCTCCCTTCAGAATGCAGGAAGCCTATCTGGCATGGGTGGTTGAGCGCCGGGTTTTGTTTTTAGCGTTGTTACTGAAATGATTTTGGTGATTTTGGCTAGCAGCAGCTTTGCAGCGCAAGGTGGATAATTGTTTGGCGACCCTCACCCCTACCCCTCTCCCAGAGTGGGAGAAAGGCTTGGGGGATGAGGATGGCTGAGGCTGGTCCAGAAAATTCTGCCGTTCTGGACTGGTCGTATCGGAGGTTGCCGGGTCAGCGATCGCCCTGAAGACAACTTCGGCTCGGCGTTGAGGCCCTTGAAGTCGTTGGTTTCTGCTGACTCTGCTCTACACCTTTGCCGTGGCCGTTTCTGGTTTTTCGGGTTGCTGACTGGCGATATAGAGCCGATTGAGTGCATTCACATAGGCTTGGGCCGAGGCCACAATAATATCAGTGTTGGCAGAGTGGCCCGAAAAGATGCGATCGCCCTGTTTCAGCCGAATCGTCACTTCACCGAGGGCGTCAATCCCGGCAGTGACGGATTGCACTGAAAACTCAATCAACTGGTTCGGCACATTTACCACCCGGTTAATCGCCTTATAAACCGCATCAACTGGCCCGGTGCCAATGGCTGCATCGGTCAACTCTTCGCCACTGGGTAAGCGCAGGGTTACGGTTGCAGTGGGGCGTGCATGGTCGCCACAGGTGACCTGTACCCATTCCAGATAGAAATGCTCTGGAGTTTGTTGGGTTTCATCGTTCACGATTGACTCCAAATCCCAGTCGGTAATCTCCTTCTTCTTGTCTGCCAGTTCTTTAAACCGGACAAAAGCTTTATTCAAGTCTTGCTCCGACAGCTCAAAGCCCAACTCTTTTAGGCGAGTGCGAAAGGCATTACGGCCTGAGAGTTTGCCCAGGGTAATCAGGTTGTCGGTTAAGCCAATCGACTGGGCATCCATGATCTCGTAGGTGAGGCGATGTTTGAGCACCCCATCCTGATGAATGCCAGACTCATGGGCAAAGGCGTTAGCTCCGACGATCGCCTTATTGGGCTGCACCAACATCCCTGTGAGATTAGAAACCAGTCGCGAAGTTTTGTAGATTTGGCGCGTGTCAATGTTGGTCAACGGTGCTTCCGAATCGACCGGACGCCCTAGGAAGGGGTTGAAATACTGTCGGCGCACATGTAGAGCCATTACCAATTCTTCCATGGCGGCATTCCCGGCCCGTTCGCCAATGCCGTTGATTGTACATTCGAGCTGGCGTGCCCCGTTTTTGACCGCTTCTAGGAAGTTGGCCACCGCTAAGCCCAGGTCGTTATGACCGTGAACCGAGATGACCGCCTGATCAATGTTGGGCACATTCTCCTTAATGCCCCGAATCAGCGCGCCAAACTCAGCCGGGGTGGTATAACCCACCGTATCGGGAATGTTGACAGTTGTGGCCCCTGCGGCGATCGCCCGCTCTAACACCTGGTAAAGAAACTCTGGATCAGAACGACCGGCATCTTCGGGTGAAAACTCCACATCCGATACAAAGCTTTTGGCATAGGCCACCATTTCTTCCGCAATGGCTAACACTTCTGCGCGGGTTTTCTTCAGTTTATGCTCTAGGTGAATGTCAGAGGTGGCAATAAAGGTATGAATTCGTCCTCTGACAGCAGGCTTCAATGCCTCAGCCGCTGCATGAATATCCGCTTTCGTGGCGCGGGCTAGACCACAAATCGTTGGCCCGGTTTCGGTGCCCACCTGTTCAGCAATTTTTTGTACGGCTTCAAAATCACCAGGGCTGGAGTAGGGAAAGCCTGCTTCAATGATATCGACTCCTAGTCGTGCCAGTTGCCGGGCGATCGTCAGTTTCTCATCCACATTGAGCGCAGCACCGGGGGCCTGCTCTCCATCGCGAAGCGTGGTATCAAAAATCAGGATGCGATCAAACCCGTTACCCTGGCTAGACGGAGTGCTCATAATGCATTGCCTAAAAGTGTTACGAAATTAACAGTAGTTCCATTGTAAGGATCCGGGGAAGATTACGTGTAGTATGGCAGCAAAGTTTTTGGGTATTTTCTGACATTTGCGCGCGATCGCCCAATCCAGGCGAGGGGTATGCTAGGCAAAGCCTGTTCTTTCCGCTCCTTTACTGCTCTTTCTTCCTTTTCTCCATGACCGATAGCCTGCTTAACCTGGTTGTGCTTGCAATCGTGTTTGCCCTGGGGGCTGCGATCGGCAGCTTCTTGAATGTGGTGGTTTATCGTCTGCCAGCGGGGTTGTCGCTGGTGCATCCACCATCGCGCTGTCCCAGGTGTTTGCATCGTCTGCGCGCCCATGAAAATGTGCCGGTGCTGGGCTGGCTCTGGCTACGGGGCCGGTGTGCGCACTGCCAAGCCAGAATTGCAGTGCGCTATCCTCTGGTTGAGGCAGGAACAGGGATGCTTTTTGTGTGGGTATTTCTGACGTTTGGGCTAACTTGGCAAACCCTGGGCTACTGGGTGTTGCTGGCCTGGTTACTGACTCTAGCCCTGATTGACCTGGATACGATGACCCTTCCCGGTGTGCTCACACAGTCAGGCCTATTTCTGGGTTTGCTGTTTCAATGCTGTTGGGGCTGGCAAACCACCGGTACTTGGGTCGGGGCGATCCAGTTTTTTGCGGAGGGCGTTTTCGGCATGGTTGTGGGCATCTGGCTTTTGGATGCGATCGCCTTGGTGGGTTCGGTGGTTTTAGGCCAAACGGCTATGGGGGCGGGTGATGCGAAATTAATGGCTATGATGGGAGCCTGGCTTGGTTGGCGATCGCTACTGCTAGCCGGTTTTGTTGCCTGTGGTCTGGGTGCACTGGTGGGGACCGGGGCGATCATAATCGGTCGGCTAGGGCGGCGACAAGCGATGCCCTTTGGGCCATTTTTGGCCACGGCGGGGGCGATCGCAGCCCTCTGGGGAGACGCTCTGATGCAGTGGTACCAACGGCTCTTCTTTTAAGGTTTTCTGAAAAGATACCTCGGACAGTTTTTGCGAAAATTCAGCTCTAGCCCCTGCTTGACTGACAAAACTAAGAAGCCGGGATGCGGCTGAGAACCGTGAATTCACACTTGAGCGCATCCTCGTGTTGTCGCCTCGACGCAATCGCAGGTTGAGGGTCGGGAACACAGGATAGAAACGGATAAACTTGAACCTTCCATTGATGAGTGATAGCAAGGCGAATCCAGTTCCACCCAAATTTGAGATAACTCCTGCCTCGCTTCCAGTGAGCATCCACTTGACGACGCTGGTCTGAATCCACCACTTGTCTCCCTGGCAGCACCAGAAAC
>CALIDI010000060.1 GCA_938023035.1 uncultured Leptolyngbyaceae cyanobacterium | reverse complement strand
CCAGATGGGGGTGAAAAGCGAGAATTTCAGGCAAATCGGTTACCTTCCTTTTTAATTGAAGATGTCACGATTATTCGTAACCCGACGGCTGAATTTGAAAGTGATGGCATTGCAGGGCGTATCAGTGTCAAGACTCGACCCCTACCCAAAAAATTCTTCTTTGAAGGACGAGGTGCCTTTGGGGGGCAGAATACCTTAGGCGGCGATTGGTTGAACTTAGAAGCGGGAATTGGCGATCGCCCTACACCAGGATTCGCCTATTTGGGGGGTATCAGTGTCCTCAAAAGCCCGATTACGGTGACCAAACTCCGGACGTTTTCTAATGCAGAGAGAGAGACCGAGCAGGAAGATAAAACCTTAAAATTTACTGACTTTACTGCCACCTTAGGCTTCCCCTATCAAACTGGTGAAGTGCAAATTAAGCCTCTATTCTTGCAGCTTGACAACTCTAAAGATAAATTCAAGCTGTTTGAGCGTCCGAGACGACCCACAACTCGCGAAGAAGAGCGGGAAGCAGACAAGCGCCGCACCATTGGGATTAGCGTCAGTCATACGCATCGCTTTAACTCTGGAGCTTCGATTGAAACCAGTGCGGGAGCGTTTGAAGCCACAGAAGATAAGGACAAGACTCGCGTTGCATTCACTGCCAATAATCGAGGGATTTTTGTCCGAGATAACACCCGCCTGGAGCAGGAGGAAAAAAGTGACGCAACTTATAGTTTTAAGACGACATTAACCGTTCCGTTCAAAGCCGGATTACGTCATGAACTTAAAGTAGGAACTTCCCTGCGCTGGCGCGATCGCTTTCGAGACAAAACGGTACAAGAAATTGATGCCAGAGGTCGTGTCCGAACTGTATTCAATGCCAAAGATACTTATTCAATTTCAGAAAACTACTATGCCGGATTTATTCAAGACGAAATCTGGTTGAGCGATCGCTTTAGCGTGTTGCCCGGTGTGCGATTGGAGCATGTAAATCTCACAAGCGCCGACAGCACAGGACGAGAGGGGGAAAAATCGATCACTGATCTGAATCCTTCTTTGCACTTACTGTATCGGGTTACAGATAGTTTGAGCCTGCGGGCAGCCGTTTCCAGAGGGGTGAATCGTCCGAAGTTTGACGAGTTATCGCCGTTTGAAAATGAGCAGAGCAATCGCTTCGTCATCGGGAATCCCGACCTTGACCCTGCCCGGTCTTTGAATCTGGATGTGGGGGCAGAATACGACACGAAACACCTTGCTCTGGGAGTCAATTTCTTCTACCGCGACATCAAAGGGGTGATTGAAGAAGTTGATACTGGATTAGTCCGCAACCGGAAGCCGATTTTTCAGGTGTTGAATGTGGGCAATGGTTGGACGAGTGGCTTCGAGTTGCAACAACGCTTAAATCTAGGATTTACCGGAGCAAAAGCGCTGGAAGGCTTCACCCTCTGGGCAAACCAAACCTTTTTAGATTCTGAACTCACGGATGCCTCCGGGCGATCGCGTTCGTTTAAGGATCAACCCAACTTCATCAGTAATTTGGGACTCGACTATACCTATCAACCCTGGGGCACAACGTTTTCCGTGGGTTGGACGTATGTGTCCGATCGCACGGAACTCAAAGCCGATGGCGGCATCAAAGTGATCGAACCTGCATCCTTTGTCACGTTGGCAGTGCGTCAGCGGATTATCCCGAATTTGTTTATCTTTTTTGAAGCCAGTAATCTTACGAACTCCAAAAAAGTAGAGCGAGAAACAGCTGTGAATG
This sequence comes from uncultured Leptolyngbyaceae cyanobacterium, assembly GCA_938023035.1. Lineage (GTDB taxonomy): Bacteria > Cyanobacteriota > Cyanobacteriia > Leptolyngbyales > Leptolyngbyaceae > DSRU01. The sequence continues at coordinate 25,668 of CALIDI010000060.1, read as the reverse complement.
GGGTTGTCACTCGACGGACTGAAGATCCAGGGCAAACGTTTTTACTCGGAATTAACTGGAGGTTTTAGGACTCAGTTGCACTCCGTCAGAAGGAGCGATGAGTCAAATGGCGGCTAATCGCAGGCAGCGTCAACGCTTGATTTCGTATTGGATGCGCGATCGCACCTGAGTGACATATTTATGTCACTTTTGTTTTCGATACTCAGATTGAAGCAAAGCTGAAGGACTTCAGTCATAAAACATTTCATGTTGCTGACCGTAGCTTTGACGCTCACTGCCTCCATTCCCTACTTCTCTAATGATGCCTTCTCGATTGCCCGTTCTAATAGCGCTGCGGTTAGCATCCGTCCGGTAGAAAGTCCGCCGCCTTAGGCAGGTGGACGAGATCAAAAAGGTGTTTGTCCAAGCTTCTAATCAGATTTGCGTTTCAGTCATTCGTCTAAAAGCATTAACCCTATGCGGAACTTCCGAAAATCAATTCTGTGGGATATGTTCCAGGTGCTGCTGACCTATCCAGTTTGGTTTGCTGCCTCTATTTTTTCTACGATTGTGGTGGTGAGTTTGGAACCCAGTCTTGCCTGGTTGAGCAAAAAGGTAGTAGACGATCTGAAAGAGGGAAAAGTCGATTTAGATGCGTCCCTCCTGCAATACGGCATGATTTTTGGGGGATTGCTGCTGGGGTTAGGACTTCTGAAGTTCGGCGATAAGCTGATCGACAAGATCTATGAGCTAAAGTTAGTGATCCGCTTACAACGGCTCTACCTACAACGACGAACTGAAGATCGCGGCGTTGAAGATATCTCTCGCGTCATCTTCGATTGTGAAAAGTCGAAAGCGGGGCTGGATATCATCCATAAAGATGCCGGAAAGATTATTTTCCAGACGATTTCTGTGATTGTCTGGCAATTTTCTCTTGCTCCTCAATGGTTGCCTGCCCTACTGATTGCGGTCTTTCCGCCTATCTTGGTTGGGTTTTTATTTGGTCCACTGATTCAACGTGCCAGTTTGAACCGATTGAGGGCACAACAGGCGATCGCCTCTTCTACTGGGATCGATCAGCAATCTGAATTCCATCAAGGTCAGCATCAGTTTTTTCAAAGTACGCTGCGGATGGAAGTCTTTAAATCTAGTACTGAAGTTTTGATGGATTTAGTTACTTGGTTTGGTTTATTAATGTTGGTTTTAGTGAGTTCTGTCTTTCATCTTGGCTTATTGCCAAAAGAAATCGAAGCTGGGGATTTAGCCTTATTTTTTGTCAATCTCAATCTCCTCTCCAAGCCATTAGGTCAGATCGTCAGGGTTTATAACAAAGGACGAGAAGCCTATCCAGCATTAGTGCGTGTGTTGCGTCCAGAAACCCAAATCTCAGATCCTCTCAAGAACCTGAAATCAAAACCTCGTGAATTGCATTCTTAAAATCCAGGAAGTCCACAAAATGAATCGGCGATTTTTTCTAGAACAGACCACCCAAGCGATCGCGCTTTTGATTGCATCTACCGTCTTACCGACCCAATCAATTTCAACCAAACCCCTCTCTGACAGTGCTACATCTACTGCCAATCCGGTGACTGCAAAGTCTGAAATGACCTCCAAACCTGAAACAGTTTCTGCTGCTAAACACAGTGAATTGCCCGATACTGAAGATGAGCAAAAAGCCTGGGAAAAAGCAGCAAAAAAGAAGAAGCAAGAACAGAAAGAGAAACGAAAACAGCTAAAGCATGAGCTGCATAAAGGGAAAATTGTTGAATAGGCTGAACATAAAGTAGAAATTTGATCTAGTAGGGATGAAGTAGAGGGGTGGAAGTTAACCTGAACACAGGTAACAATCTAAAAATCTCATGTGTCATAAAGGAACTGAACTGATGGATTGGAGTCTGGCGTTTCCGACATTTCTAATCACTCTACGCGAAGGCGTGGAGGCTGCACTGGTGGTGGGCATTGTGCTGGCCTGTTTGCGGCAGGCAAAGCAATCCCAATTCATCCCCTATGTTTACTACGGCATTGGAGCCGGATTGGCTGCCAGCGTTCTGGTGGGCGGCCTGCTCTTGCACCTGTTACAGCAAGTACCAGTGACAACCTCACCGGATGTGATTCTGTTGCGGCAACTTCTGGAAATAGGATTGGGAGTACTGGCCATTACTATGCTGAGCTGGATGTTAATCTGGATGACGCGACAGGCGCGATCACTGAAAGCCGAAATTGAAGGTTCTGTACAGTCAGCCGTCACAGAGGATGGAGTCGCCGCCTGGGGCATTTTTAGTTTGATTGCCACGGCGGTGCTGCGAGAAGGGTTTGAAACCGTGTTATTTTTAGCGGCACAATTTGAAGCAGGCTGGACTCCTGTGGTAGGGGTAATTGCGGGCATTGCAGGAGCTGTGGTCATTGGGGTGCTTCTGTTCAAATGGGGCATCAAAATTAACCTCAAACGATTCTTTCAAATCATGGGGATATTGCTGTTACTCATTGTGTCCGGCTTGGTGATTTCAGCCTTGCGACACCTGGATGCCGCCGCGATCGCATTTGTGCAATTACGTCCCCAGTTTGCCGCGCTCTGCTGGTCAACATCCCCCACCTGTTTACTAGGACCACTTGTTTGGGATGCCCATGCCGTGCTGCCTGATAACCAGTTTCCTGGCATCCTCCTCAAAACGTTATTCGGTTATCGACAAGCATTGTATACCGTGCAGGCGATCGGCTATCTGCTGTTCTTAAGTGTGGTGGGAAGCCTTTACTTTCGCAGTTTTGCCCCGCCCAAACCCGTTTCCTCTACCCCTGATCTCGCACTCAAATAATCAAGAATATCCAAATCGATTATTGACTCCAAAATCCATAATCTAGAAACCAAAACCGTACCCTATGCATGCAGAGATGATTCGCAAGATTGCCAAAAGTGATCCGGCGAAGCTTAAAACGGAAACACCCCTTTGGCAGCTTTATCAGCGGCTACTGGGCTATGTCTGGCACTATAGACTGGCAATGGCAGGTAGCATCGTCAGCATCTTTGCGTTGTCATTCTTGCAAATTCTGATTCCCCAGATTACACGCTATGTGATTGATGTCCTGATTCCCACGCAGCGATTTGATGGGTTGCCCTGGGTGGGAGTCAGTATTGTTGGCATTGCTCTATTACTCGGACTGCTCAACTTTATCCGGAACTACTTAATGGCTGTGGTCGGGCAGCGCACCGTATTTGCCCTGCGACGCGATCTGTACGAACATCTGCAAGCCCTATCGCTGGGGTTTTTTGAGAACCAGCGCACGGGGACGTTAATGGGTCGCCTGACTCAGGATGTGGATGCGTTGCAGGGGCTGATCACCTCAGAGTTGGCGGAATTAGCCGCCGAACTGGTGACATTCTTCGTCATTGTCACCTATCTGTTTTATGCCGATTGGCGACTGACGCTCTTGATTCTCACAACCCTCCCTGTGATGGTGCTACTTTCCCAATTCTTTGGCACCCAGATGCGTCCAGCCTATCGAGCCGTGCAACAGCAGGCCGCAGAGGTGAACAATCATCTGCAAGAGACGATCGCTAATATCAAAATCATCAAAGCCTGTGCCAATGAGAGCCACGAAATCGAGCAATTTGGGGAACGCAATCAGAACAATATGACTGCCAACATTCACGTCGTGCGATTGTGGTCAGCTTTTTCCCCGGTGATCGATTTCATGAACCACCTAGGATACCTGATTGTGCTGGTATATGGTTCTTGGGAAGTGATGCACAGTGCCCTGACGGTGGGTGAACTGGCGGCATTTCTGGCTTATCTCAACCAGGTGAACCAACCCGCCAGAAAATTTAGCCGCATTATCCACACAATTCAAAAGGCTGCCGCTGCCTGTGAACGCATTTTTGAAACCCTGGATGAGCAACCGGATGTGCAGGAAAAGCCAGACGCGATCGCCCTGCCCCCCATCCAGGGGCACCTGCACTATGACGCTGTTGATTTCGCTTATCAACCCGATCGCCCCGTCCTCAAACAGTTTTCGCTGGAGATTCCACCCGGAAAAACGGTGGCGTTAGTTGGCCCCTCCGGCGCGGGCAAAAGCACGATCGTCAACCTTGCCATGCGGTTTTATGATCCCCAGTCTGGCTGCATTCGGATCGATGGTCAGGATTTACGAGATGTGACCTTCCAATCTCTCCGTAGGCAAATCGGCATCGTGTCCCAAGAAACGCTCCTGCTCTACGGCACTGTGCGTGACAACATCACCTATGGTAAACCTGATGCCGATGAAGAAAGCCTGATTGCTGCCGCCAAAGCCGCCTATGCCCATGACTTTATTCTGGAATTACCTCAAGGCTACGACACCGTGATTGGCGAACGGGGCGTAAAACTCTCCAGCGGACAACGCCAGCGACTGGCGATCGCCTGCGCCCTGATCAAAGATCCCAAATTATTACTACTGGATGAAGCCACCGCTTCTCTCGATACTGAATCGGAACACCTGATTCAGCAGGCATTGGCTGCGTTGATGGGCGATCGCACCTGCCTCGTCATTGCCCACCGACTATCCACTATTCAGAATGCTGATCTAATCGTCGTCATCAACCACGGCACCATCATCGAAACCGGAACCCACACCGAACTCCTGACAAACGGTCAACTCTATGCCCACCTTTACAATCTCCAGTTCCCCAAAACCTTGCCTCCCGAACTTGATCCAGACTTAGTTGATCCAGCCTTAAAAGTCCGCCCGGAGGTCAACTCCAATCCCACTCTTTCGTTTGTATAATCCGCCCCTTCCCTCCTCCCATGCGCTATCAACAAATCCGCCAGTTCATCTTTCCCCTGCATCGCTATCTGGGTTTAGGGGTTGGAATCATTTTCGCGATCGTGGGGTTAACTGGCAGCCTGCTCGTGTTCCAGCACGAACTGGAGTATGCTGCCATCACGTTCCGGTACAACGCCATTGTTCCCCAGCCCCATCGCCTGTCTCCTGAAGCGGTGCTCAAACACGTCGAAACTCATTATGGGAATCAAGAAAATATTGCGATCGCGGCGATCGACCTGGCACCTACTCCCACCACTCCCGATAAAGTCAAAATCAAACCACCCAATCAACCATCCCTTGAGCTATTGGTCAATCCTTATACCGGGGAAATTATCGGAGAGGCCAACGCAAACAGCTTTTTCAGATGGATTCATAGGCTCCATGATCGTTTACTCATTGGCAGAATTGGCAGTTTCGACCTAGGCAAGATCATTGTTGGAGTTTCGGCTTTCCTGTTTTTTGTGATCAACCTTACAGGTGTTATCCTGTGGGATGGTTGGCTCAGGCTCCATCAAGGATTCCAGATTAAATGGCAGGCTAAACCCCTTCGTCTCAATTATGACATTCATAAAGTGGTCGGCATGATTGCCGCACTTTTTCTCACCTTAACAGCATTGACTGGGTTTCTCTGGAGCTTCAAACTGGATAAATTCCTTGTCCATCTGATCGCTCCATCTCAACAGGTCTTGAAGAAGCTAGAAGCAATTCAGATTCGGGGGCAGGCACCTCTCAGTCTTACAGAAGTTCTGCAAATTGCAGATACTGCTTTGCCCAACGCAATTACAGCCAAAATTAAACTACCCGAAAAACCAAATGAAGTCTTTAAGGTGCATAAGAAGTTTCCTCAAGAACAAGGGACCATGGGACATAGCCAAGTTGCGATCGATCAATATTGTGGAACTGTCCTTATGATTCATAATGGTCTTCATCCCTCATTCGAGGATCGAATTCTACAAATTTTTGAGGCAATACACTACGGTACATTCGCAGGCTTATCCACTCAACTACTTTACGCACTAGTTGGAATCACACCCTCAATTTTATTAGTCACCAGTCTAATCATGTATCACTACCGTCGTCCTAAGCTTAAGTCCATCAAAAGCCCAGGCTTATTGTCCTTAGGTAAGAAATGAAGCTGTCGCCTGCCAGCTTTGGACGTCCTTGCACCCGCTCTATCGCCGATGTGAGGTTGCCTACTTTTAGGCTACCCATGCGGCAGTTCTACCGAGTAAGCGGTATCGGGCGATGGGTCAAGAAACAGACAGAATCAGCAACAATGCATCATTACTTGCTTAGCACTACCCAATAAGGGTACTCTACCCGATATTTTTCAGTTTTCATTGGCTTATCGCCTGCATCGCCATCACCACTTGTTGCGAAATAAAGGGCAAAATCGCTTCATTCCGACTATGCTCTGCCCCCTGGGTAAAGGCTACCAGAATGTAGGGGTGGGTATCAGGGAGTTCAATATAGGCGGCATCATGGCGCACTTGGCTCATTAAGCCGGCTTTTGACCAGAGCCGTGCAGTTAAGGGGAGGCCTGCCCCCAAGAAACCCACTACCTGGTTTTCGGGATCAGAGGCCAAGTCGGCTGGGTGGAGCGATCGCCGCATTAGAGCCATCATGGCCTGCGATCGCGCCGATGAGACAGCAATGCCACCCACAATGCTGTGTAACAGCCGAGCCGTCGCGTCGGTTGTCAGCATGTTGCGATTTTCTAGGTGCTCACCCAGAAAGATGCGCTCGCGTCCATAGGCTCCATCGCCCCAGGTTTTTTGATTCACGTTAATGGTTCTGAGTTCTTCCCACCCTAGGGATTGGTAGTAGCGGTTAACAATATTGCGCTGATACTTCCAGGTTTCAAAGGGTTCATCGGGCAGCTCTGGGCCGCTGGTGGTACCGCTCAATACATCCAGCACCAGGCCAGTCGCATCATTACTGGAATGCACAATCATATCTGCGATCGCCCGCTCTAGCTCTGGAGTAGACTGCACCATGCCCTTTTCCAGCCACTCGTGAATGGCGACCAAGTAAAACAGCTTGACCACACTAGCTGGATAAATGCACTCAACACCGCGATAGCTGTAACCCCGGGGCGCATGTTGCCACAGCTCCGCCGCCGTAATAGCGCCCCCTGTGTTGACCCGATAGGGTGGATCATAAACTAACCAAGTGAGGGCGATTTGATTGCGGGCCAGAGATGGAAACGCTTGCCAAGTCGCCTCAAGAATGCGATTGCCCCACGTTTGCAATGGCTCTCCCTGCTGAAAAAACATAACCCTACTCGATAAAAGCACTGTTTCAATCTTAGGGGGAGAAGGGGGCGTGACGAGTTTTAAGTCTAATACCCTTTTGGATTTTGAATTTGTGATTTGGCTAGCAGAAGCTCCGCAGCACCAAATGCGCAGTCGGACATTCTTATCCCCTGTTTCACTCGGTATGAGTTTTAAGCTCTGAGTCTAAACCTGGCACTTTGAAAGTATCGCCATCGCCACCGGATTGAAGCCGGGGTGCACGAGGGAACCCCCGGCTCAAAACTCATAGATATGGCCATTGCCATGAGAACCAGCGCAACGGCGATCAGAAAGCCTACCCAGTATTGGTCGTTGCGCACCTGGCTTTGTCCTAAGCTTGCTGACCAAAGCAATCACTCATATCTGGTCAGGGTCAACACCCAACGCTCGCAACTGCGCCCGCAGTTGTTCATTTTGTTGGTGCTCGGCTTCAGCCCGTCGACGCTCTGCCTCAGCCCGTTGGTGCTCGGCTTCAGCCCGTTGGTGCTCAATATCAGCTCTTTGGCGTTCGGCTTTGGCCGTTTCTTCTGGGGTTGGCACCAGTTCTCCTGCGGCGGTAAAAAACCGCAGTTGGGCTTGATGAATGCCCAAATACATTTCCAGTTGTTCACTCCAGCGCCAACCCCGGTCATTGGGGGGAATCGGTTGATAGGTGCCGTCCACCAGGTGAAAGCCCTCAAATTCCAGGCTCTGGGGGTCAAACCAAAAGTAGTCGGGGGTGCGAAAAATATCCTGATAGATTTCTTTTTTGAGGCCGCGGTCAGTCTGAGCAGTAGAGTCTGACAGGAGTTCGACAATCACGTTAGGGTATTTGCCCCCCTCTTGCCAGACCGTCCAACTCTTGCGCGGGTGGCTTTCAGCGTTTAACACAACAAAAAAGTCTGGGCCGCGAAAGTATTCAGACTTGAGCTGGTTTGGGCTGTAGTAAATTGTCAGGTTCCCTGAAGCGTAAAAGTTTTGGCGATCGCTCCAAACATGCTTAAGCAGCCGAATCAGCAGATCAATTTGGTTTCGGTGGAGGTCACTTTCCAAGGGAGGTTCATCACTGTAGAGGTCAACCGGCGGCCAGATAACCCCCTCAACTACAGCAGCCGCTTGCTCACCTGCGAGGGAATGGGCGGGGGCGGGAGGCTCAGCAGATTGGGAGACAGAAGTAGAAATCGACATAGTGGCACAGGATGGGCAAAGCGCCCAGGTAGGGATGGGCAAAACTTGTGCACCCACCAGGATAGCTAATAGCCACGATCGCTCACATGCGATTGGCTTATCGCCTAGTGTAGCGAAGGCTTGCGGGATCCGCAGACAACGATTCTGAGATACCAGCGATTCCCCCCAGACTGATGAAAGAAATTTATCTTTCTTAAAATAAAGGAGTTGTTAATTTAGAGTGCCATGTCAACACTTCCGTTGCAATCGAGCGATCACCGGATCAGCACTCCCCCCTCCTGGGAGATTAAGCTGCTCTACGATGGCGAGTGTCCCCTCTGTTTGCGAGAAGTCAGGTTTTTGCAAAAGCGAGATGCCGGACGCGGGCGGGTAGCGTTTGTGGATATTGCCGATTTGAGCTATGACCCAGCCGAGCATGGGGGCATTGACTACGCAACAGCAATGGGGCGCATTCATGCCTTACTGCCCGATGGCACGATCATCCGCAATGTGGAAGTGTTTCGCCGGGTCTACGAGGTATTGGGGATGGGTTGGGTTTATGCTCTTACCCGCCTGCCTTTAGTCGGGGCGATCGCCGACTGGCTTTATGGCCTCTGGGCTAATTGGCGGTTACGCCTCACGGGTCGCCCTGACCTAGAAACTCTTTTACAGGCACGGCACGGCTGTGCGAGCGCTGGAGGCTGCCGCCCCAGGCAAGAAAAATAAGCATTGATGTCTACTTAATCCTCAGTAGCCAACTGGGATACCGTCACAGGTCAAGTTTCGTCGCGATCGCAAATGCGGCTAAGCTCAAGCAGTACCTGTAGTATCAATAATCAGTCTGAGTCAAAGCAGCACAGAGAAATCACCCACGCTGCATTTATGGGTTGAGCCTCTTAGGTACTAAACATTGCAACCCTTGCCGGAAAGTCGGGACGACGTTTCGCTTGAGATCCCAGCAGGGCAGTCTGTTGTGAAGATTTACACAAGAAATCGCCACTTTATCAGGCGATCCTTGAATTTATCTTAACCTCAAGATTACCAAATATTAGTCTTTTCATAATAAGAAATTGCCGATTCTTAACCCTGAGCCGCTAATCTACTAATGCATTTAGGTTATGTACATTACGCTTACGGGAGTAAGGAAATGGCGGTAAAGAGTATGTTGAGTCGTGTTGCCTTGGCAGGCGCGATTGTAACTGCAACGACAGGTTTGCTTGCTTCTGTCGCGGGCTCTCAGCAAGCGATTGTAAAAATTGACGGTTCCAGCACCGTCTTCCCGGTTACTGAAAAGGTTGCCGAAGACTTTCAGAAGTCCCCTGCTGCAAAGGGTGCAAAGGTTACTGTGGGTATTTCTGGTACTGGCGGTGGTTTTAGAAAATTCTGCAATGGTGAAACCGACATTTCTAACGCTTCTCGCCCCATTCTTGAGAAGGAAATGAAGGCCTGTGCCGAGAAGGGCATTAAATATCTTGAGGTGCCTGTCGCCTATGATGCTTTGACAGTAGTGATCCACCCTGCCAACAAATGGGCAGAAACAATGACTGTTGCCCAGTTGAAGACAATTTGGGAACCCGCAGCCCAAGGCAAGATTATGCGTTGGAACCAGGTGGATCCTAGTTGGCCCAACGTGCCCTTAGCCTTGTTTGGTGCCGGGGCTGACTCGGGTACCTTCGACTACTTTACTGAAGCCATCAACGGTAAGTCTAAGCAAAGCCGTTCTGACTTCACTGGTAGTGAAGATGACAACGTATTGGTGCAGGGTGTGTCTCGTAACCGTAACGCGCTTGGCTTTTTTGGTTTAGCCTACTACGAAGCGAATAAGAACCGATTGAAAGCCGTCAAGATTGTCAACCCCAAGACTGGGCAAGCTGTCTATCCTACCAACGAGACAGTGGTTAATGGCTCCTATCAGCCCCTGTCGCGTCCTATCTTCATCTATGTCAAGGCAGATTCCATGAAACGGCCAGAAGTGAAGGCCTTTGTGGAGTTCTACATTAAGAACGGGGCGAAGGCAGCCGACGCTGTGAAGTATGTTCCCCTCCCTGCCAGTGACTATGCCAAGGCAATGGAGCGCTTCAAGAAAGGAGAACTGGGCACCGTTTTTGCTGGCAAGGAGGAAGTTGGTATTAAGATCGCGGATACTTGGAGCCGCAAGCTGGTTGAGTAGTCCCTAGTAGGCTTGGGTTAGAGGAAGCATCTCTCTTCTAACCGTTCTGGTTTATCTCAGAAGCCAGGTGTTTGACTTGGCTTCTGAGTTTATGTGTTCTATGTAGACTGTTCGAGTGATTAGTAGAGCTATGGTTGATCAACCCTTGGCGGTTGCTGCAAGATCGTTGTTCTATCGGAAGAAGCGCCATCGTGACCTCAGGCAGCGATTTATTGAAGTTTTGTTGTTTTTAGCAGCGCTCTCTTCGGTGCTCACCACGATCGCTATTATGGTTTTGCTGGTGACAGAGTCTCTTCCTCTGTTTGAGAAAGTTTCTATTATTGAGTTTATTACTGGCCGCGATTGGGCACCGTTGTTTGATCCGCCTCGCTATGGCATTTTGCCCCTCATCTGCGGTACCTTTGTTACCTCAATGGTGGCCTTGTTTGTGGCTATTCCAATGGGCACGATCGCTGCGATGTATTTGAGCGAGTTTGCGGCACCGAAGCTGAGAGAGGTGGCCAAGCCCGTCTTAGAAATCCTAGCGGGGATTCCGACAGTCGTTTATGGCTACTTTGCGCTATTGTTTGTGACGCCTGTCTTGCAGATGCTTTACAGTCCTTTTGGGGAAAAGTTGTCGGAATGGCTACCCGATATTTTCCCCTATGAGTTAGAGGGGTTTAACATGTTGGGGCCGGGGATCGTTATGGGAATTATGATTACCCCGACGATTAGCTCGATCAGCGAAGATGCGATGCGAGCGGTGCCAGTTGAACTGCGAGAAGGCTCCTATGCGACAGGGGCAACTCGGTTTCAAACAGCCTGGAAAGTTGTTTTTCCCGCAGCCATTTCTGGTATCATTGCCTCCTACATTCTGGGAATTTCGCGGGCCGTTGGAGAAACGATGATTGTGGCAGTTGCGGCGGGTTTGCAGCCGACACTGACCCTTAACCCCTTGCGCCCCGCCGCCACGATCACGACTTACATTGTACAGGTCAGTTTGGGCGATACCCCTCATGGCACGATTGGGTATCAGACGATTTTTGCAGCGGGTTTAACCCTGGTATTGCTGACTCTATTTTTTAATGTCATTGGGTACTTTCTCAGTCGTCGTTTCCGGGAGACCTATTGATGCAGGGGAGCTTAGCGGGAGTTCGGGGCAATATCCAGCGTCGCCAGCTTTGGAGCGCCATTTTCGCGATCGTTGGTTTACTGGTATTGTTCATTGCCATTATTGTTTTGCTGGCCTTGATCTTGCAACTGGCCATCCAGGGAGTGCCGCGTTTGAGCTGGGCGTTTTTCACTAGCTTTCCCAGTAGCAAGGCAGAGGAAGCGGGGATTCTGTCAGCGCTAGTGGGGACAGCCCTAGTGATGCTGGTAACTGCTTTCACAGCCATTCCCATAGGAATTGCTTCTGGCATTTACCTGGAAGAATATGCCCGCAAAAACTGGATTGCAGCCCTGATCGAGATCAACGTCACTAATTTAGCTGGAGTTCCTTCCATTGTTTATGGGCTGCTCGCAATGGGGTTGTTTAAATCCGCCCTGCAACTGGGTGAGAGTGTACTGACAGCGGGGCTAACTCTAGCCTTACTGATCCTGCCAGTGGTCATTGTTACAACTCGCGAAGCCCTGCGGGCCATTCCGAGTGGTTTGCGAGAGGCGGCCTATGCTCTAGGGGCAAGCAAATGGCAGATGGTGTGGGATCATATCTTGCCCTACGCATCAGGCAGCATCCTCACAGGAATCATTATTGGTCTATCTCGGGCAATTGGTGAAACAGCTCCTCTAATTACGATTGGTGCCTTAACCTTTATTTCCTTTCTGCCCCCTTCCCCTTTCAAATCAGATTTTCCTTTTCTTTCCTTTGATTGGGTGCGCTCTCCTTTTACTGTGATGCCAATTCAAATGTTTAACTGGGTCTCGCGCCCAGAGCCGGAGTTTCAGCTAAATGCTGCTGCCGCAGGGGTGATTTTAGTGGCCCTTACTCTGCTGATGAATGGTCTGGCGATTTATCTGCGTTATCGTTTTCGCAAAGGTGTCAAATGGTAGAAGAAGCCTCTCAATTAAATCAACTCGACTCTACAATGTTTCAGCCCAAAGCCGAAGTCAAGAACCTTAGTTTCTTCTATGGAGATGCTAAGGTACTAAAAAATGTGGATCTAGTGATCCCAGAGCACCGGGTTACGGCCTTAATCGGGCCTTCGGGTTGTGGTAAGACGACACTTCTGCGTTGCTTTAACCGATTGCACGATCTTTACCCCGGCAATCGCTACGAAGGCGAAATCATGCTGGATTCAGCCGTTAACATTCTCGACGCTCAAGTCGATCCGATTGAGGTGAGGATGCGCATTGGCATGGTTTTCCAGCGTCCTAACCCCTTCCCAAAGTCAATTTACGAGAATGTTTCCTACGGTTTGCGAGTGCAGGGTGAAAAGAGCCGCAGTGTCATTGATGCAAAAGTTGAGCAGGCTCTGAAAAATGCTGCTCTTTGGGATGAGGTTAAAGATCGGTTGAAAGATTCAGCCTATGAGCTTTCGGGAGGACAACAGCAACGGCTGTGTATTGCTCGCGCCCTGGCTACTGACCCAGAGTTGATTTTATTTGATGAGCCGACTTCAGCCCTGGATCCGATTGCTACGGCCAGCATTGAAGAGCTAATGTCATCGCTAAAGCAGCAAGTCACTATATTGATTGTGACTCATAGTATGCAGCAGGCTGCACGACTGTCAGATTACACCGCATTTATGTACTTGGGAGAATTAGTGGAGTTCAATCAAACCCTGACGTTGTTTAATCATCCCGCAAATCAACAAACAGAAGACTACGTTAAAGGCCGTTTTGGTTAAGTTGCTTCAACCTAAAACATTACAAGATCAATCCTTTCCAGTCTAGGTTAGAGCCTGTTGATCGCTTGACAGCATCCTACTTTTGGTCAGACCGTTGAGTTGCGAAAGAAGCCAATGAAATCTTTCCCTATCCCTCCGAAGCAATTCCGAATTCGTCCTCAGGATTTGTGGAAGCCTGCTTTGGTTGCGTCTCTGGGCTTACACAGTCTTTTCTTACTCCTCCCAGGCCAGTCGAATACCGTTCAGAAGACGGAGCCTCGCCAAATTGACGAAAAGCCGATTAAGGTCACTCAACTATCTCGGCCCAAGCCCAAGCCCGCCGCGGCCCAAAAGCCTAAGCCAACGGCTAAGGCAAAGCCAAAGCCAGCCGTGACCCGCAAGACGCCGCCACCACCGCCTGTTTTACAGGTAAAACAGGAGCCAAAAAAAGAGAAGCCTAAGGTAGAAACTGAACCACAACCAACAGAGGATAAGGAAGAGCAAAAATCTCCTGCTTCCGAGCCATTGCCTTCGCCTACTTCTACTCCAGAGCCGGAAGATGACAGTGAAGTGGATGCGGTAACCAAAGCCTTTGCCGCGCCGATGGGTGAGCTGTATGTAGAAACTGATGCACCGGGTGGGACTGGGGAAAAAACCAGAGAGTATTATTGGAAGCCAGAAATCCCGCCTGCTCCGGAGGATTTTGGAGATCCAACTCCTTTTTTTGCCGATATTGAATCGGAAAAGGGCAAGCCGGGGGTGGCGACCTATGTCTATTTGTCGCCCTTGAGGATGGACGTCGATACCTTTCAGCGGGAGATGCTGGAGCCGGTTTACACCGCGAGTGGCTTCACGATGGCAAAGGTAGGAGATTACGGGGGTGGCCCTGTGTATGAAGTGGCTAAAGGTTCCGATAAGCGCTATTTCAGCATTGTCCCTGGGGGAAACAAAGCAGCAGGAAGTGGAGAGTTTCAGCAGTCCGGCTGGATGGTGGTGATCTGGAAGCAGTCACCAATTTAATGTCGTATTAGTTTGGCGGTCGAGTACAGCTATTGTCAGGTTGCTAGTCAATTGAGGGATTAGGGGTGTGGGGAAGCGGGCGCTGCTTAATGGAGGAATGACTTGCCCTGATCCCCTTACCCTTTTTCTTAATGGCAGCAGGGTGCTAGAAATCTTGTTTTCGCTCTCTTTGGGAGAAGGCGAATTGAGGGATTCAGATTCAGCAACGCCTGAAAGGGCTCAAGGAGCTGGTATTTTTTGCTGACAGCGTTTTTCTCGAAGTTCCCGATCGCAGGAGGGTGCATGTCACTTCTGACCTCACCCTTTTCTGGTATGCCCGGATTGCTCAAAGTCCCGCTCCCAATTTGGGAGCGGGACTTTGAGATGGCTCGGCCCCTCTTCTCCCAAACTGGGAGAAGGGGCTGGGGATGAGGGTCTGAAAAGGTGACATGCTCTCATCGCAGGATGGCTTCGGGGATGATTATGGGGTGGCGCTGGCTGATGTACGATCTGAACTAACGGCCACTTTGCCAAGTACTGAAGCAGGCCAGCCAAGCGTTGTCTAATTAACTGGACAAAGGAATGCACAGCCCGGTCTTACCCTGGATTTTTCAGTGTTTTATGGCTGTTCACTATGTTGTTCTGAGTGGCTTTAAGCCTGAGTAGCTTTAAAGTAATAAGTAGTGAATTTGACTGGTGATCGCCGTCGGATTCTTCAGTTCTTTGGGGCTACCTGCCGTCAGTACTACCTGCTGGCTTGAGGGGATGTCATCTCCTTGTACTAGCTGGAAAGTGCGCAATGGGAGCTAGAGGGGCAGTTGAGCGTGTTTTAGCAGCAACAGCAATGGATCGCATTCACTTAACAGGGATTCGCGCCTATGGTTACACAGGCTATCTTCCAGAGGAACGAGTGTTAGGACAGTGGTTTGAAGTGGATTTAACTCTCTGGCTTGACCTTTCCCAAGCAGGGTGCAGCGATCGCCTGGAAGATACCGTTGATTATCGCAGCGTGATTCAAACTGTGAAGCAACGGATCCAGACGGCTCAGTTTGCCTTAGTTGAACGTTTAGCCAGTGCGATAGCGACGGCCATTCTTGACCCTGAGGTGAGTCCCCCTAGTCTAAAGCGGGTGCAAGTGCGATTAACCAAACTGGCTGCTCCGATTCCTGATTTTGCGGGCAAGATTACGATCGACCTGACTCGCGATCGCCCCTGATCACCCGCAGATACCGCCATTAAAAAACCCCATTCGACTACCGGAAATGGTCAACGATGGGGCAAGAGACGCAGTTAGGAGGTATCTCATCTATCAACTTACACAGAGAAATCTAAATGAGAGCAGCTTTTAATAACTTCTTAAACTCTCGCCCCAATGACGTAACGTGACTGCAACAGTTAATTGCGATCGATCCTGTGATCATAGGTTGATGCCGTTACAGCGATCGCCCGGTTTCTGAGTCTGTAGGGGGTTCAGCAGGGGGTTGGGATGCTGTCCCCCCAGCCAAGGGAGGGAACCCAGTGATTGCGGCCGCTATTATCAGCTTTTAGGCAGTTGGGATGCTGTCCCCCCAGCCAAGGGAGGGAACCCCTATACCCCTTTCTAAATCAGGTTGCCGTAACGTCGATACTGAAACGTTGATGGGGTTATTTTTAGCTGGGTTGCAAATCCTTACAGTTTTCCTCACAAAATATTCGGAACCATAAGCTGTTCTACTAGCGCTAGCAGTTTTTTGGCGATCGCCGGTGGCGATAAACCCTCAACAAGGAGCGTGTAAGTCGGCCCCCCCGTCGTTGCAAATCGTGTTGGTAAGTTTTGTCATAGTAATCCAGCACAATGGCGATTGCAGGAGCCAGGTTCCCCTGCTGAATAGAGTTGATAGCCGCCTTTGTGCGGTCTCCCCCCAGGCGTTTGTGGAGCCGTTCTGTCGCACGAATCAGTTGTGCCCGATCAGCCCTGCCATATTCCTGAAGCAGATACTCAATGCGCTCTGTTTGCGATCGCTCAATTTGCAAGATGGGTGCGGTTCGCATCTGTTCGAATAGCTCATTTGGTACCCGACAGGTACCCACCATGCGACTCTCAGCCTCGACCCAAACGGGGCACTTCGAGGACAACTGGCTCCAAGCCATGGCGACTAAATTCTCAAACTGCTCCGTACTGGGCTGGGGGGGTAGGCCCAGGCCACCGTAGCTACTGCCGCGATGATTGGCCAACTTTTCCAGATCCAAAATTTGTTCTCCAGCATCAGCAAGGGCATAGAGAACGGCAGTTTTGCCCGTACCTGTCATACCGCCCAAGCTAATCACGGGTTTTTGCTCAGCTAGCACTTGCCGTACCCAGCGGCGAAACCCCTTATAACCATGCTCCAGCAGCACCACCTCAAACCCTGCTGTCTCCAACAGCCAAGCCATACTGCTACTGCGCATGCCGCCGCGCCAGCAATGCATCCGGATTGTGCAATCGCGGGTAAACGCCTTAGCCTGCTGGACAAAGTGGGCTAACTTCGGCCCTACCAAGGTGAGACCCAGTTCCACTGCCGCCTCGCGCCCCCGCTGCTTGTAACAGGTGCCAACCTGTGCACGCTCCTCATCGCTAAACAGAGGAAAACTAACCGCACCGGGTAAATGTCCCTGGGTATATTCTGCTGGACTGCGCACATCCAGAATGATGCCAGGAGCTTGCAAAAAGTCAGTTATTGCCAAGGTCTTAGGCATAGGGTGTACACTCCTAATCCAAAATGCCCCACGGCTAAACAAAGGTATCGCCCTGCTCAGAAAGCTCAGGACATAACCAAGTGCTCAACCGCCAATGCTAGGTAGGCTTCCTGACTCGTTATCGCCACGGGAACCATGGCCACGGCTATCAATCTAGGATAACCTGAGGATTTCATACCATTTTGAATCTTGGAGTTGTGGCGAGCTGGTCGAACGATAGGCGATTTTGGCTAGCAGAAGCCCTATAGTACCAGGCGTTCAATTAGGCATCTGTCACATTCTTTGATGAAATCAGTATCCGATTGGCTCAGTCTCATCGGCTTAAATGCTTGTGCCTTGCCAGGTGCCTAACAAAAATAAAAAAATACCATGTAAGTTCATGTAGACACTGACATCACAGCAGGGTCAATGGACGGGTTTACACAACTCCTAGCCGGAATGTAACAGTCGCTCCCGTAGCAAATTCTAACCCAATTGAAACGAAGAAAAATGTCTTTAGGCTTACTGATCTCGCTTTCTTAGAGTGAGCCAAACCACAAGCGATTTTAACTCCTACGGGGTCTTTTGCGTAGGCACTCTTTCAACAGTGAAAACAACATGAACCAATACGGTACGAAATACACAAAACAAGCGACTTGACGTAAATTTTTGAAACTCTACTACTTCTTAAAGTCATCTTTTTCAGAATTAATAAAATCGAATGACTCATTGGTGATGTCAACGCTAGTGGCATCGCATCCTTCGTCAGGAAATCACATTCTCTATATCGCTGGACGAATCGGTACTAACTTCTTCAACACAATGTTTGGCGAAACCCGATCACCCATGGGAATCGTTTCCAGTCGGAAGGGTTGAGTTTCCAGCCAGGCCGTAAAAGCAGGGGTTGATTCTGGAAAAATAAACAAGTCAGTATATTCGGTCGCTAGCTTAGCCAGATCGGGGCGAAAATCTGGCTCTGGTGGCAATTGACAAACGTAACAGATGGGCTTGGCTAACACCTTCACATCAGGGTTAATCAAATAGCTCATCATTAAAAGATCCCAACTAACAGCGTCACTAATTAAAATTGGCTTTCTTGCTCGGTTGATATACTCCGCTGTTGGATAAATTGCTTCCAGGCTGATAGACCCCTTACTCCACCAGAGCTGGGCCTGGCTGACTACTAATGAACTCAATAGGCTAGCGGTGACCAGCACGGCTAAAACCCCCTTCCAAAAAGCCGTGGGCCACGTTATCGTCGAAGTGAGTTTCTGAGCTAGCAGATAGGCGATCGCCAGTTGAATCCCAATCCAGCAGGGAATCATATAGCGATAGGTCGTGGAGCCGCCACCGCCTTGCCCTTTAACCAGCAGATCCTGGAGCAGCATTAAACCACCATACCCTCCCACCAGAGTTACAAGAAAGGCCCAAACCTGAACTGATGTGGTGCGCATCAGGTAGTAAAAGGCATACAGCGTCAGGAGTAGAATGGCAGGAGTGAAAAGCCATTGCAACAGTGAATAGAACCAGAGATCCCCTGGATTCACATTGAAATCAAAGAACAATCGTCCTGGCAGGCGCATTAACCCCTTCACAATCTCAGCGGGACTAAACGCCCATTTGGCCGCTCCTACATTGAGCGTCTCTTTTACCTGACGGCGGTTATGCAAGAACACCCAAATCCAGGGGGTATATAGGAGCAATGAGAGAAGGATGGCCAGGAAAAATTGCCAAGTTCGTTGGGTAACGCGCCAGCCCTGATGCAGCAGGGCAAAGATTCCATGGCTAACCACAACAAAGACCGAAAGCACCGTCGTATAAAGTAGGGCAGCCTGACTCAGGCTGTAAAGTAACCAATGGTTACGGACGGGCGATCGCAGCGCCTTCAACACCAACGCCCCGGTAACCAAAATCAGCACCGTCCACAGGCTGTACTGGCGTGATTCCTGGGCATAGAGCACATGCATCGGGGAAACAGCCAGAAAAATTGTAGCAATGGCACTCGCTGAATGACTCTGAAATAACTCCCAAGCCAGCCAATAGGCGGCAGGTAGGGCGAACACGCTCAGCAGTACTGGAAACAAGCGTGCAGAAGTCACTGAACCACCAAACAACTTGGCCCAAAAATGGGCCATTCCGTAGTACAGCGGAGGATGCTGCGGCCCATCAATGATCAGGGCTTTGACCGTATCGCTGACTCTGCGCTCTGGGTGGGGGGTCTGAAAGGTTTGAATGTACCCCATGTCTACAATGCCCGCTGATCGAATCGCTTGCACAACTTCGGCTTCGTGATAGCCCGAAATCCGCATAGAGGTAAACGTTTCGTCATGCCAGTAGAGCTTCCGATCTAGATTCACCAGACGAAAACACACCCCCAGTAGAACGGTGATCGCCAAAAGTACTAGGAGCATTCGCTGGTGGATCTTGGTGAGGTCTTGGTAGGATTGCTGCAAACGGATAGACCAGAAAGGAAACATTAGCAAAGTTTAAGTAAGTAGACCAACGCACCCCAGCCACGAGGCGACCCAAGAATTGTCTATGTCATTCAGAACTACTCTCAGATTTGAGCATCCTGAACCCAGAATTACCCTAAAAGGGTAATCGCGATTCTTCAAAGAAAAGCTTGAAAAAGCGCTGCTTTTTTCGAGTACTCCTTAAGGTTTCTGTATAGGCGACAGTAGTAATAAACTTAGGCTACCCATGTTTGGTCTTAATCTCGACACCCCTCCCCATGATTCTTTCCCCTAGTTCAGTAGATCCCTGGTAGAAGTTTTTCTCTGAATAGTAGGCCAGATTGTAATGGATCAGATTGATCGGGGGGGTACTTTCGACACTATTTTATTCAGACTAAGAAATGCCTCTGCGTTCCTAGCGGTCAGTAACGCTTATTCTCAAGGCAATTGACTCTTCGAGAGCATGTCATCTTTTCAGGCCTGCATCCCCCAGCCCCTTCTCCCAACCTAGGAGAAGGGGGGCTGAGCCATCTCAAAGTCCCTCTCCCGAATTGGGAGAGGGATTTAGGCTGAGGGCAAAAGTGACATGCACCCTGACTCTTCTGGGTCGTTTTTGGGATGGGAAAGTGCTAATGCGTCTTCTCACCGTTCATACAGGAGAATAACCCGGAGTGTAGCGTAGCGGGTTGGCGGCCTGTATATCAAGGTCGGATTTACCTGGGTGAGCCACCGATTGTTTTGCCCCAGCTTGCTGATCTCAAGCTCTCGGTGGCGATAGTATCAAGGTCAGGTCAATGCTACTCTAGCCCAGACCTGTAACAGCGAGAGGTGAGGCGGCTTTATGCTGGGCAAGCCAATCGCACAGGTCGTCTATCTGCGTCAGATTGACCAGCCGGTTTTGCCACAGCACAATCAGCAGGCGGCTGGGGGTCGAGCCGCATTGCTGCAAGATTGTGGAAATCTGCTCCTCAGGGATTTGCAGATTGTGGCGGAGAAAATGAGCCATTTGGTTGAAGTTAGCATCCATAGGAGTTGGGTCAGAGTGGTAGGGCATCAAGGGGGGTACGGTGACCCGATTTAATTCAGATGTCGTTATCAGATTAAAATTTGTTTCCAATTTTGCTGGAGTTAGCCTGGGTTAGTCTGCTCAGATCAACACAATTCCTTAATAAAGGCTGATAAGTTACTGCCAAGGTTTGATTAGAGGGTTGATCAAAGCAAGCGATGACCGAATGGAAAGACGCCCCCGCGATCGCGCCAATCTTCCGAAAAGGAAGCAAGCAACTCACCAATTGACGAGCCGTAACCTGATCGGTTGCGCTGGGTAAAAGTGACCCGCTTAAGCAGCATCTACAAAGCGTCGGTGGCAATTTCCTGAAACGCTGCCTGCTTCAATGCTTTAAACGGTCATTGATTTGCCAAATTTGACTCACCCAAAACTCAAAAATTCAGCTATCCTGCCATAGGTAACAGTTCATTTGATCGGGTCGGCAAAAATGCGCGTCTGGATTACTTGCTTTCTCCTCCTGTTTGCTGCAGCCGAATTGTTGGATTGGCTGCAAACCTTTGCGATGCCGTTACCGATTTTTGTTTTGGGCGGGGCTTTTTTGGCGATCGCCTCTAACTACAGTAAGCTCACCAATCTTCCCTTCCATCCAGAATACGAAGAACCAGATTCTTCTCAGACACTGCCAACACCGCCAACGACACCTTCAGTGCTGAACGCATCCGTTAGTTCTAAAGCGCCAACAGCCCGGCCCCTTTCGTTTACGATTCGCAAACCCTTTCAGCCAGGAGACTAGGCTCAAAGACTCTCAAGCCAGTGGGTTGAATCGTTGGTTAATCAGGACGGGCGGCTTGGCTAGCGATTGGCGTAAGACAGATCGCTTTGGTCAGAAAGCTTCAATAAAGCACGCGGCTCATGGATTTGAACCTAAAAGCTTTTTGATTCCGAAAGCTTACAGACTTATCATGATGCCTTTATGGCTACTTTACCTATTTCTCTGAGCAAATCGCTAATCTGATTGCATTGGGTTGTGTGCTCCTAGCCCGGATTCAGGGTAGGTGGTGTTGAGGGGGCTTGAGACTGCCTACCTGCCGGGTAATCTATTGCATTGTTTAGAAAACTTAGAGGTTAGAATACTTGGGACAAAATCCTGCGATCAACTGCCCATGCCCGGTAAACTTTCTGATAAAGCTTTAGACTTTGGCTCTGCGATTTTGGATATTAGAAGTCTTGCAACGTCAAGGGTTCAACTGGCTATCTGTTGTATCCTCTGTTAAACAGGTATCACTCACGGTCGCCATGAGAAACCTAATGACGGTTATACCTCCAAATCATTTGGTAGATAGTGTTCTCGTTGTCCGTATTGACTTCTGATTAAGCGTTTGATTGATGACTGCGTGACTGACAAATCCAATTAATGACCTGTTTTCCTAAGCTGACTCCATTTAAGCGATCAATTTCGCGAATTCCTGTGGGGCTTGTGACATTCACTTCCGTCAAATAGCCCCCAATCACGTCAATTCCTACAAATAAAAGGCCGTCGCGCTTTAGAGTTGGAGCGAGTTGGGCACAGATTTCCCGTTCGCGGGGCGTAATCTCTACTGGGGCGACCCGTCCCCCAACGGCCATGTTGCCGCGAAACTCCTGGCCTGTCGGAATGCGATTGATCGCTCCAATGGGTTCTCCATGCAGCAAGATAATCCGTTTATCACCGTCTTTTGCTTCTGGCAAGTAGGTCTGCACCATAATAGGGACTTTTCCTTGCTGAGTACTGATTTCAATCAGGGAGTTGAGGTTGCGATCGCCCGGTTGCAAAAATAAAATGCCTTCCCCCGCCTTACCACCCAGGGGTTTCAGTACTGCTGCCCCTTTTTGCTCAACAAAGTCTCGAATCACCTGCTTGCTTTGGGTGACGATAGTTTCGGGAATGGCATCGCGAAACTGTAGGGCGTACATCTTTTCATTCGCGGCCCGAATTCCCTGGGGGGCATTGACCACCAGGGTTTTAGTCGGATCAATGTAATCCAGAATATAAGTGGCATAGAGATAGGGCACCGTGACCGGCGGATCGGTACGCATAAAGACGGCATCCATCTCTTCTAGATAACGCCGGGTGCGATCGCCCAAAGTAAACCAATCAGAGACGGCTACCCAGCGATTCTCAAGCAGTTGTACCGGTTTCAGATGCACCGCTTGTAACAGAGCCGTTGCCTTACCCTGAACCACACCCAACTCTTCAGCCTGAGTAATCCAGACCTCATGGCCCAATTGCTGGGCTGCCTCCATCAGTGCCACACTGCTGTCATGGCCGGGGTCAAGCCGCTCAAGCGGGTCAATAATAAACGCAAATTTCATAAAATCGGTTGCCAGAAAGGAGCGCCAAACAGGGGCGTGTCATCAACTCAGTTGCAATAAGCTATCGAGCTTGCCCTTGGCGTTGAGATCATAGAGATCATCGCACCCACCAATGTGCTGATCCTCAATAAAAACTTGAGGGACACTGCGACGCCCCTTGGCCCGCTCTGCCATTTTCCCACGGGCCACCTCATCCCCATCAATGCAGTACTCGGTGTAGTTTACCCCTTTGCGATCCAGTAATGCCTTTGCCCTCATACAAAAAGGACAAGTGCTCCAAGTATAAATCTCAACCTTGGCTACCATAGACTTTTATTTTTAAGAATGGTTGCTCCCATTCTAAAACGAGGTTGCAACGATTATTTACAAACTTCTGATCTCGTCTGCCTCTACTGCCACCGCTTCTGAAGAAAACAGCAGGCGCACCGCCAGCACTGCAAACCCGACAGCGGCTATGACCTTAATTAGCCTGGCTGGGAGCAAATGGGCCGTGCCTTCACCCAGCAAAACCCCTAGCAGGCTGGCCAGCAGAAGCGCCGCTGTTGTTCCTAAAAAGACTCCAGCCAAAGACTTCGTCTGGCCACTGAGGGCGATCGCAGCCAATTGACTTTTGTCCCCCAACTCCGAAATAAAAACCGTCATAAAGGTGAGGCCTAATAGGTGCCAGTCCATAGTTAAGCCACCCCATGAAATACTTCCCAGAGGAGCCAGGCCGATAAGAAGGCCAAGGTAAGGCCAGCCGCTTTGTCAAGGAGTCTGGGAGCAATATGCTGCGCCAGCCAATACCCGACTACAACCCCTAACAGGCTTGTGGCTACCAGAGCACTGCCCGCCCCCGCAAAAATCACCCAGGGGTCATGAAACTCCGCACTCAAGAGCAGGGTGGAAACTTGAGTTTTATCACCCAGCTCGGCCAAAAAAATTGTGACGAAGGTTGAGCCAAATACTTGCCAGAAAGGACAGCCCGGTACCGCCGCAACCTTGCCGTCTTCCGATCCGGCAGACCGAGCAAGTGCCTGATCAATTGCAGCTTGGCTAACAACACTCGATGGAAAATCTTCAGAGCTAGGGGGTGGCGAGGTCACGCTGGATGGTTGAGCAACAAGTTCTGAATACATGAAGCTTTTTCATTTTCCTTTCATTATTTTCAGTATCGCCAACTCTTGCTCAAATGGCAACTGGCTTCAGCAAACTCATCGGTGGGTAGCACCCTAAACTTTGTCCAAGTCTAGACCTGAAGTTTTGCCGGGAAAGAAACACTGGCTGGCGTTGCTGAACGCAGGAACCGGAGCGAGGCCCTTCTCCTGCTTTGGGAGAGGGGTTGGGGGTGAGGGCGAATTGGGTGATTCCTATCCAGATTCAGCAATATCCGCGCGGTTCCGGATCGAACTGAGTTTACAACACTCCGCATTGGCCTTGCTGGCGCAGTAAATGATCACACAAAACCAGTGCCACCATTGCCTCTACCATGGGAACCGCGCGAGGCAAAACGCAGGGGTCATGGCGTCCCTTTGCTGCAAGGGTGACGGCTTCGCCGGTATTTGTGACAGTTTGCTGCTCTTTACGAATCGTTGCCGTTGGCTTAAAGGCCACCCGCAAAATAATCGCTTCTCCATTGGATATTCCGCCTTGTACTCCGCCAGAATGGTTGGTTATCGTGCGAATGTGGCCCTCGGCATCGGTATAAAATTCATCGTTATGCTCACTCCCTGGCATCAGGGTGCCAGCAAAGCCAGAGCCAATTTCAAACCCCTTTGTCGCTGGTAAAGACATTACCGCTTTGGCTAAATCAGCTTCTAGTTTGTCAAAGACTGGCATTCCCAATCCTTTGGGCACAGAGCGGGCAACGCATTCCACCACTCCGCCCAGAGAATCGCCCGCATCTCTGGCTTGCTCAATTAAATCAATCATGCGCTCGGCCATTTCTGCATCGGGACAGCGCACGATATTACGCTCGACCTCAGCCAGGGTCACAGTCGCGGTATCCACCTGACCTTCTAAATCTTTAATGCGCTTGACGTAGCCGACAATTTCAACTCCTGCCACCTGGTGCAGAATTTTTTTGGCGATCGCCCCTGCTGCCACTCGCCCAATGGTCTCGCGGGCAGAGGCTCGCCCACCCCCCTGCCAATTGCGAATGCCATACTTGGCATCATAGGTGGCATCTGCATGGGAGGGGCGATACTTCACTGCCATTTCGTCATAATCTTGCGATCGCGCATCTTTATTGCGTACCAACACCGCGATCGGGGTACCCAGAGTTTTTCCCTCAAACACTCCAGAAAGAATTTCACAGTGATCCGCTTCTTTGCGAGGGGTCGTAATTTTGCTTTGTCCCGGACGACGACGGTCTAACTCAAACTGAATCTCTTCTGCGGAAATAGGCAAGCGAGGGGGGCAGCCATCAATCACGACCCCGACCCCACCCCCATGGGATTCGCCAAAAGTGGTAATGCGAAATAAGTGCCCAAACGTATTGCCCATGCTGCTCTTGTTCGCTGCGTACTTAAGCTTTGATCCTAACCGAAAATCGGCCTCCCTAGTGAACGGTTGGAGCTTTACAGGTTGCTAGGTTACATCGCGCAATGGGTAGTGTGCTGATGTAAAGACCAGAAAAAATAACCTCGAACTGGAAAACTTTTGCTGAAAAGCTTCTGGAAATGACTAATTATTCTCCACCCTTTAGAAAATAAGACTACTGCGAAATGAATGATGGACATCGTTGTTTCTTCTGAGATTAGGGAAACCAGCCAAATGTATCGCTGAAGCAACTCAGCGGCTAAGGATTTTAAGCATGCGAGCGTAGCTTAAGCTACGCTTTCACTGATGGGCCAGAGATGCGCTGTCGCAGTGCAAACTGAACCCCTTAGCCGCGACGGCGTGCAACCTAGCTGGTGTAAGCGTTACTCAAGCCCAGTTTGATCAGGCCCTTACGATAGGCGATTGAGGTCTTATCGGCTCCAACATG
>CALIDI010000059.1 GCA_938023035.1 uncultured Leptolyngbyaceae cyanobacterium | reverse complement strand
CTGTACTCGTTTGAAGCTCCCCGTTTCCCTGTTTTCTCCGTATTGTTCCACGGCTCAATCACATCTGCGCTCACCCAGAAGGTGATACTGCCCCGTTGCTTGAGCGCGGCATCGTACTCCTTCCAGTTGCGGATACGATAGTTGCTTGAGGTCGAGTTTTCATGGCAGGGATGAGTCAGTCGATAAGTAGAATTTACCATCTTCCCTTTATTATGCAACAATGCCCAAAGAAGGCGGAGTCATCGGTGAGCCGTTAACAACCCCTCAGACAGCATCTGCTGCAACCACTCAGGGGCAGGAATCACAACGCCAGGCAGAAATTCGCGCCATCGCCCAAAACCAGAATTTCCAGGTTGGGCAACAGGTAGAAGCAACGGTCAAAAGCATCGAAGGCAAGGAAGTCACCTACGAATTGCCAGGCGGGATTAAACTCACGGTCAAAGAGCCGAAAAGGTATAGTGAGTTATCTGTGGAGCAGACTGTACAGGTAGAAATTCTGGAACTACGAGAGAACGGCATTCCCAAAAAGGTGAAGGGGGTCAGTTAAGGTATTGAGATGACTAAGCATATGAAACTTCTCACGTTTCTGGGAACGAACACTTATTACAGCACCACCTACGTGTGGCAAGACCAGGAAAAACAGACTGAGTATGTTGCCGCAGCGCTGGCAGAATTTTTTCCGGTGGAGACCATTCAGGTATTTCTGACTGCCGAGGCGAGGGCGAAGCATTGGCAAGCCTTTCAACAAGCAGTTCCCCAAGCAAAGGATATCGATATTCCATCAGGTCAGTCAGAAGATGAACTCTGGCAGATTTTTGAAGCCGTGGTGAATTCAGTCGAATCTGACGAAACCATCATCCTTGATGTAACCCACTCATTTCGCTCAATTCCCCTATTTGTCTTTCTAGCTGGGATCTATCTTCAGAAAGCCCGAAATGTCAAAATCGCTGGAGTCTACTACGGAGCCTATGAGCGCAATCAAGAGCGATCCCCCATCTTTGACCTAACTCCCACGCTCAAATTTGCAGAATGGCTAACTGCAACGGATAAATTTTTGAACACTGGCTCAGCAAAAGAACTGGGACAATTGCTCTCGACCGTTCAACAGGATTTCTATCGGCAAGGTCGGCAAAACCAAGAGCCGATTGCGCCTAAGGCACTTCGACAATTTGGCGATCGCATTCAAGCGATTTCCGACAGCATTGAGCTAGTCCGTCCACTCAAACTCATGGAAGAAACAGCCCGACTAGAGAAGATTCCCGCTCAAACCCTGAAAACAGAAGTCGGAATGTTTGCCCAACCCTTTGCCCTGCTGCTCGATCGGATTCAGGCAGATTATAGCCAGTTTGCCCTTGATAATCCACGACAGGCTGACGCGCAGCAAGCATTAAAGAAGCAATTTGATCTTCTATGCTGGTATGTTGACAAATCCTTAAGTGCCCAATCCATCCTCCTTAGTCGCGAATGGATTGTCTCCGCATTATGCGTCGAACTAGAACGTGATTACCTTCAGAAAAGCGAACGGGAGGTCATTGAGCACAGCTTGAATCAATTGGTTGAGTGGTCAAAGGACAAAGATCACAATCCTAAGCCAGATGAATTGGGATCAGTTATTACAAACTTAGAAGGCTTATCAAAACTGTGGTCTCAATTACGAGATATGCGCAATGATCTCGCCCACACAGAAATGCGACAAAATTCCCTCTCAGCTTCAGATATGACTCGGTTTGTACGGGAGGAGTTGCTCACTCGTTTGAGAGAGCTTTTTGGAGATTTGAACTAAGCACGAACTTACGCTAGAACCTTTATGGGTGAGTTGCTGTGGCTATGCAAACTATCATTTCTCCTTCAGCAACCGTTGACTCTTCATCACTCAGAACATCAGCTATGACAGCCACAATTGGAGAAATCATCTGCAATGGGGTTTATCTGATATCAAAAATTGGAGCAATAGACCGATTGATGTCCATCCCTTACCAACATGAGATGCTATGTCAACTGCCACTAAACTCACCTTCGACGAATATCTCCGTTATGAAGACGGCACTGATAATCGGTATGAACTAGAAGATGGAGACCTGATCTTAATGAATCCGCTGATTGGTCTTCATGCTCTCATCATTCGATTTCTCAGTAACACGCTAGAAGCTGAAATCAAGCGCCTCAATCTTCCCTGGGCCACCTTACAGTTTCTCGGCATTCGGACAGCCCCCCGGCGATCGCGCTTGCCGGATTTATCGGTTGTGCCTCTGGAAGTGGTGCGGGAATATCGAGATCAATCGGCGGTTGTTGAAGCGGGCGTTCTGTTAGTGATTGAGGTGGTCAGCCCGGAGTCCAGTAAACGAGACTATCGCTTTAAGCGAGCAGAATATGCAGCGTTTGGCATTCCTGAATACTGGATTGTTGACCCGATGGAACAAAAAGTGACCGTACTGCAATGGGTTGAAGGACTCTATGAAGATCAGGTGTTTCAAGGAGAAGATTTGCTTCGCTCATCGCTGTTTCCTGAACTGTCTCTAACGCCAAATCAAATCCTTCATCAATAATGCTCAGCGTTTTTCACTGGGGAAAGATCGTCTACGATCGGTGCTACTCGATATGAAAAGCTCGACCAGTCAATCAATTGATGCCGATCGCTTACTAGAGCCACGCAGTTACTGCTCTTTTAACCATTAATCTGCTCCCTCACCCAGGCTCTCACAGCTCGCCGTAGAGCCAATCGCCCCTGTTCACGATGTGCCGCGATGAGCTGAGGCAACTCCTGCACTCGCAGAGCGGGAAAAAAATTACTTTGGTCTGCCTGACGGTATTCACCTGCTTGCAGCCGGTAAACCATAAGTTGTCCTTGATTGTAGCACCAAATTTCTGGCACTCCCAGACGTTGATAGACTGGGAAACGATTGAGAGATTTACTCGTGAGGTCAATTTCTAGCGCCAGATCGGGCGGGGGATCTCGATCCAGATCAAAACTCAGTTTGCCCCGGACGCGAACTTCATTTTGGAAGTAAAAGCAATTATTGGGTTCTATCCCGTCAACTGGGCTATGCTATGACAAGACCTTCCTAACAGAGGAGTCACCATGTCATTCAGCGAGTTTAAGGGCCTAGGTGAAACCCTCAAAACGTTTGAAATTGTCTATACCGAAGCTAACTTTGTGGAGCCATTGCCCTTTCCGGTTTCGGATTATTTTAGACAAGACTTGCAGTTGATGATGGCAGAAGCCGTGGTAGATAACTCAGAGTATGCCATTTGCGAGAACTTGGTGTATCCCATCCTCAAGGAAGTCTGGAAGGAGTACCGATCGCACTTTATTCTCTGGAGCCACGAGTATCTCAGTTGCGATGCTCAGTTGTCGGGGTTTCCCGAATACGTTTTGGCGCGGCGATCGCCCCTCGGCAAAATTGTGTTCGACAAGCCCTACTTCGTCCTGGTAGAAGCCAAGCAAGATAACTTTGATGCCGCCTGGGGGCAATGCCTGGCTGAAATGGTGGCGGCTCAACGGCTCAACGACCTGCCAGAGTTAGTCATATACGGTATTACCTCCAACGGCAATTTCTGGCAATTTGGCAAATTAGAGGGCACCCACTTTACCTTCAACCGCACCTTCTACACCATTCAAGAGCTAGATACCCTCTTCGGGGCGGTCAACGATGTGTTTCACCAATGCCAGATCCAGTTGAATACTTTAGTCGCTGCCTAGCGCTGCCGCAACCTAATTGACTGACAAAACTCGAAGTACCCTCACCCCAACCCCTCTCCCAGAGCGGGCGAGGGGCTTTTGACCCAGGTTTGGCAGTTCAAGTCCCTTCGCCCCTTGTGGGAGAAGGGATTTAGGGATGAGGGGAAAAGATTTGTCAGGTAACCAGCTACCACAACTTTCAACCAGCAACATGACTTGCACCTGCTGCTAGAATACCCCATAGTCTGGTTCTATCCTTGCACCGAAGGCTGTCTCAGATTCCGTTCAGAATTCTCGATTTTTGCCATGCCCACCATCCTACTCATCACCGTTGGTGGTTCTCCTCAGCCGATTATCACCGCGATTCAGTCCCTTAATCCCGATCGCACTGTGTTCATCTGCTCCGATGGTGCCAGAGGCAGTGTTTCTCAGGTGATTGGCGAGGGAATGCCCTGCGAAATTCGGCGGGGCACAGAGGTGGTGGAACGGTTGCCAAATTTGCCGACCTATTTGGGTATGGGCGATCGCTTCCATCCAGACACCGATCTGGTGCGCCTGGACAATCCTGATGATCTGGCTGAGTGCTACGGACGCATTGCCGCCAAAATCAACGAAATCAAAACCACTGATCCCAATACCCAGCTTCTGGCAGACTACACAGGTGGCACCAAAACCATGTCCCTGGCGTTGGGCATGGCGGCGCTGGACTATGGCGTAGCACTGTATCTGACCACCAACGCCACCCGCGAAAATCTGATCCGAGTGGAGCGGGGCGAGTCAACCGAGCGGGCACCTACCACCCTGCTAACGGTGGAACGCACGCTCAACCAGGATCTACCTCGGTTTTTGCAGGACTACAACTACAGCGGTTTCACTGGGGCAGGGTGTTTGAGCAAATCAAGGGGATCTACCTCGGTTTTTGCAGGACTACAACTACAGCGGGGCGATCGCCACCCTGCAAACCTTGCTGCAATCCCTGGAACTGCCTCAGGACCAGAAACGCAAACTCCGAGAGGGGTTGGATATCTGCAAAGGCTTCGATGCCTGGGATCGGTTTGATCACCAGACGGCCTGGGATTTACTTTCCCTGCACATGAATCAGGTACAGTCTTACGGACTCGCCCTCAAGCGGGTTCTCAGCAGTCGCCGGGCGATTGACCCTACCTTTGAGCCAACGGAAACAATTCCCGGTCACGGCTATGAACTGGTGGAAGACCTGCTGCTCAATGCCCAGCGTCGCGCCCACCAACAGCGCTATGATGATGCCGTCGGTCGGTTGTATCGAGGGTTGGAGTTACTGGCGCAAATTCGCCTGCGGCAGACCTATGAGTTGCAAACAGGGGACGTTGATCTGGGAAAGTTACCCACGGAGTTGCGAGAGAAGTATAGTGCTGAGCGCAATCCCCGCAACGGCAAAATTCAGCTTCCGTTGTGGAAAAGCTATCTCCTGTTGAGCGAGTTGCCAGACGATCTACTGGGGAAACGGTTTCAGGAACACGCTAAATACCTGGAAAATGCGCTCCAGGTACGCAATTATTCCTTATTTGCCCACGGCTTTCAGCCGATTACCGAAAGCGACTATCGCAACACCGGGCAGGTGATTCAGACTTTCATCGCAACCGCTTTAGATGCACTCATTCCCAGTAAAAAGCGCCATCCCCTGCCCCAGTTTCCAACCAGCTTTTAAATCAGCAGTCAAACTTGAGTTGCTGCAGCTTTGCGAGCGAGTTTGGCGTAAGTTCTGGCTTTCTCGTAGTGCAGTTCCAAATCCTCAGCATGGATGGCAAAATCAGCAACGCTAGACTGCAGCCCCCAAAGTGATTTTGATCGGCGGTAGGGAACCAATGGGTTTGCCGGTTTGGGGGTTGAGCCTGGCGGGCGTATATTGCAGGTCGTTTTTTGAGCAGACCTGGACTATGATGAGCCTATCGGCGATTACCGTCATAGGTCGGCTGAAGCTTGACGCATGATTTCGTTGACCTATGGCGATGGTCTGCCCCATAAGGGTTTTAGCCATCAACGATTCCTGCTTTTCGAGCCTTTATGTTGTGATTTTCAGGTCATTTTTGACCTGTGGAGATCGGAGGTACTGAACCTCTCAGCCTGTAAAGGTTATAGGAGGCTACCCCTTTCCCAATCACTTCCCCGCAAGGGGACAGAACCCTAAAAAAATCCCACAGAGTGAGGCATGTCAAACCGTCCCTCTGTGGGATTTTCAAATAGAAGAAAGCGGCATTGCTGGCGATCCTGTTGTTGTGATTTTGGGGTGCTTTCTGCATGGGGTGTTAGGAATCGGGCAAGGGTGTCGCTCGCACAAGTCCCTCTACACCCTCCTCACCCAAGACCTGTGGCATCTGTTTCATAGTCTTAATCCTGCCCAGTTTGGTCAACGCTTACGGCGTCTATGGGAATGGGGTAATCCCAGTCCTGAGCTACCTCAGGTTGTTCTGGAAAAACTGGCAAAACTCAAAACCAATGCCGCAAACTTCAAACTCACCTTTGAGGACCCCTTGGCCTTTCCACCAGCAATAGGGTGGACCGACCCATGAACTATCCGGATCGACTGCTCTATGCGATGCAGTATTTTCATGGGTTTAAGACTGCCATGCAACAGGCACTCCGAGCGATGGCAATGCTCTGGTACTTCCATCATCTCTATTCCCCCAAGGTCCAGGCGCAAGCACCTCATTCCCAATCGCCGTTTGAGGATCTCGATCGCTTTCGCTACCATGACCATTGGCTGCCCAATCTGCTCATTGCTTTTTCACTTAATGGTTGCCATACTCGTAAGCCTGTTCTACATAAATCATTGGAGAACTAGAAAAAATTGTCTCCCTACAGCATCGATTACAACTTTCTGGGACATAGCACTGAAGCTGGCCCATTGGAAGACCCCTGGACAGAGCCATTGGAAGAAGTGTATCTGATGACTACTGCTATTGCTAACATGCCCAATGAACCAACATATGTGGAAATTGGCTTTGAGCAAGGCATTCCAGTTAGCTTAGATGGTGAAACACTCGCACCAGTTGCTTTAGTCAGCAAGCTCAACAACTTGGCTGATGCCCATGGTGTGGGACGCATCGATGTGATAGAGAATCGGCTAGTGGTCATCAAATCTCGTGAGATTTATGAGGCTCCAGCACTCTTGCCCCTAATTCACGCCCATCGAGATTTGGAAAGTCTGACCTTGACAGCGGATGTGACTCACTACAAGCGAGGCATCGAAGAAACCTATTCGCAGATGGTTTATAGTGGCTTGTGGTACAGCCCCCTCAAAGCGAGTGTAATTAAAAGTGGCAGGCAGGGCTTGAAGAGCTAAGATTTAAGGAATTTCTAGGAAACTAGGCGCATTCTCCCATGACTCATGACTCAACTGCTAACCCAATCCGTCCGACCATTGCCTGTGGAAATCTAGAAGACTGATAACAACGGTTAAGCCGCCATCCTGAACTAAAAGCCAGGATAGAGACTCTGTTATCAGTAGTGGAGAATGCGGAGGGAGATTGGGTCAAAGCCAATGAAGCAGAGCAACGGGTGATTGAAGAGATTCAACAACTAGGGCAGGCAGCATTGCAAGGATGGGCCAACGAGCAAAATCAAGCCCAACAGGATCAGTTCATTCAAACTCACCCCCAAGCTCAACGAACCCGAAAAAAAGCTCTACTGGTAAAGTAGCTTCGGAACCATCGAAGTGACAGAACAATTGCTTACGCTAGGCAAAGCCCAAGGGATTGTCCGCCCCTTTTGTGAAGCAGCAGAAGTTGATTGTCGTGGATACTCGTTACCCCTACAGCGGATTATTACTGATTTTGGCTCTGATGTGCCGTTTGGTCAAATTTCTGGCAAGTTGCAAGAACATCATGGGATTAGCGTGCCGGTAAGTTCTGCCCAAGCAGTTACCCAGCAGCATGCTGAGCAATCGTTTTATCTGCCGAGGGCGCCAACCTATTGAAGGGGTCTTTCATGAGAGCCAAACACCAGGCGCACTTCCGAATGACGCTTGAACAAAACTGTTGAAGGCTTTTGTGTTTACATTGCCGCTAAACTGGCAAGTCACATCTTACAATTGGTGCTCAAACGGCGTTTCGCTATTGATATGCGAACGTTTTGTCAGGCAATTTCCTCCCATTCCTAATTCACATCAAGCGTAATTTCCTGCTACTCAGACGTCCAAAAGCGTCCAAAAGTAACCAGCTTTAATCCCCCTATTGACAAATGCTAGGGGCATCAAAAGGTTGATGCGTCGGCTAAAAGGCGCTTCCGAAGTAGGTTTCAGAAGAATCGGGATGACTGGATTCGAACCAGCGGCCCCTTCGTCCCGAACGAAGTGCGCTACCAAGCTGCGCTACATCCCGCATTGCATGCGTTAATTCTAGCCTATACGGCCCTCACCTATGTACATTTTTAATGGAGTTCGGCGGTTTGAATGCACTTCGCAGGCAAGCCAGGGAATACTAGAGTGCCAGTAACGAATGCTACCTGCATTCTATGGTTTTTGCTATCCAGGGCAACATTTGCCACGCATATGCTAGAAGGGGATTCATGGCGAACGCAGAGCATTTAGACTTACTGAGGCAGGGGGTCGCTGTCTGGAACGAATGGCGAAACAATACTCCAGGGGTTCGTCCTGACTTGCGTGAGGCGAACCTGAGTCAAATGAGTCTGCGCCATGTCAATTTTGAGAATGCAGACTTGAGCCAGGCAAGTTTGCGGGAAAGTAACTTAAATGGGGCCAATTTAAGGCGTTCGATTCTTTATCGAGCAGATCTGTGCATGGCAGATTTGCAGCGCTCAGAAATGGCAGAAGCCGATCTCTACAACGCCAGTCTTTACACGGCCAATCTGGTGGAGGCGAATTTACGAGAGGCGATTTTTTATGAGGCGGATCTGCGGGAGGCGATTCTCTATAAGGCGGATTTGCGGGAAGCGATTTTTTATGAGGCGGATTTGCGGGAAGTGACTCTTGAGGGAGCTAAACTCATTGGGGCGACGCTCTATAAGGCCGACTTAGCCAGAGCCAACCTCAATCAGACGAATTTATGTATGGTTAGCTTGGTGGGGACAAACCTACGGCAGGCCAAGTTGCGCAGAGCAAATTTGATGGGAGCCAATCTTTATAAAGCCATCCTGTACCAGGCAGATTTGGGACAGGCGGATTTGCGGGAAGCTACTCTGAGCCTGGCAGATTTACGGGAAGCTAATTTGAAGGGTGCTTTTTTGTGTATGGCTAATTTGAGTGGTGCTAATCTCAGTGGGGCTGACTTTGCGGGTACTGATTTGTTTATGGCAAACCTGTGGAAAATCCAGTTGGAGGATACTGCTGTGTTAGATTATCTGATCCAATCAGCGGAGGTGACTGCCAATCACCTGAAGCAAAAAAAACGAGTGTTGCTGTCGAGGACGCGGGAAATCGGCTAGTTGCGGGCGATCGCCGATCGCTGGCGAGTCATCAAACGGCTGGGGTAATCGCTTTCATCATAGATTTCACCGACCAATTCTTCCAAAATGTCTTCTAGGGTGACCAACCCAACCGTGCCACCATATTCATCCACCACAATCGCTAGATGAAGGCGTTGTTGTAGCATCTCTTTTAACAAGTCAGATAATCGCTTTGTATCGGGTACATAGACGGTTTCACTGGCCGCTAGCATGACGGAGCCATTTGTTTGCCCCGCCTGCCGCAACTGGCCCAGTTCTTGCAAAGCCCGTTTGAGATTAACAATCCCAACAATTTCATCTTTGGATTCTTCTTGGATGGGAATACGAGAGTAGCCAGTCTCTAGACAAAGGTCGACCAGATCTTGTAGCGTTGCCTCCCGGGAGATGGTGCGCATCGCTACCCGTGGCTTCACCACATCGCGAGCGCTGAGTTTATCTAGCATTAGGGCTTTATCCAGGAGTTCTCGACGATCGCGATCAAGGTGCCCCTTGCCACCCAGAATGTCAATCATCAACTGCAAATCAGTCAAGGATTCGCTGCGCTGCACCACATTGCCCTGAAAAAAGCGGATTGCCCACTGGGTAATATTCTCAAACAGCCAGATTAACCCTAAGGCTGCAAAAACTCGAGATAACCAGTAAATAGGAGTGACAATCGCCTTAAAAATTGCCTGGGCATTGTTGATTGCCAGGGATTTGGGTACAATCTCACCAAAGGTCAAGGTTAAAAACGTGATGACCAGCGTTGCAACAAAAACAGCCTGACTGCCTCCCAGCCAAACCTGAAACAGATTGGCGCTTAAAATACTCGCAAAATTATTGACCAGGGTATTGCCAATCAGCAGCGTTGTAATAAGGTTTCGCCGCTTGTTGAGCACCAAGGTATACACCCGCCTTGAGCCGCCTTCTTCTTTAATTAACGCCTTCAGTTTAAGATGATCTAAGGCGGTAATCGCCGTCTCAGAGCCAGAAAAAAATGCTGACAACATCAACATCACGATCAGCACAACAAAATCGACCCAGAGATTCCCAAATAAAGGATTGGCAGGTACTGGAGTTGTTGTCATCAGAAGGTGGGACACTGGCAAATGAATAAGATACTCAAGTGCATGATAGAAAAGTCGGCCAAAGTCAGGCGAGTAAGAACCCAGAACCGTCGGGGACACGACGCCGAAAATTGTGAACCATCCAATGATAATAGCTTGCTTCTTTCCCCCATCCAACTCAAATTGCAGAATTATCGCTTAGGCTCCAAAACCTTGTCTAAGCCGAGTGCTTGCTAGCCAGCTCCATCTGATTGAGGATGGGGTGGGGTGGAACTTCTGGCTAAGGTCTTGCCCCCATCGCCCTAGCCTTCAATGGACTCAGCCGCCTAGCGATAAGTAGCTGGGCGCAATGCGATTGAAGCTCATTTCGGAGGTGGAGAGGTGAAACCCCCGGTCAACATAGGGTAGGAATGAGCCGATACCATTTGGGGGGTGAGCGGGTCGAACGATGGGCGATTTTGGCTGGCAGCAGCCCTAGAGTGAAGCGGTCGATCGCTTACCTGCCGCATTCTCTGGTTAAATTGGTCTGAGTTGTGATGAGGATGAAGGCATGGGTCTCGGCAGGGTCTTTACCATTACGGCGAATGTGTTTCGTGAGGTGATTCGCGATCGCATTTTATATCTGGTGGGGCTTTATGCCTTACTGATGGCGATGGCGATGCGGTTGCTACCAGAAGTGGCGGCAGCGACCGAAACCAAAATCCTGCTGGATTTGGGGTTAGCCACCATGCAGGTGATTGGCCTGGTGATCACGGTCTTTTTGGGTACAGGCCTAGTGAATAAGGAAATCGAAAAGCGCACGGTGCTGGTGATGATTGCTAAACCGATTAGCCGATTAGAGTTCATCGTGGGGAAGCACCTGGGCCTGTCAGCGGTGCTGGCGGTGCTGGTTGCGGTGATGACGGTGACATTTTTGGCAATTGCAGGGTTGGCCAAAGCCTCCTTTGTGCTGCCAAACATTTTGATATCATCCTTTTTTCTCTGGCTACAGCTATCG
This sequence comes from uncultured Leptolyngbyaceae cyanobacterium, assembly GCA_938023035.1. Classification (GTDB taxonomy): domain Bacteria; phylum Cyanobacteriota; class Cyanobacteriia; order Leptolyngbyales; family Leptolyngbyaceae; genus DSRU01. Next base: position 32,454 of record CALIDI010000059.1, on the reverse strand, counting down.
CTACTCACTGCTGTGGCGATAGCCTTTAGTGTGTTCACGAGTTCCCTGTTGGCCACCCTTCTTACTTTTGGCGTTTTTTTAATGGGAAGCTTTAGTGCCAACCTGGTGGCCCTGGGAGTTCAGAGTAAAAATCCAGCGATCGAGGCTTTTACCCGTAACCTTTACTTAGTTTTGCCTGATCTGGCTCGCCTTGATCTTAAGAATCAGGCGGTTTATGGAAAATTGCCCGCCGCCGATATGTTGTTGGGGAATGTCGGTTACGGGCTGCTGTATATGATTGTCCTTCTGATGTTGGCTTCTCTTACTTTCTCTGCCAGAGAGTTCTAGGACTGTGTCTACAAACTGGATCCATGGCCTGGGCTGATGGATGCCAACCCCTCCAGAGCCCATAGGTGACGCTTTTAGGGGAATAGCTGGCGAGTGTCGAGTCACCTGGCCATTTCCTACGATTTCTGGCTAGACTAGCGAGTGCGTGAGTGTGATGTATGGCAATTTTTATGTATGGCAATGCAACCCAATACTGAGTTTTTGACTCCTGAAGAATGTGCCCAAGTGGATGGGGCACTGATGACCTCCCAGGACAAATTTGCGACACGGGTGGCAGTCTACGCTTTGCGATCGCTGAAGCAGGTCGCAGCCCAGCACGAAACCACCATTGCCCATCTGAAGCCTGCTCAAATTGAAGACTGGGTCTATCAAGACGAAAGTCTTCAAAGTGGTATTGATCGAGAATTTCGCCGCTTTTTCTCACGGTTGGTTCTTTCCTCGCTCAAGCCCTTGCAACAGGCCGCGCAAGTGGCCAACGTGCCAATTGAGGCACTGACTATCCAGCAGGTGGTCGCCTGGTTTGAACGTGAAGCCAGGGTTCGCCTGGGTGAATCTCAAACAGAACCATCCTAATGGTGAGGAAGGGGCCTGTTTATCTGATGGTGGTCGCAAGCGGATTGGTTTCAGCTATTAGGGCTTTTTACTTAACGTCCCTGCTATATCAGGGAGCGAGTTGGGGGCCGGAGACTGGGAGACCGCTCAATCAAGGCTTTCCAACCAGTCGCTTGCTCCAACAATCGCGTCGACTGCTACAGGTAGGCAGGTGCAGTTACTTCCATCGCGGTGTTCTCATAGTGATAGCCAGTCAGAAAGCCTACCCAGGATTGGTGGTTGAGCATTTGTTTTGTTCTTAGCATTCTAGCCAAAGCTAGCCTATAACGATGGAGGAAGTCATGGAAGTGCAGGCATTGCCAGTGCTCGTGCCAGGAATGCTCCGTAGGGTGCATCACTTTGCTCTGAATGTCAGGGATATGCAAGCATCTCGCTATTTTTATGGTACGGTTCTGGGCTTACAGGAGTTAACTGGGGCAGAGGTGCCTGCAACGCTCAAGGATATGGTTGCAGCGGGTAAGGTCGCTAACTTTGTGACTCCTGATGGCATGGTGATTGACTTGTTTTGGGAGCCAGACCTTTCTCCCCCAGCAGCGGACCCGGCCACCCAGTTTACTCGTGCCAATCACCTGGCTTTTGATATTTCTCCAGGTCAGTTTGATCGGGCCGTTTCAGTTTTGCAGCAGCAGCAAATTGCGATCGCGGCAGGGCCTGTGACTCGTCCGACTGGTCGGGGCATTTATTTCTACGACCCGGATGGGTTTATGATCGAAATTCGTTGTGACCCAGCCAGTTAGGAACGCACAGCCATGGGTGCGATCGCTTGTCTCAAGCTGGCTAGTTTGCGGAGCACAGCGCCACTTTGCAGTAGCTCAATTGCCTGAGCAATGCCTTCTGCAACAGTTGGGCTAACCCCACAGCGCCAAAGGTAGAAACCACTGCTCCAGACGACCGATTGGGTTAGTTCCGATGGCTCACCCGTCAAGGTTTCCTGTAAAGCCGGAAGCAGGTCGCTGAGAGTATTAAACGGGCTGTTTTTTCCTTCAAAGCCATACTCTCGCGGATGCAGATGTAGCCGCTCTAAGCCTAAACCAATAATGCAGGTACGCTCCCGTGGCAGATCGCAACTACCTTCTAAGCCCTTGACGGTAGTAAATTCAGTGACTCCCCTGAGTTTTAGCGCTGTCCGAAATAGCCCCTCTGTGGGCGGATGGACAAAGCCACTCACCAGATGTGCAGAACCTGCGTAGGGAGACCAGATCAACTCCATGGTTGCCAGAGGTGGACGTTTTCCCAGTTGTTCTCGGTAGGGCACTAGGCCCTGGGCCAGAGGAAAATGGGTTGGCAAGTAGATAAACCCGATGTTTGTTTGACTAAAGACTCGCTGGATCTGCTCTAGGGAGAGTTGGCTCCAGTCAACCCCTAACCCTTGCCAGACAGTAATTAGAGGTTCTCCCTCTTTTGTCGGCATGCGATCGCCGCCATGCAGGATCACCAGGCAATGAGCCGCTGCTAAGATTAAGGCCGTGATTGGACTCAGGGGGGCCGTCCGCGATCGCCCGTCGTAGGGGTTGCCAAACACCACCACCGGGGCCTTGGTTGCGACCGGTAATAACTTCGGCCCTAACTCATCATAAGCATCCAGCATCCCTGCCAACTCTTCTGCTGTAGGGCGACGGATCCGGTGGGCAATCATAAAGGCCCCGATTTGGGCTGGGGTCGCTTCTTGCTGCAACATTAATCGCATGGCTAAAGCTGCTTCTGACCGGGTTAAGCTTTCACTTGTATGGGTGCCGCTGCCGACTTTACGAAGCAATTCTCGAAAGGTATGACTCATCCAAGCATCCTCTAGATTCCTTATTTTCCGCTAGCTAGTGAAACTTTTAATGTATCGACTTGGCGGGGCAATTGCTCACTAACTAAATCAAAAAAACGCTGAATCGGTGGAACTTGAAGGCGATCGCGGGTCGTCACCAACACCACTTGGCGCGTTAACCCTTCTTGGTTCAGCGAGGTCGCATGTCCCCCGTCAGGGGCCAGCGGGCGAATTGCTAGGGCGGGGTCGTGACGGGCATCCACTAAGGCCATCTCTGGTAGCAAAGCCACTAGATACCCCTGGCGCACAACCCCTCGGAATGCATCCGGCGTATTCAGTTCTAAGGCCGCCTTGAGGGGGGCACCCCGCCGCTCAAACTGCTCCTGCACCACCCGCTGCATCCCATACCCATCCTTAAAAACCACCTGGGGATAGCGCACCAGTTCGGCCCAGGGCACTGCATCAAAATCGGCCAGAGGGTGGTCAGCCGCCATTAACACCCGAATCGGCTCATCAAAGAGCACCTGCACTACCATTTCTGGATTACTCGACAGAAAGCGGTGATGCATCACAATTGCGACATCCACCAACCCGTCTTTGAGCACCTTCAGAGCGCGATCGCTGCCCAATGCCGTCACCCGCAACTGCACATTCGGAAAATCCTGACAAAACTGCTGCAAAACAGGGGGTAAGTAATAAGCACAAATTGAATGAATGGCCGCAACGCACAGTTCTGGCTGCTTTCCTGCTAACAAATCTGCTATCTCTTGAGCAGCGGCTTGCCATTCCTGGCAGATACGCCTGGCGTGGGGTAATAAACAATCCCCACCAATGGTTAACTTTGCCTGGGCCGAGCGGTGAAATAGCGGCATCCCCAAATCTGACTCTAGACCCTGAATCTGTCGGCTAATCGCTGATTGGGTCACGCCGCACTGCTGAGCAGCTTGTTGAAAACTCCCTGTCTCTGCCACGGCTAAAAATGCCTGTAACTGTTCAAGGCGCATGAATGCAGAAGTGTGTTTTAAGTCACGTATTATCGCTTGAATGACCCTAGCGAATCTATTGGATTGATTCGGTAGGGGTTGATACTGCCAGAAAAAAAGCAGAGAAACCGCACTTGCCTTAACAATTTGTTGCTTTCTGAAACTGTAACCACTCCCATGAGTCCTATCATCCATGACAGGTTGGTAAAACCTTTAATGTTACTGTGTGAGGAGATAGACAATGCGAATGAATCAATCCTTAATGCCCGTCGCGATCGCTCTGTTTGCTGGGTTATCGATGCTGAGCCTGGGGCAACCTGGGATGAGTCAGGAACGGTTACTGCGAACGCTGACCGTTACCGGACAAGGGAAAGAAGCCATCCAAACCACGGAAGCCATGATTCGTCTGGGGGTAGAAGCCCAAGGTGCGACTGCAAAGGAAGTGCAAGCCGAGGTTGCGCGCCGCTCTAACTCGGTCGTGTCTCTGCTCAAGGCTCGTGGGGTCAAAAAGCTAGAAACCACTGGCATTAACCTTAGCCCCACCTATCGCTATGACGGTGGCAGGCAAACCCTGACAGGCTATACCGGTAGCAACTTGGTTAGCTTTCGTACTACCATCTCTGAGGCGGGTCAAATCATGGATGATGCTGTCAAGGCGGGAGCTAGCCGGATTGATGGTATTGGCTTTAGTGCAACCGATACAGCGATCTCGGCTGCTCAAAAAATTGCCCTCAAAAAAGCAACGGAAGATGCCCAATCTCAGGCAGATGAGGTTTTTGAAGCTCTTGGCATCACCAAACGCGAGATTGTCAGCATTCAGGTGAATCGGGCCTCTGCCCCTCCGCCTCAATTTATCAAGCAAACCTTTCTGAGAGGTGATGCGATCGCCGCCGAAGCCCCTTCTCCAGTAATGGGGGGTGAGCAAGCGGTCGAAGCCACGGTGACCCTACAAATCAGTTACTAAATGCCAACGCTGACCAGATATCGCTCGGGTCAGCAAGCAGAGGACAACACCAAAGGACTCAGCTGCTAGGACTGGGTAGGCCTCCTAACTCGCTGTCTCCCTAAGCAACAGGGAGACGGCGACAACTCCACACCCAAGGGTTTGCTCGAGGGGCAAGGTAGAAAAGCTTACCTAGTCAATTATTGCCGCAGACTGCACGGTCAACCCAAACTGATTAGCCTAACCCTGCTCGCCCTGTTATGGCTAGGTGCGATCACAATCAGCCCCAAAAGATTGGTTGGTACTCCACACCGACTGCGGTGACGGCATTATAGCGATGGCTCTTACCCCAGAGCCAGGTTTCGGTGCGCTGCACGCTGTTAGCGGCATTCATAGCAAACCCCTCGATTCAAAACCGAGGGGAATCGACTGAGTCACAAACCATCCGTTCGCGCGCTCCGGGGCCTCGTTGGCGATCGCGCCTAGTAGTTGCAAAGCCAAAGCGTCTCAAAACACTCATTTGTACCGCAGAAGTACCTTTCTAACCGATATACCAGGAACTATCTAAACTAACAAAGCAAGCACGCTTCCAAAATATTGCAGGTAACTAGCAGGTAATTAGACCATACTTGAGCCGACACCACCCACGGTCAGTTTTCTATGCAGGTAAGCTTGATTTAGATTGGCATCAACCAAGTTGGTATCACTTAAATTGGCATCAATCAGATTAGCTTGCGTCAAATTCGTTTCAGTTAGATTCGCTCCAACTAAAATCGCTCCCGTTAAATTTGCACAACTCAAATTTGTTCTTGTGAGGTTGGCCTTGGTTAAATTGGCACCACTTAAATTAATGCCCCTCAGGTTGAGGTTTCTCAGATTGGCTGCCATCAAGTTGAGATTTCTAAAATCTCGCTGCCCCGCAGAATAGCGACTGTAAAATTCATTGGTGTCCATGCTGAAATTCCCCTCAAAAGTAGTAAGTCTGGTTGCACTTAAAAGAAGATGACTGACTCAATAGCGAAAATTGCGCTTACGCTGCTTATGTTTAGCCAGCGCTTTACGCTTTCGTTTCTCAATGGGCGTCTCAAAATGACGGTGCTTCTTCATATCCGGAAAAATTCCTGCCTTAGAAACCTCTCGCTTAAATCGACGTAATGTTGATTCAATCCCTTCATTTTCACCAGGAATAACTTGGGTCATCTCATCCCCTTACTAATGGAATAAACTTAAAGCTGATAAGAAAAGCCGTTTGCAATCAGTTCACCCCCCTTCAGCCACCGCAGAGCAAATGTGCAAAAGCCAGTCTCCAGAAAATTAAGTTCTTGCCTCGTTTAATGGAAAAATGCGCGATCGCCCGACTCAGAGCAATTCCTTGTAAGTCTTCACTCTGAAATACTTCCAGCTAACCTTTCTCCTCCCCCATTCAGACCTAAGGATTATGATTAAAAACCTGAATCCCAAGCGATGGGTTTAGTAGCGTCTGGGTGAATTCTTTTTGGACTCCCAACTACCATCTGTAGAACCTCTTTCTTCGCGAGGTCGGGCCTTATTAACTCTAAGGTCGCGTCCCATCCACTCAGCCCCATCGAGGGCTTCGATCGCAGCTATTTCTTCAGCTTCAGTCCCCATTTCGACAAAAGCAAACCCTCGTAACCGACCCGTTTCTCGATCAATCGGCAACTGTACCCGCTTCACCGTACCATACTCGGCAAAAGCCTCACTCAAGCCGTCTTGCGTGACATCGTAGGACAAATTGCCAACATAAATTGACATAAAAATTCTCCAAAATCAAACGCTAAGTGAAGAGAATTAGATCCGGAGAAACGCTTGGAAAACGAATCATACGACCGAAAATAAGCCTTAGTGAAGACACTAGCACAAAACCAGCAGCACCGGGGAAATTATGTTAGGTTTAACAGCATAGACACCATCGAACTCCAAATGCTGCTTGCTGCGGGGGAAAGGAATTTTCAAAACATTGACCTCAGCTCAGCCAATCTTAGTGGTATTAACTTAAAAGGTATCAACCTTGTAAGGGCGAATTTGCGCCATGCGAACTTGCGGTGGGCCGATTTGCGAGGTGCTGATTTACAATGGGCTGACTTAAGAGGTGCCGATTTAAGCTGGGCAAAGTTAGAAGGAGCAAACTTAACTTCTGCCAACCTAAAGGGGGCAAAGATGGCAGACGGCATCATTCATGATTGAATCTCGCAGAAACAACCCAGGCTTTGCTGACTCAACGTTTACTTTAATCAAATTTTTCTGTTCTATCTTTCGGGATCCTGGTATTGTTTACGCAGTCCTACTATTCCAACATTTGAGGAAATTGTTATCGCTACAAAACAATTGATTAATCGGCAAATCAAGTGCGCCCAGGTTCTTTTGATTGATCATGAGAACAACAATCGGGGTTTGACTGATACCAGTGAAGCCCTGAAGCTCGCCGAGAGCACTGATCTTGATTTGGTTATTGTCTCTGAGAGTAAAGATACCCCAGTCGCAAAGATATTGGACTACGGCAAGCACCAGTACCAACAAAAGAAACGCCAACACGCTAGCTCTAAAACGACGGTTAAAGAAGTTCGGCTACGCCCCAACATTGGAGAATCCGACTATAGCCTGCGCGTGAATCGGGCAATCGAATGGCTTAAAAAGGGAGACTCTGTTAAGTTTCAAGTGCGCTTACGCGGGCGAGAGCATCAAAATCGTGAGCGGGCAATAGATTTGCTGGATCGCATTGCAGTGGATCTAGCTCAGACCGGTAAGGTTCAATCCCTTGATAAGCGGTCATTGATTGTGCAGATGATTCCAGGCTAATTTTTTGTCAGGGTCGTGCTGCTTGGGTAGAAATCAGAACTCGCGACGCGGCTAAATCTGGATAGGAATCACTCAATTCGCCCTCTTCCAAAAGCGTAAGGGAACCGGGTCTCTCGCTTTCTTCTGCCAGTGGGAAAAGCGTATAGCTCTAACAGGCATTCAAGCAAGGGGGAGGAGGGCAATGCATCCCTGCGTTAAGCAATGCCGAATTTGCTTGGCTGACTCTATTCTCACGGAAGGATAGAGTCAGCACCTGGGTTAATGGGGAAAATTTTGCCGCAGAGCGTTGCCCAGCTTCAGTTAAGCCGATTTCGTTCAAGTTTATTTGAACTTATTTCGTTCAACGAGGCTAGCCAGAAAGCTTGGCTCAGTTGCTTTCTATGAGCCGCTTGCTTTATCATCGGTTGAATGACTTAAAGTGGCCATTAGCGCTGACCATTCTGCACCGAATAAGAGCATGACTCTGTTCCAGTGCAGAGCCGTTGGCGCTGGTTCAGCTAGGGGCGGTGAGCTATCACCAAGCAGCGACTCGTTTCGACCTCTCAATCTATGACACAGCACTATACGATTACCCTGCTTCCTGGTGATGGCATTGGCCCTGAAATTATGTCCGTCGCTAAGGCCGTGCTTGCCGTTGTGGGGGAGCAATTTGATCTGGATTTCACTTTTCAGGAAGCCCTTGTCGGTGGAGCCGCCATTGATGCTACTGGAGAACCTCTGCCCCCTTCTACCCTAGAGGTCTGTCGGCAAAGTGATGCCGTACTGTTAGCGGCAATTGGTAGCCCGCAGTATGATACCTTGCCCCGGCATCTCCGGCCAGAGACGGGATTGCTGGCATTGAGAGCGGGGTTAGGGCTGTTTGCCAATTTGCGTCCTGCCAAGATTCTGCCCCAACTCCTCCATGCCTCTAGCCTGAAGCCCGAGGTGGTTGATGGTGTCGATATCATGGTGGTGCGTGAGCTTACAGGGGGAATTTACTTTGGGCAACCCAGAGGCATTTTTGCCCTGGAAACCGGGGAAAAACGGGGTGTCAATACGATGGCCTACACGGAGGCGGAAATTGACCGAATTGGGCGAGTCGCTTTTGAAACAGCCCGTAAACGCAGGAAGCGCTTATGTTCTGTAGATAAAGCGAATGTCCTGGAAGTTTCGCAGCTCTGGCGCGATCGCATGACCGTCTTAGCTAAGGACTATCCTGATGTAGAGTTGACCCACCTCTATGTAGATAACGCTGCCATGCAACTCGTGCGTTATCCCAAACAGTTTGACACCATTGTCACCGGCAATTTGTTTGGCGACATTCTCTCCGATGCGGCCGCCATGTTAACAGGTAGCATTGGGATGCTGCCCTCAGCGAGTTTGGGCGCTACGGCTCCAGGTCTGTACGAACCCGTGCATGGCTCCGCTCCCGATATTGCTGGTCGAGATCAGGCAAATCCCCTGGCGCAGGTGCTCAGTGCCGCTATGATGTTGCGCTATGGCCTAGCCCAACCGGCAGCTGCAGATCGCATTGAACAGGCAGTTTTACAAGTTCTTGATCGGAATTTGAGAACTGCGGATATTATGGCTGACAATATGACGCTCCTTGGATGTCAGGCAATGGGAGAATCCCTTGTCGAAACCATGCGAGAATTGCAGGGTAACTAAGTTCGGTCTACCCTTGCAGTTTTTGTACAAGCGTACTAATTTTAAAGCAATGCATTAGGGGTAGATAATTTAGTGGCATACGCAACCCAAACCCAAATGAACCGCTCGGCAGCTCAGAATAACCCAACCCACGATTCTGACTTTACATCCCTGTTAGATCCTGCACTGGTGCGTTCTGCCCGACAAATTTATGTGACTTACTATGAAGCCCACCCGACTCTGACGCAGCGTCCTTTGGGTGTGGCAATTAACCGTTTTACCCATCGCGGCAAGTTAATTTTTGCAGGCAAGCCGATTTTGCTGCCTCAAGAGTGCTTTGTCCCATTCAGCCAGATTGAGTCAGATGCCTATTAGCGATCGCCCTTTCGCCCGACTTGCCCAATGAGGGTGATTTTGGGAGGTATGATTTTAGTTGTGGGTCGTTTGCCAAAATCCCCACTAGCAAGGTAGGCATGCCAAAAATTGCTGATCTCCCCCCGGTCAGAAAGCTAGTTCTGAAGTTGGATTAGGTTTAGGATTTGGAACACTTGGGTAGTCCAGCAAAGTTTGGATGGGAGTGGATTTATGTTCTATCAAGCAAAATTTTGAACGGCTCCAACGGTCGAAATTCACCCAAATTCAGGGGCAGAGATCTTGTTGTCCACAATGTCCACCCGTTCAGCCCTGTTCTCTATTGTTCCTGCTCCTTATGGGTCAAGTCTGATATGCGGATTTATCAAAGACTGCTGTTGGCGATGATTCTGGGCTGGCTAGCAGTCGGCTGTGTTGTTTCAACACCAGCTTCGTCACGTAATCAGGAGGGCATGGTGGGGCAAGTCTTACCCGTCTCAGCAACGGCGAAGATTGCTGACCAAATGATCCAGCTTGAGGTTGCTAAAACAGCGGCTGAGCAAGCAATGGGTCTGATGTATCGGGATAGCTTACCCGATGATCGGGGCATGCTTTTTTTGTTTAACCCTCCGCGGCCTGTGGGTTTCTGGATGAAAAATGTACGCATTCCCTTGGATATGGTGTTTATGCTAGGAGGGTGCGTGGTTGATGTTGCCCATGGTGTGCCACCGTGCCAGGCAGAACCTTGCCCGATTTATGGCCCCGCTGGAGCTGTTGACCAAGTGATTGAGTTGCGCGGCGGCAGAGCGCAAGAATTAGGGATTCAACCCGGCGATCGCATTGTGATTCAGTCCCATCGATGAAAATCGATGAACTTGTTCTAAAATTTACAGAACTTTTCAAGATTTCTTTACTCTTTTCAGAAAAGATGCGGTACTCTATCAAGACATAACTGCTAATGCTCCCTGGTTGAGGCGAGAGCGCAACTTTTTTGGGTGGCCTCATGCTTTGCCGGCAAAGATGCAAAGGTTTGAATCGTCAATGATAACCTGGGCAAGCGAAGTTTCAAAGCTGAAGTGCGTTGCCGCACCGAGCAGCCTAAAGCTGAGCATTTCCTGAGCTACTGGCCTTCGAGCCGGGGTGTGAGGTTAAACAGCCGTATTTGTATCAGTGCGTTAGGGCATTGGGTATGGAAAGGTGAGAGGTTTTTCTGTTCATTTAGGGATTCGTCTCTCCACTCTCTGTTTTATCCGGTTTGGTTATTGCTAGAAGCGCGATCGCACAGGTATTTGATACGTCTAAATCGCGGTTTTGCTAGTCCATCTAGATACAGTGGAATCACTCAAAAGATGGGCGAGTATATCTGTGAAATTGCAGATGCTTCAGTCTGCTTCCTTCATTAGCTTTTATCCTAGTATCCTAGGCAGGTATTATTCGTACGTCAGTTTGTTTTCGCCAGAGCTTGTGGTTCTGAAAAAGCCACGGGGCTTTGCGTTAAAAAGCAACACTGTGTTTTACTCAGTTCACTTAGTTGTCAATCAGGAGGTGATGAATCGAATGACTCCCGTAACGTACTCGAAATTGATCCGGTTTTTACAAGAAGAGTTAGCCATTTCTTCTTCTTCTCTAGCGATCGCCCTTCGCCATATCGAGCAGGATCCTGGCCCATTACCGATGATTCTCTGGCAGTATGGGCTTGTTACTCTTGAGCAGTTAGATCAAATCTATGACTGGTTAGAAAAGGCGTAGATATTTCTAGCAATCAATGAGGATAGGGTATGAAACCTGTTAGTCAAGAAAGCGGAGCTGAATTCAGCTTCGCTTTTTGCTTTTGAATCATTAGCGACATCAGTATGGCATCCTAGCAAATCGCCCCTAATAGTAAGAAGCTTTTGTAGACTGGTAGATACCAACAGGAGCCAGGATACCGGAATTTATCTCTGGCTAAAGGCATAGGGCCTGATGCCGGTTCTACTGCTAATGCCCTAACAAGCTCGGTTACCGCTATTCATGAATTAACAGAGGTTAGAGTTATGACGGTTGTTCAAATCATCGCCGCAATTTTGTTACCCCCTCTGGGTGTTTTCCTGACCGTCGGGATTGGGGGAGCGTTTTGGCTCAACATTCTGCTGACCCTGTTGGGTTATATTCCTGGAATTATTCACGCCATTTGGGTCATTGCAAAGCGTAGCAACTGACCTGAGGGTCACCGCTTCGTCTTTTCAGGCTCGGTTAGTTGTCGCTATAGCCCCTTAATTTCTTAATGAAGGGCAGGGTAAAAAGTAAAAGGGGGGTACCCTTAGCTGAGGGCATGTGCGCCTCTTGACCCCTAATGGATTCGCAAGCAACCTGGCAATTGCAGTCATCCGTGCGGTACTAGGGGGGAATGAGTTGGCGCTAAAGCAAGCTAAGATGACACCGTTAAGCCCTCTCCTACGGGTACAATCCATCCCTCCTTAGCGGTTGGGTTGGCATTGGCTTAAAGGAGCGGGTTGGGCATCTTCCTGGTAGGCACCGACCCACTGTTGAAAGAGTGTGGTCAAATCTTTACCTGAGCTGCGTTCTAGGGCTTGTTTAAGGGCTTGCGTTGTGGTTACTTCGTAGCGCTGTTGCTGCACATAGTATTTGAGTGCCCGGTAAACTACTTCTCGACCAAGCTGTTGCTCTAACCGGAGATAAAATTGTCCTCCCCGTTGATAAGCAAAGCTGCTGTAATCAGCCTGAAATGCTGCAACGGATAAATTGAGCTTAAGGTCGGGTTGCTGTTTTTGAGCGATCGCCCGGGTAAATGCGTCAACTTTTGCTTGCTCTGCCAGGGTCAGTTGCTGCGCCACTTTGGGTGTCGCGTAATAGATTTTGTAAACAAATTCACTGTAGGTCGCCAGGCCCTCATCCAGCCAGGGATGCTCTACCTGGTTGTTTCCCAGTAGGCCATAAAACCATTGGTGGGCTATTTCATGAACAACGATGCGTTCAGCCGTTCCCTGCTCCCAACTCTGGTCACTGACCAAAATCAAGCCAGGGAACTCTAAGCCCGTATCAATGGGGTTTTGCACAATCTGGAGGGTTTGATAAGGATAAACTCCAAAGCGAGCGCGAAACGCTGTGAGGGCTTTGCTGGCAATATCCATGATTTGGCGGGTATTGCCAGGGCTGGTACTGGCGCGATCGCTATAGTGCCAGAAGTTTAACTGCACTCCTTGAACAGCAACAGATCTCACAACATAACGCGGACTGGCGACAAACACCTGCTCGCGCATTGGGCCGGTGACACTGTGATAAGTAATGGTTCCATCTAAATGCTCTCGCCGACGAGTCTGAGTTCCATTTGTTACCAGTACAAAAGCACGGGGTACGCGCAGGGCGACCTCAAAAAAACTGCTCTCACTATAGGTAGGGTCACTATCAGAAATGACGGTATTCGTCTGATCGACAATTGGAGGTGGTAGGGGGGCGACCCACCAACCGCGATTAGCCTCATACACCGATAGGGTAGGATACCAGGATGCCGCTGTAATCACCTGGTTTATGTAGCCCATCCGCCCAAAGCCGCCTCCGACCCGATTAGCCTGAATCTGGGTGACAAAGTTGAGGGTAATCTCTACTGTGGCACCCGGCAGCAGTGGCGATCGCAACGGCACTGTCAGTACAGTCTCCTCAACCGAAAGCTGGATCGGACTAGAGTGAGCCTGTACCTGAACTTGAGTCACCTGCAACCTGGCAAACGACCGGGTCGAGACTGCATTAGGATAGAGGCGAAAGACAATTTGCTCCAGCGGGATAGCATTTCGATTGGTATAACGTATCCGGGCTACGCCTTCGATCAGGGCCGCAGCTTCTGTTTGTTTTAACCGCCCCTGTAACTGGTAATAGTTCGCTGTCGATAGACAGTCCACATCGGTGCTGTAACGCCGCACCATCGCACTTTTTTGTTGCCGTAGAATCGATTGACTCAACGACGTTGCCGAACCGATGTCTGGCCAATCCCCTAGGGAATAGGGCAAAATCACCGTGAGTAATACACTCAGCAAAAAAATCGCTAGCAAGACAAAGCGACGCAAAGCCAATTTCATAGCAATGGAATAAAACATCGGCTTGGTTTGGACAGGTTGCCGAATCTGATTCTTTTCTTTCTGTCGGAAAATCAAGCCAGATCAAGATTATGACCGCTTGTTTAGAGCATGACTAAAATTTCTCTGCGTTTGGATGTGTCAGGATTGCCCAATCAGGCGTTAGGCTGAATAAAGATAAACCTGGTTCAAGCCCAGAACTAGAGTTTTGTCGATGGCACGAGGATAAGTTTCGACCTGGATTCAGCTTAGCTTTGGCCAGATCGATTCAAACAATGTTCTACTGCTTAGCCGCCACGACGAACCAACCACCTAGCTGGCGACGGCTGAAATGGCTGGTTTTAGCAACGCCCTAAGTGAGTAGACGGTTGCTAGCTCTTGTGTTGCAATGAAGCCAGTGTGAGTTGTTCACCCATAGATTAATGCTTGATTATTTGATTGATCCGACAAATTTTAGATACGAAGTGTGGCTGCTCTTGCCAGTTTTGGTTGCCCTCGAAGCAGTATTGTCTGCCGATAATGCGATCGCCCTAGCCGCTCTAACTCAAGGGCTTAAAGAACCATCGCAGCAGCGGCAAGCCCTCAATATTGGCTTAGTGCTGGCCTACATCCTGCGCATGTCTTTGATTTTGACAGCCACCTGGGTGATTCGTTTCTGGCAGGTTGAGCTAGCCGGTGCCCTTTACTTGCTCTGGCTGGTGTTTCAGTACTTTAGCTCCAGTTCCGATGATGGGCAGCATGCTCACCATGGCCCGCGATTTAACTCCCTATGGCAGGCTATCCCCATCATTGCTATCACCGATTTAGCCTTTTCCTTAGATAGCGTCACCACCGCGATCGCGGTTTCTCAAGAAACCTGGCTGATTTTAGTCGGTGCCAGCATTGGCATCCTGGCCTTGCGCTTTTTAGCTGGCCTATTCATTCGCTGGTTAGACGAGTTTAGCCATCTAGAAGATGCGGGCTATATCACTGTAGCGCTGGTGGGTATACGGCTGCTTATCCGGGTAATTAATGCAGATTTAGTCCCCCCCGAATGGTTAATGGCCGTTCTCGTTGCCGTGATCTTTCTTTGGGGCTTTTCAGAGCGACAAGAGCCTAATACTCAATCGGTTCAATCGGTTGAGAGCCTAAATGGAGCCGTTGAGATGGCCGCAAACCCGCAAGCAAACGCTGATTCGGAAACAGCCGTGAGTGAAGTGATTGAAGCTGAAAAAGTTCTTGATTAGCAGTTCGGTCGATTTCAACCCAGAGCCTGTGGTCTTTCTCCAGTTCAATCGATCTATTTGAATCGGGCCTTGGCTTAGATACAGCCTCCCCACAGGCAAGGGCGCAGTAATCAAGTAGCAGAAACTGAGAGGCCGAGTCATGATATTTATCTCATCTGCATCCTTCTGACGGCAACGGGTCTTAGAAGATTTCTTAAAAAAGCCTACCCTGCGAACTACCCTTCGACTCTGCTCGGTGCACGAGCAAGCGGAGTTGCTTGTTTTGATGGATTTATCTGAAGCAAGGTCGAAAGCAGTCAAAAGGGATTAAAACTAGAAAATCGTTTACTCGTTAAAATTGCCAAAAATCGCCTAAGCGCCAAGTAGCATTTGAGTCAAAATCTGAACAGGTGGGCGATCCCAAATGTCTACATGCTCACAAATCAACCCATCTTCGTTTAAGCGATAAACAGAGTATCCGTGGAAGCACACCGCCCGATGCCAGGGCAAACGGAGCACGCCGCGAACGCTCCATTCGGCACAGATAGTATCCACTTCGTCCGGTCGGATGTTGTGCAAGTCAAACCGAATCTCTTTGAAAAAGAGCGCCGCATGAAAGCGTAGCGTCCAGAAGATTAACCGATAGGCTAATCGGCCATTAAATTGGCTCAACGGATCTTGAAAAACAATATTGCCAGCGTAAATGCTGTAGTCCAGATCTCGCTGAAACAGCGTTGGTAAGTCTTGCTTTAAGACTGCAACCGCATCATCTAAAGATTGGCGGCAAGGTAACTGATCAGATGCTGCGTTTAACATAGAAGACAAGTCCACGCTTTATTCAGTAAAACTACTGAAACCTTAAATACAATTATCATTTTTCACAGTGATTGCGATCACCCGTAATGGGGATAACCCCTATTGACTTAGGTCAGAGTTTCAGTAGAAGCACTTAAGATTCTAGGGAGCATCTCTTGGTAGTGTCTTTATGCAAAAGACAGAGAAAATCATGTCGAACCGGCGAACAGTTACTGCAAGGCCCCTGGAAATGCCGGATAATTCTCTATCCTTTAAAGATAGAATGGCCTATCTCAATAGCATGGCCGATCTCTCAATTCCCCTATTTTTGATTTTCCTGTTCAGGGATGCTTAGGGATACTACTGATGCTTATTCTTGAAGTTCACCATCTTCAAAAATCTTACTGGGAGAAAGGGCAAGCCCTTCAGGCTGTGCGTGATCTATCTTTGCGGGTCTCTGCTGGTGAGATTTTGGCTTTTTTAGGCCCCAATGGGGCGGGCAAAACGACTTCAATTAAAATGATGGCCGGGTTGGTCATGCCCGATTCTGGTTGGGTTCGAATCGGTGGTCGAAACCCTCACCAGCAGCCAGAGGCCCTTCGATTGCTTGGTGCCGTGTTGGAGGGTAACCGTAACATTTATTGGCGGCTCACGTGTCGCGAAAATTTAGAATATTTTGGTGTGTTGAGAGGGCTGTCAGCCAGACAAGCGAGTCAACGAGCGGAGTTGTTGTTAGAGCGCTTTGAATTGACCCAGAAGCGTCAAACAATTGTGCAGTCGCTGTCGAGGGGAATGCAGCAAAAGTTGGCAATCGCCGTTGCTTTGATGCATCAACCGCCCCTACTGCTGCTAGATGAGCCGACCCTGGGCCTGGATGTAGAGGCCACTGAGTCAGTCAAGCGCCTGATTCGAGAGATTGCAACTGAGGGCTGTGCGATTGTTTTGACGACGCACCAATTGGCGATCGCAGAGGAGTTGTCGAATCGGGTTGCGATTATGCATCGAGGGGAGGTTTTGCTTGAGGAACCGACCGATGCCCTGATTCAGCAATTTTCGACAGGCAGCTACCGGATTGAAATGAGCGATACCATTGATGCGCCACGATGCTCAAAGTTAGAGCGCCTGGGTGTGGTGGTTGAAGGCGATCGCCAATTGTTTGTGGCAGACCCAGGGCAACTCTATGAGGCTTTGGCAATCCTCAAACCCTTACCTTTGCTGCGAATTGAAACAGATCAGGCGACCCTAAAAGAAGTGTTTCTCACTCTGGTGCGCCAAAACCAGGACTCCATCAAGCTAAATTGAGCAGGCTATCGGGGGGCTAGGTATCGGAGGCACCCACACCCCCTAAACCCCAAGGGACTAATCAACCTGGCGAGCGCTGTAAATCAGCATACCTTTCGCTTGCCAGCGTTTTTCTATCTTTTTTTCGGTCTCGCTTACCGAAGGGATGAGGGCGAATTGGGTAGTCCCTATCCAGATTCAGCAACGTCTCTTTTCACTATCCTCTCTTCTCTACTCTTCTCCATACTGATCGCTGCAAATGCAGGAGGCAATGACTTAAGTTGTCACCGTTGCTGGCACGGAGCCTTTTACAGGCATTCCCGTGTATTCCGTCACAATTTGTCGGAACTGGTCACCTTCGATAGTCTCTTGGTCGAGCAGGCGATCTACCAAATAATCCACTAGAGAGCGATGCTCGCGAATTATCCGCACAGCCTCGCCATAACAACGGAACGCAATCTCACGCACCTGATTATCAATCTGAGTGGCGACTTCTTCAGAGTATTCATTCCTAGCCATAAACCCTCGGCCCAGAAAGACTTCATTACCAGACGATTCCAAAGCAACCAAGCCCAGGTCTGACATCCCGTAGCGCGTCACCATTTCTCGTGCCAAGTCAGCGACTGCCTTGATATCGCCACTGGCCCCTGCCGTAACTTCGCTTGGGCCAAAAACGACTTCTTCAGCAGCCCGCCCACCCAGGGCAATGGTAATCCGATCCGTCAGCCAGCCTTTGGTGTAAAGGCCACTGTCAATCATGTCTTCGTTGAAGGCTTGTTGCGCAAAACCACCCACGCCTCCAGAACGAGGAATGATTGTGACCTTGTTTAAGGGGTCGGAATTTTTCAGCAGGGTCATTAACAGAGCATGCCCCACTTCGTGGTAAGCAATCAGACGTTTCTTTTTACTGTCTAACAAGGGCGTTAGAGATAAGCCGATCGTAATTCGATCAATCGCGTCATCGATCTCAGCCATTCCGATCGCGTCTTTACGGCGACGAGCGGTGAGAATTGCAGCTTCGTTGAGCAGGTTGGCTAAATCAGCGCCTGCAAAGCCGGGGGTGCGACGGGCGATCGCCTCAAGCGAAACATTCGGCTCAAGCCGCTTATTACGAGCATGCACTTCGAGGATCTGCAAACGTCCTTTATAGCTAGGTGGATCGACCGTGACTTGACGATCAAACCGTCCCGGGCGAAGCAAAGCCGAGTCCAGCACATCAGGCCGGTTGGTAGCGGCAATGATAATAATCCCAGTGTTGCCTTCAAACCCATCCATTTCCGTCAGCAACTGGTTTAGGGTTTGCTCCCGTTCGTCATTGCCGCCGCCAATACCAGCACCCCGTTGTCGGCCAACAGCATCGATTTCATCAATAAATACGATGCAAGGGGCACTTTCTTTGGCCTTTTTAAACAAATCACGAACGCGGGATGCTCCAACCCCAACAAACATTTCCACAAACTCAGACCCAGAAATGCTGAAAAAAGGAACTCCGGCTTCTCCCGCGATCGCCTTAGCCAGCAGCGTTTTTCCGGTTCCAGGTGGCCCAATTAGCAGCACCCCTTTCGGAATGCGAGCACCAACGGCTGTAAACTTCTCCGGCTTTTTCAGGAACGTGACGACTTCTTGCAGTTCTTCCTTGGCTTCTTCAATCCCAGCCACATCATCAAAAGTGACACCAGTTTTAGCCTCCATTTGAAAACGCGCTCGGGACTTACCAAAGTTCATCGCTTGGCCGGGGCCACCGGGTGCATTTGCCGATCGCCGCAAAATCAGCAGCAGACCGCCTAACAACACCACGAAGATCAACAAATTGGCTAGTAACCCCATTAAGGCACTGTTATCGGCGGTGCGACGAATTTCATACTCCACACCAGAATCGCGCAGCTTCGAGATCAGTTCTGGGTTTGAGTCAAACAAGCGCACTTCTTGAGGGGGGGCATTTTTATCCTGATTTCTAAATCGAACTCTGGCAACCTTCTGGGCTGGATCAATCTCGACCTTTTCAATCTCCTGCTTGTCACCTTCTAACTTTTTCAGGAGTTGGCTATAGCTCATTGAGTTCCGTTCACTATTGGCGATCGCCGGTGCACCAAGGGCTAGTGCCTGAACCACAACCCAAATCAGCGTCACAACTCCTTTGGCTGCTTGCTGAGACACTCTAGCCGCAGGAGAGCGCGACACCATGGGTTTAACGGTACGAGAAATTTTCATAAATTCGCATTAGGTTACCAATTCCTTCATGCTGTTTGAATTAACAAACAGAAAGGCTTGCTCAAACATTATCTTAGCGTTTCCTTAAGTAACCGTTTGGATGAAGGCAGGCTGAGATAGGGCTAGAAGAGCCTCATTGTTTAGAAGGAGCGCATATCACTTTTGCCCTCGGTGTTTTTGTGGTGAAGTTTCAGCACGCAAAACCTGTACCGTTTAGGGATAAAGGCGAACTAAATCCAGAATTGATTTGTGAGGGATTGCTACAAATCTTTTCAATGTCAGCGATTAACGACAGCAAGTTTGCTCCTATCCAGAGAAAGGGTAACAATAGATACAGAAATAAAAATACTTTTTACGTTGGAGGGGCGCTAATGAAATCGCAGTGGCAAACCTATCAAACTCTAGAGTTAATTAGTCCTAATGTTCCGGTGCCTCAACCCGCTCCAGTAGGAATTGGGCAATGGTTAAGCCAGGTCTGGCGATCGCTCTTGCACCACTACTGTGGACACCTGAATCACGCACAAATGATTACCCATTTAGAACATTGTTTGAGTCATGAACTCACTGCCTCAGAGGCCATGGCTTCTCTATGGAAGTCGCTTTTGGTTCTGTTTCGGCAACGGCTCAGTGCATGGCAAGCACCCCGTCAACCTCGCATTTGGCAAAGTCGGGACTGGCGCGGCGAAACCCTCTGGTATGTTTATGACCCCCAATCGGGGCAAACCAGTATTTTTTGCTCTGAGCAAGAAGTGCGCATCTGGTTAGAAGCTCATTCCTATCATTCTTACCAATAAGGAGATTTCCAGGAGAGCGGTTCTGGCAAGCGCCAGGTGGCTGAGTTCCTTGAGAGGTTAGGGGATACAGGGGCACTGCCCTCAGCCAAGAGTTCCCTCTTTGCATCTTGTCTCCCATCTGGTGGCTATGGTTATCCCCCTTGGCATTGTCTGGGCAGAGTCAGAGGGCACACAGGCTGGCGAGCGCCTTACTTGAACGATTTGTCTGGAGCGATTTGTCTGAGCCAAGTCGAAAGGAGGCAAAAAAGGCGAAGCCATTAGGTGGTTTGCTGGTGAGAATAGGCAACATTAACGCTTGGCTAGAACCTTTTCGACCTGCGATCGCGCTTCGAGCAGTAACCTTTGGGGCTGGACATTGACCTGAAACAAATCGTGCAGCAGCACATAAAAGCAGGGGATGATAAACAGCGTCAGTAGGGTCGCCAGAGAAAGCCCCGAAAACACGACGACTCCCAGGGGTTGCAGAAACTCTGAGCCTTCGCCCACCCCCAAAGCCAGGGGAAATACCCCCAAAACGGTGGTGATCGTTGTCATCATAATTGGGCGCAGACGTTGAGGGGCCGCTTTGGTAATGGCCGTGAAGCGATCGCAGCGATCGACCTCGCGAATCTGGTTCGCGGTTTCCACCATAATGATGGCATTATTTACCACAATCCCCACTAGCAGCACTGCCCCCACCAACACCGTAATGCCAATAGCTGTCTGGGTGATAAACAAACCAAAAATTGCACCCGCCAAAGCCAGGGGTACCGTCAAGATAATCACCAGAGGATCTACCAGGGAGTTGTACTGCACCGCCATCACCACAAACACCAGAAAAACAGCCAGCGCTCCCAATAATCGCAGTGAACTTTGTAATTCGTGGGATGACTGAGCAGCATAGCTTGGCAAATAGGAAACGCCCTCTGGCAAGTCAATACTGGCCAGTACCTCCTCTACTTGCTCTAGGGCCTCTCCCAGCCTCGCCCCCTGATTTAAGTTGCCAGCAATCAGCGCCACTTGCCGCTGGTTAATCCGCTGGATTTCCCCCGGTGCTCGATCTGGTACAATTTGAGCAACGTCACTCAGCCTTACCAAGGCATTGCCTGGGGTAAACAGGGGTAGCTGGGCTAATTGAGAGGGTTGGGTGATGAGATTTTGGTCGAGCCGCACTCGCACATCCACCAGTCGCTCACCCCGTTGCAGTTGGGTTGGTACCGAACCGTTGATCGCTGTTTGGATCGTTGATCCAATGCTGCGGGCAGTTAAACCCAGTGCCGAGGCTCGTTCCCAATCGGGCCGAATTTGAATTTCAGGTTGCCGATCTTCTGCCTCTGGACGAAAGCTAACTAGGGTAGCTCGTTCATCCAATGCTGCCAGGACTTTACGGGCAGCCTGTTGCAACACCTCAGAATCGGTACCCTGTAACTGTACATCTACATCCGCACCGCGAATCGGCGAGTTATTGATATTGATGCCGCGCACTGCACCTGGGCTGAGGCGCACCCGAATTCCGGCTAGATTTAGCTTGTCAATTTCCTGGCTCACCCGTTGCACATAGGCTGCCACATCTGTACCCGGTTTCAGGGTAATGTTCCCAGTGCTGCGAGAAGCATTAGCCGTGACGTTACTGCCAAAGAGTAATCCGCCCGCAGTGGTAAAGACATACTCCGTTTCGGGCTGGGCTAGCAAGATGTCATCAACGGCCTGCATAACCCGCAGATTAGTTTCCAGGGAGGTTCCTGGAGGAAATTGGACATTTAAGTTGGCCTGTCCTGTATTAATGCGGGGCAAAATTTCTTGGGGAATGTTGCCTGCTAATGCCAGGCTGCCGCCCCCCAAAACCAGAAAAGCGAGGGCGATCGCCACAATCCGCCAGCGCAACACCTGCGACAGAAACCCCTGATACCTCTGAGTAGCGGCATCAAACCGGCGATTAAACTGACGCAGTAGCCAAAACTGGCCAATCCCGCTAGACCAACGCACCGTTAGCAAGCGAGAGGCTAACATCGGCACCACGGTTAGAGCCATGACTAAGGAGGCCGCAACGGCAAAACTAATCGTCAAAATCAACTCATTGAAGAGGAGCGCAATAATGCCCCCCAGTAACAAGAAGGGAATCACCGCTACTAAGTTAGTCATTGTGGAGGCAACCAGAGCTGATTCCACTGACTGACTACTGGCGGCGGCTAAGCCCAAAACTCGCTGTTTCCAGGCATGGTTGCCAGTGCCATTGGCGTTGCCATGATGGCCGTTGTCAGCGCTACTGGCGGCAACAGCATAGAGTTGATCGTGGTCGTGACGCTTGACTATTTCAACAATAGTTTCCATCATCACAATTGCGTTATCGACCACAATCCCAACGCCAAGGGCTAACCCTCCTAGGCTAAAAATATTTAGTGAGAGGCCAAACAATCCCATCAAGATGATGGTCATCATCGTTGCCAGGGGAATCGCCAGCACAATAATCAACGTTTGCCGGAGAGAGCCTAAGAAGAGCAAAACCGCTATCGCCGCAAGGGCCGCCCCACTTAGCCCTGCAATGGCCACATTGTTAATCGAGTTGTTGATAAAACGAGACTCATCCAGGGTTGGGGTAATAATCATATCGGCTGGAATTAATCCACTTTGCCGAAGTTCCTCAATCCGTTGCTTTACCCCTTTCACAACATCAATCGTGTTGGCCTGAGGTTGCTTTTGCACACTCACCTTAACGGCAGGGCTACCGTTGAGTTGTACCACCACCCGTTCTTCCTCGGTTCCATCGATCACTTGGGCTAACTCCCGTAGGTAAACCCGCTGGGGTGGGGCTAGCATTCCCGCGGTCTGGCCATTCATCTGACCATTCGTCATCGGTTGACCCGGCACCTCAAAAGAGAGCGCGCGAATCTCACTCACAGTGCGAAAGCGACCTAAGGTACGCGTCAGGAATTCGGAGTCTTCACTTAAGATTCGCCCTCCTGATACATCCTGATTTCGTTGAGAAATTCCATCTAAGACGGTGTTTATTCCAACTCCCAGGGCTTGTAAACGATGCAAGTCAACTAGCACCTGTACTTCTTCCTGCACCCCACCAGAAACATCCGCTGAGGCCACTCCTGGAACAACCGTTAATTCACGTGATAGCTCTGTATCAGCAAACACTCGCAAATCCACATCGCGCAGAGAAGGTGACGTCAGAGCCAATTCCAGCACGGGTAACTGGGTCGGGTCAGCTTTAAACAGTCGCGGGGTTTCGACGGTATCTGGCAACCGATTGCGATAGCGGTTTACGGTTGCTGTGGCGTCGTTGAGCGCCTGATCAATATTGCTTCCGGGCCGAAAGAACAGATCCAGACTGATTTGGCCCTCGCGGGTTCGAGAATAGACCTGGGTCACTCCCTCGGTAGTGGCTAATGCCTCTTCTAGGGGGCGGGTGATTTCATCTACAGCCACCTCTGGTGCCACCCCAGGGGTATCGACTCGAACGCCAATTCGAGGATAGGTAATTGAGGGCAACAAATCGACGGGAATACGCACGATGAAGAATACACCCAAAACAATGACGGTAAGGGTTAGCATCAAAATGCCGATATGACGGCGGATGGAGAGCGTGCTGAGACTAAAGCCGGAAGGTTGCTGCATGGGTTGGCGCGGGTAAAGGGATGAAGACGTGGGGGAGTGGGAGGATGCCTCTTTAACGATCTGACAGGATGCTAAGTCGCACGGTATCTCCATCTTGTAGAGGACGACCGCTGCGAGCGACGTAGCGATCGCCCGGTCGCAGTCCAGAGATAATTTCAACTCGGCCATCCTGGCGTTGCCCTAACACCACAGAGCGAGCTGATACGGTGACCTCATCACCGTCTCCAGTCACAACAAAAATAGTGCCCCGGTTCGACGCTTCGGTTCCAGCCATCGCTGTATTACCCAAACGGGCTGAGCGATTACCTCCCTGAGCAGTTCTCTCTTGACCAGAGCGCTGCCCCCGCTCTCCAAGGCGAGCCGCAGATTGAACTGTCCCCTCTGTACCAGGTTGGCTACTTGGAGATTGCCTACTGGCAGCAGGTTGCTGCTGTCCACCGCCTTGCCCGGGTGGTCGCCCCTGGCCAGAGCGGTTACTCTGTAAGGCGGTCATGGGTACGACCACTTTTGGAGCACCCTGATCACTAAACGTGACACGTGCCAGTAGGCCGCTCCCAATCTGTTGAGAGGCATTGGGTACCACAATCTCAACCGGTACCAGACGAGAGGTGGGGTTTGCCGCGGGAGGAATCCGGCTGACAGTGCCTGTAAATTCTTGATCGGCAATGCCATCAAACCGAACTTTGGCCGATTGCCCTTGACGAATCCGGCCTACCTCCAAATCTGAGACCTGCACAATCACTTTAATGCGACTAAAGTCACCAATTTTGAGAATTTCAGCACCAGGCTGGAGGTAGTTGCCGGTCTCGTTGACTCTGGCGGTAACAAACCCACTGATCGGGGAAGTGACTACGGTGTGGGCCTGCCGTTGCCGCGCTTGGTCAATCACCGCCTGCTGCGATCGCAATCGCTCGGCGGCGATCACGATTTCTTGCCGCCGACTACTGACCTGATCTTGAGTAGAGCGTAAGATCTCCTGGGCGGTGCGAGCGGCTGTTTCTGCCTGCTCTGCTTGCTGTTTTGCGATTGCTCCCTGGCTCGCTAACTGGCGCAATCGTCCGGCGTCCGATTGCGCCTGACGTAGTTGTAACTCAGCCTGCCGTACCTGCTTTTGGGCCTCGCTCACCTGAGTTTCTAAACGAGCGATTTCAGCCCGCCGAGCGGATAACTCTGACTCTGCTGAGGTGACATTGGTCGCGAGGATGCTGTCATCCAACTGGGCCACAGTCTGCCCCTGACTAACGCGATCACCAATATCCACATTGAGATTGAGCAATTGCCCTTCTACCTGAGCACGAATCGAGACTTCCCGCAATGCCTGGGTAGTGCCAGTATACTCCTGAGGCTGTTGCAGTTGCCCAAGCTTAGCGACCGCTACATCCACCGCTGGTGGCCCCTGGTTTGCCGCTCCTGCTCCAGGTCGGCGAGACTGAGCCGTGGCCACATTGCCGCGATTGGCAAAGCCACAACCCGATAAGGTTGCTAATAAACCCACTAACATCAGGGAACCTGTCAGCGATCGCAGGCGCAACTCAGGAAACAGTCGAAAAAAAGATAGCATCATCATTGTTATGGGTCAGGATTATTACTTTAGCCACAGGCTTCAACAGAATGGCCAGCACAAAATAGCCACCACAGAATGACTGGCTCAAACCCCAAAGCTCTGTGGATATGGAACTCATAACCACCCAGGCACTTAATTCAGCCATCCGCCCACGGTGGGTGTTCCACCCTTAGTTGAGCAAAACCCGCCACATTTCTCCTTAATTGTTATGGATTGTAACGACATTCCGACGGCTCACGTATCTATCAACAGAAAGAGTTTGAAACTCAATACTGGAGGAGATTTCATCGTTTTTCAGATGCGCATGACATTGGCGACTGCTGCTGCAAGAGCAATCACCACCACAGCTCAAACCTGCCTTTTAGACTACTGCTGACTCTAAAGCGTTCACTGTTCCGAGGCTAGCGATGATGTTGCCTTGATGGGTAGCCGTCCCATCAGAACTATGGTGATGACAATACCTGCAATGAGGAAAGAGAAGTGGGGAAAGAGAAGTGAGGATACAGGATAGAGACTTACCATACGGTCAGGGTTAACCCTCACCCAAAATCTTTTTCTCAAGGAGGGAGAGGGGCTTTGAATCTGGCTCTCCTGCTCTTAAACTTGGGAGCAGAATCTGGGGGATGAGGGCGGTTCGGCGCAGAAGTATCCAGACTATTGATAAAAGAACCTGATAAAAAAGAGGGTCGGCAGCGCCTGCACCCCCCAGTTACTAGGATTGTTGCTAAGATTCAGCCAGTGCATTAGCCACGCGTTTGTTGCCTGCGCCGCAACTTCACAGCAATTGGCCCAAACAATAAGACACCCAAAACAGTGGTGGGTTCAGGCACAGCGACTGTGTAAATTGTGGTGGTACCACTCACTTCGTTGGTGGTTACTAGCAGGTCAATGCCGTTGGGACTATCCTTGGCGGAAATAAACAGTAGACCCTCAACCCCAAGATCACCGATCGCAGTCAATTGGGCTGGGGTAGGGCCAGCGCTGTTAAAGACGACGGAGAAATCGCGGTTATTCACATAGTCGAGAAAGAACGGCTCAAAGGGGTCGGTAATGTCATAGAGCATGATGCCGCCAATCCGCTCTAGGCCAATAAAGGCTAGGGTGCGTCCGGCAACTTGACCGATCGCGACGCCTTCGGGTTCTGGCCCCTTGTTATCACTGCGGGTATCAAAATCATTCACCGTGTTGTTGGCGTTAAAGAAGTTAGGAACCCGCTCAGCAATGATTCGCTCAAATTCAGAACCACTGTCAAAAATGATCTTGCCCTCTGCATCCAAGATTGAAAATGACCGACCACCAAACACATACAGCTCTTCAAACAGTCCATCCCCATTGGCATCTCCCAGGGTATTTGTCACCGTCAGGCGACCTAGATTGGCATTGCGTTGCAGTGCGGCTGCATTAGGAAACGCCACCGGATCAAGCCTCAGGCTATTCACGCGCACTTCTTCTGAAAAACCGGCATAATCCCGGGCATCCCCTTCATTAGCCGCCACAATGTAGGTCTTGCC
Source organism: uncultured Leptolyngbyaceae cyanobacterium (assembly GCA_938023035.1). Lineage (GTDB taxonomy): Bacteria > Cyanobacteriota > Cyanobacteriia > Leptolyngbyales > Leptolyngbyaceae > DSRU01. The sequence goes on along the minus strand of CALIDI010000059.1, from coordinate 6,005 downwards.
ATTCACTGTGTAAGAGGCGATCGCATCAGGTTGATACATGCCGAATAAATTTGGATAGGAGGTGATGTTGATGGCGTTATCGCGATCGCTGGCATCCAGGCCATTTTCTGGCAAGCTATGGTTTTTAAAGCCCAGGCCAACGAGCTGTTCAAACTCACCAGTAATCAAGTTCAAAATTCCAATGGCGTTGTTTTCTTGAAGGGAGACCCAGGCCGTGGTTGAGTCTGCTGAAACCGTAATATATTCTGGCTCCAGATCTTGAGCAACTGTAGCATTTGGCCCAAAGATGCGAATACTGGGGTCAAGTGGAACGTTGTTGAATTGGGTAAATCCAACTGTTTTTACTGTGGCGTTGAGCACACCGCTTGCAATATCGATGATGCTGACCGAACCCTCTGGGTCAACCGTATAGTTATTATTCGGTTCACCTTCATTGGCAACCAATACCTTGGTGCCATCGGGAGTGAAGGTCAGCATATCAGGGAGGGCACCCACCGTCACCGAGTTCAAAAAGGTGCCATCTGCGTTAAAAAATACAACGCTTCCTGGGTCTTGCTTCACAATATTTTCAACGGCTGCTGCCAAGACCCCATTCTTAAAAGCCACGCTATTAGCTCCCGCACCATAGGCGCTCAAAGAAATCGTTGAGAACAGGGTGGGTTGGGTCGGGTCACTGATGCTAATCACATCAATAGCACTCGTCGCCCCGTTTACAACAAACAGTCGCTGTGTGGTAGCATCATAGGCTGCAATCTCAGCGGCGCTTTGACCAAAAACGCCTGTGGAGTAAGTTCCAATCGGCGTAAGCTGGAACGCGGTAGCAGGCGCAACGGCTGCGCCTACCATTAGAGCCGTTTGCACTGTTGTCTGTATCAGCTTTTTCATTTTTTCCCAGGGTTCCGTATAATCTGGTGAAGTTTCAACTGAGTTTAGTCACCGGCATTTTCTGAAATCTAGTAAATCTACGGAAGGTTTACGAAAATATAATGCGCCAACTTCAGAAGGACGGAGAGCACTGCCTTAAAAGCCGATCTGGTGTTCCTAACAGGCCCATGTTTTCTGGATTACATGTAAAATTTGCATGAAGCAGTGCCACGATGCTCCGGCCTGAGTTTAAGAGTTTTTAAGAGGGGCGGGTTTTCATAGAATCCTTTTTTCAGGCAGGCCGGCCACTAACAAATCGCAGCAAAAATTGCTCATCTATCTAATGTTGGCGAACCTCTGGCTGGTAATGCAAAATCTGAGCAGCACGTCTTTGATGGCTCTGCACCCCCCAAGCTCAAGGCGATTTGAATTAAGGGCAAATCTGAATCAACGAAAATCAACGAATCTATTCAGAAAATAGATGAAATGCAGGGGGCGAGGTAGAGGTCGGCTCCAGTAAAGCGTTGGTAGGGTGCATCCGCATTAAAGCCCACCTGGATGGCAGGAGTATAGAGGAGGGGATCCACGGACAGCCTGACACGGGTTTGTGAATGCTAAGGTGTCCTAACCCGCATAGCGCAGGCTATATGGCCGTTTGCAGTTTGATTCCATTCGCAGTCTTTAAAGTTTTGTCTATTCAACGGTGCGAATGGAGGTGAATCTTGGAATCCTGAGGGTTAGGATAGAAAAGGCGTCGGCCAACCGAAAAAGGCAAGGTAACGGTCTATACAAAACTCCGATCGCAGGTACTGGGAAAAATTATGGAGTGGACAAGTCGTTTGAGAGACCCCAAATTTTGGCTCCTCGGTCTGTTAGCCGCGATCGCTGCCATCCATCTCACCCTGGTTGATCGTATCTACAACGAGGATTTGTTTGCGACTAGTGCTCTATTCTGGCTAGCCGCGGGCACTTTGATTTGGGAGAAACGCAAAGACGTTGAATTTGAGAGCCACCTGCCCGGTGTCATCGGGGGTGGGGTTTTGCTCAGTTTGGTCTTGCTCAGAAGCCTTACCCTGCCAGACTCAAAGTTATTTTTGTGTCTGTTGCCCGTGTTGGGGCTGTTGGGGTTGGCGCTGTTAACCGCAGGGGTTAAGGGGCTACGCAAATACCGACACGAACTCTCGATTGTCGCGGTATTAGCCCTCTATCCATTCGTGGAGCGCTTACTCCGTAGTCTACCTCTCTCCATGTGGACGGCTAAGGCAGCGAATACCCTGTTTTGGTATACCGGTACCAACTCCCAACGGACTGGGGTTTTCCTCACAATTCCTGGCGGGCGCACGGTTGAGGTTTACGAAGCCTGCTCAGGGGCGCAAAGCATTTTGCAGATGGTTTTTGTTTCTGCCTTATTTCTGTTGATGTTTTCGCTTAAGCCAGTGCAACGAGTCATTACGATTCCGGTGGCAATTTTTCTGGGGTTTTTCACCAATGCAATTCGGGTTTGCATTATGACCATCTTAGTGAACACCGACAGTTTTGAGTTTTGGCATACTGGGCATGGTTCTTTGATCTTTTCTGTCATTTCGGTAGCGCTGTTTGGCCTGTTTGCCTGGTTTGCTTTTCTTCGAGAGCCTAAGCAACCACCGATGGTGGGAGATAACCAATGACCCCAGCAAAATCCTTCGATTCTTCCCGTTTGCCAATTTTGGTGGTTCTTTTTCTCGCCAGTGCCACGATTTTAGTTAAGGCGATCGCCACTCCAAAACTGCCCAAAGATCGGTTGGCTTCTCCCTTTCTGGCAGCTACATTGAACCAGTCGGCATCGTTGCCTGGCTGGCAACTTACCCAGACAACCCCGCTAAAAAATCTAGAGCCAGACAAGGCGGATCAGGTTGTAGGACGTTCCTATGAATACCGGCAAGGAGCTCAAACCCTGCGGGTCGATTTGCGACCCCAGTATGGCGATGGAGGTGTTGCTCGTTTTTTGCGGATTGCCTCGGAGGTCAAGGAAAGCAGCGCCAATCTAAAGCCAATTTATAAGCCTGGGGTGGGGCACTATGGGGTGCTGGCAACCACTGAGCGTCTCTATCTCACGGCTTGCATCAATTCTCGCGGCGAGAGTACACTCACCAGTCAGCAATTTCAGAAAAACCGATATAGCCAGGATCTCCAACCGGGTCGTATACTACCCTGGGTACTGGGTCAAAAGTCGTCATTTTTTGATGAGCGCTGCCTTTGGGCTTTGATGTCGGTGCCCTTGCCGTCCAATTCTGAGCGCAATCCAGAGCAGGTTCAGGCGGCCTATGCCACGTTAGAATCTGCTTGGGTTCCTTTGCAGCAGTGGTGGCAGGCGAATTTCCCAACCGAGGAGTAGTTGACGTGGCTGTGCCCTCTGGTAGCGTAAGCGTCGCGGGTTGGCCTTCCTCAAGAAAGGCATTGAATTGATGCAGTTCATGCGGGTTGACTGCCCCAGATGATTGATTGTGCGATCGCCCCAACTCTTAAGATAAGGAGCCAATAGTATGGCTGATTCATCGACTCAAAATCGCTCTGTTTACCGCTTACGCTGGATTGGTTATGGTTTACTCGTCTTCTTTGTGATTGACGCCTTAACCATCCTGATTCCCCCCCAATTTACCAATGCGGCTTGGGAAATTCAGGCCGTTGGTAATCTGGTTGACCGAGTGGTTGTGCCACTCCTGGGGCTGGCTCTTGTATTTTTTGGGGAATATTTTGACCGGGGTAAGTTGGAACCGATTATTCTCAAAATTCTTTCCTGGCTTTGCTTGTTGTTAGCCCTCCTGTTCTTCTTGATGGCGCCCCTCAGTGGTATTTCAGCCGTTCGGATTAATAGTCAAACCTCAGAGGTGGCGAATCAGCAACTGGCTCAGCAAATTAGCAACCTTGACAATATTGAGCGCCAAATTAATCAGGGAACCCCTGAACAGCTCAAAACGTTAGCCCAGCAGTTAAAGCGTCCTGAAATCCAAGAGCAGCTTAAAGCTCAGGGCATTGATGTTAATTTAGATGACCCGCAGCAGTTAAAGTCGGTGTTTCTCGAACGGGTGAGAGGGCGTAAGACTCAGCTTCAAGCTCAGGTGGATACGGCCCTTTCTGGTCGGACAGCTAATTTGGTGAAGAGCGCCGTGAAGTGGGCGTTAGGGGCGCTGATTGCCAGTGCTTTATTTTTTCTTTTGTGGAAAAGCACGGATTGGGCGCGTTAGTGCCTCTTGGGAAAACGGATGCGAAGGTTATATTTTCTCTTGCCTGGAACCACTCGCCAGTTCGCTTGTGGCGGTTTATTTGCTGAACTCAAAACGGTCGAGATGGTTCAGCAGGTTTGCCCAGCGGAGGTCGTCACCTATCGCCAACGGGAACCCAATACCCCTTTTTTAGAGGACATCCTCCAAGCAGCAAATCATCAGGACAGCATCTTTGTGCTCAGTTGGGGGTTTGATGTTCCCCGGTTGGCTCAAAGGTTGCGATCGCATAATCTGGTTTACCATGCCCACAGCACTCACTACGGGTTTCGCCTGGCAGCAGGCATTCCCATTTTGGCGGTTAGTCGCCACACCATGGGCTATTGGGGGCAACAAGCGCCCAACGGTCTCATTTATTACTTGCCAAACCAAATTTCTAAGGAATTTTGTCTCCAGAATCAGGTTCGAGATATTGATGTTCTGGTGCAAACCCGCAAGACTTCCACGTATGTCAAAACCCAACTGATTCCTAGGCTACAACTGCACTGCCGGGTCGAAGTGGTTGATCGATTTGTTGACGATCTTGCTGGCTTGTTTAACCGGGCTAAAGTTTACCTTTACGACTCAGCCGAGTATTGGGCTATGCAGGGGGTAACCGAGGGTTTTGGTCTACCTCCCCTAGAAGCCCTTGCCTGTGGGTGTCAGGTTTTTTCGAGTGTGAATAGTGCTTTGGCAGACTATCTGGATCCCGAGTTTAACTGCTATAAACTAGCAGGTTACGCAACTGAATATGATGTGCAACGCATTCTACAAGTACTAGCTAACCCGACCTTGCCTCCCTTACCAGAATCCTTCTGGCAGGAATACCGATCAGAAGCTATCGTGGAGCGATTGCATGTGATTTTGCCCGCTCTAAATTCATTTTTTGACTATCGGCAGCATCACCAGGCCGATATTCCAGCACTTACTCCCCTGCGGATTACTCGGTTGAGAGCAGGGCAGGCTTGGCAAAAATTGCACAAAAAATTATTTTCGTGAAGCGATACCGTTGTCTTTCTTATGGCGGTGGCCAGTCAGAAAGCCTAGCCAGTATCAGTAATTGTGCACTGGATTGGCCTCAGCTTTCTCACCAAAGGCTATTTTGGGCTGAGCGCAGAGGATCGACTGAGCTGAGGCCGATTCGATGGTGTCTCACAGTCCTTATGGATAATGCAGGTTAGTGGCGAGGCTATATGAGGACTAATACCATACCGTCTCTTGGAAAAAAATTCCCCTAATCTAATTGATCAATTGATCAGGGGAAGGGGGGTAAACCCAAATATGTTGCTTTTACCTAGAGTGACTTTGTGGCAAACACGATTAACTCAACCACTCCAACTGAGCTTCTTCCTTGGAGTTTGTCCGCCGCTCTGGAGTCTCACGGGTAAACTGCATATGAATGGCTCGAGTTTGCTCGCCATCAGCGGCGATCGCCAAAATTGGATAATCAATCATGCCATCCTGGAAGGACATCTGAAAACGGAACGTTCCATCCGGATTGAGCTGAATTGTGCGACCACCGATAGTGACACTAGCATCTGGCTCTGTTGCGCCATAGACAATCAATTCAGCATCAGCCACCAGCCAAAACTGACGCGGGCGAATCGGTGGAGCCGAAGCCGAGAAACCAACGCCCGACATACCCACACCCGACATAGTGAGCGCCGCACCCGACATAGCGTACCCAGGAATGCCCACACCGGACATCATCCCGACACCCGACATGGTGAGCGCCGCACCCGACATAGCGTACCCGGGAATGCCCACACCAGACATCATCCCGACACCCGACATCTGTTGTAGGCCCACACCGGACATCATCCCGACACCCGACATCTGTTGTAGGCCCACACCGGACATCATCCCGACACCCGACATCTGTTGTAGGCCCACACCGGACAT
>CALIDI010000058.1 GCA_938023035.1 uncultured Leptolyngbyaceae cyanobacterium | reverse complement strand
AGCTCGTCGCCCTGATGTTCAGTTTCCTCGAATCCAGGCGCCGTCAGGGTAAAAACGCCGTAGACCACCTCTTTGAGCTCATCGCCGCTTCGGGGTGCTCGCCCCCTGCTCTTTTGCCTGGATAATCCTGGGGCTTTGGAGGCTTTCTCATTAAGCCTCTCTTATCGCTGTGACTAATTACGCAGATAGAAGTGCCAGCAGCAGTGCATTTCAGTAAGTGAGGTGATTAAAATGGATTAAATCAAACAGAAGAAGGACAAATGAACCAAATAGGGACTCTATCTTAAAGTTTTATAAGAACTGTCTAGACAATGGGGTACACCTTAAACGTCCTTTCTCACAGAACGTGTTAAGCGATAGCCATAACGCATCACAGGCACTTTATTTTCGTGCAGTTCTCCTATAACCCTAAGCGACTTAGCAACCTGGCGATAATCATAGCAATTTGCAGGGTCATCCATTCAATCATAAGCCTAAGCAACCATAGCCACTAAAAAAGGAGCCTAGTTAGGCTCCCAATCACATAGGTAAACATTCAGTAACGCAGAGAAAGAGCACTCCAGTTTCACAGTGACGCCTAAAACTAGCGGCTGATTCGCATGCCAGTCATCCACTGCTTATGTGCAAGTCAACTAGTAATTTGGAGTGCTTAGTTCACTGCTGCCAGTCTGGCTAAAACAATAGCGTTTAGCTCAAACGACTTACTTAATCTCAACCTTGGCCCCGGCTTCTTCCAATTGCTTCTTGGCATCCTCTGCGTCAGCCTTGGGTACTCCTTCTTTAACCGCCTTAGGAGCCGCTTCAACCAGATCTTTCGCTTCCTTCAAGCCAAGACCCGTAAGGCTACGCACGACTTTAAGAATCGCAATCTTCTTATCGGCTGGCACTTCAGCCAAAACCACATCAAACTCAGTCTTTTCTTCTTCGGGTTCAGCTGCTGCACCAGCACCACCAGCCGCCGGCACCCCAGCCATAGCGGGCATCATCATCATGCCACCACCGGCAGGGGCAGAAGCATCAACGCCGAAGGTTTCTTCAATTTTCTTGACAAGCTCGGCGGCATCTAGCAAAGAGAGGGTTTTTAACTCTTCAAGAATGGCATCAACTTTAGACATGGATTCTCCTTAAATATGAGCGTAACGGTTGATTCAACAAACACAAGTACAAGTAAAGCCCTTGCACTTCTTCACAACAGGTGTACCGCTTAAGCAGCTTCGTCTTTACCCTGCTCTGAAACAGCTTTGATCGCGCGTACCAGCTTGCCTGGCACCTCTTTGATGCCCACAGCCAGCTTAGTTGGTACTGCATTGACACCAACAGCAATCTTGCGGGTGTTGGCGTTGATAGCATAAGCAATGCGGGCCATGAGTTCTTCCTTCGAGGGGAGATCAATCACCGCTTTGATGCCGTCTTCATCCAGGGCCATTCCCTGCATGACGCCGCCGCGAATTTCAGTCTTCTTTGTAGCTTTCTGAAAATCTTGATAGGCCTTGATCGCCCCTTTCAGGTCATCTTTGACAAGCAAAAATGCGTTAGTACCATGGAGAAATTTCTCCATCGGTTGCCAGCTATCGTCTTCGGCGATCGCAACCCCCATCAGGGTATTCTTAGTCACTTTGCAAACGGCCCCGCTGGGTTGTAAGCGTTTCCGCAGATCAGTGATTTCAGCTACTGATAACCCCTGGTAATTAACAATCACCGCCAGTTGAGTTTGACTCAACAAGTCTTTCAGCTCAGCGACAATCTCCTGCTTATTTTCAAATGTCCGTCCCATTCGTTCTCACCTCCTTATCAGGAATTTGAAAAACCTTTGCTTCACCTTCGAGCATCACTAAAAAAGCCCCAGCATTCATAGCCAGGGCTTTACAACTAGGGCTATCCCTTCCACCTTAGGAAAGTGGACACCCCATCAAAAGCAAACCTCGGCAGGCTAATTAAGCACAATGCTCCTGCTGTCTCTGGCTTGATGCATTCAGTTGTGAGTGACGTCGATGTTAAATAGACTCAACTCCTAGGTGAAGGAAAAACACTTTATCTAAATCAAGCCGCATCTGTCAGCTTCAGATCTCTCAAAGCGCCAATATCCAGTTGAATAGAAGGCCCCATTGTAGCAGCAATGTAGAATGTTCGCCAATACCGCCCCTTTGCTCCGGTTGGGCGGTTTCGATCAACGCTTTCTTGCAACGCTTTCAAGTTGACTAGCAGATCCTCCGCTGCAAACTCCGCCTTACCAAAACGGACATGTACAATCCCAGTCTTATCCGCCCGGTACTCAAGCTTACCAGCTTTAAACTCAGAAATCGCCTGCGCCAGATCAAACGTCACCGTCCCACTCTTTGGAGACGGCATCAAACCACGAGGCCCGAGCATCTTACCTAACTTTGCCACCTGGGGCATGACATCTGGTGTAGCAATCAACTTGTCAAAATCCATCCGGCCTTTTTGGATCTCGTCAATGAGTTCCTCAGAGCCAGCGACATCAGCCCCAGCCGCTATGGCTTCTGAAACTTTTTCACCTCTGGCAATCACAGCTACCCGCACTTCTTGCCCTGTGCCCTTGGGTAACACAACCGTTGTCCGCAGTTGCTGATCGGTATACTTGGGGTCAATCCCTAAACGGATATGGGCTTCCGCAGACTCAGTAAATTTAGCCGTTGCCGTTTCTTTCAATAGATTGATGGCCTCTAAGGGAGGGTAAAGGCGATCCTCAACCTTCTTTTGGAGTTCTTGTAACCTTCTGGATAGTTTTGGCATAGTTTCTCTCCTGGGGTAATCACGAAGCTGAGCCTCTCCCCCGCTAAAGTGTTTCTTAATCTTTGATGGTAATGCCCATATTGTGAGCCGTGCCTGCAACAATCCGCATGGCGGCTTCAACGTCGTTGGCATTCAAATCAGGCAGCTTTGTCTGGGCGATTTCTCGCAATTGAGCGCGGGTAATGGAGCCAACCTTTTTACGATTAGGTTCCCCAGATCCTCTCGGAACTCCTGCTGCTTTCGCCAACAACACAGATGCTGGAGGTGTCTTGAGAATAAAGGTAAAGCTTCGATCCTCAAAGACAGAAATCTCGACAGGAACAACCATCCCCACCTGATCGGAGGTTTTGGCATTATATTCCTTACAAAAAGCCATGATATTGACCCCGTGCTGACCTAAAGCAGGGCCAACGGGGGGGGCCGGGTTTGCTTTGCCAGCCGGAAGGGCTAGCTTAATGACTGCTACTACTTTCTTTGCCATGCGATCGCCTAACTACTAACTCTGTTTTTGAACCTGGTTAAACTCCAACTCTACCGGCGTATCTCGCCCAAAAATAGACAAAAGCGCCTTGAGCTTACTGCGTTCAGGACTGACTTCAATCACTTCCCCTTCAAAATCTTTAAACGGCCCAGACAACACCACAATTTTGTCGCCAGCATACATGTCAATTTTGACAAGCGGCTCCTGTTCTTGGGACTGCTTAAAGATACGCTCTACTTCCCCAGGAGCAAGGGGCATCGGCTTAACATGCCCACGCCCGCGGCCATATCGACGCTTTTGCTCCGCTCCAACAAAATTAATCACATTAGGCGTGTTCTTAATCACCTGCCAGGTATCGTCATCCATTACCATGTTGATTAAGACATAGCCTGGAAACACCTTCTCATCAATACTTTGACGAGAACCATCCTTCTTGAGCTTCACGGCTGGCGTTTGAGGAATCTCAATCTCAAACACTCGGTTAGCCACATCCAGAGTCTGCAAACGCTGCTCTAGACTAGCCTTGACCCGCTTTTCGCAGCCTGATGCCACCTGCACAGCATACCAACGAGCATGCTGCCTCAGCAAAGACTCATCGGCATCCCTTAGGTCAACCGATGTGAGATTAAGAGAGTCGTCCGAGGCCTGAGTCATCTTACGAATACCTGCTTGGCTACCCAAGCGAAAAAGTTATCTGCTAAATAAATAAGAGATGCCGACAGAGTAACCATCAAAATCACAGCCAGAGATTCACTAATGAGCTGCTGCCGACTAGGCCAAACCACCTTATCCAGTTCATCCTTTGTCTCTTGAAGAAACGCACTAGCACTAAAGCCTAATTTTTCTTCAGGCGAAGCGATCTTTTCTTTTGATAAAGCTGCCTTCTCTTTGTCTGCCATGCTTCCCTACTTTCTCTATGATCCCGTTCTCAGTGCAAACATTGTTTAATTAAGCCTGACTCTGTCTAGGCAAGCCTACTTTAGCTAGACCTATCAACAACAGGCATTCTTGCTCACAGAATGTATGTCACACTTCAAGTCATCAAATGGCTTAATCCATACAACAGCACAGAGAGCAATCAACCCTTGAGCATGAAATGACTCAGCGCGCCCTGGAGGACTCGAACCCCCGACATCAGGTTTTGGAGACCTGCGTTCTACCAACTGAACTAAGAGCGCCCAAGCTGAGCCATATCCATCTAAGTTTAACAGCTACCTACGCCAGTAAAAAGACAATAGCAAAGCTTCTCAACGCCCGTACCAGGATCAACACCTGTAGGAGCCAAGACAGAATCACCCAAACTCCGCAAATGTTAGCTGAGAGCACGGTCAAACCGCTGCTTTAAGCGAGTCGCCTTACCGATTCGATCGCGCAGGTAGTACAACTTAGCACGCCGCACCTTACCTCTACGCAGTACTTTAATGCTCTCAATACGAGGTGAGTGCAGCAGGAAAACCCGCTCAACCCCTACACCTTGAAAGGTCTTTCGAACGGTAATATTTCGATTAATACCAGACCCCTTAATCGAAATGACAACCCCCTCATAGGGCTGTGTCCGTTCCTTGCCACCCTCTTGAATAACGACACCGACTTTAACCGTGTCACCCACATAGATCGTTGGCAAGTCTTGCTTCATTTGCTCCGCCTCAATTGAGCGGATGATTTGCTGGGAATTCATAGGAGGACTAGGGAAAAAACTCGCAGTTTACCAATGTACATGAATACATACTATTTGTCGAGCATGTTGTCAGCAATTCTCGACATGAGAATAATTCTCGCCCAGAGGTTTGATTTCAAATCGCCCTCATCTTCTGGAAACGCCATTCTAGCGCACGGGAAATTGTGCAAAAGGAGCGCTTTAAAGTACTGAACTAGCATAGATGTTTTTCAAGATGAGGATCGCTGGTACGTTGTCCCTAGAGTTAGGGAAAAGGCGCACCTTTCTTGAGGCGCTCTTAACGCGCTAGGCGCAGCACAAGCGAGAGCTACACAACACTAAAGCAGAGAGCAATGTCACGTTTGCAGCCCCTCATCCCCAAGCCCCTGCTCCGAACCTGGGAGCAAGGGAGCCGAACCATCTCAAAGTCCCTCTCCCAATTTGGGAGAGGGACTTTGAGCAATCCGGGCATACCAAACAAGGGTGAGGGCAAAAGTGACATGCGCCCCTAGAGCAGCTAAGGGATCTGCACAAAAATAAAATACCTGTGATGCATTACGGCTATCCCCTTGACACATCCTGTGAGAAGGGACGTTGTTTCGTTACGAATCCCTAATTTCTCTCATAACAAACTCCAATTGATGAGACTATCTGCAATAAAGCTGCAATAAAGCAGTGAGAATTGACGTTTGTCGAAATGTGTAGTCTTATACGCATGTATACGTTTGCCCTGCCATGGAGGGCGGTTCGCTAGAGCGCTTGACTGATTGTTAGAGCGGCAAAGCCGATGGTTTAACGACATCTGGGCTTAATTCTTTTCTGATTCTTTTAGGCTTTCAGTTCAGAGGACTCTATCAGGAGATTTCACGCTCACTGACGTTTCCCTCTTGCACCTGTTACCTGGATGCGAGAAACTGGCGCTATACAAATTTCATGAAAAAGTGTGTCAGGGTACTGTCCCACCGACACCTTTTCTCTGTTTCGGAATTGCATCCATGCTTTCTAATCCTTCTCAACGTCGCACTAAAATTGTTGCCACGGTTGGCCCTGCCAGTAATACGCCAGAGGCGCTCCGTGCCTTAATTGAAGCAGGAGCAACAACATTCCGGTTGAATTTTTCTCATGGCAGCCATGACGATCATCAACGGAATATTCGCCTAATTCGGCAGATTTCCTTTGAGCTGAACCAACCTGTTGGTATTCTCCAAGACTTACAAGGGCCAAAGATTCGTCTGGGCAAGTTTGAAAATGGTTCAATTGTGCTAGAGAAGGGCGCTCGCTTTATCTTAACGAGCGACTTAGTCCCCGGCACGCAGACGATGAGTTCAGTCACCTACGACAAACTGGCTGATGAAGTGCCAGAGGGTGCCACTATTTTGCTAGACGATGGCAAAGTTGAGATGGTTGTCGAGAAGGTTGATCGCACAGCGCGCCAATTGCATTGCAGCACGGTAGTTGGCGGCACATTGTCTAACAACAAAGGGGTAAACTTTCCGGGTGTTTATCTCTCTATCAAAGCCTTGACCGATAAGGATAGAAAGGATCTGATGTTTGGTCTTGATCAAGGAGTAGATTGGGTTGCCCTTAGTTTTGTGCGAAATCCCCAAGATGTCTTGGAAATTAAGGAACTGATTTCTAGCGCTGGGAAAAACGTGCCAGTGATTGTCAAAATCGAAAAACATGAAGCGATTGAAGAGATGGAGGCGATTCTCTCTCTCAGTGACGGGGTGATGGTAGCTCGGGGGGATTTAGGGGTAGAGTTGCCTGCTGAAGATGTTCCAGTTCTCCAAAAGCGGCTAATTGCGACCTCCAATCGCATGGGCATTCCAGTGATTACCGCGACTCAAATGCTCGATAGTATGGTGAATAGCCCTCGCCCCACTCGTGCTGAAATCTCTGACGTAGCCAATGCCATTTTGGATGGTACCGATGCTGTGATGCTATCGAATGAAACAGCAGTGGGTAAATATCCTGTGCAAGCAGTTGAAACGATGGCACGCATCGCCCTTCGGATCGAGCAAGAGAAAATGACCCGCTCCTTTGAGGACACTAGCCGCTCGATTCCTAACGCGATTAGCTGCGCCGTGAGCCAGATTGCGGAACAGTTAGATGCCGCTGCAATCATGCCTCTGACCAAAACTGGCTCAACAGCCCGCAATGTCTCCAAGTTTCGACCTAACAAGCCCATTTTGGCGGTTACTCCCCATGTCGATGTGGCCCGCCAGTTGCAATTAGTTTGGGGCGTAAAGCCCTTGTTGGTGCTAGACCTTCCCTCAACCGGGCAAACCTTTCAAGCGGCTATCAATGTTGCCCAGGAGATGAAGCTCTTGAATGAAGGCGACCTAGTGGTGATGACGGCTGGTACGCTCCAGGGTGTTGCTGGCTCTACGGATCTTATTAAGGTAGAGGTGGTAACGGCAATTCGCGGCAAAGGGGTTGGGATTGGTCAGGGTGCCGTCAGTGGTGTAGCCCGCGTCGTCCAAAGTGTTGTAGAAGCCAGCCACTTTAACCCCGGCGAAATTTTGGTGATGCGTGAGACCGGCGTGGATTTTGTCGATGCGATTCGGAAGGCCGCCGGGGTGATTACTGAAGACGCAAATTTGACGGGTCATGCCGCCGCTATTGGGTTGCGATTAAATGTGCCAGTTATTATTGGTGTCAAAAATGCAACTTCTCTGATTCGAGATGGAGAAATCATCACCTTGGACTTACAGCGGGGCCTCATTTATGCCGGAGCCGTTAATGCAAATCAGACGGTGGCGGCTTTACCGGTGTAGGTTTTGCTGATACATGTGCTTGAGCGGTACTAGGTTACTAATATAGCCATTGCTACCCATCGCCATGGCCACTATTGGTGTTGTGGGTTAAAGATTGATTGCATAAAACTGACGCAAAACTGACCAGGTTTCCATTCCAGTGCGTGCCCAGCTAAATTGTTTGGCCCGTTCTAACCCAGCTAATCTCAATTTTTGACTGAGATTGGTGTTTGTGGCGATCGCGTTCATAGCAGCGGTAATTTCCAGTACGTTATAAGGATCGACCAGGAGGGCGGCATCACCAGCGACTTCGGGTAAAGAGGCTAGGTTGGAGGTAATTACAGGGGTACCGCATCCCATGGCTTCTAACACGGGTAAACCGAACCCTTCCCAAAGGCTAGGAAATACCAGGGCGATTGCCTGGTTAATCAGTTGTGGCAATGTCTCTGGAGCCACATAATCGAGAAACTTCACTTGGGCTTCAATGCCATGGGCGATCGCGATCGCCCGCAATTCAGGAATGTAGCGAGCATCGGAAGGGCCAACCAGCCACAATTCATAATCCGCTCGCTGGGGTAAAGCCGCAAAGGCAGCCAAAATTCGTCTTCCATTTTTATAGCGAGCCATTCGCCCCAAAACCAGAAAGTAACGGCTTCTGGGTAGGTTGAGAAAACGGAAGTGCTGCGCATCATAGCCCAAGGGAATGGGCGTAATTTTATGGGCAGGCACTCCTAGCAGATGAGTTATGTCCCGCGCAGTTGCCACGGAGTTGCAAACCACATGCTGGGCAGCGTGCAAAATCGCAGGCACATAATAGCGGTTATAAAGATAGGCCGAAGAGGTGCGGGCAAAGAAACGCAGGGGTATGAGGTCATGCACCATCACCACGAAGGGAATCTGCTGGTACAGCGGAGCTTCTGGCAACGGGGAAAATAGTAGACGCGCCTGGAGCTGGCGATAGAGGTGCGGCAGCGATCGCTGCGTCCAGATTAAGCGGCGAAGATGTCCCATGGCTCCAAACTCCGCAGACAGATTGGCTGGGGTAAGGTGGGTTTTAGCCACAGTCAGAGGAAACGGTGCCGCCACCTCAAACTCACTGGCTGGCAGATTTTTAAGCAGGTTATGAGCATAAACAGAAATACCCGTGGGTTTAGCTAAAAGCGCGGCGCAGTTAATCAAGATGCTCATCCGGATACCAGTGGTTCACCAAAGCAGTTGTGTCGGGTCAACGGAATGTTCAATTTTGGACTTCAGTTGGCAGATTTAGTTTCGCTTTCTCAGAAATCAAGGGCGATCGCTAGCAGATCCAACCAAAAGGGCAAACGCTCTAGTTTTGCTGCCATCTGGCAGTCCGCGATCGCCGCAAAACGGAGGGAAGCTTCTCCCGATTCGAGAAAATTGTTGAAATTTGTTTACAAATATGAGAGCAACTGCTACATTAATCACATACAACTCGTAAAGAGTTGATACATCCCTCAATACATTGCTTCATTTACATCGAGCACTCATAAAACCATGACAACCACATTACAACGCGCCGAGCGCGCCAACCTGTGGGAACAGTTTTGCAACTGGGTGACCAGCACCGAAAACCGCCTGTACGTAGGCTGGTTCGGCGTGTTGATGATCCCCACCCTGCTGACTGCGACCATCTGCTTCATCATCGCCTTCATCGCTGCCCCTCCCGTAGACATCGACGGGATTCGTGAACCC
>CALIDI010000057.1 GCA_938023035.1 uncultured Leptolyngbyaceae cyanobacterium | reverse complement strand
GTAATCTGTGATTGAGCCAGTAGGAAAATTGCTGCGGCGTAAAGTAGAGGGTATTATTGGCAGAAAGGTCAGCGATCGCCTTTTCAAAAAAGCCATCCGTAAAACGGAGGTTTCCCATTTGGATGGGTTCAAAAGCAAATGGATGTTGGCATTTGGGGCAGCGGTAGTTGTTGTCCTTGCGTTCTGAATAACCACTATCCGTACCACATTGAATACATTTCATGAGCTTCTCCTTACAAAAGCCTGGAGTTATACAAAAATCTGGTTGCGGATGAGGACTTGATAATCTTCTCGCTGGCGAATCAGTCGGTGAGAACTACCCTCTAGCAACACCTCTGCTGGGCGGGGGCGATGTAGAAAATGGGAAGACATGGCATAACCGTAGGCTCCGACGTCAAGGATGGCTAAAATGTCACCAATTTCGAGTTGGGGCAGTGGGCATTGGCGACCGAGATAGTCGCGGGAGTAGGTGGTGTTTCCGCAAACATCTGTGGAGTAAAGGGTTGAGGTGTGAGAAGGGCTAAGGGCACGGATTTCGCGGTAGCCGCCGTGAACTGAAGGAACCGACAGATTAGCCACGGTGGTGTCGGTTCCCACAATTTGGCGATCGCCCTGCCACTTGACCGAGACCACGCGCGTCAGCAAGGTGGCACATCCAGCGATCGCTGCTCTGCCTGGCTCAATGATTAACTCGATGGGTCGCTCGGTTGGTCGGTTGAGCGTTTGCAACGCTTGGGTCATTTCAGCACCAAACGCGGGCCAATCAAACGCCGCTCCGCCATGCCGATAGGGATAGCCAAAGCCCCCGCCAAAGTCAAGATAGCGCCAGTCGGGTAGGGTTTGGGCGATAGCAATCACGCGGTCAATCACTTGCGTAAAGGCTTGGGTTGCATTAGTGCCTGTGCCTCGATAGAAGTGAACACCCGTCAGGCACAAGCCCCATTGATGGGTGAGGGCGATCGCCGCTGGCAATTCTTCTGGACGCACACCGATGCGACTCTCTCCCGTCAGTTCTGGCACATTGAGGCGCAGTCCCAACCGCAGACCGTCGGGGTCGATGGATGCTGTGCTTGCAGCATAGATTTTGCAGCAAAGTTCTAGCTGCGATAGGCTGTCTAAATTGAGCGTTGTCACGCCCCAATCCCGCAGTTGCTGCATTTCAACGGCGTTGAGGTTGCTGCCGCTGTAGACGATTTGGTCGGGATGAAAACCGGCTGTGAGTCCCAAAAACACATCCCCTGGGGTATTGGCATGGAGGCCCCACCCGGCCCCTCGAATCATTTGCAGCAAGGCCACGTTGCCATTGGTGACGCTAGCAAAGTGAAAGTGGGTGTGGGGATACTCAAAAGCTTGAGTGATGTGGTGCAGGGTATGACACAGGCGATCGCCCTCATACACATACAACGGTGACCCATAGGTCTCTAGTAAGTCTTGAGCCAGTGTCTGAGCAAATGAGTCTTGAGCAAACATAGAATTGTGGGTCAAGAATTCTGCCATCGGTTGAACCTCCGCCAGAGTAGAGCAGGAAGCCAGAAGGGATGATTCCAGGAATGGGGAAGATCTGCCTCTTTGAGCACGGCTTTGCGCCAAGCTTGCCACATCAACAACAGCCACAGGCACTCACCAATTCGCCGCCCTTGAATTGCACCACCCAAGGAACCTGAAACCATTTGAGTGGCAATATTAGGCCGGAAGTGAGACTGGGATTGCAAAACGGACGGGTTGAGCCAGATGCCCAGCTCTCTCCATAAATCATGGAAGCACCACAAGGTTAAAGGAACACCCATGCCGCGCTTGGTGCGCCAGACGATTTCAGGCGGCAGCCAATTCTCAACAGCTCGCTTGAGGATGTATTTCTCGCAAGAACCTCGCAGGCACAGTTCCCCAGATAGGCGAAATGTCCATTCTGCTAGTGGCACATCACAGAAGGGCGATCGCACGTGCAAGCCGTGGGCAAAGGCCAAAGCCGTCGCACGGGGCTGGATATTTTGGGCCCCCTTGAGCATTAAATTAGCCCGCCGCAGCCGATGCAGAATACCCGTCGAAAACTGCGGATCGAGGGACTCCTGTAGCCATTCAACCGGATTGATGAGTTCGTGCTGCGCCAGGAAACTGGGCTGAAAAACGTGATGCTCATACCCTGCAAGCCGATGAAACGTTTTCAGATAGTGCTGATAAAAGTCGGCTTCTGGAACTGGGTGATCCGTTGCCAAATGGCCATAAACACCGGCTGCAATCAGCGGCTTGTTCGTCCACCCTGCAAACAACTGATCGCCGTGTTCTCCATTGAAGATGACGGATGTATCCTGAGCAGCTCGCTGCTTCAGTAAAAACAGGGGAACCGTCACCCCGTCGCCAAAGGGCAGATCCAGCGCCGCCGCAGTGGGGGCGATCGCCCGACGAATCTGTTTTGCGGAGGCATCCACCGTCACCAGCGGAATGTTCAGGGAATCGGCTACGCACCGGGCATAGTCCAGTTCTGAGTATTCAGGAATACCGAAATCTAGGGAATAGGCTGTTACCCGCATTCCCAGCTGCACGAGCAGCGCAGCGACGATAGAAGAATCTAAGCCCCCCGACAGCAACACGCCAACGGGTTCGTCCTTAAGGTCGGCAGTCTGGCGGCAGATAGCGTCTTTGAGGAGGGTCTGGAGCGTCCTAACGGCTGTCGGCTCATCGTGAATTTGGTCGGTTGCCTCCTGCCATTCCTGCGATCGCCCCTGGACATATTCCAGCGTCCCTGTTTCATCCAGTCGCCAGGTTTGCTGCATCCCTGCGGGAATCGCCTGGATGCCCTGAACAGGAGTCAGGGGCGTAGGCACATAGGAAAAGCAAGTATAGGTATGGAGGGCGGCTGCATCAATGTCTACGGGTAACTCTGCTAGCAAAAGCTGCAACCGAGACGAAAACCAGAGAACCTGCTGTCGCTGCTGCCAGTAGAGAGGCACGCGTCCAAAGCAATCGCGCCCGAGTTCCAGTCCTGCGCTACCGTCAGCATGCTGCACCAGTCTTACCCAAGCATCAGGGAGAAGGGAACCATCCGGTTGTAGATTGGTTAAGATTCCACCTGCACACAGCGCAGACAAGTAAGAAGAAGACTCAGGCAACAAAGAAATGCTGGCATCTAGATCGTGAAATGTAGCGTGAGATGGATAGGGAAAGGATAGGGAGGTGCGAGGATTGATGTAGGCAATTGCCCAGCCGCAGGGTTTGGCAACAGAAGAGCTAGCCCAAGAAGAAGCCTGTTTCCCCCAGCGGATCTCCGATTTAGGCAGGGAGCACTTCTCCAAATGCTGGGCTAGCTGACTTTTTAAGACATCTGGCTGCTCCCAGCCCCAGCAACCGACAAATGCATGGGGCGTATTCATCAGCGGGGTAAGTCTCCTAGTTGGCATCCCTACTGAACCTGAAACTGGGCACGCTCCAGAGAGCGATCGCCCAAAAACATTTCCACAGTCCAAGTTCCGGGGGTTGTACTAGAACCCAGCGGCATCCGACAATGCGTATTCCAAACAGGTGTCGTAATCTTCTTAGTTTCGTACCGGTTCTGCTTGACAATGACCCCGGCCGGATCAGTCCAGCTACAGCTCAACGTGAGGCGATCTCCCACGGGTGCCTGATCCAGCGTCACCTGATAAAACACCTCTGGCGACTGCTGCCGATTGACCACATTGAGATTGCCGCCATCAGTTTGCATCAGGGTAATGCGGTCTTGCACAGCTCTTACCTGGGCCAGCGTTGCCTGCTTTTGTTGAAGCCAAAATAACATCGCAGCGATGCCGACCAATAAAAGTGAGCCAGCCATCAAGCCAGTCTGGCGCAACTTTCCTCTCTTCAAGCGCAGGTTAACCTGCATAACCGCCTGATCCAGGAGATCGGTGGGCAAGCTCAGCTCCTCTAGCACTTGCTTCACCTCTTCCCGGCTCAGCGTTGCCTGCTCCTCTTTTTTCAGTCGCTCAACTTCTCTAACAATCTGCTGAAGCTGTTCATTGGTAATTCTGGAAGACATGGTTCCTCCCTAAAAGCAATCAATCTGGACAGGCAGAGCAACGAACTAACCAGCAGTAGGAAAACAAGCTTGATCAATCACCAGATTTCTAACCAGCGTGCATATTACCTAACCAGGGCGCATATCACCCTTGCTCACACCCTTTTCTGGTATTCTCGGGTTGCTCTAATCCCTTTCCCAATTTGGGAGAGGGACTTTGAGCTGGCTCGGCTCTCCCTCCCCCAGGTTGGGAGCAGGGACTAGAGGATGAGGGCCTGCAACGGTGACAGGCTCTCTCTAACCAGGTTCTAACCAGTGACTAATGCACGCTGAACGGGTAACCTGAGGCTATCCAAATACCTAGTATTGTATCGGTTTGCCCCGAGATATGCGGCTCCCCAGAGGTCAGTTTCAGTCTTTCTTTCAACCCATACCTTATAGATTTCCCCTGCTTGCTCCAGAAGTGACGCCAGCTTGGAGAATTGCCTTTGGAGCCGTCGAGTCACTGTCAGAACGACCGGACTGGCAAGATGGCAAAATTGCTCTTTTCGCTGCATCTCCTTCATCTTCATCTTCACCCTCGCTCGATGCGATTCCGGTCTTCAGCCCCTCAGCGCGCTGGGTCATTATTGGAACTGCCTGGTGGTGTCAACCGACCGCTTTAGCTGACCAGCTTGGGCTAACTGAGGAGCCGGAGAATCGCTTACACTTGGCTGCCCACCTTTGGGAGCGCCTCGGCGCAGAAGATGCCCTCGCTCCGTGGCAGCAGCTTGTCGGAACCTTTGCCCTTGCGGTCTATGATCGCGATCGCCAAACGCTAGCCCTTGGTCGCGACCCTGCTGGTGCACAGACCCTGTATTACACCACCGATGGAGCCATTCGCTGGATTGCCCCTCGCCTGCGATCGCTGCTGCCATACCACCACCAAGAGATAGACGAGATTGCCCTGCGGGACTACCTTTGTTGTGCCTTTGTACCCGGTGAGCGCACTCTTTGGAAAGGGGTACGAAAGCTGCTCCCCGGCACAACGATACAACTGCCCAGCGGTCAACTCCAGTCTTATTGGAGTTTGCAAGAGCAGATTGTGGGAGCCACAGAACCCATTGCATGGCATAGCCAGCGATTGCGCCACCTGCTGGAGAAGACCGTGAGGGATGCCTTGCCCAAACATGAACCCGTCGGCTGCTTTCTGTCAGGCGGAATTGATTCAAGCTGTGTGACAGCACTTGCCTGTCAGCTCCATCATTCACCTGTACATACCTTTTCGGTTCACTTTGGCGAGCCATACCCGAACGAACTGGAATTCTCCTCACTGGTGGCGCAGCATTGTCAGACCCAGCACCATATCCTTGAAATTTCCCTGTCTGACCTGTGGGCATTTTTGCCTGAGGCTATGGCCCACTTGGATAATCCCATTGGCGATCCGCTCACAGTTCCAAACTTGCTGCTGGGACGAATCGCAAAGCAATTCGTGAACGTGGTGTTAAACGGTGAAGGGGGTGATCCGTGCTTCGGTGGCCCCAAGAATCAGCCCATGCTGATCCAGAGTATATATGGCAGTTTTAACCAACAAGACGCAGTTCAGGCCTACCTGATCAGCTTTCAAAAGTGCGCCGCTGACTTGCCGCAACTGCTCCAGCCAGAGATCTGGCAAGTGATACAGTCAGAACCTTACTACTTTGAGGGTTGGCTTAATTCAGACCTGCATTATCTGAATCGTCTGATGGCGATCAATATCCGTTTCAAGGGGGCGGATCATATTCTGACGAAGGTCAGTAACCTGATGCGAGCAGTGGGTTTAGAAGGGCGATCGCCCCTCTTCGATCCGCGTATGGTTCATCTGAGTATGCAAATCCCACCAGAATACAAGCTCTCTGGCGTTCAAGAAAAAGCGGTTCTTAAGCAAGCAGTAGCAGATTTATTACCCCATGCCATTGTGAACCGCCCCAAGAGTGGGATGATGGTGCCGGTGCAAATTGGGTTTCAAAAACACTGGCAGCGCGAAGCCAAGGCATTGCTGCTGAATCGACAAGCGGCGATCGCCCCCTACCTCAATCAGTCACTGATGCGCGATTGGCTCGCCTACCGTGGTGATACTTGGCGGCGCTATGGTGTGAAACTCTGGCTACTGGCAAGTTTGGAGAGTTGGCTTCAGGTTCATCAACACTAGCAACTTGTTCAAGCCTCGCCAAACAACATCATCATTTTTGATGTTGACCCTCCAGAAGTACCAACCTTCATTTTCTTTGCTCCGGCACTACGCACTAGTCATTGTTGTAGCCAGCGAGTCTAACTTTGGCCAGTTCGCCCACATTGTAACCGGCTAGGGCTGCGTAATTCTCTCTTCTCTCTTCTCTTGGCAGCGGAGACGCATCGTGTCTTCACAGCAAAACACTCTAAGAAATAAGGGTGCTATCACCATTTACCTGTGCCGCTGTCGTGGAGTCTTAGGCGATTTAGTAGGTTGAATCTGTCAGAAGATTGAATCTGCGATTCTCACACCGCCAAAAATTCTTGAATCACATCCTTGCTCAAATCTTTCGTAGGCCCAGAGGCAACAATGCCGCCCTTTTGCATGGCATAGTACCAGTCCGCCTGCCGCACAAAGTGCAAATGTTGCTCCACTAGCAAAACGGAAATACCTGTCTCCCGGATAATGCTCTTCACAGCGGCTTCAATCTCTAAGACGATCGAGGGTTGAATTCCTTCGGTGGGTTCATCCAGCACGAGCAGCCGAGGGCGACCCATCATTGCGCGGGCGATCGCTAACTGCTGCTGTTGCCCGCCACTCAAGTCACCGCCCAAACGGTTCAACATCGTCTTTAACACGGGGAACAACTCAAAAATATCATCGGGAATAGTCTGGCTCTTCGCACTCCCTGGTGGCAACGCCTCTAACCCTAGCAGTAGGTTTTCTCGAATAGTTAGCCGTGGAATAATATCCTTCCCCTGAGGAACATAGCCAATCCCGGCCTTAGCTCGGCGGTCTGGAGAAAGGCGGGTAATTTCCTTACCCTCCAACACAATTGAGCCGCTACGAGGCGACAAGAGACCGATAATGGTTTTCATCATCGTGGTTTTACCGACCCCATTGCGCCCGATCAGGCAAACCATCTGCCCCCGTTGCACACTCATATCGACATTTCGGAGAATATGACTCTCGCCGTAGTAAACATTTAAGCCACGAATGTCGAGCATTGGCTGGGTATCCAGCGCAGCGGGAGATGTGGCAACCGATCCATTGGCTTGAGACATAATAGACTCCAAATTTTTAAGAATTCATTTCCAGAGAAGAAAAGTGCTTGAGTTTGAGAGTCGGCAACCTAGCAAAATTTTACTGAGAGAACTCTGGCAAAAAGCTCCGTATCATAGAACTGTTTTCACCCCTTCTCAGTGATCTTCATCTTCCTTGCCAAGATAGACCTCAATCACCCGCGGGTCGTTTTGTATTTCATCCATTGAGCCTTCGCACAAAACGGTTCCCTGGTGCAGCACCGTTACCTTGCGGGCAATCTGACGCACAAACTCCATGTCATGCTCAATCACCATAATCGAATGGGTTTCGGCCAATTGCATTAGCAGATGACCAACGGCTTCGGTTTCCTCATCGGTTAAACCAGCAACGGGTTCATCTATCAGCAGCAAATCGGGAGATTGGGCCACCAACATACCAATCTCCAGCCGTTGTTTTTCTCCGTGGGAGAGCAACTCTGCTGGAATATCGGCCCGACTGGTCAGGCCGATCGTTTCGAGTAAATCATTGACGGTGTGCCGTTCTTCACTCGATGCTTTGCCCCTCAGGACTGACCAAACATTTTTGTGGCGGACGCAGGAAAGCTCTAGATTTTCACGGGGAGTCAGCTTTAGGTAAACTCTTGGCGTTTGAAACTTGCGGCCAATTCCCATCTGGGCGATTTCATGTTCCCGGTAGGGCAGGATATCTTTGCCTTTGAAGTACACCTTGCCTTCAGTTGGCTTGGTTTTGCCCGTAATTACATCCATAAAGGTGGTTTTGCCGGCTCCATTTGGCCCAATGACTACCCGCAATTCCCCGAAATCCAGGCTAAAATTCAGGTCTGTAATGGCCTTAAACCCGTCAAAGCTGACGGTCAGGTGCTCAATCTCTAAGATTTTGTCGCTCATATTCCACATCTGGATCGGTTTCAAGACTGGGGTAGGTAGCAACTGGGTGACGCCTGCCAAAGAGCGATCGCCCCAAAGCAAAGCCACTGCTACGAAGCCAGCCGATAATGCCGTTGGGCAGAATGGTTACAACAGAGAGAAACAGCGCCCCCTGGAAAAACAGCCATACTGCCGGAAACTGCTCACTCAAAAGGGTTCTGGCAAAGTTGACCAGTAAGGTGCCAAAAATCGCACCCACCAGGGTCGCCCGACCGCCGACCGCAACCCAAATCACCATTTCAATTGAGAAGGCAGTGCTGAGGGAAGAACTGGGCGTAATAATACCCGACTGCACTGTGAATAGTGCCCCCGCAATTCCGGCGAGGGCTGCCGATACCGCAAACACAAACACCTTGAACCCAGTGGGGTTATAGCCAGAAAACCGCACCCGTGGCTCATCATCTCGAATGGCCACCAACATGCGCCCCATGCGCCCACTGGTGAGCCAGCGACACACAACATAGCCCAGCACCAGAAACACGACGCTGAGGGCATAAAAAATTGCCTGGGCGCGGGGGGCGCTTGCCTGCACTCCGAAGATAGGTGAAGTTGAGGTTTTGAGGCCGTTGGTACCGTTAATGAGCTTTTGCTGACCGTTAAAAAAGTTGAAGAAGACGATCAAAGCTGCCTGGGTCAGAATTGAGAAATAAACTCCACGAATCCGATTGCGGAAGACGAGATAACCCAGGGCAATGGCCACCAGGGTTGGAATCAACCAGATGGCGATGATGGTAAAGGGCAAAGAGTTAAAGGGCCGCCAGAAAGTGGGGAGATCAGTGACCCCGTAGAGGGAGAAAAAATCAGGAGTGCCGCCCCCTTTTGCCTGCAACTCCAGGTACATGGCAAGGGCATAACCCCCCAAGGCAAAGAAGATGCCATGGCCCAGGCTTAGTAACCCGGTGTAGCCCCAGATCAGATCGATGCCCAGGGCAGCGATCGCCAATGCCAGGAAGCGGCCCAGTTGATTCACCCGCACCCCCTGCCCGACCGCATTGAGGATAGCAGGAATCACCAGCAACAGCAGCAGGGCACAGACAACGACTAAAGCAACCTCTAACCAAAACCAGCGGCGTTGCCGCGCCTTTGCCAGCGCCCGCGGTTCCACAGCAGGCTCAATCGCTTTAACCGTCATAAACGATTCCCCCATCCAATAAGACAAACCATCTCACACTCCTCCTAAGCATCTACCGTGCGCCCCTTTTGAGGAAACAACCCCGCCGGACGGATTTGGAGAAACAACACAATCAAGGCAAACACAAAGACTTTCGCCATTGGACCGCTGGCAAAAAATTCGCTAATCGCGGTCAAGGCAGGGCTAAAACTCAGCAATGGCCCCAAGGCATTAGCGGCAATCACGTAATTGAGCAACCCAATCCCAGTGGCGGCGGCAATACTGCCGATCAGTTTGCCAACTCCACCCACCACCACCACCATGAAGGTATCAACCAGGTACTGCTGGCCCAGGTTAGAGCTAACCGAACTCAACAAGCTCACGGCACAGCCAGCAACGCCCGCCAGACCAGAACCAATCGCAAAAGTGAGTGCATCTACCTTCTGAGTGGGAATGCCCAAACAGGCACTCATATTTCGGTTTTGGGTCACCGCCCGAATCCGCAGTCCCCAGACGGTTTTATTCAGGAACCAGTAGACTCCTAGCAGGCAAGCTGCGGTCAACAAAATGATAAATAGCCGCGTCAACGGCAGTTGATAACCTGGCACAATCGGCACCCCGCCCCGCAGCCAGGAAGGCGCGGTGACATCCACCCCCTGGGTTCCAAACCAGGGACGGGTGAATGGCATTTTATGAGTTTTGCCCAGCAGGTCAGAAACAAACCAGGTGATCGCTGCAGAAATGGGCAACATCACGCCCAAAAACCAGCCCCGAAACCGTTCAAAATCGCCACGCCGCGAGAAAAACCAGAGCGTACCAAAAAAGAGCAGGCTGAACAGCACAATTCCCGTCGCTAGCTGCCAACTAATGCTGCGAATCAATTGCTGCAAAATCAAGCTGACACCCCAGGTGGCCAGCAACGTTTCCAATGGCCTACCATAGAGGTAACGTACCACCCCTCGCTCTAGGATAATCCCCAGCAGGCTCGCCATTATAAAAGCCGTCACTAGGGCAAACAAAATGTAGACAGATTCCAGCGGGGTACCCTTGAGAACATTCTGCACCACAAAGGTGGTGTAAGCCCCCAGCATCATCAGTTCCCCATGGGCCATATTGATGACACCCATCAAACCAAATACAATGGCTAAGCCCAGAGCAGCTAGCAAGAGTACAGAGGCAATGCTCAAGCCCCCAAAAAAAGATTCGAGAATTGCAGTCAATGCCTTCTCTCCTGATACTGAACGAGTCTATCTTGAACGTTGACAACAGATAAAGCTGTAACCAGGATGTCGAAAACCACAAAACATCCTTAAATTGCGAGTTTTACACCCTTTCAAAGATTAAAACGGCTAGCTTGCGATCTTTTGCAAAAACATTCAGGGCTACCAATGGTTTACCAAGTTTCATTAGACAAACGACTAAAGGGTCGTGAACCGCTCACTTAGAGCCTGGATTTCGTTACTGATTGTCTGAGACAAAATAAATTAGGGTAGATTGTTAGACTTCTACTCTCAAATGTCTCTATCTCCATTGACATCTGCATCATAAAAATCAGATAAATCTACCCTGACTCAGTGGTTTGCTGCTTCCTAAAGGGAGATGACCATTCCTGTAGAAACTATAGCGATGGAAAGTCAAAAAGCCTGCTCAACATCAACGTTTGATCACTGAGTTTTGTCCTCAGCTTTCTGACCAAAGCTACTCATTGCGCTCAATCGATGCGGCTCGTCAGCAAAGTAGGTTAGCTGATCTTGAATTTGCCACCCTTGGCAGGGTCAGACCAGTCGCAGGCAAACCCCTTAGTTTCAGCCACAAACTGGTTCCAGGGCACTGGCTTGACAGCAGTCTTTGTATCAGAAACGATGTCAAACAGGCCATCATCTCGCACCTGCCCAATCCGCACTACTTTTGATAGGTGGTGGTTGGCTTCCAGGGTCACTTCCCCTTCAGGGGCCATCAGTTTTTGACCAATGGCTGCGGCCCTCACCTTCTCCAGATCATCAACTGTTCCGGCCTTCTCAACCGCCTGCTTCCAGAGATAAACCATGATGTAGGCGGCTTCCATTGGGTCATTGACCACTCGGTCATCCCCATATTCCTTCTTGAAGGCCTCAACAAACTTCTTACTTTCTGGGGTATCGACGGTTTGGAAGTAGTTCCAGGCCGCATAGTGACCCTTCAAGTATTCCACCCCAATGGCCTTCACTTCTTCTTCCGCAATACTGACTGACATCGAAGGATATTTGTCAGGCCCCATGCCTGCGCCCTGCAACTGCTTAAAGAAGGCGACGTTGCTATCTCCGTTTAAGCTGTTATAAATCACGCCACCGTCTGGCAATGCCTGCTTAATCTTGGAGATGATGGGGGTCACTTCTGTTCCACCCAGAGGGATGTAGTCTTCACCGACGACCTTACCACCCTTCGCTTCTAACTGGGCTTTGATGATGGTGTTCGCGGTTCGGGGAAATACATAGTCAGACCCGACCAGGAAGAAAGGCTGCCCTTTGTACTTTTCCAGCAACCACTCGACCGATGGCTCAATCTGCTGGTTGGGTGCTGCGCCGGTGTAGAAAATGTTTTTGGAGCACTCTTGCCCCTCATATTGCACGGGGTACCAGAGCATGTGGTTGAGAGACTCAAAGGTCGGCAGCACTGCTTTGCGGCTTGCAGAAGTCCAGCATCCAAACACGGTGGCTACTTTATCTTGCTCAATTAGCTTTTTCGCTTTTTCGTTGAAAGTGGGCCAATCCGAGGCCCCATCTTCAACAACAGCCTCGATCTGTTTACCGAGGACTCCACCGGCTGCGTTAATTTCCTTAATAGCGAGCTTCTCTGCATCTACCACACTCTTTTCAGAGATAGCCATGGTGCCGCTGAGGGAGTGGAGAATACCTACCTTGACGGCATCGCCTCCTGCTGCCGCTGGTGCTGCTGCCGTTGGTGAAGCATCAGGTGTTGTGGCGGTAGGAGTGCAGGCTTTGAGCAGCAAGGTGCCTGCTGTGGCAGAACCGAAGAACAGAAATTCACGCCGACCAATTTGTTTCGTCATGGCTTACTTCACACTACAAACTACTAGGTTTTGCATTGGGGGAGCGCTGCAAGGAATTAGGAGAGGCTTGTCCTAACAACTCTGGAGATATTAGGGGTATACCCCTTAGCGAATTGTGTCCCCGTATACAATAAAGTGGCTGCAACGATACAAATTGTTGCAAATCAGCGGGTTGAGTGTTCTGCTCTAAATCTAAATGGCGCAATCCAATTCCGGCTTAACCGAGACCCTGGCTCAAGAGTGTGGATTCAATCAATGGCAAAACCGGTGGCTTCCCAAGGCCATTTTCTTGTTTCCTCTGTGCCTTTAGGGTGGACGGTTAGGTGACAGACATTCAGGTTATGGAGTTCTCATTCCTTTTCTGTTCTTTCCTCATTGTTGAGTTGGCCTAAGCAACGCTAAAACCCGGATCGGTACCCGTCCCGGCATGAACCTGGGCAAGCTTTTCGTAACGCTGGGCATGATCAATCAGATGGGCTGCTTCTGGCTCAGAAAGCTGGCGAATCACTTTGCCGGGAATACCGATTACTAGCGATCGCGCTGGCACATCCTTCGTCACCACCGCCCCCGCTCCAATTAAGCTTCCGGCCCCAACCCGCACCCCATCCAACACAATGGCCCCAATCCCAATCAAGCAGCCTTGCTCAATGTAGGCACTATGGACGACCGCTCGATGCCCCACCGTGACATAGGCTTCGAGAATAGTGGGTTGTCCAGGGTCGCCATGGAGAATGGCCCCATCCTGCACATTGCTATAGGCCCCAATCTGGATGCGCTCTACATCTCCGCGCAGCACTGCCCCGTACCAAATGCTGGTTCCCTCTGCTAGGATGACAGTACCCACCACAGTTGCATTGGCCGCAACAAAGGTAGCCTTAGATAAATCGGGTGGTTCCCAATAAGTTGGGAGTTGGTTGGCAAAATCATTCACGGGCATTTTCCCTCAGCATTGTTCTTAGAAGGGCTAGGGGTATAATAAAATCCACTGGCACTGATCTGTCGAAATTCGGCAAAACCGCTCTGATGACTCACCCCGCTTTGCAGCAATACCCCATCTTTGGGCCAGAGATTCAGTGCCCTCATTGCCGTCAAACCATCCCTGCACTGACTCTGACAGATACTTACCTGTGTCAACGCCATGGGGCGTTTGAGGCCAACCCTAAAACAGGGGAACTCGTTCATTTGCAGTCAGGGCGGCACTGGCGACATTGGCAAGGAGATTGGTATCGTCAGCATACCCACCCTGATGGCATCCGCTTTGAGATTCATGAAGCCCTTGATCGGCTTTACACCCAGGGTTATCGGGCCACTAAGATCATTATTGCCCAACGCTATAAAGACCTAATCAGCACCTATCTGGAGCGTAGTACCCCATGGCGAGGCACGGCTGAAGGTTCTGCGCCCCGGCTTTATGGGTTGCCCGTTGAGTTTAGCCCAGACGCCCAGGAAGTGCCCTGCTGGGATGTAATTAACTTTGACTTGGAGAAAGAACCAGGGGCACCCGTGCGCTATCCTTACTTTCGGCTGTTTGAGTGATGATGAAAGTGCACTAATCTGGCGGATGGGCTTTCCCTTGCGGTTTCTGGGACAGATGCTCCAATTCCAAACGAGAAATCCCAAGCAGGCCTAGCGGGTATCGCTTAACAGGTATTGCTGCACGAATTTCACCGTGGCATAAAACTGGAAGTCAATGTTGGGCTTCTTCGAGAAGCCATGACCTTCATCCTTTGCCATTAGGTACCAGACTGGCACGTTGTTACGGCGTACGACCTCTACGATCTGCTCCGCTTCACTGACTGGCACACGAGGGTCATTCTTGCCATGAATCACAAACAGGGGTCGCCGAATTTTTGCCGCATTGGTCAGGGGCGAAATTTGAGTTAAGAACTCCCGCATTTTAGGATCGCGTTCATCTCCATATTCTACCCGACGCAGATCCCGGCGATAGCTTTCGGTATTCTCCAAAAAGGTGACGAAGTTGGAGATGCCGACAATGTTAATTGCAGCGCGGATGCGATCGCTATAGTGGGTTGCCACAGCTAGGGACATGTAGCCGCCGTAGCTGCCGCCGGTTACCAGAATGCGATCGCTATCCAAATCTGGCTGTGTCTGAATCCAATCCAGCAAAGCGCCAATGTCTTTCACCGCGTCCTCCCGCCGGTAGCCATTGTCAAGCTGCAAGAAGGTTTTGCCATAGCCTGTGGAGCCACGCACATTGGGATAGAGCAGGGCGATACCCAATTCATTTAGGTAGTAATTGCTGCGAGCCAGAAAGCCCGGACGATACTGACTTTCAGGCCCGCCGTGGATGTTGATAATGACCGGACGTTTGCCAGCGAACCGGGCTGGGGGCCGATAAAGAAACCCAGAAATGAGGCGCTGATCAAAGCTGGGCCAGCGTACTAATTCGGCTTCAGAGAAATGACGAATATCCATGCCACCGGTCTCGCTCTCGGTCCAGCGTTCGATTTGGTTGGTTCTGACATTGATGGAGTAGGCATCTGCCGTCGAGCGAGCTGAGGTCAGGGTAAAGCCCAAATCCTGATTGTTACGATGCCAGCCCATGCCAAGAATGCGGCCCAGAGGTAGTTTGGGCAGGAGCTTTTCGGTGCGAGTCATCCCATCGAGCAAATGCAACACGCTAGCGCCATCTTCGTTGCTGATATAGGCTAACCAGTGCCCATCTTCAGACAGATCGAAGCTTTCGACATCCCAGTGAAGCTGGGGGGTGAGGTCGGTAAATTCGCCGGTTGCTCGATCTAAATAGAACAGGTGGTGAAACTCTGAACCGCGATCGCTCACTAGATACAAACCCTGACCATCTCGACTAAAAGCCGCTGCACCATAGTAAATCGGAGTGCCTCCAGTGACCTGAGGAGTCAACCGCGTTTTTTCCCCCGTGGTGCTATCCATCAACCAGAGGTAACTCTCATTCACCGAGATGAATTCCAACACAAGTAACGACTGATCATCGGGGGCCCAATCCAGGGGATACCAGCCGCCCCCTTCGACCTCAGCCAGCCGTCGATCAGACGAGGGGTTGAGCGGATTGATGAGATAAATGTCGTTATCCTTGCCATTGCGCCGGGTTGAGGTATAAGCCATGCGATCGCCCTGGGTTGACCAGATACCCCGCGAATTTTTAGAGGTTCCATCCGTGAGCAGGGTAATTTCCCCGGTTGCTAAGTCATAGCGATAGTTTTGACCAAACTCATTGCCGCCAATATCCCGATTAAAGACAAAATACTCGCCGTTGGTTGGCTGATAGGTCGGAGCCGAAGGCGCATCGGCAAAAAAGGTCAATTGTCGCCGTGCTCCGCCCGGAAAGCGCACCTGATGGATTTGGGGCACCTCTGCAAAACGAGTCGCGATTAACATCTCGCGCTTGGTAGGATGCCAGTTTTGAAAAGTGGCCCCCCGGAACTCAGTGTAGCGGTTAACGCGCTCTACGAGTGCTAACGGGATAGCTGGAATGCCTTCTGTGACCAGATTGTCGTTAGGGCGGAGGGTTGTTGCGTTTACCATGGATGCTGGGGCAGAAACCGTCGCGATCGCCAGCAAAGTGGCCAAGAACAAAGGCAAGATTTTATGGAACAGGCGCATGAACTCACATCCACTGGTCAACTGATAACCCCAAAACTGTCTTCATCATTCAGAAAGCTTGCCTAGCAGATGGTGTCCTAGAACAAAACGATAAGATACCAAGCGCTAACTTTGTGGCGTTGTGGTAAGTTTTACAGGCGATTCAATTCTCAATTCTCAGCATTTTTCACTTTACCTGCTGCATTTTGCATTCCGCATCGCCATATTAGTGATCGACCCAGTTGATCGTACGCAGCCAATGCCATACCCCTGTTCTACGGCGAGTCGTGATTCCTTTATTTTCTCCTTCGGCCTTGGCAATTTCCATCAACTCTGCCGCAGTAAAGCTATAACCAAGCTGCTCAGTCAAACGCAAAAAATCTTCTGGAGTTTGCACCAGGTTAAATTTTTCACGCAGCTCATCGTCATAGGCGACGGCTTCGAGAAATCGTTGGGCGCTTTCCAAAGACATCACTTGAACTCCTACAAATGGGGCGATCGTATCAGCGCAAATCTGCTACTCTCTCGCAGATGGGTAAACTAGCTGGTTGAACCGATATCAGTATAATAGTGCCCAATTACTCTATGACTGTGTCACAAACCCTGGCTATCAGCGAAACTCGGAGCAGACCTAACCCGAAGCAAAATTCGACATCGCCTTAACCCCTGGCCAGTCTTGCAAAATCAAGCAAGTATAGTACAATTGAATTATTGGCTCTGAGTGTTGCATCATGGCAAAGCAGCCAACCTCTAGCAATATTAACCCCTTTATTTATTTTGTTGGTTTTTGCGCCATTTTTAGCTTGTTGTGGTCGCTTGTTTCCCTTCTAGGCCTACTGGTGCCGTTGCTAAGAGTGGGGTTGCCCCTGATTGTTTGCGGTTGGGGTTGGCAGGGGCGACAACAGGCTGAGCGGCGGCGGCAGGCGGCGCTTGATTGTGTGTTTTATCGGCTCTTGCAAACTCAGCAGGGCTACATTTCTGCCCTAGATTTGGCTATGGCGGCTAAGCTGCCTCCAGAGGCGGCGCGTCCCTACCTTGATCGCCGTGCTAAAGAGTTTGTGGCACAATTTGGCATTGGCGAAACAGGAGAAGTGTTTTACATTTTTCCGGTGCAATTTCACTCAGGCCGGTCAGTTTACCAAAAGAGTACCAAAAGAGCACGACTTCATAGGTTGAGAAATTGCTGAGTGTTCCCGATTACCCGGCATGTTTGCTCTACAACTGCTCAGTGCTTGACGCCATGCTGAGGGCACCCTGCAGACAGTCAGTTCAGAGGACATTTGAACAGTATCCGGCATTTTAAAAAACTGCGATGACATCAGTCCAACTCCGCCGCAGCGGACTAAGTCCAGTACGATCCTTCCGTAACCTGCGGAGGTAGGGCTTTATCCGTACTGCCGTGACTTGAGTCGTCAGGGCTACCAGAAGATTGGCCCTTAGAGCGTCCTCTAGGAGCAAAGGTTTCTAACTTTTCCTAACTTAGAATTTCTCAATGGCTTGCCCTTTCTCACGCGACGGTGCTGTTGGAAACACACTTCCGTTTACAACGGCTCTACTCCGGCCGTTGATTGAGCAGGGTTTAGACAATTCTGATCAGATGGAAATCTTGCTGCTTTGAGGTTGATGCTTGCTCTTGACCCAGTTGCTTCATTGCTGCCAACCCTCGTGCTAGCCGACTGATTTGGGTCATGAAAAGCCATCAGCGCAGAGTATCGATGGCGCATATTCTACTCCACCTGGAGGCTTGAGGTGCACCGCAAAGGCTGGGGAGAACCTCCCTAATTCTATGAACGACTTTTAGAATATGTGAAAATGGATGACTCTGCTCTTTGGATTTCAGCAGCTATGGCGCTCTCTTCGATGATTCGTGCCCTAGGGCGATCGCCCCTCACCGCCGAACTCCTCAACAGTCTGGGGAAGTATCAGCAACTGCGCCTGAGTGGCCTGGCGCGTTTGCCCAAGGGGGTTGTTAGCTCGACCCTGGCCCGTGCCCAAGAGCGTCCGCTGCTGGTCGTTTGCGCCACCCTAGAGGAAGCAGGTCGTTGGGCCGCTCAATTGGAGGTGATGGGTTGGCAAACTGTGCATTTCTATCCGACTTCGGAGGCATCTCCTTATGAACCCTTCGATCCAGAAGCCGAGATGGTCTGGGGCCAACTTCAGGTATTGGCAGAGGTGCTGGGTCGGGGGCAGTCTCAGCACAATCAGAACAAGGAAAAAGGTCTTCGGGCCGATGGGTCGTTGGTGCTAGAAGCGACAACAGCAGGGGCAGCTTCCTTGGCGATTGTGACAACAGAGCGAGCGTTGCAACCCCATTTACCACCAGCGAAGGCGTTTCAGCCTTTCTGCCTGACCCTACGCCAGGGCATGGAACTGAATCTAGGACGGCTGGGGGATGAGTTGACCTGGCTCGGCTATGAGCGGGTTGCTTTGGTGGAGTCAGAGGGGCAATGGAGTCGCCGAGGCGATATTGTGGATGTATTTCCTGTTGCTTCAGAGTTGCCTGTGCGGTTGGAATTGTTTGGCGATGAATTAGAGCAAATTCGTGAGTTTGACCCGGCTACCCAGCGATCGCTGGATCGGATTCTCCAAACGGTGCTGACCCCTACGAGCCTGACTCCAATTATTCAAGCGGCCCTCTCCCCCGAAAAGCAGGAACAGGTGAAACAATGGCTGACTCTAGAAGAACAGGAAAGGTTAGACGAGGGGCTAATGCCGGAGGGCGCTCGCCGTTTTCTGGGGATTGCTTTTGAGCAGCCGGTCTCCTTGCTTGATTACCTGCCAGAGCATACCCTGATTGCGATTGATGAGCCAGAGCAATGCAAGGCCCACGGCGATCGCTGGTTTGAGCATGTGGCAGATCACTACCGCGAAGTGGTAAACACTCAGAACCGTTTAACAGGGGGTGAGGCAACAGCCAAGCCTTTGCCACCGATCCATTGCTGTTTTGCCGATGCCTTTGCCGCTGTTGAGCTGTTTGACTGCCTCTATCTGACCGAGTTAGCCGAAGAATCGGTCAAAACGTTGGGCAGCCTAACACGCGCCGCGAGAGAAAAGGCCCGACCGGCTCCGGTGAATCTGGCCAGCCGCCCGGTGCCAGCCATTCCCCATCAGTTTGCCCGCTTGGCCGAGACGCTGCGGGAGGAACGCGATCGCAAATTCTCGACGTGGCTCATTTCGGCCCAGCCCTCGCGAACTGTGGCTTTGTTACAGGAGCATGACTGTCCTGCCCAGTTTATCCCCAACCCGCGCGATTACCTAGCGATCGACAAACTGCTAACCCAGCGCATCCCCGTTGCCGTGAAGTATTCCGGCGTGGCGGAGCTAGAGGGCTTTATCTTGCCCACTTATCGGGTTGTGGTAATCACTGACCGAGAGTTTTTTGGGCAGCACAGTCTGGCCACCCCTGGCTATGTGCGAAAACGGCGGCGAGCTGCTTCTAAGCAAGTTGACCCAAATAAACTACGACCGGGGGATTACATTGTCCATAAAAGTCATGGTGTGGGGCGATTCCTCAAGCTCGAAAGTCTTACCATCAGTGGCGAAACCCGCGAATATCTGGTCATTCAGTACGCGGATGGGTTGCTGCGGGTAGCCGCCGATCAGCTCAATGCCCTTTCCCGGTTCCGGGGGACAGGGAGCGGTACTCCCGAACTCAATAAACTCTCGGGCAAAGCCTGGGAAAAGACCAAAGCCAAGGTGCGCAAGTCGATCAAAAAGCTAGCAGTGGATTTGCTACAGCTCTATGCCCAGCGAGCTGCCCAGCAGGGCTATGTTTACCCCCAAGACAATCCCTGGCAGCAGGAGTTGGAAGAATCGTTTCCCTATCAACCAACCCCCGATCAATTAAAGGCAACCCAGGATGTGAAGCAAGATATGGAGAGCGATCGCCCGATGGATCGGCTGATTTGTGGTGATGTCGGCTTTGGCAAAACAGAGGTCGCGATTCGAGCCATCTTTAAAGCCGTTACTTCTGGCAAACAAGTGGCCCTATTGGCTCCAACGACGATTTTGACACAACAGCACTACCATACACTCAAGGAGCGGTTTGCCCCCTACCCTGTGCAGGTCGGTTTGCTCAATCGCTTCCGCACTCTACAAGAGAAGAAAGCCATCTTGCAGCGGCTTAAAACGGGCGAACTAGATGTGGTTGTCGGCACCCATCAACTGTTGGGTAAGGGTGTAGAATTTCGCGATTTGGGTCTGCTGGTGATTGATGAAGAGCAGCGCTTCGGAGTCAATCAAAAAGAAAAAATCAAATCTCTGAAAACTCAGGTAGATGTGTTGACCCTAAGTGCAACGCCCATTCCCCGGACGCTCTACATGGCCCTGTCGGGAGTGCGCGAAATGAGTCTGATTACGACTCCACCTCCATCTCGCCGTCCAATCAAGACGCATTTCTCCCCCTATGATGCCGAGACAGTACGCTCAGCGATTCGCCAAGAGTTGGATCGGGGTGGTCAGGTGTTTTATGTGGTGCCACGGGTCGAGGGGATTGAAGAGATTTCCGCTAGTTTGCGGGAAATGATTCCTGGCGCACGCATCGCGATCGCCCATGGGCAAATGCCGGAAACCGAGCTAGAGGCTACGATGCTAACCTTCAGTGAGGGGGAAGCCGAAATTCTCGTCTGCACCACCATTATTGAATCGGGGTTAGATATTCCCCGCGTCAACACCATCCTGATCGAAGATGCCCATCGCTTTGGCCTTTCCCAACTTTATCAGTTGCGTGGGCGGGTAGGCCGAGCCGGGATTCAAGCCCACGCCTGGCTGTTTTACCCGAAACAAAGCCAGCTTACGGAGACCGCCCGTCAACGCTTACGGGCGATTCAGGAGTTTGCTCATTTGGGTTCAGGCTATCAACTCGCCATGCGGGATATGGAAATTCGCGGAGTGGGGAACCTGCTGGGGGCAGAACAGTCGGGCCAGATGGATGCGATCGGGTTTGACCTGTATGTGGAAATGCTGCAAGAGGCCATTCAAGAAATTCGTGGGCAAGCCATTCCCCAGGTGGATGATACGCAGATCGACCTGAACCTTACGGCATTTATCCCTGCGGATTACATTCCTGATTTAGATCAAAAGATGAGTGCGTACCGGGCCGTGGCTTCTGCCAGTTCTAAGTACGAGTTGACCCAAATCGCCGCTGACTGGAGCGATCGCTACGGCCCACTTCCCAAAGCCGCTCAACAACTTCTACGGGTGATGGAGTTAAAACAGATCGCCCGGCAGCTTGGCTTTGCCCGGATCAAGCCCGAAGGTAACCAGCACATCTCGTTAGAAACCCCAATGGCCGAACCCGCCTGGAATTTGCTGAAAGCCAACCTACCGGAAAACCTCCATTCTCGGTTCGTTTATACCCCTGGTAAAGTCACAGTACGCGGACTGGGAATCCTGAATGCTGACCAACAAGTAGAGAACCTGGTCACCTGGCTCACGAAGATGCAAGGTGCTATCCCTGAAGCGGCACTGGTTTAGAAGCAATCCCAGCCTAGGCCAGGGATGGCGAAGCCGTGTTTGCCTTGGTTGCCATCACCGCATAAAAGGGATCTCCCCCTGGTAACCCCATCATCCTCAGAACCGAGGGAACCTGGGAGGGCCGTCCAATCGCCTCCGGTTCATTAAACCCTGGTACCGCCTTAAAGTAATGCTTGACTAAGGCAACCCGACTCGTTTCGCTAGCCTCTCGCCAGATTTCAATTGCCTTTTGGTAAAACATCCGATTTGAAAAGCTCACGATAGCAATGCCGCCCGGCTTCAAAACCCGACAGATTTCACTAAACACCGCTTCTGGATATTGCAAGTATTGAACTGATACAGCATTAAGCACTGCATCGAAGGAGTCATTTTCCAGAGGTAACTTCGGGTCTTGATTCAAATTTTGGACAAAAAAGTGGTGAAGCCGAGGGTTTTGGGCTAGTTCCTCCGCATTCATGCCATGCCCTTCCACGTGGGTAAAGGTCATTTCTTCTGGCAAGTGAGAAACCCAACTGCTCATCAGATCAAAAATGCGAGTATTTGGCTGGAGCCGTTCTCGATAAAGCTGGGTCAATTGCTGAATAAAGCCCTCGTCAACATGGGTAACAAACCGGGGAAAAGAATAGAACAGCATATCATCTGTATCGTCAAGCTTGGTACGGTGAGTAGGGGTCAGTGACATAGGGCAGCCGTTGGTGGAAAATCAAGTAACCGGATCGCTATAGCGCAGCGCCTTAGTAGCAAGGACAGGAAACCACTGTTCGACTTGCTAGAAGGCCTACTCAATTGACTGGAAGTACAGGAAGTGGGGGAATTGCCCCTTCCTATCCCCGAAACATCTTTAGTTTAATCGCACCCAGCGACTGATGGCCAAGGCTCTCATAGCGATTTCAACAAAGTGGTTCTGCAAAGTAGTTTTGTCGAGCGTTCTGGATAGGGCATTTAGGGCGATCGCTCCATCATCGCCTGAGCCAAAACCGCTGCCCCCCAAACACGGATGCCCTGTCGGCGCAGGGCTTGAGTAGCTGCGCGGATGGTTGCCCCAGTCGTGTAAATGTCATCCAATAGCAAAACCGGGTGCTGGGGTCGCTGTTTGGCAAAAGCACTCCCAACAGAAAAGGCATGTTCCAGGTTGCGCAATCGCTCCGTTGCCGATAAGCCAAACTGGGCGGTGGTTTCCAGATGTCTTGTCAGCCCCTGGCGGGCAAGGGGGAGGCGCGTCTGGTCGCAAAAATGAATCGCCAATTGTTCGGCCTGGTTAAACCCCCGCTGCTGTTGCTTGCTGACATGCAACGGAATCGGCACCACCACCAATTGTTTTGGCAGGCTCGGAGTTGCCAGCCAAGCATCGGCCATCCGATACCCCAGAGGGCGGGCTAACTCCAAGCGTTTGTCATACTTCAGCGCGGCAATCGCCCGCTTCAGTGCATCTCCATATCGACCCCAGGCGAAAAGAGCATAGCCATCTGCCTTCACCTTACTCACCGCTGGCGGCAAGGCGCAGGTCTGTACCTGACGCTGACAGGCCGAGCAAAAATCATTAGCAGCAGGACGCCCACACAGCGGGCAAGCATCGGCCACTACGAGTGTCATCAATCCGCGCAGATGCTGCACCCAGTGATTCATAGGATTTTGGATTCTAGCTTTAAACTGTGATTAGACCTAAAGATTTCTAAACGGGAAAACCCCTTTCAGAGCAATCACATATCTGACAAATCTGGCAAAGTTAAAGAAATATTTCAAATCGGCTCACTAGCTTCACCAATTTGGGGTTTCCCCACAGGATGGCGCAGGCGCGATGGTATTCTATTTCTGTAAATACTGACTCAACGGGTAGGCAGGTCTATGCAAGTTAATGATCTGGGGTTCATTGCCAGTATTCTCTTTGTTCTAGTCCCAGCAGTGTTTCTCATCATTCTCTACATCCAAACTCAAAAAAATCCTGAGTAAATGTAGTTTGCAAGCGGTGGAATGACTGGCTCTGCCGCAACCCCAAACAGGCTTGAGAGAAGAGATAGAAAAACTTATTGAACAAAAACCTTGATTCCTTGTGTGAAAGCCCTAGAGAAGAGATCTCCAGGGCTTTTTTATGGCATTTTTAATAATCCCTGGAAAGTACATTGGCCAATGGAAGCGGCCCCAAACCAGAGGACGTATCTACCTTGAGAACCGGCTGCAAACACGCTCGCATTTTTTCTGCCAAAACCTGCACCTGCGGCTCTTGCAACATGCTGGAATGGCCACCGGGCACGTCAAAGACTTGGACTGGCTGAGTCGAGCAGCTTCCCCACCCTAACAATGAATCGCTATAAAGATTCATAAAGGGTTCATCATCAATGCCAGGAAGATTTGTGATTAACTTCTCTGTTGCACGAAAGAGAATCAGCCGACTCCGACGGAGGGGGGAGGGATGAAACTCGCGAATCGCATAGCGATAGACCTGTCGCACAGACAGTTGGCGCAAAAACCAGGGCAATGGTAACTGGCGATCGAGGCAAAAGCGGAGGCCACTGATCCGCGCGTAGGTTTGCAAGCGCTGCCAGTGCGATCGCGCCAAATAGGTGGTTAGATTTTTCGCCTTATTCAGAATAACCAGAGCTGTAGACAACATTTTCTCAAGGTGGCTGGTATGTTGAACCTCTTGCAATCGAGCGGTAAGCCGCTGCAGCCGTTGTCGATGGGGCGAGTGTTTCGGGGCTTTAGGAGCAGCCGCGTCGAATAAAAAGACATCAGCAGTTTCTCCTTGGGCCTCCAGTTTCAGCGCCAGGGCATAAGCCAGCACACCCCCTGCACACAGCCCCCCTAGCAGATAAGGCCCCTGGGGCTGCACCTGCTGGATCTGAGCGAGATAGTGGTCTACCATCTCCGAAATCCGCGTTTGCAAAATCGGGAAGCCTTCTCGCCCCAGAGGCCGCAGCGCATAGACTGGACGCTCTGGGTCAAGTTGCAGGGCGAGAGTGCGATAGAGAATCGTCTCTCCTTCAACATCATGGATCAAGAATAGAGGAGTGCGGTTGCCACTAGATTTGATCGTTATCAGAGAGTTCCAAGTCGTTGCCGACTCTAACTGCCGCATTAATTCTGCCAATTGCTGAATTGTGGGAGCCT
Organism: uncultured Leptolyngbyaceae cyanobacterium; assembly: GCA_938023035.1. Classification (GTDB taxonomy): domain Bacteria; phylum Cyanobacteriota; class Cyanobacteriia; order Leptolyngbyales; family Leptolyngbyaceae; genus DSRU01. The sequence goes on along the minus strand of CALIDI010000057.1, from coordinate 10,015 downwards.
GAAACAAAGCATCATTCGGCAATTGCCGTTGCAGTTGTTGCTCAATTGCGGCCACCATCTGTACTGCTTGGAGGGAGTCTCCACCCAGACTAAAGAAGTTATCATCAATGCCGATAGGCTCCATCTGCAAAGTCTGCTGCCAAATCTGCACAAGCTGCACTTCTAGGGCATTGGTTGGGGCAACATAGGCTGTCTGCAGGTGATGCTTCAGCGTCACGGCTAATTCTGAACGCTTAAACTTACCCGTTGAGCTTTTGGGAATTTCCGGCAGCAGCACAATCTGGTTGGGAACTTTGAATTCGGCTAACCGGCTGGCGAGAAACTGGCGCAGCGATCGCCCTGTCACAGCCGCACCCGGTTTTGCCACCACGGCTGCTGCAACATCTTCACCCAAACGAGGGTGGGGAACAGCAAAGGCAACTGCCTCCGCAACGTGGGGATGCTCCAACAACGCTTCTTCTACTTCTAACGGGGTAATCTTTTCTCCGCCACGGTTAATCAACTCCTTCAACCGTCCAGTTAAGAAAAGATACCCTTCATCATCGATATAGCCCTGATCCCCTGTGCGCAGCCAGCCATCCAGAAATACTGTGGCATTTGCCTGGGGATTGTTCTCATAGCCTTGCATCACATTGCCACCCTTGGTGACCACCTCGCCGACAGCACCTGGGGGAAGAAACGTTCCAGCCGCATCGATAATGGCAATTTCGGTACCCACGGGTAAGCCGACCGACCGGATTTTTTGAGGACGGGAGATGCGGTTGCTGGTAATCTGAAACGCTTCCGTTAGGCCATAGCCCTCAATCACTTTGACATTGAAGGTTGTTTCTAAATCGCGGAAAACCGGAACGGGTAAGGACGCAGAAGCGGAACGAATGACCCGGAGTGAACAACGTGCCAAAATATCTGGGTACTGCTTGGCGATGCTGAGAACCGCCTGGTGAATGGTAGGAACCGCTGTGTACCAGGTCGGGCGTAATTCATCTAACCATAGATAGAACTGTGCTGCATCGAAGGAGGGGGCACAAGCAACGCTTCCCCCGGCATAGAGAGAGGCGATCAATCCGGCAATCAACCCCTGACTGTGAAATAGAGGCATAACACTGAGGCAGCGATCGCTTGGCCCTAATTCCAGAGCGGCAATGACATTTTGGCTAGCGGCATAGATATTGGCGTGACTGAGCGGCACAATCTTTGACCGTGAAGTCGTTCCTGAGGTGTGCAAAATCAAGGCAATATCTGTCGCTGTGGCGTAGCTGACCGCCACTGGCTCAAGCTCGGCGGTGGTGGTTAAATGAAAAGTACCGGCAGCCGCCGCCAAATCGGGATGTAGCTGAATCACTGGGATTTGACAATGGTGTGCAGCGGCGATCGCTGGAGAAGCCTCCCCAGCCAGTACGATCACCGCATCAATGGAAGTATCCCTGAGGTAAGCTTCAAACTCGGCCACGCTATAAGCCGGGTTAAGAGGTACGCTGGTCGCGCAGGCAGAAATCGCCAGAATGGCAACGGCCAATTCTGGGCTACTGGGCAGTACAATGCCAACTCGCTTGCCGAACCCAATCCCCATGGAGGCGAGTGTTGTGGCGACCTCTGTGAATTGGCTTAATAATTGTTGATAACTAAGGGGTGTACGGCCAGGAGCCGCGATCGCCGTCGCGTGGGGGGTAGTGGCTGCTTGCTGAGCAAGCATCTGGTGAATGATAACTGTCTCAGAGGAAAATGCGGTCACAGATATAAACCTCGACGATAAAAATGCGCTTCTAGATAATGAATGGTTGAGTTCTAGAAACTTTCAGAAACAGCAAATCTCAAGTAACTCTACAAAGACAAAGAAGACTGAAAACCAGCAATCTAGATCTCGAAAGCATTCCTTTAGACCATCAGATCAATCCAGAAGATAACGCTAGGAGCCGTGCAACTAATGAAAGTTGACTAAGCCTGCGTATCATTAGATACGAATCTTTGTGGATACAAAGTTTTATCAAATGTTGAAGGAAATACCGCCTTCGAGGTTTTTCCCTTTGTCTTAGTCGGTAGATACAGTGTGCGTTAATCTCCCTTGGAAGAGGATTTTGAAGCTTTACATCACAGGGAAGTTACACTTTTAACACCTCGAGTAAGCAGGATAACAGTTAAGTTTACCCTCCTGATACGGACGATAGACAGTATCAAAAGCTGCCTAATCCCAAGAAATCTCTCAGTACTATCGACAACTTCACGCTTATTATTGACGGATGGCTGGATCAACTAAACATTCAAGTTAAATGAATTTATCTAACCTTCAAAACTCCGGTAATCCCGTGAAGAGGAACTTGTGGGTTCTCAGAGAATGTACGGGAATAGTATGGTTTTCGTCAGAAAAATGGTGTTTGTTGCATCTGATTCCGTAGTATCACTGGAGTCATTGACCTCTAGATGCACAGATTGATTGATCTATTGGATTCATTTCGATTCTTCTGGCATTTGTCCATACTTTGGTGACTTGCCCCTCAATCTTTCGGTACAGCCAGGGCGTATTGTGGGCCTGGGAGCGCAGCAGAGCGGGATGAATCTCCCAGGATTTGCGCAAATCGAGGAGCACTAATTCAGCCGCGTGATCGATTGCCAGAGCCGGAGGGGGCTGGTGCAAACATCGGGCGGGTTGGGTGCTGAGGGCGTTCCATAGGGTCAGGGCAGAAAGTTCTCCTGTTGCTACCAGGTTTTGCCAGAGTAAAGGCAGCGCAAACTCTAACCCGATCGCACCGGCAGGAGCTTCTGCAAAGGCAACCGTTTTCTCCTCATAGGTGTAGGGAGTGTGGTCAATTGCGATCGCGTCAATGACCCCATTGGCCACACCGGCAATGAGTGCCTGCTGATCGGTAGGGTTTCCCAAGGGGGGAGCCAGGCGTAAGTTGGGGTTATAACTGATGAGATCCTGACTATTGAGTAACAGGTGCATCCAGGTGGTGCTGGCTGTAATCGGCAGATGGCGAGCCTTTGCAGCCTGAATCAGCGCCACACCACGAGCGGTTGAAACCCGCATCAGATGCGCAGGGGTACCCAGGGCTTCGACGCACTCTAAGATCGTAGCGATCGCCGTTGTTTCTGCGATCGCTGGGATTCCGGGTAATCCTAGCAATAGGGCCGTATCTCCCTCCCGCACGACCCCATTGCCAGTTAAATCAGGGTCACAGGCCCAAAGGGCAATGGGCTTTTGCAAGGGGCGAGCATATTCTAGCAGTCGCTGTAGCAGCAGGCGATTCCCTAAGGGATAGCCATCTGCAAAACCAACGACCTGGGCCGCTGCTAGTTCGGCGATTTCACTCATTTGTTGTCCCTGGGCAGCTTGGGTGAGCGCGGCCCAGCAGCCCACCCGGGGGAGGGGGGCTAGACTTTTTTGGGCGATCGCTGCTTGGCGTTCTGCTAACCAGGTCACGGTCGCCAGGTTATCAATCGCGGGCTGGGTATCAGGGAGCAGATGGATGCGAGTAAAACCACCCGCGATCGCTGCCTGCATAAGGGATTCGAGGGTTTCTCGTTCCTCATGGCCAGGTTCCCCAGAATGGCTGTAGAGATCGACCAAACCCGGCCCAGCCACCATGCCTCGGCAATCGTATACGATGGTCGCCTCTGGTAGGTCGCTCAGATGAGACGCTATCGCCCGAATCACCCCTGACTCCAGTAACAAATCAACAATGTGATCGGTTCCTGCCAAGGGGTCTAACAACCGAACCTGTTGGAGCAATTCATGCATCGCGATCGCTCATCCCTACAATGCTCCAGCTGCTGTTTGATCGAGTACCCCTCCGGCCAGATGGGCGGTGATGTTACTCGCTTGCAGGATAGGTTTACCTGCCAGCCCCTTGGGGTAATCAATCACGCTAACGGCCCCATTCCCCTGTTTAAACCGCCAGAAGCTCTCTGGGCCTAACCCTACTACATGGCAAAGAATGGCTTTATTAATCGCGTCGTGGGCCACCACTAAAGTGATTCCTCGCTCTGGTCGTTCCATGGCGGCCTGTACAATTCTTTCCCAAGCCGCGATCGCGCGTTTCCAGACATCCTGCAAATTTTCCCCTTCAGGCATCTGCACCGTTGCAGGAGCCGTCTGCCACTGCTCTAACATACCTGGAAATGCTGCGGCAATTTCAGCTTCGAGCTTGCCCTCCCAGAGACCATGACTGATTTCTTTCAAATCCGGTTCCAACTCCAGCTTAACGGCAGGATGATAGTGCAAAATCATTTCTGCCGTTTCCTTAGGGCGCAGCAGTGGGCTGCTGACGGCATAGCGCAGAGGAATGGACTTAAGAAATTGAGCCACCTGTTCCCCTTGCAAACGCCCTGTTGTATTTAAGGGCACATCAATTTGTCCTTGAAACCGCTTCTCGCGGTTCCATTGCGTTTCGCCATGACGCACCAGCACCAGCCGTGCACCCTGTTCACCCTTGTGTGGGTTTGGCAGCGGCAGCCCCAAATGAGCCGTTTGATTCAGCGACTCAATTTGAACCGGTGAACCAAACCCAGCGGCAAAATTCAAAACGCTAATCGCGCAGTTTGCCTGATTGATCACCTGATACTGCTCGGCTGTAAGGCCAATGGCCGTACTGATTAATGCCCGATTAATGCCGCTATGGCCCACAATCAAAACTGTTTGCCCGGCATGATTGGAGAGAATTTCTTGCCAAACCTGCTTGGCGCGTTCGTACAGGGCTTGCACAGGGTAGTAATCTTGCACGCGCCCTTCGGCATCGGTCACCTGCATACAAAGTTGGTCAGGGGCATCACGCCATTGGCGATACTGATCGGGATATTTCTCTTCTATATCGCGAAAGAGCAACCCTTCCCAACAGGCCAGGTTAATTTCTTTCAGGCTCTCTGTTACCGTCAGTCGAGGAGAATCATTTAACTGAGCCAAAATAATGTTGGCTGTATCCTTTGCTCGTTGCAGGGGGCTAGTGTAAGTCATGTCGATGGGCAAATCCCGGAGGGCCATGCCCACTTGCTGTGCCATTGTCTTCCCTGTTTCCGTCAAGGTTGACTCGTCTAAATAGCCCTGCACACGGCGCTCAACGTTGTAGCTGCTTTCACCATGACGCACTAGAATTACGCGGGTTGGCACAGGTAACCTCCATTGCAGTGGGTAAGTGGTTAATGGCGCGAGGAGATAGCGAGAAAGGGAAAAGGGGCGATCGCACCGGCCTGACACAATAGGTTCAGCGCTGAAGTCAGCAATATCCTAACCTATTGTGTCGCACCGTTTTGAATCAATCGACAAGTTCAGCCGCCACTCCATCGTCTTGATTTCTCTTTATTGATTCCTCTTTTGGGTGGTGGGCTGCACCATCAAGTTATGCGAATTAGGACTACGCTTAATCCCATTCCCGGATGCCACTCGGTAACTAAGGTTCTAAAAGGGTGTTTGCAACGTGTCCGACGGTTTGAACTGTGACGACATGCGTGCAGCTCGCCTACGTCACTAGAAGCCTTTCGTAACTTACGGAGGCAGGTTCTGTCCGTATCACTGCGACTTGAGTCGTCAGGGTTACCAGAGGATAGGCTTGATGAGATATTTTCTCAGGTACTCAGCAAGTTTAGGATATCCGCTTCAGCCGCTTTCCACTGTTGCTCCAGATTGATATTGTCCTACTCAATGAATTAAGTTGTGACGCATGACAGCAATTTTAGTGATTCATGAATCTCTGGGCGTCGTGGAAATTGATCGGTAAAAAGTTGGGCAGGGAGTACCAGCCCAATTATGAAATGACGTGGAATATCTTGTGACAACCATCAAAAAATCAACTAGCTTGATAAAGCGGTAGCTTCGGTGCATTTGTCCAGGGTCAGAGGTGGAAAGCAACCTTGTCTAAGCTCAGCATCCAAGATGTCTCTGTAAAGAAACAAGCGGTTTGCGCTTGTGCTGGAGTTTAAGTCAATCAGTCAGCCGTTTGCTGGTAAAGGCTGTGTTGCTTGTTTTTTGGGTTTTTGTTGTTGCAACGTCATGCGTTAACGGTGGAGGGGAGAATCTTGCTACGTCGTTTTTCTCTGGTGTTGACAGGGCTGCTGTCTGCTTGTTTGCCCGCCTTGGGGCCATTGCTCGTGCCTCCATTGGCCGTTGCCCAGACTGCCTCGGTTGCAGTTAGATCATCAGATATTGCAGAGGTGTTGCCGAGTAATATGGCTGTGGTGCTGCGGGTCAACCTGAGGCCTGAGTTGTGGCAAGACCTGAACCGATTTAATCCTTATCAGGCCCAGTTAGCATTTTTACCCTTTAATCAACTGCCGCTCTTTATCCTTTCTCCCCAAATCACAGTGGGGGATGTTAAGGGTTGGTTGGGGGATCAGTTTGCGATCGCTGTGATGCCTGCCGTCAATGAGCCAGAAGCGATTGAAAATGTCACTCTGCTAATTGCTTCGATTGCGAATCAGCCCTTAGCCGACGCCTTCCTTGTCAAACTTAAAGAGGCGCGGGGGAATCCCGATGCTGATCGCGAATATAAGGGAGTGCCCCTGTTGGTTTGGCAGCCGCAGATGCCTGGGGGTGCCCCTGGGCCTGATGAGTCAGAAGAGGCTCCTGCTGAGCCGTTGCCTAGTCCTGTTTCTAGCTTAGCCCCATCCTCTAGGGTTAGCAGCCCATTCTTCCCCGGTGCGAAGCTGACCCATTCATTGCAGCTGCTCCTAGCCGGTACTGAGCAAGCGGGTCAATTCCGACTCCAAGCGCCACCAGGAGGCAACCAAGCGCAGTTGGATCTGCCACCCAATCTCCCAGCACCGCTGCCATTACCAGGTGACACAGGTGTGACAGTACCCGGCCTGGCGATCGCCCGCTTACCCGGGCACTTCATTGTGGCGCAAACGCCCCAAGCTCTTGAGCGCATGATCGATGCGATTGTGGATAACCCCGCGCGCCTTGCAACCTATCCCCCCTTTCAACGTACTCTGGCCCATCCCCAATATCAGTCTTCCTTATTGACCCTGTATAGTGATTTGCCTGCTGCCGTACAGCTAGTTAATCGCCTTGATCGAAAAACACTCCCAGGTTCGCCGCGGCTGTTCTCCCCCAAGCTCAACCTTCAGCAAACAGAGCGCCTGCTGAGAGACTATCAAGCTGTTGATAGTTTTGTTTGGGCTGTTCCCAATGGGGTTCGTTCTCAAACCAATACTTACTACACCACACCCAAGCCGGAGTGGGTGTCCCAGCCGGTTGCAGAACCAACCCAAATTTTGCAGCGGTTACCTGGGGCTACGTTTCTCTCGGCGAATAGCCGTAACTTTAAGCAGCAATGGGAAACATTTCTGGATCTTTCTAAGGAGGATGCTGAATTTCAACCGATTCTTGAGCAATATCGCTTCGGCTTCCGTCAAAATCTAGGGCTAGATTTTGACGCTGACTTAGTGCCCTGGCTGGATGGCGAATATGTTTTCTTTCTATTCCCAGCCAAGGGAAGCTTATTCAGCATTTTGGCCCCCGGCTTTGATTTAGGGGTAGGGTTGATTGTGCAAACCAGCGATCGCCCAGCAGCGGAGAACGCACTGCAAAAGCTGGATAGGCGCATGCGAGCCAATGCAGGAACCCTGCGAATTATTACCCGCCAGTTTAAAGGAAATTCCTTCACTAGTTGGGAAACTCTAGAACGGGGAAAACCAGTCAGCGGCATCGCCTACGGCTGGTTAGACGACAATACCCTGCTAATTACCTCTGGGATAGGCACCTTGCCCCAACTAGCACCCAAACCCTACCTGCCCCTGGCTCCTACCTATACGTTTCAAACCGCTACTCAGACATTGCCCAGACCGAATGAAGGCTATTTCTATGTCAACATGGGGTCTTCCCTTTCTTTCATCTACAGTCTGGTAATGCCAACAGTCCCAAAAGAATATCAGGGAATTGTGCAGGAGGTGCAGCGAGTACTCGGCACGATTCGGAGTATTAGCACTACCAACTCTGCCACTATAGACGCCCAGAGCTTTGATGCATTCTGGGTTTTGAGTGAGCAAGAGGCTCAGACACCGCCCTCTTCTTCAACTGTGACGGCACCCTAACTCTAGTACCCCTAAGCGGTATTCAAAATGTCAGGTGCAAGGTGAACCATCTCACTGCGTTCGAGGTTCCAGCTTCCTGAACAGTCGGCTGATTTCCACTGTGGTCTACTAATGTGGTCTACTAAACTGACTGGCCCGCTGCTGACTTGTTGGGTATTTTAGCTTGCGGCCTCTTTCCCCTTATGATGAACTAGCGCCCTAGCTCCGAATAACGCCTGCTGGGGCAGTTGTTGATAGGTTTGGGAGAAGGCATCGATGGATATTTTGCCAGAAGGTTTACAACGCTTAAAAGGAAAAGTTGCCATTGTCACAGGAGCTTCACGCGGAATTGGACGAGCAACTGCACTCACCCTGGCGGCAGAGGGCGCAAGCGTTGTGGTGAACTACGCCAGTTCGAGCAGTGCCGCTGAACAGGTCGTTGCTGAAATTATGACTCAGGGCTATGGCTCGGCGATCGCCCTCCAGGCCGATGTCTCAAAAGCAGATCAAGTCGATACCCTCGTCAATGCAGTCATGGAGAAATGGGGCCGGATCGATATTTTAGTGAATAACGCTGGAATTACCCGCGACACACTACTCCTAAGAATGAAACCAGAGGAGTGGCAGGCTGTGATCGACCTAAATCTCACAGGGGTGTTTCTCTGTAGCCGTGCGGTCAGCAAGATTATGTTGAAGCAGCGCTCAGGCAGAATAGTCAACATCACCTCCGTAGCAGGTCAAATGGGTAACCCAGGGCAGGCAAACTACAGCGCTGCCAAGGCAGGCGTCATCGGATTTACCAAAACAGTGGCTAAAGAGCTGGCTAGCCGGGGTATTACCGTTAATGCAGTGGCACCAGGCTTTATTGCCACAGATATGACCAGCGACTTGGATACAGATGCAATTCTGAAATTTATTCCCCTCGGTCGCTACGGGCAACCGGCAGAGGTAGCTGGTATGATCCGGTTTTTGGTCGCGGATCCAGCAGCGGCTTACATCACAGGTCAGGTTATGAATGTAGATGGTGGCATGGTAATGGCCTGAGCAACCACTCATCGTGCGAGACAAATCTACTCGCTCGATAAAAACGCTAAACCTATAAGCCAACAGAAAATGGAATCTCTTTGGGTACATTTCCTGCCCTTGCAGGCAAAGTGTAGCGCTAAGCCAGTGCATTAACCGTTCAAGCAGGGGAATAGAGGCGCTACCCCCAGCTAGAGGTAGAACTCCTGTAACTCCTCCCAGCCTTAGCCCACACTGCCTATCTGACAGGAAAAGCCCTATGAGCTTATATCATTAATTTCTTCCACTAAAAAACCACCCTACAGCGGGTGGTTCTACAGAACTAAATTAATCTCTATACCCCCAGGGGAATTCGAATCCCCGTCGCCTCCGTGAAAGGGAGGTGTCCTAGGCCTCTAGACGATGGGGGCGCTTGGACTCAACATTTATCAAATTAGCGAAAATCATAGTACTCTGTCAACCTGAACACCAAAGTTATTCAAAAAATTTTTCCTACCCCAAGTTCTTTGATACCTAGGATTTCTGCCACAGTCATAGCTACCGGGTGGAACCCCTGGCTAGGGGCAACGCTCCCATACCCTTCCCCCAATAGACTCAGTAACCCGGCGAATAGCGACCCTAGGGTTGAATCAAACCTAAAATAGGCAGAGTTGAAAGCCTTACGCCTAAAAGCGAAATGAAACTCATGCGGCTAATGATCGAGCTTAAATGAAGGGGTTACTATACCTGACAACTTGGAGCTTCCTGCTGAGCGACCCTGGTAATTAAATCTACTGCCAGCCTCTCTAACATCCAAGGAGGCGCTAGTCTGCGCAGTCGAACTCGCCAGTAGACTAACTCACACCTTACACCAGTATCTCTGTTTTATATTTTGACCTCAACCAATCGCGGGTCGAAACCAAACGATTGCAGTCAGTGTCGTGATTGCTCAACTTGAATCAGAAGTCAGCAGAGCAGCACTTCTGGGAGCAGTAATTGCAGCGTCAGGGCG
>CALIDI010000056.1 GCA_938023035.1 uncultured Leptolyngbyaceae cyanobacterium | reverse complement strand
CCCTTCCCATTGCTTGGCGAATTGTCACGCAAGCAAGCAGCACCGTTCGATTGTGGACAATTCAACGGGTTCTGCGGCAAGTCGCACGAGTCATGCCTGATGGAGTCGCCATTGTTCGGTTGGCAGCTCGGGGGTTTGCCGATAGCAAGTTGATGAAGTAGCTTAAGGAGAACTGGGGGTGGCATTTTCGTATCCGCATCAAACGCTCCTTCCAATTGCAGCGGCAGGGACAATGGCACCAGGTCTCATTGGTACAGTTGCAACCAAGACAAACCTTCTTCACCCCGATGGTATCTATCGGTAAAACCCAACCTTATCCCAACCTGTATCTTGCCTTTGCCCATGACAAGCGAAGCGATGAGGATTGGGTGATTGCCAGCGATGAACCCGCAACCTTACCAACCTTCGCTCAATACCGTTTGAGGTTCTGTGTGGAAGAATCGTTTTTAGCTTTGCCATCCAAGGGCTTTCATCTGGAAGCTTCCAAACTGCGGGACAACTTTGCCCTGTCCCAATTATGTGGGGTGATGGCCTTGACGATGTTGTTTCTGGTGCTGCCAGGGAGACAAGTGGTGGATTCAGACCAGCGTCGTCAAGTGGATGCTCACTGGAAGCGAGGCAGGAGTTATCTCAAATTTGGGTGGAACTGGATTCGCCTTGCTATCACTCATCAATGGAAGGTTCGAGTTTGTCCGTTTCTATCCTGTGTTCCCGACCCTCAACCTGCGATTGCGTCGAGGCGACAACACGAGGATGCGCTCAAGTGTGAATTCACGGTTCTTAGCCGCATCCCGGTTTCTTAGTTTTGTCAGTCAAGCAGCGGTTAAACCCCTTGCTTAAATTCGATTGCGGTCGGGTCTTCTAGAAATAACTAGCGATTGCAGCGGTTGGAAGCTGGGTCGCACACCGTCTATGATGGAACAAAAACGAATGGAATGAAACGCTGTGAACCGACGTGAGTTTATTGGCTGGGTAGGGGTTGGTAGTCTTGCCAGTTCTCTTCCTCTTGCGATCGCAGCCTGCTCTCCCCAAACTACTAAAATCCCCACACCAGAATCGCGTAAACCGATAGCAACCCCACGCCCAGATGGGTTTCAGCCAATTATTCAGCTAGCAGACCTGGAAAACATGGGCCAAGTTCTAGTTGAAGATTTTGCCGGCGGCCAGTTACTGCTGATCAGCGCAGCAGCACCCAACCCCGTGCAGGCAATTAACCCTATCTGCACCCATGCCGGTTGTACCGTAGCCTGGCAAAAAGATTCAGGGCTATTGGCCTGTCCCTGTCACGGGGCGAAGTTCTCGCGGCAGGGAACCGTTGAAGCTGGCCCCGCAGATCGCCCCTTGCCCACCTACCCGGTCAAAATCGAGGCGGGAGTGGTTTTGGTAAAAGCCTGATAACGCCCCCACCGGACAATTTTCGGCGCTGATTAGCCTAACTAATGAGAGCCTTTATCTAATAAAACTTTACAAACTCTTGTTTTCTAGACAAAGATAAAGACAGAGGCGTTTAGATTGCAAGGAAGGTAGCCCATGGTCGCCCTGATCGGAAAACCCACTCAACCTCGATTGACGCTTGAGACGGCGGTGATTGGGCAAGATACAACCGCGATTCGCAGTCTTGATTGGGATCGAGACCGCTTCGATATTGAGTTTGCCCTCCAAAACGGTACGACCTACAACTCTTTCCTGATTCGGGGCGAAAAAGTGGCTCTGGTCGATACCTCCCACGAAAAGTTTCGCCAGCTTTATCTGGATGCACTCACGGGCCTGATTGACCCGGCTGCAATTGATTACCTTGTCATCAGCCATACCGAACCTGATCATAGCGGCCTTGTGGCAGAGGTGCTGAAATTGGCACCCCAGGCAGTTGTCGTCGGCGCAAAGGTGGCCATTCAGTTCCTGGAAGGATTTGTGCATCAGCCCTTTGAACGCCAGCTAGTGAAAAGTGGCGATCGGCTTAATTTAGGCAATGGTCATGAGCTGGAGTTTGTTTCAGCCCCCAACCTGCACTGGCCTGACACCATCTTTACCTACGACCACGGCACGGGCATTCTCTACACTTGTGATGCCTTTGGCATGCATTACTGCGATGACTGCACCTATGATGAAAGTCCAGATCTGTTAGAGGCCGATTTTCGCCTGTATTACGACTGCCTGATGGGGCCAAACGCGCGTTCGGTATTGTCGGCGATTAAGCGCCTCCGCCAATTACCACCCATTCACCTGATTGCGACAGGGCATGGCCCCCTGCTGCAACATCACCGGGAAGAATGGGTCAACCGCTATCAAGCATGGAGCCAAGATAAGGCCAAGGCCGAAAAAACTGTGGCTCTTTTCTACATGCCTGAATACGGCGAGAGCGATCGCTTCGCCCAGGCGATTGCAGCAGGGATTGCCAAAACGGAAGTGGTCGTTGAGCTTGTCGATTTACGCCTAGTGGAGCCATCCGAAGTGCGCGAATTGGTCGATATTGCCACTGGAGTTGTTTTAGGGATGCCGCCCCAAAATCGGCCAAGCCAGGTGCAAGCAGCCATCAGCACCATTCTGGCAGCCGTTCATGAGAAGCAGGTCTTTGGGCTGTTTGAGTCGGGCGGAGGCGATGATGAATCTGTTTATCCTCTGCGTAACCGCCTTCAAGAAGCAGGCCTAGTTGAAGGATTTGCCCCCATCCTGATCAAGGAAACCCCTACCGCAGCCACCTACCAACTGTGCCACGAAGCCGGTACCGACCTAGGCCAGCTAATCACCCGCGATCGCGCGATTCAGCAGATGAAATCCCTCGATCACGATTTAGACAAAGCCCTGGGTCGCCTCAGCGGCGGTCTCTACATCATTACGGCTAAAAAGGGAGAAGCTTCCAGCGCCATGCTGGCCTCCTGGGTTGCCCAGGCCAGCCTCAAGCCCCTGGGGATCACCATTGCTGTGGCCAAGGATCGGGCAATTGAGTCTTTTATGCATGTTGGCGATCGCTTTGTTCTGAATGTCCTAGAGGAAGATAACTATCAACCCCTAATGAAGCACTTTCTGAAACGCTTTGCCCCTGGAGCGGATCGGTTTGCCGGGGTTAAAACCTACCCTGCCAGTCATGGTGCACCAATTCTGGCAGACGCTCTGGCCTATTTAGAATGCGAGGTCGTCAGCCGTATGGAAACCACTGACCACTGGCTGGTTTACAGTCGTGTAGAAACGGGGCGAGTCTCTAAGGCCGATGCCCTCACAGCCGTACACCATCGCAAAGTTGGGAATCACTATTAAAGGAGAAAACTCTGTGCCCCACAGTATTGTGACAAATATTTGCGAAGGCGTGGCCGACTGTGTGGATGCCTGCCCCGTTGCCTGTATCGACCAGGGACCCGGTAAAAATGAGAAAGGGACAGACTGGTATTGGATCAACTTTGCCACTTGTATTGATTGTGGCATTTGTTTACAGGTCTGCCCGGTAGAGGGGGCGATCCTTCCATCCGAGCGCCCTGACCTCCAGAAAACTCCCGAATAGGCTGAAAGGAAGCAGAGAAATTCCATTAAGATTGCCTTAATCTTTCTTTTCTATCGCTGTTGCTATGCTTCTCATGGCGATAGCGATTTAAGTAGTTCTGTCCAGCGTTAGTGGTTGAACACTTGGCTTTGTCTCAAGCAGTTTGACCAGAGCCACAATCCAGATCTTCTGGAATAAGGCGGTGGGTAACCAGCCAAACTTCAGTTGTTCTGGTCTTCTGGGAGGCTGCTTAAAAACGAGAGAGAAAATCACTCGTTTTTTAACCGGTCACGAGAAAATTCTTCCGTCCCTTCATTCCGCAAGTACTCATGTCCCAAATACCGCTTCTCCAAGTCCAGGATGTCTATGCTGGCTACATTAAAGACCTGGATATTTTGCAGGGGGTCAATCTTCAGCTTCACCACGGAGAACTTGTCGGATTAATTGGGCCGAATGGGGCAGGCAAATCAACCTTGGCTAAGACAATCGCAGGGTTATTAACTCCTCGCGCTGGTAAAATCTGGCTGAATGGGGAAGACATTACGGGTCTAAAGCCCAATCAAATCGTGCAACGGGAGGTTTGCTATGTGCCTCAAATTGCCAATGTATTTCGGGCGCTGACTGTTGAAGAAAACTTGGAAATGGGGGCTTTTGTGCGTCCTCAGGCTAATCTCAATCGCTTAAAAGCAGAAATCTTTGATTGCTTTCCCCGCTTGGCCGAGCGGCGATCGCAACGAGCTGGCACCCTTTCTGGGGGCGAACGTCAGATGCTGGCGATGGGTAAAGCACTAATGCTCAAGCCCAGCCTTTTGTTGCTGGATGAACCCTCAGCGGCCCTTTCGCCGGTATTGGTTCATGATGTGTTTGAGCAGATTAAGCAAATTAGTCAAGCGGGAACGGCCATTCTTCTAGTTGAGCAAAATGCCCGCCGGGCATTGGAAATGGCCGATCGTGGTTACGTTTTAGAAGCCGGTCGCGATCGCTTTGAGGGCACCGGTCAAGAGTTACTCAGCAATCCTAAAGTTGGTGAACTTTATCTGGGGGCGGCAGCGGCCCATTAGGGGCATTGTTGCCCTGTGGGCCATAACGCGGCCAATGGTTGTGAATCCCTACAGGGTCTCGATTATCAGCTCATAGGTGCAGAAGGCCGGTTTCTCCCGTTCGATGATCTGGCGCACAACGGCTTCGTCAATCGTCTGGTCAGGACTTTGTTGGCGCAGGCACACGATGAAGTGAAAGGGGCGTCCACCGCCTAACATTGCCCCTTCTCCCAAATCGCTGTCATCTAAAACAAAACCAGTACTGGCCAGTTCCGTAATACTGATGGGCTTGTCAGCCTCGTTGGGAATGTCGTCTCCCAAGGGCAAGTCTGTATAGAGATGTAGATAAAGACGTAACCCTCGCTTGGTGCCGCGCCATTGGTACAGGGTGATTGCCTGGCGAATTAAGCGACGTTGCTTGGCCACACTCCATTGGGGATCGACAGGGCAACCAACCCAATAGGCTAGAAAAGGTAATAGGGCTTCTGGCGCTGTGAGCGGGTCAAGGTGAGCCGCCATGGCATCCATGGTTTGCACCGCAGGCTCAAAGGCTTGCTCAAAAATAGCTAGGAACCGTCCGCTAAAGTCGGTCTCACGATAGATATTGGGTAGAAAGTCGAGATATAGGCTACGCGGTCGCAGGTGCAGTGCAATTGTGTAGATTTCTACCCAACTCAGGGATTGGGCCGCATCTGCGGTTGGGGCCTCTACCGGTTGGCAGGTAACGCGCAGGCGACAGGTGTAATCAAGGGTAAGGCAGCCTTCTGGGGGCAGGGTTGCTTGGCGCTCAAAAAAGTCGGCGGGAGGACGAAATCGCAAAGTGGTTTCAGCCTGTTGCCGCGATCTAACCTGGGTGTTTAACACCTGTCGAGGCGTGGCGCTCTCAATCTGCAACCAGCTACGAGGAAAGTCGCCATCAACGCGCACTTGCACCTGCAATGGGCGATCGCTCTGATTGTATAACTGCACCACGAGTTCACCCATTTCCCCCGGTTGTAACAGCAGCCGTTGCTCTGACTGTGCCGTTGGGGATTGGGGTTGAAACTGCGCCAGTAAATCGGCGGGGTCGCCGGGATAGTGCACCGGTCGAATCCCCGTCATCTGTTCGAGGGTATGTAAGTTTCTTTGGGTCGCTGCATCAAAGGGCACCGCCGTTGGCAGTTGCATCGGCGTCAGAGTGACTTGGAGCGGAGTAGCAGCAGCAGTCTGAGGCATAGTCATGCGGGTGGGTGAAAGTGAAAGTTATAGAGATTGGATCAAGTTAATGGCATGTCCAGAGCGTAGTTGGTGATCAGACCAGGAGCAAATCAAGCCCTGTTTGCCTGGATCGATCACTGGCTCTACCGGTAGCTTGGGTTCCCAGCGATCGCGACGACGGCGCTCAAATAACTGCACTACCCCTAAATAGCGTACTCCCCGCACCCGCTGGAACAGGGTGACAATATCTGATGGATAGACTGGGCGGCCAAACTCCCAGCCTCTGCCGTCAAACCCTCCTGTCAGGGGATTGAGGAAGCGATAGAGGGCAATCCTCAGGGTTTGTAAAATTTCTTCCTGAGCCGTCGGGTTGAGGTACTCTGGTTCGAGGGCGACTTCCGTCCTTACTGTAACACCCACATATTCCGGCTCTTCTAGACGAAGTTGCACCCCCAGGAGTTTGCGCTCATCCAAATAGGCGATCACCTGCTGCCGCAGGTCAGGTCTCAATTCAAGGGCATCGGGGCTAAGGCCTTCGCTCCGCTCAATTCCTTCCAGGTTGGCCTGGGGCACTAACAGCAGGCGGACAACGCCAGGTATCTGTTCTCCATCCAGGGGGCAAAGTGCCCGGGCAATGCGCCCTGTTACTGCCTGCATGGCCAGCACTTCAAAATCTTCTGGGGTCACAGCCCGGTTGCGGGTACGCAGCATTTGAGGCACTCGAATCACGGCTTCATCTAAAGATTCCGCATCCGCTCCGCCACGAGCGGGCTGGTGGTTAATGACCCCGCCCTGCTCCCCTGCGAGTACATAGGGAATGGCCGTTTTTAAGACCCGAATAGCACCCCGTTGCACGTTTCCCTGCTGCCCGCCGCCCGTGCGATAGGCCGACATCCGCAGGGTTGCGCCCCGAGGCGGCACCGCGCCATATTGTCGCTCCATGGCCGGTCGTCCGGCATCGGCTAATACGCTACCGCTACCACTGCTGCTACGACTTTGGATCTGAGCGCGCTGTTGGGTTTGCTGTTTCAGTTGAGCGGGTTCACGAATCAGGGGGCCAAACTGAAGGGTGCCTGTTAGAGAATCCAGGATGTAATGGCGATCAGTCGGTGTTGAGTCAGCAAAGTCAGTCACCTCCGTCCAAATTTCTGGTAAGCCACCCGGTGGCGTAACTAACAAATGCTCTCCTGGATGGCGGGGCAAAATAGAGCCGCTCTGCAACCGAAAGGTTTGTCCTGGAGTCCCGTCGCTTTCGCCTACTAGCTCATTTTCAATACGACTACTTTGACTAGCATTGACGGTGCCACCAATGGCCTGTACGCCAAAGCCAACGATACAAGGTGAGCTTTCATAGCCTGTTTGGCCGCGTTCTTGCCGGGGGGGCGTATAGATGCAGCGCAACCAGCGCCCTCGATAGGTAATAAATTGAGCCGCTGGAAAGCTCAGCGGCAGATGCAGGCGAACTGTTCCTGCTTGCAGTGGCGTGCCCTCTTCTTCGGCTAACTCATGGAAGCTAAAACCACGGGTGCGATCGTCGCTGGGGTGCAGTAACACGGGTTCCCATTTCTCCCCGTTCCAGGCTTCCCACTGGCGAGGTGGATCGTCGGGGTTAATGCCGGTTGGGGTGGCAGCTTCCCCTTCAAAGTTGATTTCAAGCACGTTGCCATCCAGCGGTTCATCTGCATCCAGTACCAGGTAAAAACAGTGTCCTGGTTGTGGCATTTCACCAAATAAAGCAATCTCGCTCCCCTGCCAGTGCCCACTGGTTTGTTGTACCCAATTGCCCACTAGGCGATCGCGCAGCACCTGGGGCCGGTAAGTTGCGTCCTCGATACCAAACTCCATGTTGGCGGGTTCTTCGGTTAGTAGGTGGCGAATGACTGGGCACCCAATCACTAGGGCCTGATCTGTACTAAAGACTATCGCTTCTTCCGTTTCTGTGCGCAGAGTTGCCACCTCTGCCCCTGCCGGGATGGTGTAAGCCTCACCCAGGGTTGTCGTTAGGTAAAAGGTCACCTCTGTCTGAGCTGGCGTTGGCGGTTTGAGCCGAATCCCCAGCAGCTCGAGAAAGGCCACATAGTTACGGCGGGGCACCTGGTTAAACCGCAATAACATCTGATCGGTGAGCCAGGCAAACAACTCAATCAGCGTTACCCCAGGATCACTGGGATTGTGGTTTGTCCATTCTGGGCAGTATCGTGGAATCCGCAGAAGGCATTCTTCCACAAGATCCTTAAAGGTGCGATCGTCCAGATTAGACTTGGGTAGCTTCGGTAAAAAGTCGAATTCCATAACAAATAAGAAGCAGGGATGCAATCAGGGTCAAGGCGAATAAAAAAATTGGGGCAGGCCTGGCCCTGGCGTCCGTCAGGGCAGGATTCTGGGTTTAAACTCCCCCTCCAATTTGCCAGGAGTTTCAACTCACAATCCTTAGCCGTTGCCGCTGCTGTCTGCATACCGGGCAGGGGCAGACCGCTAAAAATGAACAGTCCATAGGCGATCGCCCATTCAAGCCGGTAAGGTCGAAGGGTTAAACTACGTCGTCTATCCCGCCCTAGTCGCCTGGCAGTGCGAGCGTTTTGCCTACGCTGTGACGAAGCTGGTTTGGCACAACATCGGCTGCGCGAACCGACTCGTAACCCTGGAGAATTTTTGGGCGAATTTCTAGGCCGTTTCTATCGTGTCCTCAGCAGGATTGAGATAAAAGGGATAAACCAGGCTACGGTAGTCGTAGCTATCGACCAGGCGGTAGTTGATGACTATATCCACACGGCCTTGCATTGCATCCGGACGAGTTAAAACCTCTTCGAGAATGATGCGAGGTTCCCATTTTTCCAGTGCTTCTTGTACATAAAGACGCAAAAGCAAAAGCGTCTGGCTGTTGAGCGGCATAAATGCCAGTTCTGATAACCGTGAACCAAAGTCAGGGCGATACACCCGTTCGCCCAGATCGGTTCGCAGAATCACCCAAATAGATTCTTCAACGCTGCGGCTGTTGTAACTAAGCTGTAGCCCTCCTTGTAAATTCACCCGCAGGGGAAAAGCAAAGCCGTTACCTAGGTAGGGACGATCGCGCATATCTAGCATAGTGGAGGCTCCACAGAGATTGTCGCTAGCCTAGACAGACAAAGCGGCGATCGCCCATTCGCCAAAGGTCGAATCTTTCCCATACCGCTTCGCTCAACCTAAAAGATCAGGTTTCTATCACATGAAACCTGACCACAGAGGGCCCAAAGAACACAGAGCCAAATCTTGGCGCCCTCCATGGCTCTCTGGTAAAGCGCTCAGCTGTTCAGTCCATTGAATTTAGAATCTAAGGCGACTCCCCAGTCATCCTTACACTCAGAGATGCAAATGAATGGATGAATACAATAATGTGAATGAATATTAGAATGTCATCCTCAGGTAAAACCACAAATACACTAAAAGCTTGGTTTGCACCCTTTGCATTTTTGTAGCGAGTTTTACAGATTATCAGATTATAACTTCCTCAATATTAGTATCTTTGTATCATTTTATGACTTGATTAACCTGATTAACCTGTATTCCCTAGCCTGTATTCCCTAGTGAGTATTGCTAGACAAGAAAAAACACTGATGTGCGCTAAATCCGTTATCAACTGGGTGCAGTGATAATTCTCAGCTTTCTGATGGGTAAAGCAGAGCGCTCGCGACCATCAAATCCCTCAATTGCTGTGAAGATAGCTGACTAAGGTAACACCTTGCTGTGCTTAGCACACCTTTCGATTGGTTTCATCATTAAGGGAAGCACATCCAAATCGTAGGTGATAATGTCCAAATAAAACCACCCAAACGCACATCAAGGAGAAGCGATCAAAGCCTCTGTCGTTGTTGTGGTCAGCCCCTCATTTAAATGCTCCACCCGCTGCTGAGCCGCTGGATCAACGCGAGGACTGGCTTCTTCAAAAACACGTAAACTCTCACAGGGAATCGTGTCTGAAAGAATTGCACTTGCCATCATGCCACAGTGCACCTCAAGCAAAGCTTCAGGTAGGGCTTCAAAAACGAGACGCTGCCCTGGAAAAACGACTCGTTCAAAATACCAGTTTGGAATATTTGTAACGCGAACAACTTGAATCCGACTGGTTGCATTGACATAGCAACAAACCATTGATTGAACACTATCCGAAGGCAGGGGATCAAAGACCTGAGCCATATCCAGCAGCTTAGCTCCAACTGATTTATACTTCTTATAACCTTAACATTCGGTTATCAGGTCAGGCTGTAAATCCGATTACCAACTAGTATCTTCATCACATGCAGAATCCCCATGGATATTGAAAAAATTTTTTATACTAAAAAGCTTGGTTTGGGTCAGATTTGGCTGTACGGCTGACTAGTGGATGCTTTGAGCAGAGTCTATCGATCACCCAAATATCTCAATAGAGCAGACCTACAGCAGAAAGAAGAAGGGAGTGGTATCGTGAAGATATATGAATACGTTTTTCAGAAAGTAACGTGCGGAATGCGTTCATCGCAGTTGCCTTATCTGCAATCGGTTTCCTAGGAAAGGATCCAGGGTCAAGTGACGGCTTCAGATGGGGTCTATATGAAGTTACAGACAGCCCATTTAGGCATTGCAGGTCAACTTGCGGTGTTGCGCATGCCCTTCCAGATAGTTGATCCCACTCACTTAGTCCTCCCCTTATCCAACCATGGAAACTCGCGTTCTCTACGTTCGGCTCCCTTGCAATCCAATTTTTCCGATTGGTGTTGTTTACCTGGCAGACCACATTCATAAGCAACTGCCCCACGTTAATCAGCGCATTTTTGATCTGGGAACGATACCGCCGCTCGATTATGCGATCGCCCTGAATACAGTCATCGACCAGTTTCAACCGACGGTGCTGGTATTTTCCTGGCGGGATATTCAGATTTATGCGCCCGTCGGTGGTCGAGGAGGCAACCCGTTACAATACACCTTTGAGTTTTTCTATTCACGCAACCCTCTCGTGAAGCTTCGAGGTGCCCTAGGCCTAACCCGAATCGCAACAGGCTACTACGGTGAGCTGTGGCGTAACCTAGGCCTGATTCGGCGGGGTGTCAGACGGGCCAAGCGCTATTGCCCTGATGTGCGAACCGTCGTGGGTGGTGGCGCAGTTAGCGTATTTTATCAACAACTCGGACGGAGTTTGCCCAAAGGAACCATTGTTTCAGTGGGGGAGGGAGAAGTCCTGCTGGAAAAACTGCTGCGCGGTCAGTCCTTTACCGATCAACGCTGCTATGTGGTCGGTGAAACCCAACCCCGCGATCGCATGATTCACGAAGCCCCTGCCCCGGTTGAGAAAACAGCCTGCAACTACGATTACATTCAGGCCATCTGGCAAGAGTTTGAATACTACTTTCAATCCCAGGACTTTTACATTGGGGTGCAAACAAAGCGAGGTTGCCCCCATAACTGCTGCTACTGTGTTTACACAGTCATCGAAGGCAAACAGGTGCGGGTCAACCCTGCCGATGAGGTGGTGGCCGAAATGCAGCAACTCTACAAACGGGGTGTTCGCAACTTTTGGTTTACGGATGCCCAGCTTATCCCCGCTAAGAAATACATTGATGATGTCATCGAGCTGCTGCAAAAAATTGTGGATGCTGGCATGACCGATATTCACTGGGCGGCCTACATCCGTGCCGATAACCTCACACCGCCACTCTGCGAACTAATGGTTAAAACGGGTATGAACTATTTTGAAATTGGTATTACCAGTGGTTCGCAGGAGCTAGTACGAAAAATGCGAATGGGCTACAACCTGCGCACTGTGCTGCAAAATTGCCAGGATTTGCAGACCGCCGGGTTTAACGGTTTGGTTTCAGTTAATTATTCCTTTAACGTAATCGACGAAACCTTTGACACGATTCGTCAGACCATTGCCTACCATCGTGAATTGGAGCGGATCTTTGGTGCCGACAAGGTGGAACCCGCGATTTTCTTCATTGGGCTGCAACCCCACACCCATTTGGAGGAGTATGCCCTAGCCCATAAAATCCTTCAACCCGGCTATGATCCGATGAATATCAAGCCCTGGACCGTGCAGAAGTTGTTATGGAATCCTGAACCACTCGGTTCCTTCTTTGGTGAGGTCTGTCTACAAGCCTGGCGGCGCAACTCCCATGATTTTGGTCGCGAGGTAATGAATATTCTAGAGGCTCGCCTTGGTTCAACTTCCCTAGAAGAGGCTCTGACGGCTCCGCTGTCAGCAAAGAAAGCTGATCGTGTTCTTCAGCCCATTCAGTAACTAGCATCTGCTGCTACATCTGTCCCGTGAGGGAATTTACTGCCATACTACACTGGCTTAGATTGTGGCCGTCTGCGCTATGGCCAAGTGTAGCTCATTATTGTTATTGGAGCATTTGATCTCAAACCCGAAATGGGGTGCCAGCACCTGTTCCGCCAGCAAAGGTGCTCCACACTAAACGCAACCGTTCAGACACCTTTGTGCTGAACCGCTGCCATCCCCCAAATTCTGCTCCCAAGTCTGTGAGCAGGAGAGCCAGATTCAAAGCCCCTAACCTCTTCACCCCCTGCAAACGGAGGAGAAAGATTGTGGGTAATGGCTAACCCTGACGGAGTGGCAAGGGTTTTCAGCATTCTCACAAAAATTATCCGAAGTGTTGTAAACAGTTACTGCCCTGCTACTTTCCAGAAACTAAATTTAATAAATATTTATTAAGTACTAGAACATAGCTCAATTATTTTCAGACTCACCCTTGTTTTTATCTACCCTCGACTTCCGATTTGCTTAGCAGGAACTCCCGCCATAATTGCATAAGGCTCTACATTCCGAGTCACGACTGCCCCGGCACCAATAATTGAACCCTTGCCAATCGTGCAGCCATCTAAAACGGTGACCCCTGCTCCAATCCAAACATTGTCTCCAATGGTAATTCCTTCCATGCTGGGAGTCTGTTGTCGAAAAGGAATATCCCGATCTTTGAAACCATAATTAGCTGGAATGATAGTCACCTGGGGGCCGATTAAAACTCCATTACCGATAACCAAATCACCATGACCGTAAAGAGCAGAAAAGGAATTAACAAAACACGAATCTCCAATCTTAATCATGCCCCCATAAGTACGAAGAGTCACGAATGAACTGATCAAAGTATCATTGCCAATCACAATTTTTGATCGACCTGTACTAGAAGGATCAACTTCCAATATTGCATACTTACATACTGTCGTATCTCTGCCCAAAAAAACACTCTTTTTATCTCCACGTATATCTGCAAAGATACTAATATTTGAGGCTTTACCAATCAAACCTAATCGAGTTTTCTGGTAATGCCAGATAATCCGCTTAAAAATCAACCTAGGCTGCATAAGGTTACTTTAATTTACTTTAATAATGATACGTACATACGAGATCAGAAGAGAGCACGTCACCTTTGCAGATCCTCATCCCCCAGACTCTTCTTCCGACTTGGGAGAAAGGGAGTCAAA
The DNA here is from genome assembly GCA_938023035.1 of uncultured Leptolyngbyaceae cyanobacterium. Taxonomy (GTDB): domain Bacteria; phylum Cyanobacteriota; class Cyanobacteriia; order Leptolyngbyales; family Leptolyngbyaceae; genus DSRU01. The sequence continues at coordinate 1,839 of CALIDI010000056.1, read as the reverse complement.
TCATCTCAAAGTCCCTCTCCCCAAATTGGGAGAGGGATTTAGGGTGAGGGCAAAAGCAACATGCACCCGATGGAATAAACTAAAGACTAAACAAATTTTCTTAGCCACACAACCCTCTTAAAGACCAGAGTGAGGACAATCGAGCCAATTAAAGTTACTAGAAAAGTAATCGTAACTCCCAAAATTGAATCTGCCTGGAAAATCCCCTTCACAGTAGGAAGATATTCCAAACTGAAATGACCTTTAAAAGTAAGAAAAACATGAAACCCATAAATGCCCAATGAACATTTTGAGATGAACTTAATCAGTGCAGGCACCTGATACTTTGATAACAAAGCAAGATAAAAGAGTAGCCAGGAGCCAAAAACGAGAGAAAGCCTCATGTAATGATCCAGGGGTGCCTGATCCACCTGAATCAAAAGGCCTTTGCTGGTTAAGGTTGATTCCAGGGCAAAAAATATCAACGCTAGAACCAGCAAACTAACCAGTTTTAGCTTCAGCCAACGGGTCATTTCAGCTAATTTTCCCTCGTTTTGCTCTTGTGCCGCGATCGCTGCTGTGAAAACATAGGGCAAGAAATTTAAGGGGTTATAGTCCCAATTAGCAAGATTGTTAAGGGTGTTTAAGGGACTACTCTGAATGCCTACATGATTAACAAACGGTTCAATCGTAGAAAAAGCAAACAACAGAGTACAAGAACCGAAAAGCAAGTAATAACTGATATATATCTTTGTTGATATTTCCCGTAGTTTGCTAAACCATAAGGTTAGAATCTCAGCGAGAACCGTCACAAATATTAGTGAAAAGAAGAAAAAATAAGGCGTACTATTGCCGCTAACTATAAACTCTAAAAAAGCTTTTGGCGATGAAGCAACCCCTCTTACTGCTTCAAACTTTCCCACAAACAAAACGTCAAAAACAGTGATAGAAACAACCCAAAAAAGATAGAGAGACAAAATCCTGGGAAGCCGTTTGTGAACAAAATAACCAAGTCCTAAATTTCTACTTTTGTCATAAAACAGAAAAAGAGAAATTTGTAAAAAAACTGGAACGGCAAGAGCGCCCACCATCCCACTCAATAGATAGGTGCTTAAAAAATAGCTGAAGGCGCTTGGTATCAGCATTTCAGGAATGTAAAAAACTTTCGTTTTGTAAGCAACAATCGCGATCGAAAAAATTGCTCGGAGGACATCAAACCCTTCAAATTTTTGCTCCTTTTTTGCAGGAGTATCTTTTGAAGCAGAAACATGACGAGTACTTTCCCCAGAATTACTTGAATCCGACGAAATTTTCATAGCATGGAGGTGTCAGTTTGCGAAAAGAAATAAATATATGGAAAGTAAAAAGAGAAGAACCACAATTAATGTCAAATTCAAATACACTTGGTCGAAAACAAAACCGGTGATTCCAGTAGATTACTTATTTTGTCTCCCATAACTATTTGAATGAGCAGCAAATACAGGATTCACACATAAATAAAACTAATCATATTCACAAGATCTATTCAATGCTCCTGTGAGATCTTAACCTAAATCTGGTTGCTCTTTCTTTTTACCCATGGTCGTACTGAGTTTGACGATAAGATACTTACCTGCTTGACTGACAAAACTATGAGGGCATGAACCGAAAGCTGGGAGAGAAGCAGAGCATGATTGAGGCTGGTAAGTAACCACACAAATCAGTCAAATCAATGACCCCTACTTCCGGTCTTCATGATGCGCTGTCTCAATTGCTGCGTCAATGGGACATCGTATGGCAAGATGCTCGTCACCTGCAAACGCTCTGCTGGATGATGGTTGGCACGATTCAAAGCCAGAATGTGCATCTTAATGGCTTTGG
>CALIDI010000055.1 GCA_938023035.1 uncultured Leptolyngbyaceae cyanobacterium | reverse complement strand
CAGCAGGCGTTGATTACTGGAAATTTCACCCCGGTTGGGGGCCGGCGCTCAGATATTGAACTGGTCGATAGCCGCACTGGCCAACCCCGGACGGTGAGCCTGGATACGCTGCAACATCCCTATTACTGGTCGCCGTTTATTGTGATTGGCAATGGCTTGTAGGGGAGAAAGAAGAGATAAGAGAGGAAATGGCTTAGGCTATTCTAGAAGTTTCTGCTTTGCTGTCCTCGGTTGAAAGAGTGATTTGCTCCTTCAACCAGGCAATTTCGGTTGCTTTTAGGCTAGGGCTAAGCCGTTCAATCAGGGTTTGGTTGTATTGCTCTAACCAGGCTTTTTGCCGAGTATCTAGGCGGTTAAGATCAATCAGGTTTGGATCAAAGGGAATGTAGGTTAAAGGTTCAAGCTGATACCAAGGGGTTTGGGAGTTTGGGAGTTGGGTCTCGGTTTCGCAGGGTATTTCTTTGACTACGTAGAGATTCTCAATGCGGATACCGCCCCAACCCGGCTCATAAAACCCTGGCTCAATGCTGGTAATCATCCCTGGTTCTAGGGTCTGACTGATCCGTTTACTGATGCCGTTGGGACCTTCGTGGACATTGAGCATGGCTCCGACCCCGTGCCCGGTGCCATGACCGTAGTCTAGCCCGGCATGCCAGAGGGTCGATCGGGCAATGCCGTCGAGTTGTGCGCCGGTGGTTCCTTTAGGGAATTTTTGCATAGCACAGTTGATATGGGCTTTGAGGACTTCGGTGTAGCGCTCTACCTGGGTAGCTGTGGGCGTACCAATAATCACCGTGCGGGTGTCATCTGTAGTGCCAGAGGTGTACTGTGCTCCAGAGTCGAGCAATAGTAATTCACCGGGAGTGAGGGTGACCTTGGGGCTTGGCGTACCGTAGTGCACAATGGAACTGTTTGCCCCACTTCCAGCAATTGTGTTGAAGCTGAGGCCACGAAAGCCGGGTTCAGCGGCGTAAAGTTGTTCAATTTTATGGGCAACATCCGCCTCGGTAATGGGGATGCCGTTGGCCAGTTGCTCAGACAGCCATTTGAGGGTGAGGGTTTTGGCGCGACTGGCTTGCAGGTTGGCCTGCTGCATTTGGGTGATTTCAGTCTTGTTCTTGCGGGCTTTCATGCCCTCGATTGGGTTGCTGGCTTTGATGATTTTGCCTGTGAGGGCGGGCGATCGCAGCAGGGTATCGGTGCCCTGAGTCGTATGCTTAGGGTCAAGCAAGATCCGGCAGGTCGGCTGGGCCGCAACTAAATGGGTGAGGGTGGTGGTGTAGGCGCTGTAGGGCCGTAGCTCTACCAGGGGTTGAAGCGCAGACTGAATCACTGGCTCAACGCGCTCTAGGTGCGTGAATAGATAGGCCTGATCGGGGGTAACAATGGCATAGGCAATAAAAACTGGGTTGTAGGGGATATCCCACCCCCGCAGGTTAAACAACCAGGCAATTTGATCCAGCTTCGTAATGGGCAAAATTTGAATGTTTTGATGCTTTAGTTCTGCACGCACGCGCTGCAACTTGCTCTCAACACTTTCGCCCGTTAGCTCCTCTGGCATGAGAAACAGGGGCGATTGAGCCATTGCCGGGATTGGCTCCCGCTCTGACCAAGGAGCCTGCGATCGCACCTGATCGACCAGATTATCAGCGATGGCCACGAGGGTTACCCCCGCCCCTTCTAGTTTGGCTTGCAACATCTCAAACTGGCTCATAGCCAGTGTAAAGGGATCAAACCCCAACCGCAGGCAGGTTCCGGCTTCTGTTGCTGCCTGTCCCAGGGATTGCAACGTATCTTCCAGGGTCTTCTCTCCCTCTAGACCAACCTTCACGACCTGAATCTGCCTAGTATCGACCTGTTGTTCAGCCTGCTCATAGTAACGAGAATCGACAAATAACCAGGCTTGCTCTCGCCCCAGCAAAAAGTCGCCCGCTGAACCTGTAAACCCTGAAGCCCAATCGCGTCGTTGACGTGCCTCTGGTAGGTATTCATTCAAATGTTCGTCAGCAGAGGGAATCAGGTAGGCATCGAGTTGATGTTGGGCCAAGCGCGATCGCAGGTGGGCCAGTTTCGCTCTGATGATATCTGCGGGAGCCAACGCCGATAGAGTCTCTCTAAAAACCGTAGGTTCAGGCATAGGTCAATAACAGAATAAAGTAACTGCCAGGGCTACTGGATCGGGCATTGTTGGTTTTATAACACTTTTCGCTCAGGTGGGGCAGCCTCAAGCCAGTGGCCTAGAGGTCGTTCTATTCTTTACCCTCAGGTATCTGGTCGAGTCTGACGGGGTGTTTTAACAACTGGGAGGGAACCCACCATAGATAAACCATCATGCCCGTCAACTCCACTAGCGGTTGAAGGACTACGACGGTCACCACGGCAGACCAAGACTCTGGTAGTGCCAATGCAACCGGCAGTACCACAAAGGAGTTGCGGGTGCCTAGGCTAAAGGCGAGCGTGCGGTTGGCGGTCGTTTCCAGTTCAAATAGCTGCCCAACCCAGCGAGATAGATAGCCCGTGATCACCAGAAATGCCACAAACAGCAGAATGACGTTGCTCATTGACGTGAGCGATCGCCCCGATAATGTCTTCACCTGGGTTGCACTAATGAGCAGTAACACCAGGCTTAACAGCGGCACCGGCAACCAAGCCGTAAGCTGCAACCAGCGATCGCCGACCTTATGGAATTTTGCCCATTGTTCGGTGAATAGGGCTAAGCCCATCGGTAGCAAAATCAACCTCAGAAATACCTGGAGAAACTCAGCAGGGTTGATCGCGTGGTGAACCTCTCCATCGGTGAAGCACCACAGATAAAGCGGCAATAGCAGACTCTGAAGCAGTAACAGAATAGGAGTAGCAGCGATCGCTAACTTCAAATTGCCCTGCCCCAGGTAAGTAAAGGTTAAAAACCAATCGGTACAGGGCACCAGCAATACTAAAAACACTCCAAATTGCAGCTTTGGATCGCTGAGTAAGAGCTGCACTAACAGCCAGACCACCCCAGGCACGATCACAAAATTAGCGAGAATTAGCGCCGCCATGAACCGCCCATGGCGAAATGCTTGCCGCAACTGCATAAAAGGCACTTGGCAGAAGGTGGTGTAGAGCAGTAGCCCTAGGGCAATTTCGATCCACGACTCCAGCCCTTTGGCCGCCTCTGGGTGATGCCAGCCCCACCCAGACCCTATGGCTAAGGCGATCAGGTAAAGCCAGATTTGGTTGCGCTCAAGCGTTAGTCTTGTCATACGGTTGTGTGATGGTACGGCTTCTGCTGTCTTCTAACATAATCGCTAACATTTTTCAGACAGCAACGGCCCTCAGGGTTATTGACCTCGCAACCGCAGCGTCCGGCTTTGACATGGGCAGTAATGGTTGCGATCGCCGATGACTGTCCATGCTGCGCTACCTCTTGCTGAATCCGTTGACGCGTCCAGCCAAAACAGTAGCAAACCGGAACCGCCTGACCTGGATTTTTCTGAAACACTGGCACCTTTAAATCATCGGTGACAACCCTGTCGCCCTCTGTCGAAAAATAGACAATGGGGCAACGGGCGCGATTGCAAAATCGATATGATGCTTGAGCATTGAGCCGCTCTAATGCCTGAGGTGTCAGCAGACTCTTTAGGGTAATCAGTTGAACTGGTTTTCCCTGACTCTGGTCGTGGGGACAGCGCTGGATAGGGCCATTCTCCTGAGATAAGGCTGCACGACCCTCTTGTACAGATGCAGCGCAATCGCACTCCGCGGGTTCTGGGCGACAACAGTGATCCATAAAAGCTTCTCCTAATCACTTTACAAATTGGGCTTTTGGTAACAACAGCGATCGCGTCAATACGACCAGAGAGTTAACCCAGCCAACGCTCCCAGGGCGGGCAGAAATACACCATCTCAATCACCAATCGATCACTAATCCAGGCACCCAGACCGTTAGAAAAACGCCCCATACACCATCCCCGAAATCGTCGCCATCACCACCACCAGCCCCACAAACACCACGGTTTTTTTGGTGCCCATGATGCTACGAATAACCAATATATTCGGCAACGACAGGGCCGGGCCTGCTAACAGCAGTGCTAACGCAGGGCCTTGACCCATGCCACTGCCAATTAAGCCTTGCAGAATCGGCACTTCGGTCAGCGTGGCAAAGTACATAAATGCACCCGCGAACGCTGCAACAAAGTTTGAGAGTAAAGAATTGCCACCGACTGCCCGTGTGACCCACGCCGATGGGATTAGGGCTTCATTTCCCGGACGACCCAGCAGCGCTCCTGCTACAATCACCCCCAGCAGCAGCAGGGGCAAAATTTGTTTGGCAAAATCCCAGGAAGACTCAAACCATTCCCCCGCTTCATTCTTATTGGTGCTAGTCAGCCAGGATAAGCCAATCACGCCCGCACTAAAGGCAACCATTGGCTGAGTGGAAAACTGAAAGGCGAGAACAGCGGTAACGGCACTGATCAAAATCACCTTACCTGCGTTCAGGTCAAACCAGACAATCAGGATTGCGGCAAGGGCGATCGCCAGAAATCCTGTCATCCACCACTTGACTGCGTAGATTGCAGCCCAAGTGCCAATCATTTCAGTAGGTTTTGCCCAGTTCGCAAAGACCAAAATCCCCACCATCACTGCAAAAAACAGCGCATTTTGCCACAGCGGACGGGTGACTTCTGGTTCTGGGAAACCAGCCTGGGCCTCAATTTTTTCCAGCTCTTCTTTCCGAAAAATAAACGCCATCAGCAACCCAATCACAATGCTAAAGGCGATCGCCCCCACCGCTCTGGCAATGCCCAACTGTAAGCCCAAAATTCGCGCCGTCATGATAATGGCCAGAATGTTAATGGCAGGGCCTGAATAGAGAAAGGCGGTCGCCGGCCCCAAGCCCGCGCCCATGCGATAGATCCCAGCAAAGAGCGGCAGCACCGTACAAGAGCAGACGGCCAGAATCGTTCCTGAAATTGATGCCACGCCATAGGCCAAAACCTTATTTGCCCTGGCTCCCAGATATTTCATCACTGCATCTTGGGAAATGAATACAGCGATCGCACCGGCAATAAAGAAAGCAGGAATCAAACACAATAACACATGTTCCTGAGCATACCATCGCACCAGATACAGGGATTCAAAAAAGGCATTTTGCAGCCGTTCTGAATTTTGAATTCGCTCTACAGGCAGGTAAAAACAGACCAGAAATCCAACCACAATCCATAGCAGCGGTTTCCATTCCGATTTCCAAAAATGCATAACAAATAATCCTCCTTGCAAGGATGCACCCCAAAGCTACAGAGAATACTGGGTGATTCCCTAGTTTCCTTTGTGTCTTTGGAGTGAGTGCTAAAAGTGATGTCATCCTTGAGCCTAAGCAGGTAAGAGCAGCTCAATCTCTTTGGGTTCTAGCACTTTGCCCTGGCTCAGTACTTTGCCGTTGATGACTAGTGCAGGTGTTTTCATCACACCATGTTTGACAATTTCCATTGTGTCAGTGATGTGATCAATGTCAGCCTCTAGATTATGGGCCACGATCGCTTCCTTTACATTCGCTTCTAACTGCTGACATTTTTTGCAGCCTGTTCCTAAAATTTCAATTTTGAGTATCGTCATTGCTATCTCCCTCCTATTTGTTTAGTGATTGTGATAATTCCCTACTTTCTACTGTCTTCAGTGTTGCTCACCCTTGTTCTCAAAATACCTCTGGGCAAAACTCGCAAGAGCACAGCCAGGCTTATGTTCAATGCCTAAACTCTGTAAGCGCTCTAAATATTGGGCTTCGCTCCAGTTTTCTTGATCTGCTAAAGTCAAGAGGGTAAATACCCCCGCCCGCAATCCAGAGGCGCAGCGCACGTAAATCGGTTGGGGTGCATTATGAACTGCTTGCTTAAAGGCCGCCAGTGTCTCAGGGGTTAAGTTCTTGGGTGAAATGGGCACCGCCGTGTAGGCTAGGTTGCAGGCTTCTACCATGGCGGCATCCAGTTGAGTTCCTTCTGCCGCAGGGCACAGATCAATGACACTTTTGTAGGCCTTCTGGGCAACTTCCTGTAAGTCTTTGGCTTGACTCAAAGAACCGATGGCAATCGTGTCAGTAACGGACTTGAACATGTTGTTTCTCCTCTACCAGTCAATAAGTCAAAAATGCTTAACAACTATGAGAATAAAGCCTATACCAATCTATAAGGTCAAGGCCAGAAGTGTTGAAAGATAGCTCAACATACAAAAATAATGTTTAAGCTGCTACTGTCATTTCCTGCGCTTGTCAAACTGATATTCAAGCAGTTGTGCCCACATAACTATCTTGTTTTGAACTCTCGCTTATTCTTTGAAATCTGGTTGACCTTCGGTTTAGACTAGGGCTTAACGAGGATGAGGGACTTGTTCTATCGTCTCAATAAAGCTGGAATTAAAGTTGATATTTCCACCTTTTCTAAAGCCTGCAAGACTCGACA
>CALIDI010000054.1 GCA_938023035.1 uncultured Leptolyngbyaceae cyanobacterium | reverse complement strand
CGCTCCTGTTCAAGGGCGCTTGTGTCGTTCAGTGCGGCCAGTCCCAGCGCTAAGGTTTTGTGATGGCATCCGAATAACCGCCGAATATAGGCTTGGCCGCCATACCCTCATTTCACCGCTTTGATGGCCGCATAGCGACGGTGATCCTTCTCCGACAAGGACTGATAGCTCGTTGATTGACAAAACTTTTTCGCTGGCGGCTGGAAGCCGCGCCTATAGATGCAAAACCCGCGCAGGCGGGTTTTCGGTAAGGGTAGAGAGGCAGCGCCCGACTTTGTTGATGTCGCAGCGGTTTCAACCGCCCGGTGCCCAGGTTTTGTCAGTCAATCAGGGACTGATAGTATCGTTGCATTTGAGCTTCAACAAGGACTAGGTAGGGGGCTATCATCTATCGACTCCTCTTGCTACCTCTCTAGCCGATCAGCCCAACCCGCAGTATTACACTTTATTTAATCCACAGTCCTTAGGCCAAATACATTTGGGAGCTTCGGTTTAGGCCTGTTAGTGTAAAGCCAGGGCCACCATTACCAGAACTGCATTTACTAAATAGAACATTCCCACAATCTGGGTTTCTGACCAGCCCGATAGCTCCAGGTGGTTGTGGTAAGGAGACATTTTAAAGAATCGCTTACCAATGCCATTCGTATCCTTTGTCGCTTTGTAATAGCTCACCTGGATAATGACGGAAACGGTTTCGACCACAAAGAGTAGGCTTAACACCAAGAGCGGAAACAGGGCACCCGCTAATAGCCCCACTGCTGCTAAAGCTCCCCCTAAAGCGGTCGAACCCGTATTGCCCATAAATACTTGAGCAGGGTTGCGGTTGTGCACTAAAAAACCGAGACAGCCACCACTCAAAGCCGCACAAAAAACCATGACCTCAGGGTGCGTAGGGGCCACAATCACACCTAGACCGAGTAGGGCGATCGCGACCGTACCACCCGCTAGACCATCGACCCCATCAGTCAAATTGACTGCATTGCTTTCCGCCGTCAGGGTAAAAACTGCCAGTCCCCAAAACAGGAAACCTAAAGGCAACATCAACCCAAAAGGTAAAACCACCGTGGTAATGGTTGTTCCGCCGGTGCAGGCCAACCAAAGGCAAAAGAGGAGGGCAAAGCCAACTTGCAACGCTAACTTCATCCGGGGAGTCATGCCTTTGTTTGAGCGCACCCGAATGATGGCCCAATCATCTACCCAACCAATCCAACCGTAGGCCAGGGTAAGAGCTGAAAGCGCGACGACACTGGGGGCAAAGCCTGTCCACAGGAGGGCAACCAAAACCGCTGTTGGCAGAAAGAAAATGGCTCCCATTGTGGGGGTGCCGGCTTTTTTTAAGTGAGATTGGGGGCCGTCTTCACGAATAATCTGACCTAACTTAAAGGCTCGTAGCGCTGGCACAACCCAGCAACCTAAACCCGCTGAAACGAAAGCGGCTACCAGTAGAGGCGGTGTCAACGACAACATCTGCCCAACTCGTCCAGCCAACCTATCAGCAACCAGAGCAAACCCAACTAGAGCGATCGCTAATCCTACGAGCAGTTGCATCCCTGAAAGATTCAGTGAGCGGCTCGATAACATCTTTGCATCCACGGCTCTTTCTCTTCACTCCTCACACAACACATCCGCCGTTTTGACGACACGCCTTTTAGATTGCAAGAGCACTAAAAGGATTTAGAACCTAGTCTTCAAGATCGAGATCGTCATCATCGTCATCTAGATCAAAGGCACTATCCTCAACGCCCATCAGGTCAGCAAGCTCTTCTTCGCTGCCGGGATAGTCAAAGTCACCCGATTCACGGGCACGCAAACGCCCGGTCGATTCTAACCAGTCAAGAATCGAAGGCTCGTTCTTGAGCGGAATTACAGCGGCCCGTTTATGCCGGGGTTCTTCGTGGAGAGAAGGGTTGTACACCATAGGTTCAGTTCAACAATAAATAAAAGTCAGACTCCTGAGGTCTATTTGCCAATCAACCTGAGTTTAAGCAAGGTTGGGAGAAACCTGAAGTTAAATTAGCGAGATCACCATAGAAAGAGGACTCTGGCGATGCTTCACTAATTCTTCTTACAGGGTCTACAACCACCTGACTCAGACGGGGTAGACTGCAAATGTTCGCTCAGTCCTTTCGGATCTTAACAAGTGGGAAAGTTCTCTAGAGTTCTCTTCTTTTATTAAAAACACACAGAGTCTATCATCACATGGAAGAAACGAAAGAATTTTTTGCGGATTTTTTTGAGGACTTTGTGTAAGGTAGGCCATTCGCAAAGGAAGAAGCGCGATAATGCAATGGAAACGGGAATTATTAGAGGCGATCGCCGGTAAAAATCGAGGTCTTTTGGCCTCTGATGTAGAGAAGCAAGCGATTCTGGCGGCGATTACCCGGTTGGAGGAAAACAACCCCACCCCGCGCCCGGTTGAGGCACCAGAACTGCTGACGGGTGATTGGCGCTTACTCTACACCACCAGCCGTGGCATTCTTGGGTTTGAGCGTATCCCGTTGGCGAAACTAGGTCAGGTTTATCAGTGCATCCGGGCGGCAGAGGCAAAGGTGTTTAACATTGCTGAAATCTATGGTCTGCCTTTATTAGAAGGGATTGTGAGTGTAGCCGCTCGGTTTGCTCCTGTTTCAGAGAAGCGAGTGAATGTGGTGTTTGAGCGCTCAATTGTGGGGCTAAAGCCGCTAATCGGTTATCAGTCTCCCGCGGCGTTTATTGAACAGATTGAGCAGGGTAAAAAATTCACCGCTTTAGACTTTAACATCACGGCCCGCGAACAAAAAGGCTGGCTTGATATTACCTACCTGGATTCTGACCTGCGGGTTGGGCGGGGAAATGAGGGGAGTGTGTTTGTGTTAACTAAATCCTAATGGCAAACCCGTCCACTCGAAAAAGATAGCGAGTGCTTTACTCTACCGTTCCCTCAGTTGAGCATCTTTCCCTGAGTTGAGCCATGCAAACTTCCACTGGTAATCGCTGTTGAAGGGTTTGTAGCAGTGCCTCGTAGGGTTCTTGCTGTTCCTGCAATAGGGTTTTGGCCCGCAACAGAGCCAGTCGCTCTTTCTGTAATGCCAGATCAGGTGCGATTCCTAGTTGGCTGCTTAAAGCTCGCCATTTCTCGCGGTCATCTCGGCCACCCTCAGCGTTGCCATAGGCTAAGGTCTCGGCGGCAATTCCCGCCATCCACACTGCACAAAGCCGATCAAGGGATTGCCCAGAGAGTTGGCCGGTTTGCACCTCTGCCTCTAATGCTGTCGTATCAAATCGTACACCACCTTGCCCTAGATAACCCTGTTTCAGGGCTTCCCAGGCAGTAAGGGCATACCCTGTTACGGGAATCCCCAGATGATGGGCTACCAGAAAGTGACCGGCTTCGTGGCGCAGCACGCGTTCGCGGTGGTCGGTCGTAAAGCCAGCCAGAAAATCCAATATCAGGGAAGCACCCTGCCCTTGCCATTGAAACCGATCCAGAGTGGCTAAACCCAGTAAGCTCGCTGTTGCTAACGCAGGGACAACGGGTGAAAGATTGACCAATGGCCCTAGCAGACTGGTAAAAGTCCCTAGAAAAATGGCGATCGCCACTAAGTTAAACGCCAGTTGCGACATACTATGGCTATTTCCCCCGGGCTTTATAGAAGGTCTTGAGGCTGTCAATATCGCCGACATAACGCCAGTGCCAAGGCTCGTAGCTGACTCCCTGGGTATTGTCGCGGGGAAACGATAGCTCAAAACCGTAGCGGGCTGCGTTTGTTTTCAACCAACGAAAGGCTGGTGTTTGCTCAAAATCTTGCCGCAGGTCGGCGGCTGGGACACGGGCATCGCCCACATCAATGGCGTAGCCGGTATGGTGCTCACTGTAACCCGGTGGCGCACTCACCTTGGCTCGCTCTTGGGCATTTTGGTTGCGTTCGGCCTTGATATTGAAATACAAATACTCCTGGTCGGAAAGAGAGCGGAAGCCTGAAATTAAGACTAGCTCTACCCCACTTTGACGCGCCGCTGCGACCATATCTCGGTAAGCTCTAGCGGCTGCGTGGCGGAGTTTAATCCCACTTTCAACTACTTCTAACTCGCGGGTAGGGGCTTCGGTGTAGGCGTAGTGATTCAGCAGGGTTTCACCTTTGGGGCTAGGGCGTACCCCCTCATCGGAATTGGGCGAAAGGTCAGCCGCGGCGATCGCGCCCTCATCAGCCTGAGACAATTGCCACACCTGCCAGGAAACAAGCCCCCCCGAGGCTAGGGCAACAAGTGCAATTGCGGCGAAGCCTGCATAAATGAGCCTGCGATGAGTGCTAGGCTGAACCGGGTTGGCTTGTGCTTGCCGCTGTGCCACGGGAATGTCGTCTGGCAAAGACGAAGAAGACATTCTGATGACTTTTTCGGATGGTTTGGAGTTCTGCAAGCCAACCGACTCCTTTGCGATCGCCATAGGTAACTATTACGAATTCTAGACTGAGGTGAGTAAATTTCTAGTATTCACCAGAGGTTCCCCAATTATGTCAGGCTCTTTGGTTTTGGTACAGGTTTTCTGTTGAGAGCCATTGGGCTTTAAGGGTTGTGAATTGACTTCAAGCGTTCTGTAAAGGCGGGTTGCGCAAATCATTCAAATATGCTGTTTCATAGAACTGCCGAAATCTACCCCGACCTAGCTACCCACTGATGGCACAACGCAAGTGCACCAGAATATTTGGGTAGGAGGGGAAATCTAAGAGCTTTTCCTATAGTCAAAGGCTCTTACCTCTGCACTCCGTCTGAACTGAGTCGGTACTGCCATTCATCTCTTTATCTTTTTTCCTGTTTCTAGCTCATGCCTGAAGTAGACCTCTTGCCGATTTATCTACAGTTTATAACGTTGATGCTGGTTGGCTGGTTTTTGGGCCGCTGTCTGCCGACAGGCTGCATTGATCGCTTGGGCAAATTTTTGTTTTGGGTCGGTATTCCTCTGGGAACGGTGGCCTTTTTGCGGCGGGCGAACCTGTCTTTTTCCCTGTGGATGGCTCCAGTCACAGCGTGGCTTTCAATCTTGGTAGGGGTAGGGGTTGCGTGGGCTTATCTGTGCTGGCGATCGCGACAGAGTGAGCAGCGCTATTTACCAGCAACAAAAGGAAGCTTTTTGTTAACTTCAATGCTGGGTAACACAGGCTATATCGGTTACCCGGTTGCCCTAGCTATCTCCGGGCCAGACTATTTCCCTTGGGCAATATTATTTGACTTTGGCTCAACCTTTGGTTCCTACGGGTTCGGTGTGATTTTGGCTGCCCACTTTGGTGTTAGCCGGGTGCAGTCAAATCTGGCTTTGCAGGCCCTGACTAAAAATCCGACCCTCTGGGCCATGCTGGTTAGCTTTTTAATACGGCCTGTTCCGTTTCCCGATTTGTTGGATCGAAGCTTGCTCGGAATCGGTTGGCTGGTGATTGCACTTGCTCTGATGCTGATGGGAATGCGTCTGAGCCAAATTTCTTCGCTGCAAAGGGTGCGATTGGCCCTGGTCAGTGTCAGCATCAAGATGCTGCTGGTGCCGCTGCTTGTCAGTGGGCTGTTGCTAGCGCTAGGCATTACTGGCACAATTCATCGCGTCATGCTGATTCAAACGGCGATGCCGCCGGCCTTTGCCACTTTAGTCATTTCCGAAGCCTATGACCTCGACAAAACCTTGACAGTGACTAGCCTAACAATTGGCAGCTTTGGTTTGTTACTGACCCTACCGCTCTGGCTCTGGCTGTTGGGTTAGCCGACCCAACTGACTCCATCGTTATCATCCGTAGATCCATAGGAGGGAAGGGGCTTAGAGATTGGCAATTCACGGCGATGCTCACTTGCCGATTCAACCGATGCGGATTGATGAGGTTGCTTTCGATTGGAGCTGAGGGGATTGCCATGATTTGTCTCTAGCAAACGCGCCCGGCTATTTTCCAGGGCTTTTTTCTCTGGAAGAATCACCTTCTTCATCAGATATTCGATTGTTTGCTGTTTTACCCAACCCCGTGCGGCTAAAATCTCGCCAAAACGCATGCCAGTAATCTTTTGATCGTTGAGTGCAACCGAAACCTGAGCGGGGGTGAGTAGACCGGCTTCTACCAGATAGCCACCCAAGCGCTTCTGCTGTGGCACAGGACTGCGCCCTGCCGAGGAATCATGCGATCGCTGATCATAACTTGACATAAACTGACCTCACCGATTCAGGAACCCCAGATAACCGTAGACCCTTAAACAAATCAAGAGAGCGAGCTTCCGACAATGCTAATCATGGAAGGTGAAACGACGCTAACCGATATTGACTCTCGCTATTAGGCTGCACTTTGATACACAGGGCAACACACTTCTTCAGTAAATATCTGCGGTATTTAGGAAAGCGCACTAAAGGTCTACTCAGTTCTGGTTGGCTGTAACCATAACCGGGTTAGTGATGATCGCCAATGCTATGAAGAACAGGGCACTAGCAGGTAAAAAGGTTACATAGCATTGATGATTACTCACTTGACGTTGCCCGAAGCGAATCCTGAAACAACTTAAGACAGGGTACCGAATCAAATTTTTAGGAAAAACAAAAGTAGTCAGCCTCCCAATAATTCTGGCGTTTTAACACAAATGTTTTAACCAAGCTAGCGATGACTGTGAGTCGTGTGACTAAAATCACCGTATTTTTGATACTAGCAAAAAAACTTAACCTGCCTTATTTTTCTGGTCAACTCCGCTTCTTTGAGAAATGTGCTCTGTTGAGTAATAAGGATGTCACCGCCAGTACTATCCCACTTAAATCTATCTGCGTGGCTGATTTTGGGTGTGAGTTGAGCATGGTAGGCCTGAAGCGGTTGGTTGGTTTGGCTGAGCGCTGATGTCAGAGCCTTCGTGCCAATTCATCCGGCGATTCAGCATCCACCGTTTATCCGCCTTGACGGGTCTCTGAGGACAAAAGTGCCTGTGCTCTGACATGACTTAACTCAGCTACACTGAGCTGTTCATAGGTTTCAAAGGGTTGATGAATCCAGGGATTGTCTGCCAGGTAATCCACATAGTAATCCGGCGTTATCACTGAGCATTGTTTGTACCAAATCACGGCGCTGCGCAGGTCTTCGATGTAAAAGCCGTAGCGCCGATCCAGCCAGGTAATGACCTTTTGCAGGGTGATGCCAGAATCAACCAAATCATCCGCCAGTAGCACATGACTGCCCAGGTTTGTGGTGGTTTTTGATAGATGTTCAGAAATGGTAATCGACCCCCTGACCTGATTATTCACCCCGCCATAGGAGGAGGTCGAAAGAATGGCCAGAGGCACCTTAAACAAGCGTGACAGAATATCGCCAACCCGTAATCCTCCCTTTGCCAGACAGACGATCTGGTTAAATTGCCAGCCAGATTGGTGAATGTTGAGGGCTAGCTGCTCGATTTTTTCATGATAATCAGCCCAAGAAATGTAGAGATCTGCCACGCGATCGCCCCTTTGCCGCTTAAATTTGCAGAAAATGATACAACTGTTGTGCGTTTTCAGCATCTCAAAATGAACCATCCAAGTGTGCCCGAGGCTCCGCATGCTCCTAAACTTCGCCTGGTAACAAAACTGGCCTACGGTTTGGGAGATTTTGGGCCAGCGCTGATCACAAATATTTTGATTTTCTTTCTCCTCTACTTTATGGTGAATGTCGCCGGGCTAGATCCGGGGCTGGCAGGTGCCGTGATGTTGATTGCGAATATCTGGGATGCAGTAAACGATCCCATTGTTGGAGTTTTGAGCGATCGCACCCGCTCTCGGTTTGGGCGACGATTACCCTGGATCTTTTGGGGAGGGGTACCCTTTGGTCTCACCTTTTTGCTGCAATGGCTGATTCCGACCAGCAACCAATGGGGGCTGTTTGGCTACTATGTGTTGATGGCTTTTTTGGCCAACACGTTTTTTACAGTTGTTAACCTGCCCTATACGGCTCTGACCCCTGAACTCACCCAGGATTATAACGATCGCACGAGCCTGAACAGCTTTCGCTTTGCCTTTGCATCTGGTGGCGGTGTGATCGGGCTATTACTGGCTAGGGCCATTTTGGGTCAGTTTGAAGCACAACCTGAACGGGGCTACCTGGTATTGGGTATAGTCGGCGCGATCGCCGCAACGCTTCCTATCTATCTTTGCATTTTTGGCATCTGGAAACCCGTGATGCGAGCCGAGCATAAACGGGTTGCAGCGGCTGAGGACAACACTCACCCCCAGGAGTCCTTACTGAAACAAATCAAAATTGCGTTTAGCAACCGCCCATTTCTAATTGTGGTCGGCATCTACCTGTGTACTTGGCTGGCCTTTCAAAATACCGGTGCGATTTTGCCCTTTTACGTTGTCAGTTGGCTGCGGCGCTCAGAACAAACGGTGACTGAGGCAGCACTGGTGGTGCAAATCACGGCTATGTTGATGCTGTTTGTGTTGAGTGCGGTGAGTCGTCACTATGGCAAAAAGGCGACCTTTTACGTGGGTACTAGTGTCTGGTTGATTGCCCAAATTGGGCTTTACCGCCTCCAGCCGGAGCAGGTCTTTTTGATTTACCCTCTGGCTGCTCTGGTGGGCGTCGGTGTTGCGACCGCTTACTTGATTCCCTGGTCGATGTTGCCCGATGTCATCGAGTGGGATGAATTACAAACAGGTCAGCGCCGGGAAGGCATCTTCTACAGCTTTATGTCGCTCATTCAAAAAGTGTGTCGTGGGGTTGCCCTGTTGCTGATTGGCCTGATGCTAAAGCAAGCAGGCTTTATCGAACGCCTCCCTGGTCAACCTTTTCCTGAACAACCCCCGACCGCTCAGGAGGCTATCCGAGTGGCCACGGCTCTTTTTCCCCTGGTGTTAATCCTGATTGGCATGGTGTTGGTGTACTTCTACCCCATTACCCGGGAAGAACACACTAAAATTTTGCTGCAATTGAAAGAGCATCAACGGTTAAAAGCCAAGCCAGAATCGCAAGGGGATGAGAAACGGTGAAGCACCGTGAAGGGGGTTTGCCCTTGCAGAATTCTGGCAAACCATGAATCATGAGAACAAGGCTTTACTTAATAATCCACCCCTGATTCATAGACAGCACTACCACAGTTCTTCGCATTCTTGGTGATCAGTAAAGCTCATTCTCAGCAACATCTGGCCGTCTGATTGGTTTTGGGAATGAGAAAAGTAGCGCCAGCTTGTTTTCTCACCGTCAATACAAGACAGCCCCTTGCTACGGCCTCTTTGTCCGCCCATCTCTATTGCTTGCTCCCTTGCTATGCTGACTGATTTGCTGCCCTTTTCCCTCAGTTTTAACGCTAATCTAATTGCGGCTATTAGCCTGTGGTCTTTGGCGCTTTACCTGGGCTTGTTTTCTTTAGGTGAGTGGGTTTCCTTGCAGTTAGGGCGTTGGTTTAACTATGCCGAGCGATCGCTCTATACCTCAGAAACCGAGTTTGAACGTACCCGTCAGGCCCGCGAGTCACAAAATGCTTTCTACGCATCTTTTCTGAGTATTATTCCCTTCTTCTTTTTAGGTTGGGGGTGTGAGTTTCTCTTAGAAAGAAGTCTGGGACAAAGCTGGGCCATTAGCCTGGGAATACTTGCTTGTATTGGCTGTGGTATTTATGAGCTAGGACGACGCGATGGCCAATCCTCCTAAAACCCCTAGTGACCCTAACCACAGCGGGCAGGAGGAGGAAAACGGTAACCAACCCTAGTACAGGGAGTCAAAAACCTTACAACAGATCAGTTCTTGCGGCCAGCCTAGGATAGACTAGGTCGCAGCAAACCCGATCGCCTCTACAGGAAACCCGACAGCCTTCCAGGCGGCCAACCCTCCACGCACCTCTGAAATATTGCGATAGCCTGCCCGCCGCAACTGGTTAGCGGCTTCTGCGGTTTCTTCATCGATGTCACTGTAAAGATAAATGTCGCGGTTGAGTGGCAAACTTTTGTGGGCGCGCTCAACCAGTTCTGGCAACGGCATTGAAATCGCTCCAGAGATATGACTGCGATTAAAGGCGGCGCGATCGCGTACATCTATAATCGTCAGACCCGGTTCACCCCAGTCCAGGCGGGTTTTCAGGTCATACACCAGCGAATGGGAGCGGAGCGGCGACGGAACTGGAATAATCCCAAAGATATAGTTCATAGGAGGAGCGAGCGCAATAAAAGTGGACTACTAACTAATGTAACAATTTATATCTAAGATTAAGAATCTTAATAGACATATTGCCTACAAAATGCATGATTTCTGGTAAAGGAGTTGACCGGAAAACGAGCGTGAGGCCAAGCTCAAAATTTGATAGGTCTACCGTTCAACGGGTCTGAACATTTGCCCGCTAGATACCAGGGGTACTTGGCTGTCTGTAATGGATTGTTCGTACAGAGTTTGTGGAGTGAGCCTGGTTGGCTCCTGCATTCGTTGGGCAGGCAGGTGGTTTTGGACGACAACCATCTTTGTAGTTTTTGAGCTTGATTGACCCGCGCATTACCCGTTGGATACGCAGGCTACTTTCAGGGAGTGGTTGGTTCCCTGCCCAAAAGTAATCCTTTTTGGATTTTGGACTGGTAGGGAAGAGGTCGAAGGATTAACAATTTCAGCGAGCAAAAGCCCTGTCACGCTGGGCGTTCAATTGGTGACCCGCCACATTCTTGATTGAAATCGGTATCGGCTTTTGGATGTCCGGTTAAGTAGCAGAGGAGGTCTGCAAAATCAGTTGATCTCCGAGCTGATCGATAGCATTTAATAGTTCGACTTGTCCCCATTGCTGATAAAGGGCGGCGGCGATCGCGCAACCGCCTGCTCCGACACCTTCTTTAACAAACCCTTGTTCATAGGCTTGTAGCTGGGGGTGGCGAGATTGGGCAAAGCTCAAAGGGGTGGCAATCAAGGGACATACACCAACGAGTCTGGCTAAGCCAGCCGTATCCCCCGTTGGATCAGCAGCGACCCAACGGGTTGTACCAACCACAATTGCTTCAGGATTCCACGACAAAACCTGGGATTGGGCGATCGCCTGAGCGAGAGCCACCACCGCCAACATTTGGGTGCCACCAGCCAGCATCACCCCGCAACTGCGACTGGCAGCGATCGCCATTCCTGCAACGACGATTTGCATCGGGTCGCCTACGGCTGCTACCAGTTCCAGAGGCATCTGGTACAGGGTTTGGGTTAACTCAGACCATGAGGTTAGGCTGTTATCTCCCCATCGAGCGGCAAGCTGCTTCAACCCTGCCATCACGAGGGCTTGTTTTTGCCGATGGTTACAGACAGGGTGACTACTGTTGACCTTGCCGGTCGCAGCAAATCCCAAACCCGTCAGGATTCCCAGGGCTGTGGTCGTGCCGCCAACCACACATTCCCCCACAATGAGGTAACTATCTTTTAGCTCCATAGCCAGTTGCTTGCCCCAGCGCAAGCCCTGCTGCCACAGATGTTCAACAATCGTGATAGGCAAGGCCTGACCACTGCTGACGCACTGGGCCGGGCATCCTCCTAAATCAATGGCTGCAACCGGAGGTGGGGTAGGCAGGCCTGCGTTAAATAGATAAACCGGGATCGCCTGGTCGGCGACGATCGCCCGCGAGATCAAGACAGGGGATGCTCCAGCATGCAGGGGTGGCAAAGGAAACTGGGGCCGGGGCTGGGGGCCATTGATCAAAAACTCAGCATCGGCGATCGCAGTGAATTGGCGATCGTTGGGGGTTGCTCCAGCGGCTGAGATTCCCGGAACTAACCCTGTTTGAGTAAAGCCCAGAACACAGGCAAATACTGGACGCT
The DNA here is from genome assembly GCA_938023035.1 of uncultured Leptolyngbyaceae cyanobacterium. Taxonomy (GTDB): domain Bacteria; phylum Cyanobacteriota; class Cyanobacteriia; order Leptolyngbyales; family Leptolyngbyaceae; genus DSRU01. The sequence continues at coordinate 42,805 of CALIDI010000054.1, read as the reverse complement.
GAGCACGATAGCGTTGCATCCAGACAGCCGCTTTAGCAGGCTGAGTATAGCAATCAACAAATAGATGCGAGGCCACAGAACGGTTAGAAATCATTGAAACAGGGGAGAATCATCAACTTTCATAACCGTCCCTGAGCCGTTCTGCCATGTCCTCAGCTTGGTTCTGGCTGGTGAGCCACTCTAAAATCAGGCGATTGACCACTTCTGGGCATTCATCGTGGGGGCAATGCCCTGCCTGTTCAATCTCAACCAGGGTTAAGCGGGGGTTAAGTTTGGCAATCAATGGCCCCAACTTTGGGGGCACCATTCGATCCTGCTTACCCCAAATCAACAGCATTGGAATGGTGAGATGGGGGAGTACCGTTTTGACTCGATAGTCAGCAGCACTAGAACGCCGCCGCCCCACCATTGCCCGCAGGGCGGCGGCAGCCCCTCGGTCAAAAGCCGGACGAGAAAAGATATCCAGCAGCTCTTCGGTTAGGGCTGTGGAAGTTGTGTAAGCTTGACCCGCCCAAAAACGAATAAAGCGGGGACGTCGAATCAGCCGGAAAAAAGGGTTGAATACCAAGGGGGAGAGAAAAATACACTGGGCGATCGCAACCGCAGCCTTCTGCAAAGGGGCCGTTAGCCTTTGAATAGGGGTGAGCACCGCAGTCAGCCACTGGGGATACTCCAAAACCGAGGGGTCGGGCAAATTAAGCATCACGAGACTTTGCACCATCTCCGGGTAGCGAGTGGCAGCAGCTAGGCAGACCAGTGAGCCAATAGAGTTGCCCACCAAAACAACAGGCTGGCCAATAAACGTGCGCCAAAAGTCATAAAGCTGTTCTGCCCAAAAGCCAACTTCATAGGGAGCCGACACCTTTTCAGAGGCCCCAAACCCCAGCAAATCGAGCGCATAAATCGAGCGATGCTGGGTCAGGGTCGGAACATTATTGCGCCAGTGCCCAATCGACGCCCCAAAGCCATGCACCAGCAAAAAGGGGGGGTGTTTTTCAGAGAGGGGCGCGTGCTGATAGGTATAGCGTATTTGCCAGCCACGCCAGACCCAATCGCGCTGCTTGCCAATTTGAGACTGCCAGGAAATTGGAGAGGTTACAGCCATAGGATAAAAAGGGGGCAAGCCAGGTTGCCATTCGGTATCACTACCATCATGCCACTACCCGATTTTTCCAGATAAAAGCAGGCAGAATTGTTTCTATCCCCGCCAGCTCGTGCGCTGGTTTCCTCAAAAATTTTGGAAGCTGAACAAATCGACAATTTCGGTAAACAATCCACCAGAAAATTGAACAGACTGAGTAGAATGACAGATATTATTGCAGCAAAATTTCAGTAAGATAGTTGTTCTCTAGTGATTGACGACTGTTTATCTTATCGGTGCATTGGCATTTTTGCGATCGCCGTGACCTATGTTCCGCAGCCCATGTCTGCCTCCTTAGTTGTCAACTTTTAGATTATCAATCATTTAACTAACGAATGCCAGCGCCAGAAAGAAGACCAAACCGAGATCTACCTACCATTAATGAGCGAATTCGCTTCCCAAAACTGAGAATCATCGATGCAGACGGCTCCCAGTTAGGTATTTTGTCGCGCGATGAGGCTCTTGCCCTCTCTGATGAGCGCGAGCTTGATCTGGTACTCGTCAGTGATAAAGCCGATCCACCAGTTTGCCGCATTATGGATTACGGCAAATATAAGTTTGAGCAAGAGAAAAAAGCACGGGAAGCGAAAAAGAAGCAACATACCGTTGATGTGAAAGAGGTCAAGATGCGCTACAAGATTGAGGAGCACGACTATAACGTGCGGATCAATCAGGCGAAGCGGTTCTTGAAAGATGGCGATAAAGTCAAAGCCACGATTATGTTTCGAGGACGCGAAATCCAACACAGCGATATGGCTGAGGAATTGCTCAAGCGGATGGCCGACGACCTGCAAGACTTAGCGGAAGTGCAGCAAGCTCCTAAAAAGGAAGGACGTAACATGATGATGTTACTGGCTCCCAAGCGTTAGCCGTTTGCTTTTACCCCCACGAAATTCAGTCTGTGGGCGAAAGGTTGAGGGAGAGCATGTCACCTTTGCAGACCCTCATCCCCTAGCCCCTGATTCTAGGTTAGAAGCAGGGGAGTCGAGCCAGATCAAAGCCCCTCTCCCAATCTGGAAGAGAGATTAGAGCAATCCGGGCATACCAGACAAGGGTGAGGGCAAAAGTGACCTGCACTCGTTGCTTCAAGTCAGCCTGTCCGCATTGCAGATCCTAGAATTTAGGGTGAGGGTAAAAGTGACTTGCACCCGCTTGTAGGCAACAGGAATTCTGTAAGCAAGGAAAAGCCTAGAGTCTAATCCTGGACTGGGGAAAAGACCGAGGTTTTAGGCTCGTTGCTCTACAGAGCGCCATAAAACGCGAAGCGTCTCAATCAGGTGGGTCGATCTATAGGAGTTTGATCGCCCCCTTGTTTCTGCTGACTATTGCAAATCTCCTCCAGGATTCAGGAAAGGCCGCCGAGGCCAGCTCTTTAGAAATGCTCTGAGAAATCTGAAGAAGATCTTAATTTTCTGTAACAAGCCAGCTAGAAAATATGAGAGGATATAAGTGGAAGTGATTTTTACTCGACCTTAATCCTTTCTTTGATTTGCCCATGCCCCGTCCTAAGCACCAGGCAGTGTTTTTGGTAGACGGCTACAATGTCGTTGGTGCTTGGTCTGAATTGAGACGGGTGCGCGATCGCGATGGGTTAGAATCGGCCCGACGCCATTTAACAGAGGCTTTAGTTGGCTTTAGCGCTTACCAGGGGTTTGATACACGTCTGGTGTTTGATGCCCAGTATCGCGATTGTGCGAGTCACCGCGAGGTGATAACTCCGAATGTTTCGGTTTACTACACCGATTTTGGTCAGACCGCCGATACTTTTATTGAAAAGGCTTGTGCAGACTTTCGCCACGACCTGCGCAAGTTTCATCAGCGCTTGATTGTGGCAACTTCGGATCGGGCACAACAATTAACGGTACAGGGCTACGGGGCTGAATGCATGTCTACAGAACAGTTGGCGGTAGAGGTAGAGGCGATCGCCCGGCGTGTTCGATTGCGGCAAAGACCAAGCCAAAAATCCTCCGGTCGTTTTTTGGAACATGCCCTTGACCCTACGGCGAAGGAACGTCTGGCGAGAATGCGCTTTGGAGACATGGGTTAGAAGGTCGGTGAGCATAGAAAAGCCTTGTAATCTAGCTCTGGTATTTGTTCTAGTGACGAGTCCGTGCTTGTTTGCCCAACTTAAGCTCAACTTAGGGATTCTACCGTTCTTTCATCTTGAAAAAATTCAGCAAATGACTTGTCAAAAGGGTTGAATTCTGGATATTATGAGACTCGCGTATTGAGCGTTCCTCAGTAGCTCAGTGGTAGAGCGGTCGGCTGTTAACCGATTGGTCGCAGGTTCGAATCCTGCCTGGGGAGTTTACTAGGTCAAAATCGTTTGCTAACTGCTATTAGTGTTAAATGAAAGCAGTTTTCAGGGTGACTTTGGCTTTTACCACCAGGGGAACTCGATTTGGTCTCGGATGCAGATGCTCTAGCTCTGGCAGTAGGTAATGCCCCCCATTCCGGTAATCCCTAGTTTACTCAGCAACCTGGTGATAACTGTACAGTATGCGGCCCAATTCCTTTCGTAAGCACTGGCTGCTTGATCCGGATGTGATTTTTCTCAACCATGGCTCTTTTGGTGCCTGCCCACAACCGGTGCTGATGGCTCAGCAAGCCTGGCGCGATCGTCTGGAGCGGCAACCTCTGAAGTTTTTGGGGCGTGAAATCGAAGGGCTGCTTGATACGGTGCGGCAAGCACTCGCTGCCTTTGTGGGAGCCGAGCCCGCCCATTTAGCCTTTGTCCCCAATGCAACGACAGGGGTCAATGCCGTGTTGCGATCGCTGCGATTTCAGCCTGGCGATCAACTCCTCACAACAAATCAGGAATACAACGCCTGCCGCAATGCGCTCAACTTTGTGGCTGAGCAATGGGGGGCAGAGGTCGTCGTGGCAGACATTCCGTTTCCCTTAACTGGCCCAGATTCGGTTCAGCAGGCCGTGCTACAAAAAGTGACTGATCGTACTCGCCTGGTTTTGCTCGACCATGTGATTAGTCAGACGGCGGTGATCTTGCCGATCGCACGTCTCGTAGCGGAGCTGACTACCCAAGGGGTCGATACCTTAGTGGATGGTGCCCATGCCCCTGGTATGATTCCCCTCCAACTGGAGCAGATTGGCGCGGCCTATTACACTGGCAACTGTCACAAGTGGCTGTGTGCCCCAAAAGGCGCAGCGTTTCTCTATGTTCGGGGCGATCGCCAATCCCAAATTCATCCTTTGGTGATCAGTCATGGGGCGAATGACCCACGTTCAGAGCGATCGCGCTTTCATTTAGAGTTTGATTGGATGGGAACCGATGATCCCACAGCGTACCTGGCGGTGCCGACAGCCCTGGAGTTTATGGGGTCGCTACTCCCAGGGGGATGGCCTGCTCTGATGGAGCGCAATCATCAATTGGCGATCGCGGCGCGGCACAACCTTTGCGAGCACCTCCAAGTTTTACCTCCCTGCCCAGACTCAATGGTGGGTGCAATGGCAACCATCCCTCTGCCTGATGGGAATGCTTATCCGCTTTACCAAGCTTTGGTAGAGCAATTTTCCATTGAGGTACCGATTATCCCCTTTCCCCAACATCCCCAGCGGTTAGTAAGAATCTCGGCCCAAATTTACAACAACCTAGAGGAGTATCACGTTTTGGCAAAAGTCTTCAGTCAGCTCTTGCCAGAGGTCTCCTAAGAGATATTTACATTTGCATCGCTTTAGAAATAAAGTCGCCAATTCAGCGCAGTCTACTTGACAAAAGTTAACTAAGGGTCAGCTTTTTCGCCAGAGCGTTAATAACTATTGCAAAAAATCCAACATTTTGTGTCCTAATGCGGCTGCAGAGCGCTTTTGCTGATCCGTTTGCAGGTGAAAGAATCACGAAAGTTAATTTTACTTCGTGGGCAGATCTTCTATGCTGAACATGAGGAGAGGATAGATTTTTCTAAAGTTTTCTTTGCGAAACTGTTTTATTTCGTTGTGTTTCTTACAAGTATTTGTTTTTCATAACATTTTTTGAGTGGTGCTAACTGTGAAAACCTGTCCTTGTTGCTCGGGTGTCTTGCTCCGCCACGTCCGTCACGATGGTGTTTACTGGTTCTGTATGCATTGTTGGCAAGAGATGCCCGATCTCTCCAGTGATGTCTTGGCAAGAGCGGGCAAGATGCCTCCGACCCACTACCGCTCTAACCACAAAGTACTTGCGACAGATCGCCCGACTCTTCCGGTGGCAGCAAAAGACTCTCTGGAAGGGGGCGTAATTGTTAGTAAAGCTTGATGACCTTTCCTAGTGGCTGTGTTGGGAGAGGGCAAAGCGATCGCCCTTGAAGAAGGCGTCGTAGCGCTTATAGATGACCGATTCAACCCGCAAGATTCCTCTTCTGTCTGGCATCTGGTTCTCAGGAAAAATCGGTTATGATCGCCCTTTAGAAGCTTGAGACTGACTGCTTTGGCTTGATTGCCAGCCAGGTAGCTTGATCTATCTCGGCTTCTCGCTGTCACTTAAGGAAGGATTTGCCCAGTGAGTCCCGAAGCTGTTGCTCAACCGTTGTCCGCCTTGTCTCATACACCAATCGATTTTCCCCAACCTTACAGTACTGAGGCCTTTGATCAGTACGTGATGTCTACCTATGCTCGTTATCCGCTGACAATTGCTCGGGGGCAGGGGTGTCGCCTGTGGGATACGGCCGGGCGTGAATACCTGGATTTTGTCGCGGGAATTGCAACCTGTACTCTGGGGCATGCCCACCCTGCTATGGTGGCAACGGTTTCGAGCCAAATTCAAGCCTTGCACCATGTTTCGAACCTTTACTATACGCCGGCCCAGGGAGCGCTTGCCCAGTGGCTGGTGCAACATTCTTGTGCCGATCGCGCCTTTTTCTGTAATTCAGGAGCTGAAGCAAACGAGGGGGCAATTAAGCTGGCCCGCAAGTATGCCCATACCGTGCGCCAGATTGAAGAACCTATCATTCTGACGGCCCATGCTAGTTTTCATGGACGTACCCTGGCAACCATTACGGCGACGGGGCAACCCAAATATCAGAAAGGGTTTTCTCCCCTGGTACCAGGATTTCACTACATCCCCTATAACGATATTGCCGCCTTGGAGCAAGCGATCGCCGAGTTAGACCGGCCTACTCCGAGGGTAGCGGCGATTCTGTTGGAGGCCCTACAGGGTGAAGGGGGGGTCAACCCAGGTAAGGTCGAGTATTTTCAGCGAGTTCGCCAACTTTGTGATGAGAAGGATATTCTGCTGATTTGTGATGAAGTGCAGGTCGGCATGGGTCGTTCTGGCAAGCTCTGGGGCTACGAAAATCTGGGGATTGAGCCAGATATTTTTACCTCAGCCAAGGGGTTGGGCGGTGGCATCCCCATTGGGGCAACCCTCTGCAAGGCAAAGTGCGATATCTTTCAGCCGGGAGATCATGCAAGTACTTACGGTGGTAATCCTTTTGCCTGTGCGGTGGCGTTAACAGTTTGTCAGACGATTGAGCGCGATCGCCTTTTGGAAAATGTGCAAGATCGGGGGGAACAGTTGCGCCGTGGGCTACGGGCGATCGCCCAGAAGTACCCTGAACACATCGAGCAGGTGAGGGGTTGGGGGTTGATCAACGGTTTAGTCTTGCAGCAAGATAGCCCCATGACCGCACCCGATATTGTGAAAGCGACGATGGCGGCAGGACTGTTGTTGGTGCCTGCTGGTCCAAAGGTGTTGCGGTTTGTTCCTCCCCTGATTGTCACTGCCGCAGAGGTGGATGCTGCTGTTGCAGCTGTTGAGCAAGCATTTGCCCAGATCTAGAGCTGGAACCAAAGGGGCTTCCTACGCCAAAAATAAACTCAAGATGCTTTCTGAGCACAACCGAGGGGCACCCAAAAGCACGGACGGAAGGAGACTAACCCGGCAGCGAAAGTCGCGAACAGAAGGCTGGAATTTCCATAGGTTTCAGCTTCAAAAACGCAAGACCAATCGCTGCCGGGGGCATAGCAGCACGATGCAGGTGTGTGAGGAAGTTTGCGTAAAAGGGAACTCGTAGAGTCATGTCTTCAGCTAGGGGTGTTACCCCCGCACCTCATCTGCGCCTTGGTTCATACTACTTTGTAATGCTTTGTACTGCTTGGCAGGAGTTAGAGCAACGGCGAGCCATCCGTTAAGGGCGAATGTTGAGGGTATAATCTCGCCTTAGACCAGGGGTGCCTGTACCCACCCAAATCCGATAAGTACCTGCTTTCCAATCCGTATCGTTGAGGCTAGCATCTTTGTTGCTGGCACTAGTGTCGTCGCCGCAGCGAACCACCCCCTCTGGCCCCTGTACTACCAGAGTGGTATCGGCACCGCCACTGTTTACCCGCAGGCGTAGATTAGGAAAATTTTGCTCCAACACCAGCAGATGGTCGGGTTGGTTATCACCAAATCCCAGGCATTTGTTGTTATGGCGATCGCTATTGCTGACAATCGCGGGTAGCGAGACGCCTCCTCCTGTTGTGCCCGACAGCACTCCCGAGGTGCGGCCTGCCCCCAATGTCAGAGAACCAAAGTTTGCACCCTGCCCTGCCACCGCCGTTGCCATGAGACAAAGAGCGGAGGTAAAGGCTAGACTCAAAAATATTTTTTGTGTAGAAAGCATGACAATACGGTTGTAGGGATCTCAAGTAACTACTAGCTGTGGCAATCACTTTACTAAAACAATCCAGCTTAAAATCGGTCGCCTTGCCTAGGAATAATGTTGGCTCGAGGATGAGATAGGGCTTATATCTCTTAAGACGGATGGCAAAGCAAAAAGTTTCTTTCAAGCCAACCGGTTGAATCTGCGGCAATTCCCTCTTAACGGATCACACTGATGATCGCAGCCGCTAGACACAACAATATCAGGCTCCATAACACGAACCCTGGCAAGAAACTCAGTAGCCGTAAGCCCCGCAAGACCCAAACCAGCAAAGTCATGCCCAGAATCATTAAAAAAGCACGGGTTGTTGACTTCACAAGGATGCCTCCTAATCCACAGGTACGGAGTCTGCCAGTTCATTTTGGCACGGGGGCGATCGCCCCAGCCAACTTTAGCGCTAATTAAACAGGGGCATTGCCTTACACCGGCTGATCACGCCAGACAAAATCTTGGAGAAAAAATCTTGGAGAAAGCTGACTGTAGCCGTCACCATAAGAACCGGCAAGTGAGAAAGCCTACCCAACATTGGCAGTTGAGTCCTTGGCTGGATCCGAAGCTTTCTACCTGCCGCGACAATTACGGAATTATCGCAGTCCTCTGCTGTCTAACCTCCGTCTTTTCACGAGATTCACCCACAAAACTTATCAGTTTCTTCATGGAATCCCGTAAGCTTTCTTCAAATAAACGGGGTTATCTTCTTATCCAGTGGTTAGCGTGAAGGATTCCACAGAATTGAAAAACCGCCAACCGCTGACCACCAACCTCCTGCCGCACTCGAGATTGGACAAAGTTTCGTTCCTGACATTGCGAAGACGCTTTTTTCCTTTCTCGGTGTACGCTCATGGAGCAGGAAACTGCTTTGGTTCTATTCACTCTACAACAGGAAACGACTGGATTTATGGTCGCTACCCATTGCTCTACTCAGAAGATTCATGATTCAATCACAACGGTTACTTCCCCCGATTTATCCGCTCTCCTGAAAGGAGAAATTTTACTCACCACAAAACCCCACACGGCTTGGGGAGCTGCTGTAACCGCTCAGATGTATGTGCCGATCGCCCGTGAGAAAGTCTGGCAGCAACTCACCACCTATTCCCGTTGGGTGGAGTTTTTCCCGGCGCTTACCCATAGCCAAGTAATTGCTGGTACTCAACGCACCTCTTCCCTAGGTCGGCATCAATACTTACGCCAGGTTGCCCAAAAAGATTTTTGGCTGTTTACTGCCCAGGCAGAAGTCGAGTTAGAAGTGATCGAGCGACCAGATTACCAGGCGCAGTTTTCTTTAAGATCGGGCTGCTTCCAAGATTTTGCTGCTGACCTAAAGCTACAGGCCCTAGCAGAGGGCACTTGGTTGCGCTACTCGGTTCAGGCTACGCCGGCAATGCCCATTCCCTCTGTATTTATTCAGCAGGCCATTCAACTAGATTTGCCGAATAATTTACGCCAAATGCGGCAGATTCTTCGCCAAACTGTAGCAAAATAAACCGATTAGCCGTAGAACCGCTGATTTAACGGAGCTGCTTAACCTGAGCTTTACAATGCTGATGTAGCGTTGGGAGGAAATGTTTACCCGAATGGATCGATTGTGGTTCTCCCCAACGTTACTCGATGGGTAATGCCCATCTCCGCAGTGGCGATCGCGGTTGGTTTAGCAGGTTGCCCCGGCCCTACTCCCACCGCCAATAGCCCTGCTGGTACAGGTGCCTCCCCAGCAGCAAATTCCGGTGCTGGTGTACGCCTTAGCGGTGCCGGTGCGACGTTTCCTGCACCGCTTTATCAGCGCTGGCTTGCTGAATATCAAAAAGTGACGGGTACCCAAATTAGCTATCAGTCGGTCGGTAGTGGTGCTGGTGTCAATCAGTTCTTAGCAAAGACAGTTGACTTTGGTGCATCGGATGCTCCTCTCACTAAAGAAGAGAAGAAAAAGTATCCCAATGCGGCTGGTAAGCCGTTGCAGGTGCCGATGACCGGCTGACTGCTTGTTTTTGGCTATAACTTGGATGGGGTCGATAATCTGAAACTCTCCCGCGATGCCTATTTTGGCATTACCGAGGGGCGCATCAAAAAGTGGAATGACCCAGCGATCACCAAAGATAACCCAGGGGCCAAACTGCCTGATGCCGATATCAATTTTGTTTATCGCTCTGATGGCAGCGGTACCACCTTCGTGTTCACAAACCACATTGCTGCGGCTTGCCCTGGTTGGAAAGCTGGAGCCGCTAAATCTGTAGAATGGCCAGTGGGCATCGGTGCTAAGGGTAATGAAGGTGTGACCGCCCAGATTCAGCAAACGAAAAACTCTATCGGCTATATCGAATATACCTACGCAAAAGAAACGGGTACCAAAGCGGCTAGCATCCAGAACAAAGCGGGTAAGTTTATCGAGCCAAGCCCGGAAGCGGCATCAAAAGCTTTACTAGGTCAACCGATTCCCGAAGACTGTTCCTTAACTGTTCCCGATCCCACCGAAAAGGATTCCTATCCCATTGTAGGTTTGACCTGGTTGTTGGTTTACAGCCAGTACGATGATCCTGCCAAGGCACAAGCCATTAAAGATATGATTGCTTGGGCACTGAAGGATGGGGCTAAGTTTGCTTCTGAGTTGGGTTATATTCCTATTCCTGACGAAGTCGCCGGTAAAGTACAAACAGCTTTGGCAAGCGGTATTCAGACCAAATAGAAGTGATCTTGGTCTGAAACTTTTAATTTGCTGCAGCCAGTCCGTTTTCTGACGGATAGCTGGCTGTATGTTATTTCTTTTTTCCCATGTTGTAAGTCGGGAATGTTCCTATGACAATGAACCCAGACATGCCACCCAGTGCGGCTCCGATGCAATCCTGGCGGCGCTCTGACACGGATCGATTTTTAGACAAGGCATTTCTCTGGTTGACAGGGGCCTTTGGTTACGGAGTGATTGCGGTTTTACTGGGAATCGCTGTGCAGGTAGCTAAAGCAGCTTGGCCTGCTATTCAGCAATTTGGCTTGGGGTTCCTCACTTCCCAGCGTTGGGATCCGGTGCAAAATGTTTACGGTGTCTTGGCTCAGCTTTACGGCACTCTGGTAACCGCTTTAATTGCGTTGTTAATCGCTGTGCCGATTGGCATTGGGATTGCGTTGTTTCTGAGCGAAGATTTTTTACCCGATGCGGTCAAGCGCCCCCTCGTGTTCATGATTGAGTTGTTGGCCGCTGTTCCTAGTGTGGTCTATGGGGTTTGGGGCGTTTACGTTTTGATTCCTTTCCTAAACCCGATTGCTCGCTGGTTAAATCAGTCCTTTGGTTGGATTCCTCTATTCAGTTCAGCTCCGGCGGGGCCAGGAATCCATGCGGCAGGGATTATTCTCGCCATCATGATCTTGCCAATCATCTCAGCGATTTCTCGTGACGCCCTAGTCGCCGTTCCTGGAAAAATTCGGCAGGCTTCTTACGGTTTAGGGGCAACTCGATGGGAAACTATCTTTAAAGTGATTATTCCTGCTGCTTTTTCGGGGATTGTCGGGGGCATTATGCTAGCTTTGGGGCGGGCCATGGGTGAGACGATGGCCGTTACCCTGGTAATTGGCAACTCAAACCGAATTTCTTCTGCATCGATTTTTGATCAGGGTTCTACCATCGCGTCTCTGCTAGCCAACCAGTTTGCCGAGGCAGGCGGGTTGCAGTTGTCCTCTTTGATGTATGGGGCACTTTCTCTGTTTTTCTTAACACTGATTGTGAATGTTCTTGCTGAGTATATCATTCGCCGCTTCAGCATTAAATACTAGGGAGTTTGATCTACTTCCTACTTATTTTCAACCGTTTTGCGAGAGGCTTTTGAGAGGTTAAGATGACAATTTCGGATGCAGCAGGACATGTGGGGCTTAGTCTAAAGAAAAACCCGTCTTCCCCTAGGACTTTATTTTCATCGGCAATGTCGGTAGTAGCGACTCTCTGCGCAGTACTAGCAGTGATTCCCCTTGTGGCTGTTTTATACTACATTATCGTGCGTGGTCTGCAGTACCTCAACCTGGATTTGTTTCGTCAGTTGCCACCACCGCCCCTGGGAGAGATTGGTGGCTTTGGCAACGCCTTTGTTGGCACCCTGTTGACGGTGGGCATTGCTTCTCTAATCAGTATTCCTTTTGGGATTTTGACCGCTATTTTCTTAGCGGAGTTTGCGAAAGATACGGATGCCCCTGAGGAAAACTGGATTGATTTTGCCGTTAACATTTTGGCGGGGGTGCCCTCGATTGTGATGGGGACTTTTGCTTGGGCAACAGTGGTGCTGTTGACGGGTACCTTCTCTGCTGTTGCGGGGGGGATTGCCCTGTCAGTACTGATGTTGCCTACGATTGTGAGAACGGCGACAGAAGCCTTGGAAGCAGTGCCTGGTAGCTACCGGCAGGCGTCGGTGGGGTTAGGAGCTAGCAAAATCGATACAGTGATGAAGATTGTTTTGCCTGCCGCGGTGCCTGCAATTACCACAGGGGTGATGCTGGCGGTAGCGCGGGCAGTGGGGGAAACTGCCCCCATTTTGTTTACAGCTCTGTTTAGCCAATTCTGGAACCGGACTGTTTGGGAACCAACGGCGACTTTGTCTGCATTGGTTTACAACTTTGCCCAGGTGCCTTACCCAAACCAGCAAAATCTAGCCTGGGCCGCTGCCTTTGTGTTAGTTGTGCTCGTGCTGTTTCTCAATATTCTGGCCCGCTTTATTACGCGGAAGCGGGGTTAATTGGTTCATGTCTGGCTTAAGAATTATCCTGCTCTGCCTTTCTGCTGAATCTCATTAATCTGTTACTTCACCCTTATTATCCTATGGCTTCTAACGTTCAATCCCCTACTCAAACGGATACGGTCTTTCGTACGGAAAATCTAGATATTTACTATGGTGACTTTAAAGCAGTCAGGGATGTCAATATTGATATTCAGAAAAATCAAATTACGGCTTTTATCGGCCCCTCTGGTTGCGGTAAAAGTACGGTTTTGCGCTGCTTTAACCGGCTGAATGACTTGATCAAGTCGTTTCACATTAATGGCACGATCTACTACCACGGGCAAGACCTTTACGCTCCTGATATTGACCCCGTTGAGGTGCGGCGTCAGATTGGGATGGTGTTTCAGCAACCGAATCCCTTTCCTAAGACGATTTATGACAACATTGCCTATGGGCCTCGTTTGTTGGGGTTTAAGGGCGATATGGATGAGCTGGTTGAAACCTCTCTGCGGAAGGCGGCAATTTGGGAGGATGTAAAAGACAAGCTGAAGGCGTTGGGTACGGATTTGTCTGGCGGTCAGCAGCAACGGCTTTGTATTGCGCGGGCGATCGCGGTGAAGCCAGAAGTGATTCTAATGGACGAGCCTTGCTCAGCCCTCGACCCTATCTCGACCCTTAAGATTGAGGACTTGATGCAAGAGCTGAAGCAAGATTACACCATCGTAATTGTGACCCATAACATGCAGCAGGCGTCGCGGGCATCTGACCGCACGGCCTTCTTTAACGTCGAAACGAATGAGAAGGGTAAGCGGACGGGCTACATTGTGGAGTATGAACCCACCGAAGTGCTTTTCCAAAGTCCACGCGAGAAGGCTACTCAAGAGTATGTCAGCGGTCGTTTTGGTTGATGACAATCTGTTGGCTTAGATCGAGACCTTTGCCTGATAGATAAGGGCAGATGAGTCTCTGAGTCCAATTTAGACCAATTTAGATTTCTGTCTGGTTAACCCTCACACCTTCTGGAGTTCTCATTGGTTTGCTAGAGCCAAGTTGACGACTTGCATAGGGCAGCCCATTGAGAACTTTTTGTTGAAGCCTTGTCTAAATCCATCACAGTCTCAATCCATGAAGAGTGTTTGAAGAAGAGTGTTTGAACTATGCATAGCTGCTCAACGCCGGATAAACCAGCCTAGGATATTGATATCACGCTGCATTTTTTCCAGTTCTTGCTGGTGTTTTGCAGCAGTCTCGTAGTACCACTGGCAATACTGCTCAAATTCCTGACGTTGGGCAACCTCGCGGTAGAAGCAGCGCGTGACATGGTAGGTGGCGATCGCCTCCGAGACATTAGGATACGGGAGGGGGAGCCAGCGGAAATGATAAAACATTGCAATACCGCAAAGATGAGCGAGCATTTTCCCATGATACCGCGGAAACTCAAGAAATCCTGCTGCTTTAAGCTCAACTGCAAGAACTGTTGCGGTGGGACTCTAGGGATTGCGGGACTGACGACTTTAGTGGTTGCAGTTCAACCACTGTGGTCGGTTGAGGCGTTGTCGAGGCGACATGATTAAACCACCGCTGCTGTTTAAGAAAATCGTTAATTTCGCCCACCAGCCAACTCTGCTCAACAGGGGTGAGTTGTTCGCCAAAACAATGCTTTTTTACCCCTTCCCAGAGAACGCAAGCGGTTCGATGGCCTCGTGCCCCAATTCTGGACTCAAATCTCACCAGTTCAATATCGGTGGTTTGTCCATACTGATGGTATCTTAGGAACAACCAGCGCCAGCTCAGCTCAAACAGATGCCTATCCATATCCAGCGCGCTTGAACGGGTGGTATCTAATAGGTAATAGCCGACTCGATTTAGCCCATAGATTCCCACCAGGAGGGAAATAAGCCAGAGCCAGGAGGGCAGTATGATTGCTGGAGCCATTACTGGCACGAGGAGGGGAAAGGCTCCACTGATTCCAGTAAGGAGGCTAAAAAGTAAGAGCTTGAACCCTGACGCATTTCGCATTCCCTTAGCGGGAATTTTGATGACAAACTGATCAACCCGGCGATCGCACACAATCCGGCTTCCCTTGGGACGGCGGGGACGAAGCCGCAACATATCGTAGAAGGCGTCATCTAGGGATGTGACTGAGGCTGTTGATGGGGGAATGGGGGCAACCTCGCAGGTACGGGCTGCTACCATGGTTGTTGCCTCAATTCGGAGGGCATCCAGTGCCTCTTCGGCTGAATGGAACCGATCTTCAATGCTGGGTTCTAGCATTTTTTCCAACCAATCGGCAAATTGTTCAGATACCTGCACGCGATCGCGAAAGTGAACTTTAAGGCGCTGATAGGGCAAATCAGTAGGGCAACGGTGGGTGAGCAAAAATAGCAGGGTTCCCCCCAGGGCATAAAGGTCTGAAGCAAAATATGCCCGCCCGCGAAACTGCTCTGGCGGCATGTAGCCTAGGGTGCCTACGAAGGTGCTACCGGCGGTTAAGGTATTGCGATAGGCTGCCTGCACAGCCCCAAAGTCAACTAAAAAAAGTTGCCCATCGGCGCGCCGAATCAGATTTTGCGGTTTGATATCCCGGTGAATGACAGGGGGGGTAAGCCAGTGCAGATAGGTAAGAATCTTGAGTACCTGAATCGCGATCTGGCGCACTTCTAACTCAGTGGCCCGCCACCCTTGTTTGACCAAGGCGGCGAGCGATTTGCCAATGGCTAGCTCTTGCACTAGGTAAAACCGGCGATCGTTGATGGCATCCACATAGAAGTGGTTAAGATATTGGGGAATCCCTGGATGACTCAGATTTTCTAGCACACGGGCTTCTCGTTCAAAGAGTTCGAGGATTTTCCAATCGGTGATCTGACGCAGAGACAAGGCTTTAATCGCGACAAACTTTTGACTCATCAGGTCTTGAGCACGGTAGGTAATGCTGGTGCTGCCATAGCCAATTGGGGTCATGATCTGGTAGCGATCGCCAACCACATCTCCCGGTTGATGCAGACTATCCATGGGGTGGCCCTAGTTGAAAAACGTGAACGTATTGCTTCCTTTACCCATTCAGCCAATTCTGTCGTCTACCGGATGACAGCCTAGATTTTTGTCTTAGGCTTAGCTTTTTGATCAATTGAGGCACCTACGATTCTGACTGGGCTAGAGCAGCAAAACGCACCCCTCTCCTTGGCTTGATTCTTAAAGATTAGATAAAAATCGGGATGCCACGCTTGTCGCTGAATAGACTGATCGCCATAACTGCTAGAGCATCAAAGGTTTAAGAACTTGACCTATCTAACAGCATTCTATGGTTCTGTGGGGCGATCGCTCTCTGGTAGCTGCTGGATCTGTTCAAAGGATAACCCTGTTACACGCGCAATCACTTCAAGAGGGATTCCCTCGCTCAAGAGATTTAAGGCAACTCGTCGGCGCTCAGCCATTTGGCCGAGGGTTAACCCTTCAGCCCTTCCTTCAGCCCTTCCTTCAGCTAGGCCTTCGGTTCTTGCTTCTCGACGCAGGAGTTGATAAGTAACAGACTCTTCCATGATGTCTCTCCGTAAAAGTTGTTGAACGACATCTACTTCTAATACTAAGCCAGCCAAAATGAAGGTGGAAGCCGCAAGGTTACTTTGGGCACGGCTGTCTGAAAGGGTTCTCAGGGTTTGAGCGACTTGTTGTAGTACTTGGGCACGGTTGCTCGTTTGACTTAAAACGGCAAAGGGCAACAGAGCCGGGGTACGAAGAAAGAACTCAGTGGGTTCTTCCCAGAGACGAATCACATCAAATTCATGCTGGGTGCGTTCTAAGGAGAAGGAGGTTTGCCGTACTTGGGTCGAGTTAGAAAATTGCAGGTAGATCACTACCTGGCGCATCTGCTTCTGTGGAAAGCGACGATGTACCCGTAGGCGATAATCAATCATGCGAAAGGGAATGTCAGCTTTGGGGCGAGTTTGAAATTCTAAATGTAAGACAACTTGCTCTGATTGCAGCAAAATCAAAGCATCTGCACGAATTGGCTCAAGGGAGAGTTCAGCAGGGCTTAATTCGGTTAACTCAATGGATTCTCCCAACAGCCAGCGAGCAAAGTCGTCTGGAAACGTCTCGACCAGAAATTTGCAAACATTATCAAACATACTAGTTTAATTGTACCATCAATTGCGATCGCGCATAAAAGTAGACATCATGATGCAGCGACCATTGCTTCACAACTGGTTGCGCCGGGGGGCCGCGATCACCCTTGTCAGTGGCCTGATTTTGTTTCCCTGGGGTTGTCTGGGGTTTGCTCAAGCACAGCAGAATTCACCGTCGGTGGTGCAAACAGGCGATCACCTATTTCAGCAGGGGTTGCAGCACTATCAACAGGGGCAGGTTGAGGCTGCAATCGCGCGTTGGCAGAAGGCACGTCAGGTATTTCAGCAGGGGGAGAATCAGCCTGGCGAGGCGGCCACGCTGGCGAACCTAGGAGCCGCCTACTTGAATTTAGATCGGTATCGCGAGGCGGTGATGGCGTTAGAGGCTTATCTGCCTCTAGCGCGTGCGCTCCAGGATAAAGCTGGAGAAGCGCGGGGGCTGAGCAACCTCGGCATTGCCTACAAAAGCCTAGGCATCTATGCCCGTGCTATTGAAATGCAACGGCAGGCCGGCAAATTGTTTTTTGACCTGGGTGATCGCCCCGGTTTGGGTCAGGTTTTACTCAATCTGGGTAATGCTTTTGAAGCTGTAGGCGACTATGAAAACGGTACTATTGCCTATCAACAGAGCCTAATAATTTCTCAGAAATTGGGCGATCGCAGTGGTGAAGCGGTTGTACTGAATAATCTAGGGCAAATTTATGCCAACCAGGCAAAATACAGTGTCGCAATTCAAACCACCCAAACCAGCCTTACTATCAGTCGGATAGTAGCCAATTTGCCCAGTCAAGCCAGCGCCTTGATCAACTTAGGTTCGATTTACCATGCTCAAAATCAACTAGCCCAGGCAAAGAACAGTTACAGCGCAGCCCTGATCATTGCTCGTCAAACCCAGATGCGGCGGCTTGAAGCCCAGGCATTAGGAAGTTTGGGTATGGTTTATGCCGATCAACAGCAGTATGAGTGGGCGATTGCGCACTTACAGCAGAGTTTGGCGATTGCCCGACTAATCGGTGATCCTCAACTGATCAGCATGATGCTCAACAACCTGGGGCATACCTTCCTCAATGCAGGGCAGTTGCAGCAGGCAGAAAGAACCCTGCGCGAGGCGCTGCAACTATTGGATCAACTGCGCCCCGACCTGAGCGACAAATATAACGTCTCCTTGTTTGACACCCAGATTCACTCCTACAATCTGCTTCAGCAAATTCTGCTTGCTGCGAATCAACCCGAGGCGGCTCTAGAGGCTAGCGAAAGGGGGAGGGCACGAGCCTTTGTGGAATTATTGGCGCGCCGAATTCAGCCAACCCCTCACCCACCGCAGGGACGATTAGGAAGCATGACGATAGAACCACCCACGATTGAGCAAATTCAACAAATTGCTCAGGCGCAGAATGCCACCCTTATCACCTACGCAATCGTTCCCGATGATGACTTTAAATTTCGGGGTAAGCAAAAAGCCCGTGAATCGGAATTGCTCATTTGGGTCGTCTCACCTGCTGGCAAAGTCAGTTTTCGGCGAGTTGATCTTAAACCTCTCTGGCAGAAAAATCTTAACTTGGCCGAAGTGGTGCGTATGGCCCGTTGCTTTAGTCCTATGGAGGGATGTCTGGCTTTAGCAAACTCAGTCCGTGGGTTGGGTGTGGTTGGTACTTCGCCCCACCCCACCGATCAGACCCTTAACCTAATCGGTCTCAAAACATTGCACAGCCTGTTGATTGAGCCAATCGCCGATCAACTTCCTAGAGATCCAGATGCTCGGATTGTGTTTATTCCTCAAGAGTCTTTATTTTTGGTGCCTTTTGCCGCTTTGCAGAATGCCCAGGGGCAGTATTTGATTGAGCGGCATACTATTCTGACTGCTCCCTCCATTCAGGTTTTAGGATTGACGTCAAAAATCAGCGCTAGCGGGGATAGCGAAAAACCCAAAAAGCACGCCTTCTCTCCGTTGGTTGTAGGTAACCCAACGATGCCGAAAGTCGTGTTGCAGCCCGGTGCCCCTGCTGTCCCCCTGCCTGCCTTACCTGGCTCAGAGCAAGAGGCGATCGCCATTGCCAAATTACTAAATACAGAAGCTCTGATTGGTGCAGCCGCGACCAAAGATACCGTACTGCAACGTTTTTCTCAAGCCAACCTAATTCATCTGGCTACCCACGGCTTATTAGAATACAGTGGCGTCTCTTTACAAAGCCTGGGGGTACCAGGGGCGATCGCTCTGGCACCTTCACCCCAAACCGATGGCTTGCTTAGTGCCAGTGAAATTATAGAGTTAGATTTGCCAGCTCAACTGGTGGTTTTGAGTGCCTGTGATACAGGCCAGGGCCGAATTACCGGCGATGGTGTAATTGGCTTGTCTCGCTCCTTCATGGCTGCAGGCGTACCCAGCATTGTGGTTTCGCTCTGGACTGTTCCCGACGCCCCAACCGCGCAACTGATGGTGAACTTTTATCGCAACCTCCAACATACCTCTGACTACGCCCAGGCTTTAAGACAAGCGATGCTCACGACCATGAAAGATCACCCTCGGCCCGTTGATTGGGCGGCTTTTACTCTCGTTGGACGGGCACAAGCTTCAAGAAAGGGGGGAGGGCAGACAGACTGATGCCTTAGTCTACTAGTCAATGGTTTGAGAAATGGCATAAAAATCTTTGCCAGATCCCAGGGCGTAGTGAATCGATGCGGTAAAGCTTTTACTAGAGAGGCCAATAAAAACCAGCAAAGCAAGGGCTACGATTACAGCCGACAATCCGAATAAACCGCGATAGCCAAGCTCATCTGCCAAAAAGCCTAGAGTCGGCCCCGAAATTGCAATGCCCAGATCAAAGCCGGCCATACATAACCCAAACACCCGACCCCGCTCATCAGGGCGAGAGCGATCAGCCGCTAAGGTAATCATCATGGGTAAGAACACCCCAGCCCCTGCACCTTCAATGGCTCCAGCCCAAAGAAACTCGGTTGCACTGTGAGCTTGCCAGAGCAACAGCATTGAGACAGCATAGAGCAACAGCCCCAGGGTGATGAAGCGTCCCCGCCCATAGCGATCAGACGCGCGCCCCACTAGAAGGCGCATGGCAAAACTAGCGATCGCGGCGGCTGCGTAAAACAACCCAGCATTCAACGCTACCCCCGTTTCTTGAATAAATAACGGCACAAACGTGCTGAGAGTACCAAAGGCTAATCCCACCATCAACATCACCAGAACTGGAATGCGGAGGCGCGGGCTGAGTAGATCCTCCCAACCGAGCTTAGAAAGTTGGCTGTTGAGTGACGTCGTCAGCTTGGGGGCAACAGATAGTGTGGCGGGCAATCCCCCACTAGCGCAGATCAGCCCCACTAACCCAAACCCTGCGGTCATCAAAAACAAAACCGTATAACCGATAGAAGCTTGAACAAAACCGCCAAGAGCTGGCCCAACGGCCATGCCAATCGGCGTCACCAGACTCATGTAACCAATCAATTCCCCCCGTTGCCGTAATGGCGATAAATCGGCGACGAGGGCACTGTAACCAGTTGTAAAGGCAGCAATGCTCAACCCATGAAAGATGCGAATGCCAATCAGTAGAGGAATGGACGTAGTGAACAGGTAGCCAATCGGCGCGATCGCGGCCACCCATAGACCAATCAGCAACACCAGCCGCCGGCCCCTTAAGTCAGCCAAGTTGCCCACCCAGGGACGAAATAGCAAGAGACCAATAGCAAAAGCCCCCATCACAATCCCAACTTGGTGCCGGGTCGCACCGACTGACTCGATATAGAGAGACAACGTCGGCAGCAGCGAAGCCAGACTCGACCAAAACAACAGCCCTGTAGCAAACAGCACTGAGAAATGACGACGGGTTGCGGGGGCAAGCGTGCGTAAAACCTTCAAACAGCTTCTCCTTCAAGGCGACTAGTAGCCAGCTTAAAACACTCACTCAACCCATTAAGTTCGATCGCAGAAGTCAAACTAGATCGTGCCGCTGATATCAAACCCACACTCTATTATCTTAAGTTTTGTGAAGAATTGGGGCATTCTTTCATGTAAAAAAGTTGGTCGAACCCTACCGGGGGTGATCTCAATTGAACCCCTAGATAAGGCTGATACCCGGTTGAATGCCCCGATTGAATGCCCCGATTGAATGCTTTATTGAATATTTTGCTCGGTAGAGCCTCTATAAGCCAAAATCCAAACTGGTATGGGTGCTCCCGCTTTTCTCTCAGGCTCACTATCAAAGACTTAGGGATAATCTTCCGAATTAGCGGGAAGAAAAGTAGCAGCAAGGGATCTTTCTCGTTCCCCAAACAGCCCAGAAAGTTCGATCTTCATCTTTACGGATTATTCAGGGAGTAGTTGACGGAGCTTCATCGTTCATGCCAGATCTCCCACAGGGAAACCGTCAGCTCAGCAGGGCACCTGTTCACTAGAAACCTTCTCAAAACGCCGAACTTCCCTCAGGCAGGATATTTTGGCTGGTTGTGAAGAAGGGCTTAATTCAAAAGCCAGGGCAATTGCTTGTCCTGGCCTAAAACACGGTTCACCCGTACCAATGTGCTTTTAATAAGAATTGCAGCTAATTTCGCAGGTGGAAGAAGTTAACTCCCTGACTAGGGAGCGCAGCCTCACTCTTTCCTGCTTACCGTTCATCTGGACGACCGACTGACCGACTGACCTTTAGGCAAAAAGCTTAAGACAAAACCAAGTATTCAAACGTCAGTGCTGGGTATGCTTTTTGACCCGCCGTCGCTATGTTTCTCATCACGACAGAGTTATCTTTTTGGCTCTATTTCTTTGGTGAAAGCGTGAAACCATTTACTTATTGGGCTTGGCGAGAGATCACTTTCTCAAAATCCGCCTGGGTCTGGTGGAGAAACTGAGCACGACTATCCGCCGCATTTGTCAAAGACGGCACTAGTTTACGGGCCTGGAGGGACATATGAAGTTGCAGATGGGCGACGTATTCGCTGAAATCTTCTCTTGGGAAAGCCTCGATTGAATTCTTAGACAAGCTCACGGTAACCCTCTTTTTGCAGCAATATGAACGTCAACGTTAAGCAGGCTATCACAGGCGTTTGCACACTGGGAGCGGATTGCAACGAAGTTTAACGCTCTGGCAATTTCTGGTAAAGGAGCTTAACACTTCTTTTGTGCTGTTTGCCTTATGAAGCATTGTCCGCCTCGGCCAAAGACAAAGTGCATTGGAGGCGTTGTTGAAAGTGCGCTGTGAGGTCAGGGGGAAGATTGGCAGGCTGGAGTGTTCCCCCCATTAACGCAAGAATCTGTTGACAGATCAGCAGATTGATTCCAGGAGACAGCCCTCTATGGTCGGAAGCTGGTTCATTTTGGGAAAGTTGCCTAGGTTCTTGCCAGATATCGAGAGGTTGCACACTATCTAACCAGATCCAGGCTGTGGCGGTGGCTAAATCAATGTGGCTAGAGATCTGGATCGCGTTATCTTCATGCTGGGCGATCGCCTGATCGACTAGCAAGATCAGCGTTTGTTGGAGCCAGTGGCGATCAGCGCACACAAATACGTCTAGTTCTGGTATGACCACCTGCAAGTTTAACCGCCGATTGGCTGCTTGCAGGTGAGTTGCCGCATGAACTTGGTTCAGCAATTCCTTGAGAGAAAGGGGTTGGCAATTCAGTTGATAGCGGCCACAGGCCAATCGGGAAATCTCAATTAATTCATCCAGCAGGCGCACCATTTTTAATGCCGATGCATGGGCCTGAGCAATAAACTCCCGCTCTTCAGCAGGGTCATCGCACAAACCAGACAGAATCAACTGGTGTAGCCCAATGATGCTGTTGAGCGGCGATCGCAACTCATGGGAAGTTCGCGCCAGAAAGCCAGCCTGAAACTGGCTCATCTCAGTCGCCAGTCGATAAGCCAATAGGGTTGCCTGCTCGGTGGTTGAAGGCAAAGCCGGGGAGACCGAGGCAGTGAGCTTTGCCTCCGGGGTGGGAGAGGATAGCGTTGGGCGGCGGCCTAAGCTCCAGGTCAGAGCGGCCCCCAGACCAATGCCAACAGTGAACCAAAAGAGTTCAGTCACAACGAACGATCCCATTGAATGGTGCCCTGTCGCAGCACGTGCCAGCCTGTTTTGCACCAACGCATCACAGTTGAGGGGGTGCCCGACCCACCTAATATAGCTTCGGAATGAGAGGATGCAGTTAACTCCGCGATCGCCTTGGGGGAAAGGGTCAACACTTGAGGAAACTGAGCCTCAATTTCTGCCATCGTTTGCAGAGCCGGTTGCCCGGATCGATTGGCGCTGGTCGTCGCTAAGGGGCCGGTCTGCCGCAAAATCGCCAGAGCCAGGGGATGATTAGGTACTCTCAACCCAATGGTTGTCGGGTCTTTAGGATTCATGACAGGAGGGACGCGATCGCTGGCAGGCAAAACCAGGGTCAGTGCTCCTGGCCAGTAGCGATCGGCTACTTGTCGCCATATCCGCTGCTCGGTCTCACTTCCAGTGATGTAGCCCCACAGATCCGCAGTGGTTGCCCCCATTAAGATCAAGGGCTTCTCCAGACTGCGCTGTTTCGCCATAAAGATCTGCTCTGCAAATTCGGGCATAGCGGCCAGAGCTGGCACCGTATCGGTCGGAAAACTGGCCAGCGCCTGATTGTTCTGAACCTGAGTGACTAACTCAGCTAAATTCACCTGGGGCATTGCAATTAACCCTACGACATCTACAGTAGAAATGACTCGCCGATTCAGCAATCTTTCACAGCGAATACGCTGAGCCTTTTTCACTTTGAATTTTGTCATTTTGAATCCCGCGTAGCAGCACTAGTACGACAAGGCAAAAATTGCTGGACTCGCCTAAGCCAGCCACCCCCTTAGCCCCTGCTGCCCTAGTTCGGCACAACGCATCTTAATATGGGCCATTCCGGCCTCCTCAAACGGCTCCCCCTCTGGCATGAAACCCAACTTTTCATAAAAACGTTGCACAGTGATTTGAGCATGGATCATCACTGTATGAATCTGGGCCTTAGCCATTTCTTCTAGGGCAAACTTAACAATCTGTTGACCAAGCTTACGGCCACGGGCCTGGGGCAAAACTGCCAATCGCTCTAGTTTGGCGACTCCAGGTGCGATCACACGAAACCGGGCAGTCCCCACTGGTTGCCCCTCTAGGTAAGCCAAAATTTGGGTTGCTGTGGCATCTTTACCATCAAACTCTAGTGCGGGAGCCACCCCCTGCTCTTGCTGAAACACGGCAATCCGAATTGCTTGAATCAGTGGAAAATCATCCGGTAAGGCCGCAACTCGAATGTGATGATGCGGGGAAATCGGTAGAGTAATTTTTTTGTTTTGCATAACTAGGCGGGCAGAATAAATCAAGCGCCGTATCCATTAAACCCCGGTTTTAGACAAATCGATGCGCGGCCCTAACCGACTCAGCACAACGATCGGACAGTTTCCGATCAGACGGGGCCGGAAGACTGCCACACGGTTTGGCAGAGGCAAAAGCTCTGGCCACTGCGCCGTCAAGCTTTTTCTCTGCGTAGATTCACTTACCGGCTTTTTGACCAAAGCCAAGTAGCTGGGCGCAATTCAGTTGAAGCTGATTTAAGGGGGTGAAACCCCTTGCCTGGGGGCATAGCTCTCATCCTTCCTTGCTGACAGTTCATAGTTCATTAAGACGACCGACTGATATTTTTGAGGAAAGACCTTTGACATCAGAACGTGCATTGTGGCTAGCCTGGTCTCAGATTGAGGGAGTTGGCCCGATTTTATTGCAACGCTTACAGGAGCAATTTGGCACCCTTGCCGCCGCTTGGAAGGCTCCGGCGGCAGATTTATTGGGGGTGAATGGTATTGGTTTACAGCTTGCCGATGCGATCGCCAATGCCCGCAACACTATCGACCCGCCGACCTTGCTCCAGAGTCATGAAGCCACCAACCCTCACTTTTGGACTCCCGCCGATGCCGACTATCCCCAACTTCTACTGGAGACCTTTGATCCACCGCCAGTGCTTTACTATCGCGGCATTGTTAGGCCCTTAGAAAACCAGGGATTGCAACCCATGGTAGGAATTGTTGGCACCCGCACCCCCTCAGACTATGGCAAAAAGTGGACTCAGCGCCTGACCCGCACCCTGGTCGAAGCAGGTTTCACTATTGTTTCAGGTCTGGCGGAGGGCATCGACACCTGTGCTCACCGGGCCTGTCTGGAGGGTAACGGACGCACCCTGGCAGTTTTAGGGACAGGTGTTGACCGAGTCTATCCCTGGACAAATCGTGCGCTCTATCATCAATTACTGACGACTGGGTTGGCACTCAGCGAATACCCCACTGGCACTAAGCCTGATCGTGTCCACTTTCCTCGTCGTAATCGCATCATTGCCGGTCTTTGTCGTGCTGTGATTGTGATGGAAGCACCAGAGCGCTCTGGCGCACTAATTACTGCCCATCTGGCTAATGACTATGGGCGCGATGTTTATGTTCTCCCTGGCAGCCTTGACCATCCCCAAGCCCTTGGCTGCCTAACGCTACTCAACCGGGGTGCCCAAGCGATTCTAGGTGAAAACCATTTACTCGAACTGTTGGGTAGCCTGCCCAGAATGGATCATCACCCTCTTACCCGCTCCAACGACCTGCCTCCCGATTTGCCCCCTGAGCAAAAAAGTCTGCTTACCGCCCTGAGCGAACTGCACCAACCAGACCGCGAAGGTGTCGCTCTGGATCAGTTGGTTTACCATACGGGCTTACCAACGGGCACCCTTTCAGCCGAATTGTTACAACTAGAACTTGAAGGGCTGGTGATACAGCTACCGGGCATGATGTATCGTCGGGCTTAGGCAAAAACTGGGTCTACTCAACCCCACCAATCAAGATAAATGCGGCCCAGTCGCGCGGGTCGGGGTACTGCTGTTTCGTCTTTAACATCGCCTGTCGGAGAGCCTGGGCTTTGTCAGGGTTGCGTTGCAAGTTTTCGTAGAAGTAAATCATTAAGGCGGCGGTAGGGGCATCTGGTACGGCCCAGAGGGAAACAATCACGCTGGGAACTCCAGCCGTAATAAACGATCGCGAGAGACCAATCACCCCATCTTCCGTGATTTTACCGCGTCCCGTATCACAGGCACTGAGGACAACCAGGCTCGCACTCAGCCTCAGGTCAAGAATTGCATCGGCACTCAGCAGCCCTCCATCCTGACCGGCGGGGGCCAAAGCGATCGCACCGGGCACCCCATAGTCCTTCAAATCATCCAAAATACCATGGGTGGCCAGATGCACAATCCCAGCACGGGGGAGCGCCTTGAGAACATTGGCCCGGGTGGCACTTGCGCCGATCAGCGGCTGGGTCTTGAGCAGGCCCGCGATCGCCCGTGCCTCTGTTTCAGCCCCTGGCAATGGGGCCAACGGCACTGGTGGTTGCCCAACTTCCAACACCACCTTAGGCATCGTCGGATTCCCCACCACCAGAGCGGAGGGAGCCGGTAAGCGGATTCCCCGATTAGGAGACTGAGCCGTCAAGGCCAATGCTTGAATTGAGGGGGTCACCGTTAGCGTATGGCGCTCAATCAGGTAGCGGCCCTGCGGGTCTTGCATAGCCGCAAAGGGTAACAAAAATAGCTCGGCCTGGGGCACAAAAACGACGCGCTCCTCTGGCTTTTGGGGCAGTAAATCCCTAATTGGCTGAATCAAGACCTGATAAAACTGGGATAACTGATCGGTGCGGCTGGGCTGTACTCTGGGGGGACTGCCTCCCACGACCCCTAGTCCCCGCACCCCAATGTCTTTCCGGGCCGTTTTCACCCAATCACTCAGAGGGCGATTTTGGCCAACCCAGGGAGCTAAATCAACTTGACGAAAATGAATACGGCCCTGGGGCTGGATTACCCAAATCAAGAGTTGTGTTGGTGCTTGGCGATCGCGATCCTGAGGAAACGGCTGATCATCTTGATACAGCAATGAGTACTGTACCAGAGTGACCTTTTGATCCTGCGCGACTTGACGCATTTGGTCAACCGATAGGGCCTCCAGCGGGCGACTTTGGGATTGATTCTTCAGTCTACGGGCTAGCAACTCCACAAAGGCACGGGCACGGGCGCGCTCTGCTACTTCCAGGGCTGCCTCGACTTGACCGTGGGCAACTAAAACGTGTTGGAGCAAGCGATAGGTACCTGCCTGCTCATCAAACAGAGAAACTTTATTGATATCGTTACCGCCCAAATCGGCGCGAATCGACTCCTGAACCTGAATGGCAGCCCGCAAATGCTGTGCCGCTGCTGTCAAATTTCCCTGCCGGAAAGAGATCTTGCCCAGGGCCTTGAGGGAGAGCGCCTCCTCGCGGCGATTACCCGCCTGTCGGTGAATGCTCAAGCTCTGGTTATAGTGCTCCAGGGCTTGCCCCAAGTTGTTTTGGGCATAGGCTATTGCTCCTGCCCCTGCGAGAGCCGTAGCCTCACCGGAGCGATCGCCAATGGATCGGGCAAGAACGAGTGCCTGATTTTGATAGTTTTTGGCTTGCTCATACTGCCCGGCCTCCCCATAGCTAAAGCCCAGGTTCCCTAAAACAGTTACCTCTTGGGTGCGGTTGCCGAGACTTTGCATCAGCGTTAAAGCCCGTTGATAAAATGCGATCGCCTTCGTTGGGTTATCCTCAAAGGAGTAAAGCGTTGCAATATTGGCTAGGGTATTCGCCTCTTGGGTGCGATTGCCGGCATCTTTCACCAGGGTCAAAACCCGCTCATAGGCTTCCAGTGCCCGCTGCCGCTGGCGTAGATAGACGTAAACCGTTGCCTGATTATTCAAAATCGTCGCTTCTAACAACGGTTCCCGTAGGTTGCTCAGCCGTGCCTTTGCCTCTCTATAGAAAGTAAGAGCCTGTTGATACTGCCCTAAATTGCTGTAGACTAAGCCGATGTTATTCAGGGTCTTGGCCTCGCTCACCCGATCCTGGGTATGTTGAGCCAGCGTTAGGGCCTGCTGATAGTGCGCCATTGCCTGCGGGTAGTCGCCCAGATCAGTGTAAACATTTCCCATATTGCTCAACACCACAGACTGGCCACTGCGATCGCCCGTCTGCTGCAATCGCTGCAAGCTCTGGCGATAAAAATCTAGCGCCTTTTGCGGTTCCCCCAAGTGCTTGTAGTCTGCCCCCAGAGCTATAAGAGCGGTCGCCTCAAACTGCGCTGCGGTTCCCTGCGATCGCAAAATTTCCAATGCCTGGGTGTTGCGGGTGATTGCCTCACGCCGTTCCCCTAACTCGGAATAGGTAGTCGCCAGAGAAATCAGAGCCATTGCCTCCATTAGGGGATTGCCAATCTGCCGGGCCAGGCGAATCGCGGTCTCAAATTGCTGCAATGCCTGCTTCAGGGCCACGGTTGTGCCCGCCTGTAAGAGGCTTTGCCCTTGCTTCAGGGCGCTGGCGTATTGATCGCTTGGGGTCAGTACCCGATTTCCCTGGAGCATCTGCCGTTGGCGCTGATAGCCTTGTGCCGTGGCTGTCTCACCCAACTGTTGATGCACCAAAATCAGCTCATCCAAAGCCTTAGCCTGCCGCTCTGGATCTGGAATCTTCTGAGCGATAGCTGCCGCTTCTTGCCAAAAGGCAATCGCCTGTTGAAGCGCTCCATTGCCGAGGGCGGCTGTTCCCAGATTCATCAAAGCATCCGACTGTTTGCCGCGATCGCCTAGAGCCTGGGCGAGCTGGAGACTTTCGGTCAAATACTCAGTCCCCTTGCGATAGTCCCGAATGCTGGTGCGGACAATCCCCAGAAAATAGAGAGCAAACCATTGACCGTCGCGATCGCCCTGCTGGCGATACAGCGCCAACGCCTTCAGCAGAGCAGCTTCCGCCTGATCAAACTGGCTGCTGCTAAAGAGGGTAACTCCCTGTTCCAAGAGTTGTAAGGCTTCCGGAGTCGCGGGAGCGGTTTGGGCGACAACAGCACCCCTAAAACCAGCCCGAGTAGCAAGCCCACTAGCAACCAGAGTCGTAGCTAGCGCCAGAGCAAGGTTAACATGCCAGGGCGATCGTCGTCTCATTAGAACCCTTTCAAACTGCGCAACCGCTCTCCCATCTTGCCGCACTCGCCCAAAGGCCGTCTAGGAGCAAAGCTGGAGCAAAGCTAGAGAAAGAGCTAAGAAACCACCGCCATTTGCAACTGGTGCATCAAGCCTTGCCCTTAGTTTGCAGAAACAAATCCAGGTCTGGGAAAGAGCATGCATAGGTCACTGTTGGCATCTCATACCCCTTCAAATGCACTGTGAATTGCTTAAACAGTGCCACCGTATCGTTTTCATCGAGAGCCGCCAGCAAATGTTTATAGGTACTTTCGCCGATCGCCACATCTGAACCAATCTGCTTAGTCGAGGTTTCTAACCGAAAGGCGGCGTTTACCGTATCACCCAAGGCCGTGTAATCGGGGCGATCGCCGCTCCCGGCATTGCCCACCATCGCGTAGCCCGTGTTCACCCCCGCCCCAATCCGCAAGGGAAAAGGCAAAGGGTAAAGGTTATACAAATTAGCCGTCATCTTATGGAGTGCACTCAGGGCATTAAAAATTTGCAACATCTCCCCCGGTTGAACTTCCTGGGCACCGTGAATCCACACGGCCATGACAGCATCCCCAATATACTTGTCAACCCAGCTACCGTGATCTCGAATAATTTCACCCGCATGACGAAACCAAGCGCCAATCATTTCCGACAAAACCTTTTCATCAATTTGTCGAGTTAGGCCCGTAAAGTTACGAATATCAATCACCAGCACCGAAATTAAACGCCGGACATGCAATGCCGCAGTATCCGTTCCATGCCCCTCGCCAACTCCTACCGCATGCTGAAAGTCTGTGGGCGGGCAGTAAAACTCTAGCTCAGTCTGCCCAAACATCAGGCGATCACCATTCCGCAAAGTGACTGGAATACTAACACGGCGGCCATTCACGAAAGAGCCGTTTCGACTTCCCAGATCAATCAAATAAAACTCGCCTGAATCCATGCACTGCAACATCGCATGGTTCCGTGAAATCCACCGGTCAGGTAGAACAACAGTATTGTCTTCGCTGCGACCAATCGTCCAGCAGTTATTACCCGTCAATGGCACCTGGCTTGTGCCAGCCTCTGTTCTCAGTAGTAAGTAGGGGACAGTCTGCACAATCACAGTAGGTTAGCTGAAGATGATCAGGAACACTTGAAAAAATAAACCTTGTCCAGATCTGAAACGAGAATGATCAGCGGCAGGAAAACAAAAGGTTCCAAGCTGGACTTGATATAAGATCTACCCCTATGATGCACTCTGACACAATTTTCTACTATGTCACCGTAAAATCATTGAAAAGTTTTAGGCAACTTTATTCAAGCCGCTGCAAAGCTAACGTGAAATCCCCCAGATGTGTGATGACATCCAGATCGAAAATCGTCCTACTTTCAGAAAGACAAGAGCGAACTTTGTGCGCTCCTAGTCTATTTATCTATACACTTCTTCCGAATGGATTTCAGGCAAAAGTGGCAACTAACCAGAATAAACCATCAACCAGAAGCGTACTGGCTACAGCCCCGCTAAAGCCCCACCAGTGGCCTTGTTGGCGCTGCAAAGAAAGGAGGCTAACGGCCAAAAGCACTAGGGTTAATGTAATCGCCCAGGCCATTCCCCACGGGGTATAAACTTGTACCAGCGCCCCCTGCAAGATTAGGCTTGCCAATTTCGGATCGACCTGCATCAAGGCACGCCAGGCAGGAATTAAATCAGCGATGTAAAAATACAGATCCGTTATCACCGTACCGAATAGAGAGCCGAGATAGAAACAATGCCCTATAAGGCCACGCCGCTGCCACAACCCCCACAGGGCAAAAGGCAGGCCCATTGCCTCTATCGGCAGATGCCAGAGTGGCTCCCATCGCAGCCAGCCCCAATAGATTGAGCCAGATAACCAAGTCCACGCGAATCCATGCAGTAAATCACCCCACTGTTGCCATTGTAACGGGTTAAAACGTCGTTGCAGATAGGCAGCCACACCAAACAAAAGCAAGGCCAGAGTCAGGCTTAGCCAGGGGTAAAAGCGAACCAGAGGGGCTTCAATAAAGACCGGTACTGATACTAGGAAAACTGCTGCTATCAAAATCGAGAGACAATGGCCTAGGGGCGATCGCCAATCAACACCCAAAAAGTAGTGCTGATCCAGGCCAGATTTGCCATTAGGAAGGGGCTGAAAGTAAAGTGATGCGGATCGAGAGTTGAGAATCAAAGGATGACGAATATTTTTATTTACTTTACTTTATGTAACATATCATAGAGTGCTCTAGATGCCCACCTGGGGGATTGAGGGATTCCCATAGCGTTGCTGAGATCCCGTTCTCAATGACTGGCCTGACGGCTGATGGCGGTTTTGTCCATTTCAGTTATTTGTTTAGACTATCGTCAGAGGAGGTGACACCATCGCCGTCCAGAACCCGCAGACCCCTTTTAGAAATGAGAGAGCCAGCTTTTATCATGATTGCCAGGTTGCTGAGTTCGTAGGGGAAGGATCTGCCGCCCCCTGCACCCCGTCCTCAATCTGGTGGCTAGGGGCTATAGAATCAACCCATGCCGGCTGCTTGCCATTGGCTCACCTGTGCAGTCAATAAATTTTTGTCTTGAATTCTGGAATTGTGTCTGTGGCCAGTGCCCTGTATCTTGTTAAAGAACATAACAGAGGATGCGTGATGGCCTGGATTGCGTTAGCAGGGTTATCAAATATGGCTCTAGCCGTCGCAACGACAGAGCCGATTGCGTTAGTCGAAAACCTATTTCAGGCAGTGGTGTTAGGTCTGGTGCAGGGCATCACCGAGTTTTTGCCGATCAGCAGCACTGCTCACCTGATTATTTTTCGTGATGTTTTTGGCTGGGTTCAACCCAAGTACTATGTCGATGCGATTCAGTTTGGTAGTGTGATCGCAGTAGTCATGTACTTCTGGCAAGACATTCGCCAGGTGCTGGGCGGCAGTTGGGCGGCTTTTCGGGCTAAAGAATGGGCGCGCGAAGAATGGAAGATTCTAGTGGGGATTACGGTGGGCACGATTCCGGCATTGGGTGTCGGGTATGTGTTTCGCGATGCGATTCCCGAAAGTCCACTGGTAATTGCGATCGCCTCCATTGTTATGGCAACGTTGCTGGGTCTGGCAGAAGTGTGGGGACGGCGGAAGCGCAACTTCGATCATCTGGAGATTAAGGATGGCATTTTGGTGGGACTGGGTCAAATGCTGGCGCTGGTGCCAGGGGTATCCCGTTCTGGCTCAACCTTAACAACGGCTTTATTTCTCGGTTTAGAGCGCCAGCCCGCTGCTCGGTTTTCCTTCCTGTTGGGTATTCCCACCCTGACTATTGCCACTTTGTATCAGTCGCTCAAAGCGCTGGGTAGCATTCAGGATATCCTGACTTTGCTGGTGGGTATTTTTTCGGCGTTTATCTTTTCTTATCTAGCGATCGCCTGGTTATTGCGCTACTTACAGCGCCAGAGTACCTGGATATTTGTCTGGTACCGCCTAGGGTTCGGTGCGGTGATTTTGCTGGCGATCGCCACAAAATTTTGGAAAACCGCTTAGATAGAAAAGGGCAGGTAATACCTTAACTCAGGCCTAAGTCAGTTGTAATACCAGTTTGGATGTTGGAACTGTGGTGAGTAAGTTGAACAATCGGCGATGTTAGCTAGCAGCCCCGCAAGGCCAAGGTCTTTAATCGGGTATCTGCCGTATGCTAAATCGGTCTGAGGTCTTCGACTTGAGGTTTCAAGTTCTCAAGTTTGAGTAAACGAAAAAACCTGAGTTTTCGCGCCTCTTGGGCCGAGTGCCTGTATTACTTAGGTGTTACCTTTAGCCCAGTTCATTTGTGTTTAGTCTTCTTTCTTATGAGCGAAGCTGCCCTGCGTCCAGCTTTGATTACTGGTGTGCTACCCGGCTCAATCGCTGCCGAAATTGGTTTTGAGTCCGGCGATCGGCTGGTGGCCATCAACGGTCAACGGCCCCGTGATCTCATTGACTATCGCTTTTTCTGCGCGGATGAGGTCTTAGCACTCGAAGTTCTGGGAAAAGATGGTAAGACCTATAAGATCGAGATTGAGAAGGATTATGACGAGGACTTAGGACTGGAGTTTGAAACAGCCCTCTTTGATGGTTTGATGCAGTGCAATAATCACTGCCCCTTTTGTTTTATTGACCAGCAGCCCCCCGGCAAGCGAGACAGCCTTTACCTCAAAGATGATGACTATCGGCTTAGCTTTCTGTATGGAAGCTATCTCACTTTAACCAATCTCACCCCGCGAGAATGGGAGCGGATTGAGCAACTGCGGCTTTCGCCCCTGTATGTATCGGTGCATGCGACTGAACCAGCGGTGCGGGTGCAACTGTTAAAAAATCCGCGGGCGGCTCTGATTTTAGAGCAGTTGGCCTGGTTTCAGGCGCGATCGCTGCAAATCCATGCCCAGGTCGTTTTGTGCCCCGGCATTAATGACGGCAATCATTTGACCCAGACCCTGCGAGATTTGGCCCAATTCCATCAGGGGGAGTTTCCGGCGGTTGCCTCTGTCGCCGTCGTGCCTGTGGGCTTAACCCGTTTTCGCCCCCCGGTGGATGAACTAATCCCAGTAGATTTGGCCAAAGCGCAGGAAGTGATTGCCCAAGTACAGGCGCTGCAAACAGAGTTTCAGCAAACGCTCGGCACGACCTTTGCCTGGTTAGCTGATGAATGGTTTTTGATTGGACGAGCGGATTTGCCACCAGAGTCTCACTATGAAGATTATCCCCAGATTGGCAATGGGGTTGGTTCGATTCGCCTGTTCTTAAAAGAATTTGAGCAGGCGGCCCAGCAGTTGCCGACTCAGCTACCTGAACCTCGGTGCTACACCTGGGTGGTAGGTAATGCCGTAGAGTATGCGTTTCAGCCCTTACTAGCCCGGCTGAATCAAGTAGAAGGTTTAACCGTGCAACTGGCAGCGATCGCTAGCGCCTACTGGGGGCAGGCGATCAGTGTTACGGGCTTAATCACTGGGCAGGATATTCTCACAGGTTTGCAAGGGCGGGCATTAGGCGATGGGGTTTTGCTGCCCAAGGTAATGCTAAAACACGATGAAGCAAAATTTTTGGATGATATGACTGTTGCAGAACTAGAGGAACATCTGCAAGTGCCGATTCTGATTGTGGATGGGGTTGAGGGGTTGCTGATGGCCTGTGGCAAAAAAGCCAAACGGAGTGCGGGTCGCAGGCGATCGCGGCTCCCGCGCTAAATTGAGTTTTGCTGAGATTTCTAATCTAATTTTTAATTTTTAGACTGTTGGGCATTTGGCATTGCCGCACTAATGACTGGGCAGAGCTTCTTTCTGCCAAAGTTTAATGGTAGTATCCCAGCTTCCACTGGCGATCATAGTCCCGTCCAGACTAAATGCTACACTCCAAACCCAGGCCTGGTGACCACTCAGGCGTTGCTGCAAGGTTCGGGTCGGGAGGTGCCATAGCTTTAGGGCTTTATCCTGGCCGCAACTCAGCAGCCATTCGCCATCGGGGCTGAGCGCTACAGAGTAAATTGCGTGGCCATCGCCCTTCAACACCTGAAGACAGCGGCCAGCTTGCCAATCCCACAGCCGGATCGTGCCGTCATCACTGCCACTGATCAGCGTCTTGCCATCTGGGGTGAGCGCCAGGGCATTGACTGCGGCCCTATGCCCTTTCAGTTGATGCAACAGGGTTCGCTGCTGGCCACTCCAAATCCCAATTGTGGTGTCGCGACTACCACTAAACAGGCAAATGTTGCCGCTTGGGGTCAGCAGGCAGGCAAGGCTAACAACCCAATGGTCATGCCCTTCCAGGGTGGTGAGGGGTTGACCCGTTGTCGCATGCCAAAGGCGAATCGTTTTATCCTGACTGCCACTAAAAAGCAGTTGTCCATCCGGACTAAAGGTAACAGCCCTGATCCAGTCGTGATGCCCAGTCAGCGTTTGTAAGAAGTCACCCGTGGCGCAATTCCACAGTTTGATGGTGCGATCATTACTGGCGCTAGCGAGTACACAGCCATCTGGGCTAAGGGCGATCGCCCGTACCCAAGAGTCATGGGCTGTTACTTCCCGCACTAGTTTGCCAGTATCTAAACGCCACCAGCGTAAGGTTTTATCACCGCTACCACTCAATAGCAGGTGACCCGTTGGATGAAATAGAACCGAGCGCACCCAATTACGATGCCCAGTCAGGGTTTGTCGGCAGACCCAATTTACCGCTAGATCGGCTCCAGGGGATATGGCGGCTTGTGTGTAGGGTAATTGAGTAGTGGCAAAGCTACCCAGTCGATGTTCTGTCAGATCCAGAGAGGAGATGGGCGCGACTGGGGTAACAACGGCAGGGGCACTTTGGTCAAGACGTGCCAGCAAATCGGGTTGGTGCAAATCATGCAGGACTTCTGCGGCTGAGCTGTACCGTTTTCTGATAGCGCCCTGGAGCAGTCGGTCGAGAATTTGCCTCAAAACCGAAGGCACGGCGTGTGCTACGCGAGGTTGCCAGTTCCATTCACCTTCTTCGGTGTCGTAGAGATCGGCAGGTCGTACCCCCGTCAGCAGATAAAGACACGTGACCCCCAAGCTGTAGAGATCGCTGGCATAAGTCGCTTTGCCTAGGGTTTGTTCGGGTGGCACAAACTCAGGACTGCCGATACTGGTGCCAGTACGAGCTAGCTCATTGGCACCAACGGATTTGGCCGCTCCAAAATCAACCAGAACATACTGCTGGCGATCGCGCCGTCGGATGATATTTTGCGGCTTAATATCGCGATGAATCACCTGATGCTGGTGGATATACTCTAAGACCGGCAGTAAGTCGTTCAATAACTCCCAGACTTGGCGATCGCTAAAGGCCCCCTGGCGCGAAACCTCTTGCAGTAGATTTTGACCTTCAATATATTCCTGCACCAGGTAATGGTATTGATCCTGCTCAAAATGGGCGAGCAACTCTGGGATCTGGGGATGACTGCCTAACCGCTCTAGTTGAATTGCTTCTCGTCGAAATAACTCCCGCGATCGCGCCAAATCGGCTTGCTCCTGTCGTTGGGGAAAAAATTGCTTAATCACACACTTGGGGCGAGAGGGCTTATACTCATCCACCGCTAGAAACGTTTTGCCAAAGCCCCCCCGCCCAATGGGTTGTAAAGCCCGGTAGCGATCGCCCAACAATAACCGAAAGCCGCAGTGGATGCAAAACTGGGCCAAGTCAGGATTGTGGGGACTAGTACAATAGGGATTGAGACAATAGCTCATGATTTAAGCAGCAGAGCATCCATCAAACAGCCCGATCAACAAGCTCTCAAAGGGTAGAACGGGTGCTGACCAAAAATGCACCGATCAGCACCCGGTTAACCTCCATACATTATAGGAGCCTATTCTTCGCTTAAAGTCCTAACGGTTTGTTAACCCGATAATGTCAGTAGAGATTTAGATGCCAAAATTTCCTCTTGGATCAGCTTTTTTCGTTTCTTCTTTGCTTCGTAGCATGGCTTTGCCCAGTGCTGCTTAAATTCCATCAGCAGCCTGTAATTACCGTCGTTTGTCAAGGGTCAACTGTAAATTGGATGAATCTTGGTAATAGACTCCCCTTTAATCGAGGAGTTTTTAGGACTGATGCTGTTTGTTCTGATGGCGGCTGGTCAGTCACCTCGACAAACCAAACCCGTGCACTAGACCGACAGGTGTTAGCGATAGGCTTAATTCCTCCAGTTTGACGCTATCAAGTTTGCATTTAGGGATAGCTTCCAATGAGAGCACGTCACCTTTGCAGGCCCTCATCCCCCAGCCCTTTCTAAGTTGGGAGAAGGGGAGCCGAGCCATCTCAAAGTCCCTTGCCCAAGTTGGGAGAGGGATTAGAGCAATCCGGACATATCCAGAAAAGGGTGAGGGCAAAAGTGACATGCACCCAGTTCCAATTGATATTCAGGAGAAGTATTCAGAGAGCAGCCCACAGTCAACTTCTTGAAGCAGCTAAAACAATTGCTCTGAGCTTTGCAACGATAAGAAAAGACTCAACTGAATAAATGCATAAACCTTTTTCTAAGTCCAGATATGACGGGCTAGAGAGACGGAAATCTAACTTCAATTCAAATATATTTACCCTTCTTGATTTTTTGGAGTATTCTGATTCAATTCCTTCAAACTCTCAACCATTTCGGTAGTCATCTCAAAGTTTGAAAACTCTGGTGAGTACGACCATGGAGAGATCCTATAGGCCATAGGCTAGTTGGGTTTTCTAGAAAAAGTAAACTTTGATTTCACGCGCTTGTGATTCTTTCTCAGTTTGTTATTCTATTAATTGAAGCCACTAGGCTTCTCTGGCAGATAAAACAGCCAAGTAACGTTAACTCAAGAGGTAAGGAGCTGTTTGATTAACATCTGTCTCGACTCTGAAAAGGCAGCAGCATCCAACTCGAAATTTGATATCTTTCCACCTGATTTATAGGGGAGCACTGAAACGAGTTGATATTCAATAAATTGATCTCAGTTTATTTGATTTCAGTTTATTGGGTTCAAGGAGTTCATCTCTACATAAGATAGATACTAAGGAAAGGTCACTCAGAGAGTAGAATTCGGGATGCTGTTGTCGTTTTAAATTGCGGAGACAGAGGTTGGCATGGCGATTATTGCTCTCAAAGCTTGGTATTTACAAGAGTATGAACCTGTTAAAGATTTAGAGAAGCGTCCCCATGATTTACGCTTGAGTAAAAATAGCTTATTGAAGTCTGGATTGCGAGCCGATTTTCTGGAAGATAGTGAAGAGGTGCGGCAATCAAGTTGGTTTCAGCACTATTTAGAAGGGGAAACGGTTGAGTTTTATATTGAAGGTAGTGGCAGTTACGTGATCTCCAATATTGATCTCCGCAGCCACGAAATTTATTTTTCAAAACAAGATGTGATGGCGTACCTGGAACCCACCCTCTTTTTTTGTTATCAAACGGCTTTCTCAGAGTCGAGCGACTTGATTCGAGAAGAATTGCAAAACTTAGTGGAAGCGCTCAATCAAAAATCTCGCTTGCCCCTGCTTTTAAAGGAATCCCACCGCCTTACCGAAGGGGCGACTCGCTTAGCGAGTAGTCTCAATAAGTCTATTCGCAAAAGTTTATTGTTTATTGCCGATGGCACTGCGATCGCCCAATTAGAGGGGGAACCGCCTCAGCTGATTCCTGATCCAAAAGTCTGCGTAGAGATGGGCTATGCGCTTCAGGCCAAACGCCCAGAGCAGATTATCCTGCTACAAATGGAACGGCCAAGTCTAGCAGGGCAATTCTCCTTCGACTTACCAAGCCAGAGTCGTCTAGTGTTTAGGGATCGGTCACAGCTCCATAAAACCCTACCGGCCTTAGTCAAGACGCAGTTACAGCGATTCAACCTATTTTCCTAGTTTTCCTAGGGAATGGGGCTTAGATCCCCTGAAATTTCTCCACAAAGACACTTTGACAAAGCCGACTCAGAGGGTAGAGTCAGGAAATACGTGGTATTCTCAATCACTTTATGCGGCTTTTAGTCTGGAGCGATCGCCAGGTGACTGATCCTATTGCAGGTTAACTAGGGGTGCACGGTCTCCAGTCAGAGGTTCTACCCCTGCACCCCATCCTCAGCCAGGTGGCTATGGCGATTACAAGCTCACTACCCGTCCAGAATACTAAATAGTATTTAGTATTCATTTCTCGTCGAGTAGCTCAATCACTCCAGTGGTTCCATTCAGGCGCACTCGCTGACCATCGTGCAACATCTGCGTGGCACCATCGACATCCATCACTGCTGGAATCTGGTACTCCCGTGCCACAATTGCTCCGTGGGAGAGGCTACCCCCGACCTCGGCAATTAAGCCCCCAACTTGGGCCAGCAGGGTCACCCAACCAGAATCAGTATAGGGCACTACGAGAATGGTCTCCCCATCTACCGTAGGGGCCGTGGCCAAACTGCGCACGACTTTAATGCGGCCTTCAACACAACCGGGGCTAGCGGCAATGCCTTGGAGTTTCTGTTGGGCTGGCCTAGAAGAAAGTTTCCTTGTTTGTAAGGGTGGATCGTTACCGTAAACCAGAAAAGGAGGGTGAAGTTCTTGGCGATCACGCTCATACTGGGCCTGTCGCTGGGGAATCCAATCCGCGCAAGCTTGTTTAATTGACTCCGGATCGACGACCAACTGCCGAATTTCTTCATACTCTAGAAAGAAAATATCCCCTCTTTGTTGTAAGTACTTTCCCAGCCATTGCGACTCCAACGCCAAAAAACTCCAACGCAGCTCTGCTAATAGCCGACTGTAAATTTCGGTAACCCGCCCCTTGAGGTGAAAGCGCTGTTGCACCCAGGCAGGCGGTGGAGAAGACGCTGCCTCTGCTTGCTTGGGTGGCTCCTGCAAGCAAAGCTGCGCAAACAGGGTTTTGATTGGGGTAGGATCTTCCCGCCAGGTTGGTACCGATATATCAGTTCCGACTTCGCTGAGGTAGTCGTAGGCCGATAGGATGGTTTCAAACTGCTGTACAATCGCCTGGCCTGGGGCTGTTTTCTGTAGCTCTGCCCAGAGCCAATCGCCCGACTCCAGCGGTACTGGTGGGGTTACCCCCATTTCGGCGAAATGATTTCGAGCCGTCTGGGCCAGGGCTTGCAGCGATCGCACAACCGCTACTTCTGGGGTGGCAGTGGCATCAATAGCCGCATCAGGCACTTTGGCCAGCGCCCGACGCAATGAGGCTCCGAGAGGAGCCAAGATGCTGTAATAGGTCGCCAGCCGCAATTTTTGCAAAATCGCCTCAATTCGCTCCAGTAATTCAGGGGCCGTTAGTTGGTCAGGATCTGACACCGCAAGAGCCGCTAGAAAGGGGGTGAAGTGACGCCGATCATCCCGTTGAAAGTCCTTGTATAGCTGGAGTTCTCGCCTGGCTAAGCGAAATAGCCCCGGTAAATTTTGCAGCGTTGATCGCAGCGGTGGCTTGCTAAACTTGGCACCACGGGTGAGAAATTCTAGGCTTTCGGGGGGAAGTCCCATGCGTTGAAACAATTCCCCCAAAAGCGACGCATTAAAGTACGCTACGGAGTGATGCAGGGTGGCTGTCGTTTCAAAGGCTAGACCCCTGGCGCGATCGCCTAACACTAGCGTAAATAGGTCACCCCAAACCCCACAGGTGAGGGGGCGATTGATCGACCAGGTTAACGGGCGAATATAGCCAGGAATCACCTCTGCGGCAATTTTGCGAGTCCAGATTGGCCGCAGGGTTGTAATCGGGCGCGTCTGCAATAGCCAGATCTGGTCGCCATCAAAACTCCATTCCACATCCTGGGGAATGCCCTGATAATGCTGCTCTAGGCAACGGGCCAGATAGGCCACCTGCTGGATCAGGCGATGGGGTAAGGCTTCGCGATCGCCTTCTAAAGGGAAGTCACTATCCTGGGGCAATTGCCAGTGATCGCCTTGGGGAGACTCTGACGCCCCGATCCAAACCCGGTAATGGTAAGGAGTCACCTGGCCCGAAACGACCGGCGCTGCCATGCCCGGCAGCGCCTCAATCACGAC
The DNA here is from genome assembly GCA_938023035.1 of uncultured Leptolyngbyaceae cyanobacterium. Classification (GTDB taxonomy): domain Bacteria; phylum Cyanobacteriota; class Cyanobacteriia; order Leptolyngbyales; family Leptolyngbyaceae; genus DSRU01. Next base: position 2,737 of record CALIDI010000054.1, on the reverse strand, counting down.
CGCATCGCCGCAACGGGCGATCGGGTCACGGCTAAAGGCCACCCCAGAGTAAACGCCCCGCACTTGGGGTTGGATCAGCACAGCCATAAAGCCGCGGCCCCCACCATGGGCTTGCCGATATTGAGCAGCGGCAGCCCGTTCATAGGAAGCAAAGCAACGGTGAATCGCTGACTGCAACTCCCCCCGATGAGTGATTCCTGGAAAGCTTTCATACAAACCAGCCGCGCTAGCTGTTGCCGTATCTTCCCCTACTGCCGAAGACCGCACGATGAGAGGCTGGTGAGGGGAGGGCTGCAATTGCTTGAGGAGCGGTTCAGGGTCATCTCCTGGTACCAGTACCCAGCCCATAGGCACCGGGTAACCTTTGCCGCGCAGATGAGCCAGGGTAGCGGCTTTAGAGCCAACTTTTGGGGCGACTAGGGGGTCATCTAGGGTTAAAAGGGCGCGGTCGCCACGAAAAAACTGAAACATCTGACGAGAATCGGATTGAGCAGTTGCCGGGTCAAGATCTAAATCATCGGGAATTTTTTGGTAAATCCAGGCGAGCAGGCTAGCCAGGGCGATGGCTGCAACCATCAAACTGCGATCGCTGGAGTGCCGCAAAGTGGTGATTAAAGGAAACAGCACTAAAATGCCGATTTTGCCAGTCTGGCGTTCGCGCAAAATCGTAAACCCAATGCCGCCAATGAAGGCAACCAACCCGGCAGCGACCGGATCGTGAGTCATGTAGCCCCACACCACATTTGTGGTTCCCGCGCCACCACCGCCCCAGTATCGTCCCACGACCAGGGCAATCAAGGCAATAAGTTCCCAAGATGGCTGTGTTGGGAAAAAGTGACGAGCTAGGAGGACGGCCACAACTCCCTTCGCGGCCTCAGACAGCACCGCTAGAATGCCAGCCCCCTTACCCCCATGGTAAAAAGCAGCAGAAACGCTGATATTGCCTGTGCCCAACTGCGCTAATCGCCGTCCCGTTAACCCTTGCACAATCCACGCGATCGCAGGTAAGCTACCCAGAACTGGGCACACCACAAACACAAGCAATGCCCCAAAAACCTGTCGAAGAGTCATCACTATCCATCATTCATCAGATGTTTGCTAGAGGCCAAATCCGCAAAACCCCACTTAAACATCCCACCTTGGAGCATCTCATAGCCTATTGCTCTGTTAAGGCGATCGCCAGTAAAGGAAACCACCCAGCAATTCTAGGATGAACAAGGGACTTTACCTATGCCTATCCGCTTCAACATGGATAATGATAGGCACGCACGCTTTGGCCATCCTAGGGTATCTCTGGCATGGTCTTTATCGGAAATCTCTTCATGTCCTATGGTGCCCCCCCAAGGGACAGCCAAGCAGCCATCTCCCACGCACCAAACATGGCGATCGCCTAAATTCCCCGGATATCACCACTTCCTAACTTTGCATCGGCACTACCCATCAGTTCTGGATAACTGCGACTCTCAGGCAAGGGCTTGGCTTCTCCCGTCTCGATATAGCCCACATAAAATGCACCTGGCTCCACACTCAGGGCACTAGCATTAACATCGCCCTCTAGCCGAGCAGTCCTTGTTAAAGTCAAACGCCCTTGCACCGTCACTCTAGCCTTAAGAATTCCATGAACCGTTAGATTTCTAGCCCGAACCTCTGGCCCTTCCACCAGTCCACTGGCTGAAATCTCCATATCTCCTCGAACTTCTACCGTTCCATGGATAATTCCATCCACCAATAGATTGCTTTCTACAAACAGAGTGCCTTGCATCTCACTGTTTTGAGCAATATAGGTCGGGGGAGCCGATTCGACAGAGGACGTTTTTTTCCTAAACATAGTTGTAGCAACTGAATGAAGGGGTTTGAGACGACCAAAAGGCACCACGATCTCCACGCGCCCATCATGACACTTCTTTAGCAAATTTGCAAAACAAGGCGCAGAAGGGCCTAGGCGACACCAACCACCGTTGCACAATAAGAAACACCATAGAAAGTAGAAAGAGTGCCATCGAGCAAGTCAGAAAGCCTACCCAGCATTGGGGATTGGTGGTCACTTATTTTTGTCCCAAGCCTTCTGAATAAGATCACCTAGCTATCACCCAGTTGCTTAGGAATGTGAACGAATTAAGATGTCGCCCTAGAAGGGTGTCTGTCACTTTTGCCCTCCCCCTTTTCTGGTATGCTCGGACTGATTTAATCCTTCTCCCAATTTGGGAGGAGGACTGTGAAATGGCTTGGCCACTCTTCTCCCAACCTAGGAGAAGGGGCTAGGGGATGATGGCCTGCAAAGGTGACATGCTCTCCCCTAGAACAGATTTACAAGATACCAAAAGCTTGCTTTGTGTCCCTTCCGTCTTTGGGGTGAGCTTTACAAGTTATTACATCCTCGATCCTTAGTCCATTGAGAGTTAAGAGAGTGTAAGGGCGTTGCCCCTAGCCAGAGATGGAAAACCCTTGCACCTCGCCTTCAATCAAGTGGTGGCTATGCTCAATAGCCACAATACAAATACAAAAAGCGCCCCCAGAGGGAGCGCCTTGCAAACACCTAGTCGAGACTAGGAATTAGCCATTGATTTGAGGAGCAGACAGCGCCACTGGAGCCGCCTCACCTGCCGCCAAATCGAGGGGGAAGTTGTGAGCATTACGCTCGTGCATCACTTCCATCCCCAGGTTGGCACGGTTCAACACATCAGCCCAGGTGCCCACCACACGACCTTGAGAGTCAATGATGGATTGGTTGAAGTTA
>CALIDI010000053.1 GCA_938023035.1 uncultured Leptolyngbyaceae cyanobacterium | reverse complement strand
GCCTGCTGGATCTGGATGCCAATCTCAATGAGTTTGGCGATCTGACGATTCAACCCACAACAACCGCCCGTGCTAGTGGAGTATTTATCGGCCCAGGGGTCATTCTTGGCCCCAACGTGACAATTGGCGGGGTGCCTGCTTCAGTTTCTGCGGCCCGTGAAGGGGTCAATCGCATTGAGATTCCTGGAACCCTGGCACTGGCGCCTACCGCAGGCGATAACGGATTTCTCAGCGCCAAAGAAATTCTCACCATGACCCTACGTGCCCAACTGGTTGTGTTGAGTGCCTGCAATACTGGTCGGGGCAGAATTACCGGCGATGGAGCCGTGGGACTGGCCCGCGCCTTTATTGGAGCGGGGGTACCCAGCGTGGTGGTTTCTTTGTGGGCCGTTCCCGATGCGCCAACCGCTACCTTGATGACCGAGTTTTATCAGAATCTGCAACAAACCCCTGACAAAGCTCAAGCTCTACGCCAGGCCATGCTTACCACCCGACAGCAGTACCCGGCTCCCCGTGACTGGGCCGCGTTCACTTTGATTGGGGAAGCCGGTTCGTCTTTGTTTGCTTACTGAAGCTTTGACTCAAATAAATAGCAAAAATCCTGTATCCCTGCTTTGAATACGTAGATTACCACTGGCGTGGCCAGCTTCAGGGGCAGCGTTGTGTGCTCGGTCACTGCCAAGAAAACACCGGGAGTAAGGTCTGCTTGCAGGCTAGCCTTCAAATCAGGGCGACAAAGCACATGTCGCCAGCTTTTAGCTAGCCCATCTAACCAGCGATCGCCCGTATTGGGTTCTTGCCCAGCATGAATGGCAAGCGCTAGGGCCGCATCTTCCAGGTCGCCCTCACAGTCTTCAATCACGGTCAGAGCGGCCAGAGCATCAGGGTAGTCTGCCAAAATTGTCCGAAATTGCTCTAACTCTTCTAACGTGACTGTGATCGACATTACCTAAACCTGAAAGCTTAGAAGCATCTTACTCGCATTTCTCCCCAGAGCAACACTAGAGACGCTCAACTCAAGCTTGCTTAATAAAATGCCACCGTTTAGAAAACTAATAAAACCCCAACACCCAACCCAAACTCATTAAAGAATTAGACTCTAGTTGCAGAAAAGTCATCCAAATGGCGTATCAACCGAGTGCATCCTAGTTTCGTAACCCACCCTGCGGGAAGCAAGCTACACTCTAAATGTCTCCCCTAGGGAGATAAAGGAACTTTAAGCCCAGATCCTCTTCTCTCAAAGTAGGCGAGGGAGTTGGGGGATTTAGAGCTTTGGCCTTCCAGCAGGGTGGGGCAACTTGCCAAAGTAAGATGGCTCCGTATCAACCAAGAGGCAGCGCTACTGACCGTAATAGAAGGCGATTTCCTTTTCCTTAAGGGGGGCAAAGCCTGCGGCAATGAGCTTTTGGTCTAATTCTGCCTGGGGGATATGCTTAGCGCCAATCCGCACAATCCGCGATCGCATAGTGTTGCTCACCCCACTCCGCTGCCGCCCAGCCTCTAGCCCCATGACCTCGTTGTAAAGAGCTAATTTCTCTGAGGGAATCGGAGAACCATCAAAATCAATGCCCTTAGCGATCGCGACATCAACCGCATCAGCCCCCAGAAAAGCCGCAGAAAAATTTGTCATGACTGCCTCAATGACCTTGCTCTCAGATCTTACCAGGTTGTTGGACAATCGAGGAGCCAATCTCTGACCCCCAGATCCTTTGCCAGCACAGCCCTCCGATCAAATCACTTTTTGACACATACCTGTTACAGCAACTCAATCCTGTTATGGCAACTCAATCGGAGGAAACCCTGAGAAGCCAATTGTGTTTATCCCCGCCCATCTCAGTAGACAGAAGCTAAGGGGGATGCCACAGAGACAAAAGGACAGCACAACCCAGGTCTATAAACGCTCGCTAAAGTCTAGGGTGCCCTGCCCCCTTAGCACAACAGCTAAACTCAGGCAATCTCTGCAATCAACACACCAAATAAAAATAACCCACCCGGAAGTAACCCAGGTTCTTGACCAACCCGAACTCAGATGGTTCAATCACCCGAACCCGTATGAATCAATTCGCACTTAAACCGCCGATGCCTGACCATTGGATTCTGCCGCTAGGGCTTCTAACTGATCTTGCTGATCTTGGGCAATACAAGTTTGCAGAATTTCTTCCAAATCACCTTCTAGGACTGGGGCCAGGCTAAAATTCTGACCGAGGCGATGGTCAGTCACGCGATTATCCTTGTAGTTATAGGTACGAATTTTTTCAGAGCGAGATCCTGTTCCGACCTGCATGCGGCGAGCTGAAGTCACAGCCTCTTGCTGTTCTTGCAATTTAATTTCATAGAGCTTTGCCCGCAAAATTTGCATCGCCCGCTCCCGGTTCTTGAGCTGCGATCGCTCCTCCATGCACTTGACCCGAATACCGGTCGGTTTATGCAAAAGGTCAACCGCCGTCTCGACCTTATTGACGTTTTGGCCACCTGCGCCGCCAGAGCGCATTGTGGTCATTTCAATTTCATTGGGATCAATATACACTTCGACCTCATCGATCTCAGGCATCACAGCCACAGTAGCAGTCGATGTGTGAACGCGCCCTTGGGACTCCGTTGCAGGCACTCGCTGCACTCGGTGTACACCCGCCTCAAACTTAAGCTTACTGTAGACGCGATCACCCTGAATCTCCAGGATGGCCTCTTTAAAGCCTCCCATATCCGCCAACGACTCACTCACCAGCTTAACCCGCCAGCCCTGCGTTTCCGCATAGCGAGAATACATCCGCACCAGATCACCGGCCCAAATACTCGCTTCGTCACCCCCTGTACCCGCACGAATTTCTAACATGATGTTTTTATCATCATTTGGGTCACTGGGTAGCAACAATAGCTTAAGCTGAGTTTCTAAATGGGCCAGCTTATCTTCTAGGGCATCCACTTCCAAGCTGGCGATTTCCTGAAGTTCAGGATCTCCTGCCGATTCCTTAAGAATTTGCTTAGCTCCTGCCAGCTCTGCTTGCACAGCCTTCCACTCATCGTAAACGTTCACTACCTGCTCCAGGGAGGAACGCGCCTTAGCCACCCGTTGCAACTCAGAAGGATCAGCCGCAACATCGGGATTACCCAATTGCCGAGTTAATTCGTTAAAGGTCTGCTCAACAGACCTTAGTTTTTCTAACAGGTAAGCTTCAGCCATAACACCACGGGGATGTGAAAAAACAAGCAACTGTACGGCACTAAACCTCATTCCAGTCCAGACCTAGAGGCTTTCCAGCAAGAAAACAACTGGTTTTGAGCTAGACTTGGCTGACAGTACGGCTACTTCTTATTACCCTGCTTGCCACTATCACCGCCTTCTACCATGCCGTACTTACGTAAGAAGCGTTCAACCCGCCCTTCCGTGTCAATAATCTTCTGGGTTCCCGTATAGAACGGGTGATTACCAGACCAAACGTCCACATGTAACTCAGGCTTAGTTGATCCGACTGTCATCACTACTTCTCCGTCGCAATACACCTTTGCTTCGGGATACCACTTGGGATGTATATCTGGCTTTGGCATGATGGGTTCTCCTATTACCAACAAACGATCATCGGCATCAAATCACTAACGTTTCGAGAATTGGGGGGCTTTCCGTGCTTTTTTCAAACCATACTTACGTCGCTCTTTGGCCCTTGGGTCACGAGTCAGGTAGCCTTCGACTTTAAGGGGCTTCCGATTTTCCGGGTCGAGTTGACAAAGGGCACGGGCAACCCCCAATCGCACAGCTTCCGCCTGACCAGTCAAACCGCCTCCGTGAGCATTCACTAAAATGTCGTAGGAGCCTTCCAGCCCTAACGTCTCTAGGGGGGCTTTTGCGGCGGCTAAATAGCCAGCGTTGAACTGTAGATACAAATCACCCGGCTTATCGTTGATGATAAGCTTGCCATCCCCTGGAACCAGACGAACTCTTGCCACAGCAGATTTACGACGACCGGTTCCGCGATAAGTGACCCGTCCTTGCTCAGTTGCTTGCATTAGTTACTTCCTCCTGGAATTGTTTGAATTTGGAGCGGTTGAGGTTTCTGCGCCTGATGGGGATGCTCAGGACCTGCATAAACTTTCAGCTTGGTAAAAAGCTGACGCCCCATGCTATTTTTGGGCAACATTCCCTTTACGGCATGTTCAATAATCCGCTCAGGCAGCCGCTGCTGCAACTTATCAAAGGTCTCTGTTTTCATCCCCCCAGGGCGGCCAGAGTGACGGCGGTACACCTTTTGGGTGCGCTTACGACCAGTGACATTCACCTTCTCAGCATTGACTACGATCACAAAGTCGCCGGTATCGAGATGGGGCGAAAAGGTCGGCTTGTTTTTGCCACGCAGCACCATGGCAATTTCACTGGCAAGACGACCAAGGCGCTGATCGGTCGCATCGACAACATGCCAGTTATGCTCAATTTGGTCTTGGGGTGGGAGATAGGTCTTATTCATCGTTCACTCGGGAATCTTCAAGAAATCGTAGGTTTAGCGAAACTATCGGGAGGAAAATCTAGACATCGCTCAAGGAGCGCCGCTAGGGAAGTGAAAAGTGAAACAAAGGCTGAGTGTCGTACCAAACTTCGGGTGGAAAGGGAAAGTCTGGGTAGCCAACACGCAATAAACACAAACCGTGGGCAGGTGCCGCATACTTTACCTGGTCGCGCAATTGGGATTGCCAGATCTCAGTAAAGCTATGGGGCGATCGCACACCGCGCCCCACCTGTACCAACATCCCTACCAGAAGACGCATCATGCCATAGAGAAAACCACTGGCTTGCACCTCAATCCAAAAAAAAGGGCCTTGGCGATGACACTCTGCCACTTGCACATCCACCCAGGAGTGAGGGCGTTTCGACCCGGCTCGATGAAAAGCCGCCAAATGATGTCGTCCAACTAAAGGATCAAGAGCAGCTTGAATCAAGCTTTCATCAACAGGCTCATAGTAATAGTGCCAGGTAAATGGCCGAACAAATAGATTGGGCAGAGGATCGGTGTAGAGTGTGTAGCGATAGCGCCGCCAGATTGCTGAAAAGCGAGCATGCCAGGTGTCGGCAACTGCAGCAGAGGCCCGAATCAAAACATCATTCGCCAGTCGCCCATTAAGGATGTCTGCCCAACGATGGGCAGGAATATGGACAGGCGCATCAAAATGTGCCACCTGAGCGGCTGCGTGCACACCTGTGTCAGTACGACCCGCCGCATGGATACGAACTGGACGGTGGAGCACCGACTCTAAAACCTGTTCGATTTCCGCCTGTACGGTTCGATGGTGGAGTTGGCGTTGCCAGCCATAAAAATGGGTGCCTAGGTACTGGATCACTAGGGCAACTCGCTGGGTTTTAGTTGTAGCCATCTCCATGCTGGGATACCTATCAGGTCAATTCAATAATGGCTAGTTCTGCATTATCACCCCGACGATGAACGGTACGCAAAATTCGAGTATAGCCACCGTTACGATCGCCATAGCGTTCCTGGGCACCTTCAAAGAGTGCATGCACCAGTTGCTCATCATAAAGGTAACCTAAGGCCTGCCGGCGAGCCGACAGAGAGCCATCCTTCGCCAGGGTAATCATATGCTCGGCTTCAGAACGAATCGCCTTTGCACGAGCTTTTGTAGTTGTAATCCGACCATGGCGGATCAGTTCAGTCGTCAGCGATCGCAACAAAGCACGACGCTGATCTGCGGGTTTTCCAAGTTTCGGCACACGGCAAGAGTGGCGCATGGCAATTACACTTCAGTACTTTAGGGTTTGCAAAATAACAATTTGTCGATTTATCGATCCGATTTAGAGTGGGGCAAGGTAATACCCAGTCGATCTTGCAGAGCTTCCACCACCTCTTCAGCAGACTTCTGCCCAAAGTTCTTAATCTCCAGAAGGTCTTCCTGGGTGTAATCCAACAGATCAGACACCGAATTGATTTGGGCGCGCTTCAGACAGTTATAGGCTCGAACCGACAACTGCAACTCTTCAATGGGAATTTGATTCGCTGGGTCAACTGTATCCTGCTCATCTTCGTGGGTTGACTCGAACGTCACCTCGCGGAGAGGATTAAACAAATCAACCAGAATATCTGCTGCTTGGCTCAAGGCCTCCTGAGGGGTGAGGCTACCATCAGTCTCAATTTCCATTAAGAGGCGATCGCACTCAGAATTGCCACCCAAGCGAGTATCTTCAACAGTGTAATTCACCTTACGAACAGGCATAAAAACCGAGTCAATCTGGAGAAAGTCTAAAGAAGTTGCCTCATCCTGCCCCCTATCAACAGCTCGATAACCCTTACCCCGCTCAATCCGAAACTCCATCTCCAGGGTGGCACCCGCTGACAAAGTAGCAATGTACTGAGAACCATCAATCATCTCGACCTCAGACGGCAAATCTAACTGCTCGGCAGTTACTGTTGCTGGTCCCTGCACTAACAGTCGCCCGATTTGAGGCTGCGCCGAGTAGCTCTTCAGCACTAACTTCTTCATGTTCAACAAAATATCCAGCACATCCTCTCGCACACCAGGAATAGTGGCAAACTCGTGATTCACACCAGCAATACGAACCGCTGTGACAGCAGAGCCCTCTAGGTTAGACAGCATAACTCGACGTAAGGCATTACCCACAGTCGTACCTTGCCCCCTCTCAAGAGGTTCAATCACAAACCGACCAATCTGGCTCTGGTTTCTTTCAATCTTTGTTTCTACGCAATCAACCTGAAATTGTGCCACTGTGCCATCCCCCTCTCGTACTAAGAGCCTGCCTACCAACTACAACGCACCAAACTCGCTGCGGCTAAATTTGTCTGCCAACAAGAACCAACTATACCCGCCGCCGCTTGGGTGGGCGGCATCCGTTATGGGGAATCGGCGTTACATCGCGAATCAAGGTAATCTCAAGCCCAGCTCCTTGAAGCGCCCGGATTGCAGTCTCACGCCCAGCACCTGGCCCGCTGACCATCACCTCAATCTGACGCATTCCCTGGGAGATAGCAGCGTTTGCGGCCCGCTCTGCCGCAGTTTGGGCAGCAAAGGGAGTTCCCTTTTTGGCTCCTTTAAACCCACTAGAGCCAGCCGAAGCCCAGGACACAACTTCACCCCCCGTATCAGAGATGGTAACAATCGTATTGTTGAACGTTGACTGGATATGAGCCACACCACTGGGAATATTTTTCTTTTGCTTACGTACTCCAGTTTTCTTTGACGGTTGCCGTGCCATTTGATTTGCCTACCAGGTTAACTACGAATAAATGGGCATCTACAAAGGAAAGTGCTTCAGGCCCGGGGGCAACTTGTTACACATTCCGCTTAAACAAAAAGAGAAGCCACGAAGAAAAATAATGTCGCCCGTACCTTTTCGACTAGGAAACGCCTGAACAGCGAGGAATGCGCTTCCTACTTCATGCAGGGCGGATAGCGCGGTTGCTGCCAGACAGAAAACGCCTGAACAGACAGAAGACGAACGAACAGTGCGGCATCTACTTCTTACCGACCTTCTTCTTGCCTGCCACAGTACGGCGACCCCCCCGCCGGGTACGGGCATTGGTGCGAGTACGCTGCCCCCGCACGGGCAAACCCATACGATGCCGACGACCGCGATAACTACCAATATCCATCAGCCGTTTAATATTCATCGACTCCCAGCGACGCAAATCGCCTTCGACCTGGTAGTTTTCTTCTACCTGCTGACGTAAGGCAGCCACATCGGCATCTGTCAGTTCTCTGACACGAGTATCAGGATTTACGCCTGCCGCTGCCAAAATCTGCTGTGATCGCGTCAGACCGATACCATAGATATAAGTTAAGCCAATCTCAACTCGTTTATCCCTGGGCAAATCTACCCCGGCAATTCTCGCCACACTATCCTCCCCGGATTATCTTCTCAATTTGCGGATGCTAGCCAAGCCCACCAAACCTATCCCTGGCGTTGCTTGTGTTTTGGATTAGAACAAATCACCATCACTCTGCCTTTGCGCCGAATCACCCGGCACTTCTCACAGATCTTCTTGACTGAAGCTCGAACCTTCATGTTTTATCGCCTTTCTCACAAACACAAAATTTTAGCAACTGTATAGTGTCAAAGTCAAGCAAACTCAAAGCAACATTAAAGCTGAGTAAGCTATGGACAATCCTCTGGCTTGACTCATCAACCTTGACTCATCAACAATGTCAACCTGACGACCGCATACCTCCTACTCAGCTCAAACCAAAAATGATGAATTGAAATCTGCTGAGCTACTTTTTATTTTTCAGACGATAAGTAATCCGTCCTTTTGTCAGGTCATAGGGGGTCAGCTCAACTTTGACCCGATCCCCCGGAAGAATTTTGATATAGTTGCGCCGAATTTTCCCAGAAATATGGGCTAGCACGTTAAAGCCGTTATCCAAATCAACTCGAAACATAGCATTAGGTAGCGATTCCGTTACCGTACCCTCCATTTCAATCAAATCCTGTTTGGACAAAATACCTCCTCTGAAATACTTAACCGCAACCAATTAGTTTTCCAAATAAGCAGTGCCTCCCTCTAGTGTAGAATCTCAAGTTCAAAACTGTACAAATAAGCTTACCCTGGACAAATTGCAGCCTTTTCTTAATCGGCAGTCAGGCGTATCAACTCCTGTGTAACCTCAGCTTCCGTTTGATTTCCGTCTACTTCCACCAAGCGATTCAACCTCTGATAATAGTGAACCAAGGGAGCAGTCTGCTCATAATAGACGCGCAGACGATTGCGAATCACCTCTTCGGTATCATCTTTACGCCCCCGCAGCAGTAATCGCTTTACAAGAACTTCATCAGGCACCACAAGGTTAACCACACTTTGATAGGGCTGATTCATTTCAACAACGAGCGCATCTAAGAACTCGGCCTGAGGTACGGTTCGCGGAAAACCATCCAATATCCAGCCTTGATTAGTCGCATCTGGCTCCTGTAAACGCTCTCTTACCAGGTCATAGAGTAACAAGTCAGGAACTAATTCTCCCTGATCCATATATGCCTGAGCTTTTACCCCCAGAGTCGTTTGCTGACTAACAGCGCTTCGCAAAATATCCCCAGTAGAAATATGAGGGATTCTCTGCTGCTTCGATAAAATTGCCGCCTGGGTTCCTTTCCCTGCACCTGGTGCACCTAAAAAGATTAACCGTGACACTATTGCTTCACCATTCCTTCATATCGCTGCGAAATCACATAGGTTTGTATCTGTTTGGCGGTGTCAATCGCTACCCCAACCAAAATGAGCAGCGAGGTGGCACCCAAGCCCTGAAAGGTTGCCACCCGAGTGGCACTTTCAACGGCTGTAGGCACAATTGCCACAGCTCCTAAGAAAATCGCACCTAAAAAGGTCAAGCGATTTAAGACGCGTTCAATATAGTCACTGGTGGCCTTGCCAGGTCGAATTCCGGGAATGCTTGCCCCCATCTTTTTCAAGTTCTGAGACATGTCAACGGGGTTGACGACCAGAGACGCATAGAAGTAGCTAAAAAAGAGAATCAACAATAAATAAGCTGTGACGTAGAGCCAGGGGGTTGGCCCATTAGGACTTAAGTAGTTCGCAATCTGGGCAATGATGTCGTTTCGGGTAAATTGCGCCAAGCTCAGAGGTAACACCAGCACAGCAGACGCAAAAATAATCGGCATTACCCCCCCCTGATTAAGTCTCAGGGGCAAATAGCTACTCCGCTCCATATACATACGACGGCCAACCTGGCGACGAGCCGACAGAATTGGAATCCGGCGCGTTCCTTCCTGTACAAATACAATGCCCACAATCATGATGAGGAAGACCAGGAGCAAAATGACAACTCCACCCACGCGATCGCCCCTCTGAGCGAGATCCAGGGTATCTCCCAGAGATTTAGGCAACGTGGAAACAATGTTAACAAAAATCAATAGAGACGCCCCATTGCCAATTCCCCGCTCGGTAATTAGCTCGCCCACCCACATGACAAACATAGAGCCAGCAGTCAATGCCAACATCGTCTGAATCACAAATACAGGCCCCCAATTATCAGCGAACTGGCGAACCCAAAAAACTGAGATCCCTGCACTCTGAATGATGGCCCAACCAAGAGCAACATAGCGTGTGATTTGAGAGATTTTGCGTCGCCCCGCCTCTCCTTCATTCTTTTGCAAGTTCTCCAGGGAGGGAATTGCTGCTGTCAATAATTGCAGAATAATCGAAGCATTAATGTAAGGCAAAATTCCTAGAGAGAAAATTCCCAGTGCCGAAAATCCACCACCAGAGAAAAGATCGAGGAAGCCAATCACCGGATTATTCTGAATACTCTCAGCAAAAGCGGCCCGGTTGATTCCAGGAATAGGGAGAACCATCCCTAAACGAATCAGTAACAACATGCCAATGGTCAACAGAATACGGCCTCGCAAACCAGCAGCCTGAGCCATTTGGGCAAACGTTTCCTGAGCAGTGGGGGTTTTATCGCGACTGACAACCATGGATTATCCTCTAGGGTTAGACGGTCTTGAAGACTCAACAAAAGATAAGGAAATGATTAATGAGATCCGAAGCCAGGATGAAATCGAACCTCAAACCAGACTTAAAGTTTTGCCTGGGGAAACCAGCCATTTTCAAACATCGCAGGTTAAGCTTAGCTTAACAGCCCAACTTTAGGCGTAAAGTCAAGAAGCAGAGCTTACCAGTTTGCCTAAATAAATAACTCCAGCTCAGCCATAAGCATGGAGTCCAATAGAAGCATCACTGAGAACCCGCTAGGCAAGCACTTCACAACGGCCTTGAGCTGCCTCAATTTTAGCGCGGGCCGAGGCACTGAAAGCAGCTGCCTTAACGGTCAAGGGAACGGCCACATCTCCATCACCTAAAACCTTGAGTGGGCCATCATTCGCCGTCAGGATCCCAGCTTCCAAAAGAGATTCAATCGTCACCTCTGTATTCGCAGGCAAGCTGGCTAAATCATCCAGGTTAATAATGGTATATTTCTTTTGATTAACCAGAGGAAAATGCTTTAACTTGGGCAGTCGCCGATAGAGCGGTGTTTGCCCCCCTTCAAACCCAGGACGAGTTGGACGACCAGAGCGAGATTTTTGCCCCCGCATGCCAAAACCACAACTCGCGCCCTGACCAGCAGAAATTCCTCGCCCGACGCGGCGCCGCCGCTTTATCGCACCTTCCTTGGGGATTACATCTGAAAGTCTCATGGCTTTTACCTCAAACAGCGATTAGCGATAAAGGTTTTCGACTGGAATTCCACGATCTTCAGCCACATCGGCAAAAGTGCGCAGTCCACCTAGGGCGTTGATGGCTGCCCGAGCATTATTCAAGGGGTTATCAGAACCCAGTTGCTTAGCCAGCACGTTCTTGACCCCAGCCAATTCAAGCACGGTGCGGACAGAGCCACCTGCAATCACTCCGGTTCCTGGAGCCGCAGGACGCATCATCACGCGCGCAGCCCCCCCTTCGCCCGTGGCGGGGTGGGGAATCGAATTGGACTTGGTTAGTGGAACATCAACCAGATGCTTTTTCCCATCAACCACACCCTTTTTGACGGCACCAATCACATCTGCTGCCTTACCAACCCCGACCCCGACTTGCCCCCGTTCATTACCGACCACAACGATCGCCCGGAAGCTGAGCTTCTTACCGCCTTTCACGACCTTTGTTACTCGGCGAATCTGAACAACACGCTCTTGCCACTCAGATTCTTTTTCCCGGGTCTTTTTTGCCTTGCGTTCCTTTGCCATACCAGTGCCCCGTTAAGTTAAAATTTCAAACCAGCTTCGCGAGCCGCATCCGCTAGCGCTTTAACCCGACCGTGATAAAGATTGCCACCCCGGTCAAAAACAACTTGGGTAATCCCCTTCTGAATTGAGCGCTCAGCGACTAACTTGCCAACCGCGATCGCGGCCTCGCAATTTGAACCAGACTCAACGGTTGCCCGAAGATCTGGATCAATTGTTGATGCGGCCACCAGTGTATGTTGACGGGTATCATCAATCACCTGGGCATAGATATGCTGGTTTGAGCGAAAAACAGCTAACCTTGGCCGCTCTGCCGTTCCAGTCACCGAGCGACGAACGCGACGATGACGCCGCCGGACTGATTCCTTGCGTGTGAGTTTCATGGCTTACTTCTTCCCTGCCTTACCAGCCTTGCGTCTAACAAATTCCCCAGCATAACGAATCCCCTTACCCTTATAGGGTTCAGGCGGACGCACCGCCCGAATGCGAGCAGCTGTATTCCCAACAATTTCTTTGTCGATTCCGCTGACGGTTACGTTAACGTTGTTTTCCACCGCAAACTGAATACCGTCAGGGGGCTCGATAATAACAGGATGGCTGTAGCCCATGTTCATATTGAGGTTTTTACCCTGAACCTGTGCCCGATAACCGACCCCCTGAATTTCTAACTTTTTCTGAAACCCCTGAGACACGCCATCAACCATGTTGGCGACAAGCGTCCGGCAAAGGCCGTGGCGCTCCCGAGCTGTTCGAGACTCGTCCTTACGAGTAACCAGAACCGTCTCTCCTTCCTGGGTAACAATAACCCCGTCGGGAAGGGTCCGCGACAGTTCACCTTTAGGCCCCTTGACCGTGACTGTTTGCCCCTCAATTACAACCGTGACCTTAGCGGGTAGGTTAATGGGACGTTTACCAATACGAGACATGACTCACCGTTCCTCCACTTAGTTTCACCTGATTCGTTTCACCTGACGACTTACCAGATGTAGCAAAGGACTTCTCCACCAACCCCGCTCTGGCGTGCCTGCCGATCTGTCATGATGCCGTTAGGGGTTGAAACGATGGCGATACCAATACCACCCAGCACCCGTGGCAGATCCTTACAACTGGAGTAAACGCGAAAGCCGGGCTTACTCACCCGCTTCAACTTTGTAATGATCGGTCGTTGACCTTTACCCTTATACTTCAGGGACAGCACCAAACGCCGCTTGATTCCTTCACCATCTTCCTGATAATCGGCAATGAAGCCCTCGTCTTTCAGAACTTGGGCAATGCTACGGGTCATCTTGGTAGCGGGAACCTCAGTCGTCTTATGCCGCGCCATCGTGGCATTCCGAATGCGGGTCAACATATCTGCAATGGTGTCGTTTGTCGCCATAGTTTTCCTTGCTAAAACCTGCTTAGTTCTCCCGGAAGGGCATCCCAAACTCTTTCAACAGAGCGCGACCCTCCTCATCAGTGGTTGCAGTCGTAATGATGGAAATATCCATCCCGCGAATCTGGTCGATTGAGTCGTAATCAATTTCAGGGAAAATCAGTTGCTCTCGAATCCCAAGAGTATAGTTACCGCGACCGTCAAAGCTCTTGGGGCTGATACCACGAAAGTCACGAATCCGTGGTAAAGCTAGACTAATCAGGCGATCCAAAAAGTTATACATTCGATCAGCGCGCAGAGTCACCATAACACCGACGGGCATTCCTTCACGAATTTTGAAGCCCGCGATCGCCTTCTTAGCTCGTGTGACCACTGGCTTTTGCCCTGTAATGACAGCAATCTCGGCTAGGGAAGACTCTAAAGCCTTAGAGTTTTGCGAAGCTTCACCAAGTCCTCGGTTGACGGTGACCTTAATAACTTTTGGAACCTGATGGATATTTTTGTACTTAAATTGCTCCATCAACTTTGGAACAATCTTTTCCTGATACTGTGTTTTGAGTCGTGACATCATCTTTTCCTAATAATCCCTGGGCTTGGTCAGGGGTGAGCATAATAGAACCCACTGCAAACGGTTAGTCAATCACTTCACCTGTTTTCTTCAACATCCGAACCTTGCGTCCGTCCTCAGTAAAACTGTGGCAAACCCGACTAACAACCTTCTGCTTTTCTGAGTAATGCATGACGTTGGAGCTATGAATCGGAGCTTCTTCTACGACAATTTGTCCCGATTCTCCCTCCTGGCGAGGCTTAACATGCCGGGTACGCATGTTAACTCCTTTAACAATTACTTTGCTCGCTTCAGGAATCGCCTTAATAATTTCTCCGACCTTTCCCTTATCTTTGCCTGCGATCACTTGCACTAGGTCACCCTTCTTAACGTGCATTTTGAAACGCACTTTGGCGGATTGCTTATAGGCCATCACAGCACCTCCGGCGCAAGCGAAACAATTTTCATAAAGTTTCTATCCCTCAGTTCACGGGCAACCGGCCCAAAAACACGAGTACCCCTCGGATTTCCATCCTTGTTGATTAGAACCGCTGCATTATCATCAAATCGAATACTCATACCGCTATCCCGGCGGAGATTTTTCTTCGTCCGTACAACCACAGCCGTAACCACATCAGACTTTTTAACCGCCATATTAGGGATCGCGTCCTTAACAACGGCAATAATCACATCACCGACCCCAGCATAGCGACGGTTTCCCCCTAGTACTCGAATACACATGAGCTTTCGGGCACCGCTGTTGTCTGCCACATTGAGATAGCTTTCCTGCTGAATCATGATTCGTTACCTCTCGCCCTTAACTGGTTGTAGATGACAGAATCTCAACAACTTGCCAGAACTTTGTTCGACTCAGGGGACGGGTTTCTTGAATCCGTACGCGATCGCCTTGCTTGCACTGGTTTTCTTCGTCGTGAGCTTTGTAGTGCTTTGTCTTAACGACAATTTTTCCGTATTTCGGGTGAGCCGCACGGTTTTCCACAGCTACCACAACGGTCTTATCCATTTTGTCGCTAATGACTAAACCAACTCTCTCTTTCACTGCCATGATTTACTCCTCCGCCTCCGCTGCATTTTGGCCTTGCAACTGCCGCTCACGCTCTACAGTCATCAATTGAGCCAACCGATGGCGAGCATGACGAAACTGATGCGGTTGCACACCCTGTTGTCGCGTTCCTTGCTTAAACCGCAATTGGAACAACTCTCGCTTAACGGCCAAAATTTGCTCTTCTAACTTTTCATTGCTCAACTGACGAGCATCCTCAATCTTAGGAAGAGGCATAACTTAGGACTCCTCCGCTATGCGCGTAATGAACTTAGTCTTAATTGGCAACTTATAGGCAGCCAAACGCATGGCTTCTCGTGCCGTTGCTTCTGGAACACCGGCAATTTCGAACAGAATGCGACCGGGCTTGACCGTTGCAACCCAATACTCCGGTGCCCCCTTACCAGAACCCATCCGAGTTTCCGCTGGACGCATCGTAACCGGCTTATCCGGGAAAATCCGAATCCAAATTTTGCCACCCCGGCGGATGTAACGGGTCATGGCACGACGACTAGCCTCAATCTGACGAGCGGTGATCCAGTGGCACTCTTGAGCTTGCAGGCCAAAATCCCCGAAGCTGAGGGTGTTGCCACGAGTCGCCGCCCCTGTCATGCGACCGCGTTGTTGTTTACGAAATTTTGTACGTCTTGGACTTAGCATGGCAGTTTACCTAAAGAAGTCAGGCATGGCTCCTTAGCCTTCATTGGAACGGTCTTCAAATTGTTGGCGACGACGCTGTTGGCGACGGGGCGGCTTAGAGGCAACGGGGGTAACTTGTAACTCCTGACCCGGTAAAACCTCTCCCTTAAAGATCCAAACCTTGATCCCAAGAGTGCCGTAGATGGTTTGAGCAATCTTGTAAGCGTAGTCAATGTCAGCCCGCAGGGTGTGCAGGGGCACCCTTCCTTCTCGCGTCCACTCTGGGCGCGCAATTTCCGCTCCATTTAGACGCCCGCTCACCTGAACTTTGATTCCCTCTACTCCTGCTTTTTGGGCACGAGTAATGGCCTGACGTACCACGCGACGGAAAGAAACCCGCCGCTCTAGTTGCTGTGCAATGTACTCAGCAATCAAGTTAGCATCTGCATCGACACGAGCAACCTCAACGACATTGATGCGAATCTGGCGATCGCCCACACCCAATTCCTTTTGTAAACCCGCCCGAAGCGCCTCAATGCCCTGGCCACCGCGACCCACCACCACCCCTGGACGAGCTGTTCGCACTTCCAGATCAATTTGATCTGCTTTTCTCTCAATCCGCACCTCAGAAATTCCAGCGCTATTAAGATTTTTATCTACGAATCGCCGGATCTTAAAATCCTCCTTCAGCAATTCCGGATAGCGCTTAGAATCGCTGTACCAGCGCGATTTATGTTCATGAATAATGCCAAGTCGAAATCCGACTGGATGAATCTTCTGTCCCACAAGTGCGTCCTCAATGCAGTAGTCAACGGTGGCTAGAAGTTACTCTTCAGAATCAGGAGCAACAGCAATCGTAATGTGACAGGTTGGCTTACGAATTTGATAGGCCCGACCCTGGGCGCGCGGTCGAAAACGACGCAGCACAGGCCCCTGATCTGCATAAGCTCGACTGATGACCAAACTAGCTCGATCAAACCCCTCATTGTGCTCCGCGTTAGCCGCCGCTGAACGGAGCACCTTCAAAACTGGCTCACAGGCTCGGTAAGGCATAAACTCCAAAATAATCAGAGCTTCCCGATAGCTCCGACCACGGATTTGATCCAAAACCCGGCGAACCTTAAAAGGTGACATCCGGATATAACGAGCAGTCGCCTTCACTTCGTTTGCAATATCAACAGCCATATCCCCTCTCCTTAAAGCCGGTAACACATGCTACCAGCCTAAACCTCTATCGCTTCGACTTCTTGTCGGCCCCATGCCCTTTAAACGTCCGAGTCGGAGCAAACTCTCCTAACTTATGACCAACCATCTGTTCTGTGACATAGACTGGAACATGCTGACGACCGTTATGAACAGCAATCGTGTGCCCAATCATCTGAGGCAAAATTGTAGAAGCACGCGACCAAGTTTTAATCACCTGCTTATCACCCTTAGCATTAAGTGCTTCTACCTTCCGCATGAGATGGTCAGCAACAAATGGCCCTTTTTTCAGTGAACGACCCATAGCTCCTCCCTCATCAATTACGACTGACGACCGCCCTTGCCGCGCTTAGAAGACTTCCGACGGCGACGCACAATCAGTGCGCTACTAGCTTTCTTTTTCTTTCGAGTCTTTTTCCCCAGAGCTGGCTTACCCCAGGGCGTGACTGGCCCAGAGCGACCAATCGGGGCACGCCCTTCACCCCCACCATGGGGGTGATCAACTGGATTCATCACGCTTCCTCGCACCTCAGGACGGCGGCCCAGCCAACGCTTACGTCCAGCCTTACCCAGACTAGTGTTACGCACATCAGCATTGCCAACGGAACCAATGGTGGCGTAACACTCTCTGCGGATCATGCGAACTTCCCCTGAAGGAAGCTTCAAAGTCACATAATTTCCTTCTTTCGCCGCAACCTGGGCCGAAGCTCCTGCGGCTCTGACAAACTGACCACCCCGCCCAGGAATCAGCTCCACATTATGGACAACTGTACCAAGGGGAACATTCATCAGCGGTAAGGCATTCCCAACTTCAATGGGAGCATCAGGCCCGGCAGAAATGGTTGCACCGACCTTCAGATCAGCGGGATGGAGGATATAGCGCTTTTCCCCATCTTCGTACTGCACAAGAGCAATTCGGGCATTGCGAAAGGGATCATACTCAACAGCCAATACTTCTGCTGAAATCCCCCGCTTATCGCGCTTGAAGTCAATGATGCGATAGAGCTTCTTGTGTCCTCCCCCTCGGTGCCGACAGGTAATAACACCGCGATTATTTCGACCCTTGGCTCGATGGATGTACATCGTCAAGGATTTCTCCGGCTCTGTTTTCGTAATCTCCGAAAAATCAGAGACAACCCGTTCTCGAGTACCTGGAGTGTAGGGGCGATAGCTACGAATACCCATAACTTAATCTCTTAAAAACAGCTGACCAACAAACCACACAACCAACTTCTGCAACCAACTTCTAAAATTGAGATAAGACCTACACCTCTGGAAATAACGTAATCGATTCTCCTGGAGCTAGTGTCACAATTGCCCGCTTATAAAGGGGACGATGCCCCATGAACTTGCCAACGCGACGGCTCTTGCGGGGCGGTTTCAGGGTGTTTACGGCCGTCACCTTGACTTCAAATAATAGTTCGATTGCTGCTTGAATCTGCGGCTTTGTGGCTTTGGGGTCAACCTCAAAGGTGTACTGATTACTTTCCAGTAACAGAGTTGCCTTTTCAGTGATAATGGGGCGGTGAATCAAATCCACTAATTTACGGGAATCAGCATTAATCACCGTAGACCTCCTTAACTTTTTCGAGGGCAGAAGCGGTTACAACAATTCGATCCGCCGCCAAAATATCAAACACATTCAGGTTGGTTGCTGAAATCAACCTTAACCCATCAATATTACGGGCAGATAAGTAGACGTTTTCATCTCGCTCGGCCAATATCATTAGCACCTTGGAGCCACGCTCTACCCCCCAATTTGCTAGAGCCTGAGCCATTTCTTTTGTCTTAGGGCGAGGTAACTTATCGGTAAAATCTTCGACCACAATTAAATTTTCGACTTGTCCTTGGAGCGCTGTTCTTAAGGCTAAGCGACGTTCCTTACGATTCATCTTCAGGCTGTAATCGCGTGGCTTGGGGCCAAAGATGACCCCACCTCCGCGCCACAGGGGTGAACGATTTGAGCCAGCACGGGCACGCCCAGTACCCTTTTGCCTCCAGGGTTTACGACCACCTCCGCTAACTTCAGCGCGAGTTTTTGTCGAAACAGTGCCTTGACGAGCATTCGCCATTTGCCGCACCAATGCTCGATGCACAATATGGGGGGCATTTTCTGCTTTTGCCACCTTCAGATCAAGCGATGCTGAGCCAGCATCTGCTCCCTGCCAATCTTTGACGACGCATTCAACCATGACGCATTCCTCGCTGTTTCCTGAGCTGGGGAGCGAACTCCCATTGCCCTACACAATCCATCTCCATGCAATTGTCCTACTGATTACCCACTTTCTTTGCTGGAACAATATTTAGGAGCGTCCCGGGTTTGCCCGGAACCGAGCCTTTGACCAGAATTAAGTTGCGCTCAACATCTACCCTCACGATTGAGAGCTTGCGAATGGTAACTTGGGAACCTCCCAAGCGACCGGCCATCCGCAAACCTGGGTAGACTCTCCCCGGAGTTGTACCCGAGCCAATTGAGCCGGGTGCCCGGTGATTTTTAGAGCCGTGGGACATGGGGCCGCGACCGAAGTTGTGCCGCTTTTGAAAACCTGCAAACCCGCGACCAATGCTGGTGCCGATTACATCCACAAGTTGACCAGGTTCAAAAATATCAACCTTAAGTTGACTCCCCAACTCATAATCGGCCAGGTCAACTCCATGCCGATACTCCTTCAAGTGGCGCAGCGGCTCGGCGTTAACTTTGGTCAGATGGCCTAGCTCAGGCTTGGTCAGGGCTTTTTGAGCAACTTTGCCGTAGCCAAGCTGAACCGCCTTATAGCCATCTGTTTCTAGGGTTTTAATTTGAGTCACGGTACATGGCCCCGCTTGAATGACCGTTACAGGAATTGATTTTCCGGTCTCGTCAAACACCTGGGTCATACCGACTTTGGTTCCGAGCATACCAACAGACACGGCAACTAAGCTCCCTTTAACTACACGCTACAAAAGCAGTCAGCAATGAGCGACGAGCAAACACTCACCGCACACCTTATCCATTACAAGGTGATTTGCAGACCCAATAAAATAAGGCTACTCAGTAAAATCAGAAGGTAACTCTCAGGTTGTCCTTTGATTTACCCATCTAACGGATGTTCAGTACAGACTCTGAAGCCGTTTAGAACACTTGAGCTAACATCTTCCTGTCGAGACTTGAGCAGCAAGCTACCCAGTATCTCTTTCAGGAACAAGCTGAAAGGCCTCTAGCCAACAATCACTCTTCAGCGAGGTTGCTCTTTAGGATAATTAAGCAGCGATTAACTATCGTAGGACAACCGATGTGGTTTTGTCTAGGGGTTTTGCGAATTAATTTGGGAAGTTCTTAGGCCAACGCTACAACTGTTGCTGGAGAATGCTCATCGCAAGCAGCCTATGAGCGACATTAGGGGATCTCGTTTTTGGAGCTGCGATTTTAGCCTCAGGGGTCTGTGAGCAAATCTCGTTGTTTAGGAAATAGGGGTTGTTGGGGGAATGAAAGAGGAGTATGCACTCCTCTTTCATCGGACAGATGGAAAAGCCGTGATTTAACCTAGCGAGGTCACTGGGCCAAAATTTTGGCCGCGGCGGCGACCCCCTCTCCAACTGTTGCGCCCTTATAACCCAGTTCCTGGAGTGTGGCTTCGAGCGCCCCGATCGCCGTTAAGATATCGCGATCGCTAACGAAGCCGAGATGCCCAATGCGGAAGATTTTGCCCTTGAGATGGTCTTGCCCCCCTGCCAACAAAATGTCGTAGCGCTTTTTCATAATGCTGCGAATTTGTTCAGCATCGACCTGGTCGGGGATTACCGCTGTAATTGAGGGGCTACCCGCGCCTTCTGGAGCAAATAGAGGCAACCCCAGGGCCTGAACAGCCGCCCGTGTCGCAGACATCAGACGATGGTGACGGGCAAAAATGCTGTCTAGCCCTTCGGCCTGCATCAATTTCAAAGCGGCTTGCAGAGCATAAAACAAATTCACTGGGGGGGTGAAAGGGTTGCTGTTTTTTGCTGCGTCTTTTTTATATTTGCCTAAATCGAAATAAAATTTGGGCAGGGTCGCTGTTTCATAGGCCTTCCAAGCCTTAGGACCAACGGCAACAAAGCTTAAACCTGGGGGAATCATGTACCCCTTCTGGGAGCCGGAAGCGACAACATCTAATCCCCACTCATCTACAGGAACATTGCAGGCACCTAGACTGGTGACTGTATCAACAATGATGAGAGCTTCGCCATGGGCTTTAACAAACCGGTTGATGGTTTCAAGGTCATTGATGACTCCGGTGGACGTTTCACTGTGGGTGATGATTACCGCTTTGATGGTCTTTTCAGTATCTGCTTCAAGCCGTTCGCGGAAGACCGCCGGATCAAGGGGCTGGCCCCATTCTGCTGAAATGACTTCTACTGCTAAGCCGTAGGCTTTGCTGACCTGTGCCCAGCGATCGCCAAACTTGCCATTACTTCCGACCAGGACGCGATCGCCAGCACTCAGAAAGTTAATGATGCCTGCTTCCATCGCCCCAGTACCACTAGCGGCTAAAATCAGCACATCATTTTGAGTTTGATGCAACCATTTAAGGCCGTGAGTCACCTCTTCCATAATTTTGGCAAAATCACCGCTGCGGTGGCCGATGGGGTGTTTTGCCATTGCGAGTAGAACCGATTCGGGTACGGGTGTCGGCCCCGGAATCATCAGCATTAATTTGTTATCCATGGATGTGCTCTGTGGGAGAAAAGACTTCAAAGGTGTATTGCAGATACTAAGACTAGTATGAAACTGGCAGTTTTCCCACAGGTCAAGCAACCTTTGTAAACCTAGATTCTAAACCTGGACAAAGACTGGTTTGCGCGATGGCGTCATCCAAAATCGTAAATTTGAATAGGGTTACCGCTAATCCCCTTGATTTTCTTGGGAGCAAACAGAATTGGCTCCTGGAAACACCAGTGAAGCTCCCAGTACCCTTGACAGCCAAACTTCAAAGGTAAAGAAAGGAGAACGGCGCTGATGGTTTTCGTAAACCATCGGCTCTACCAGGATGGTAAACATCCCCAGGCGGTTTCCTGCTAGCACATCTGTAAACAAGCGATCGCCCACCATTGCGACCCGTTCAGCAGGGAGATTCATCGCTGCAACAGCCTGTCTCAATTTTCGTCGAGATGGTTTTCCAGCTCCAGCAATGTACGGTAAGTCTAAGGACTGAGCAATTCGTCCGATGCGTCCCTGCCGAATATTGTTACTAACTAACCAAACAGGAATCCTCTGCCGAATCTCCGCTAACCAAGGCAATAACTCCGTTGCGGCTTCATCTAAATGCATTGGCACCAGCGTCTCGTCTACATCTAGCACCAGACCCTGCAATTGGTACTGCTGTAGGAGCGCAGGAGTCAGACGCAGCACAGATCCTTGCACGATCAGGTCGGGTTGTAGGAGTTTTCCCAAAGTCATAGGCTTACGAAACCGACATGGAACCCGTCGGCATCAGGGTTGAGCGGGCCGCTGCGACTGAGCAGCTTCGCGCTGATCGTGGATCGCATTTTGAGCAGCCAAATGCTCCTCTATGGTACGGCTAAACACATGGGTTCCGTCGTATCGAGCAACAAAGTAGAGATAATCTGTGGTTTCTGGGGTCAGAGTTGCCCGCAGACTTGCCAACCCTGGGCTAGCAATTGCCGTTGGCGGCAGACCAGGATTGATATAAGTATTGTAGGGATGGGGAGTTTGCACCTGTTGAAACGTAAGGGGCCGGTCGGGGGTTTGAGTAATACCAAAGGCATACTCCACTGTTGGGTCAGAGGCAAGAGGAATACCTTTTCGTAGACGATTCGTAAAAACCCCGGCAATTAAGTTGCGCTCAGAAGCGACAACAGCCTCTTTTTCCACAATGCTACCTAACGTCACCCACTCGGCCAGGGTCAGAGTCGTTTTGCCCTTAGCTTGCCGATAAACCGGCAAGGCAACCCGTTCAAACTGGCTTAACATCTGGTGAATGATCGCCTCGGGCGTGACTTCACCGGCGGTTAGCTGATAAGTATCAGGGTAAAGATAGCCTTCGAGCCGAGGATATTCCCGTGAAGCCGGAGGTAGCCATGGATATTGGCTGGCATCAAATTTCTCTGCGGCAGTTAAAAAATCTTCAGCTGAGAAGAAGCCTTGGGTCTCAAAATAAGCAGCCATTTGGCGAATCGACCAGCCCTCTGGAATAGTGTAAGACAGTCGAGTCACTTCTCCTTGCCAAATTTTGCTGGCCGTTTTCTCTAGGGGATCGGCTGTAGACAATTCGTAGGTGCCTGCCTGATAGCTACCCTGGGGTTCATTCAGCAGGAGCCAGCGCGACCACAGATCCCAGGCACGGCTGGAGCGAATGACGCCGAGCGACTCTAGCTCTCGTCCAATTTGTTGGGCCGTGCTACCTGCTTTAATCCTGAACTTGATCACTTGAGCATGGGATTGCATTGCTGCTGGGGCGGCACTCACACGGTTCCACCAGTTCATGAACTGCCAGGCCGCAACACTAGTGATGGCAACTGGCAGAATCAAGAAAAACAGTACCCACTTGGCCACAGGAAGTTTCATCGGTCTTACGGGGGATATGTGTCGCGATCGCTCGAATCAAGCACAGCTCGCTGCGCTACCGGTAAATTTCTGGAGGTAGACTTCTAGCAAGACTTGGGGAAAGTTCACTGAATCAACGGGGATCATTTCCAAGCGGTCATTCTAGCTTAATCTTTGGGTGCTTGTGTCCATCGTTGGGCAGGATTTTTCTTTGCCCACAACCGGAATCTTCCTCTGATAGGCTGTATTCAGTTCTATCTGGTTCTAGAATCCGTTGCTGTTTTTCGTGCCGATCCTATGAGTTGTTATCATTACCTGTTTGCCGGCCTGACAGCGATCGCCCTGGGCAACTTGGCTCAACTGGGATTCGCTACACCCATTGTTCCTAGTGCACCAGCAGAACTCAGCGCCACCTTAACTCCCAGCGCCTTCCCCTTTGACCCCCAAAATCGTACCTTTGTTCCTGAGCGTCTGCGCCGCAACGACAACCCTTTTCCTTACCGGGCTGTGGTTGGCAAAGATGACCGGGTACCCATGATGAGTCGTGAATTTCCCTGGGCCGCGATCGGTCGAGTAGAAGGCATCAGTGCTGATGGGGAACCTTATAGCTGCACTGGCACCTTGGTGGCTGAAACCATCGTCCTCACCAATGCCCATTGCGTGATTCATCCAGAGTCTGGCAAAGTCAGTCGGCGAATGAGCTTTAAGCCCAACTTAATTGACGGAGAACTGCAAAGCCCTGAAGATGTCGCCGATGTGCAAACCTACTACGCCGGCACCAATTTTCGCGATGGCAATGATGCTAGTGATTGGGCCTTACTCAAGCTCGACAAACCCCTAGGCAAAAAGTATGGCTACCTAGGCTGGAAAAATTTACCCTACACCCAGTTAACTAACCGCCCTCGCCAAGTGAAGCTTATCGGCTACTCTGCCGATTTTCCCAAAAACCCTAGAAGCATTCCAGGCATTGTGCTAAAGGCCGGGCCAGGCATGACAGCAGGCGTGCATCGCGGCTGTAGCATTTTGAAAAAGCAGGTAAATTTACTGCTGCATGACTGTGATACGACAGGGGGCGCATCAGGTGGGCCTATTATCAGTAAATTTGACAATGACTACTACATTGTGGCCATTCATGCCGGTTGGCGACGCGTCAATGGCCAGGTATTGAACTATGCAGTGGAGATTGCTCGCATTGAAGAATGGATTCAGGCCGATTCGGGTGAGTGACGCAGTTTCTGCCAGGAAGATTTTGACAGCGTAGACCCTCAAAGCTGGATGTGTCACTTGTTCGTAGCGCTACGACAGTAGTTGTCAGGGCATCAGGAGATAGGCCTTTAAATCATCTTTTAAGAGCGCACAGCAAATTCCTTGGGAAAACAACCCACTGCATCACAATCTCTAGCTCATCACGGACAGTTCTATGCCCAGCCAATCCAGAACCAGAGTACGGAAGTCACAACTGACGAAACACGACCCTATCAATGTAAAGAGCACTCTGCACTACTCCAAACGCTTCCTAGTAGCTGAATAATGCCGTTAGGCATTAAACACGACACTTTTATGCAAAACACGTTTGGTTAAAGATCGGAGGAAAGGCTTTCCCACTTGGGAAAGCCCTTTTGCACTTAAAAAACCAGACAATCACATCAGCCTGAAGAGGCCGAACGGACTCAAATTTTTAGCTCAGAGTTGTTGGGAACATCACCTGCAAAGTAAGCCCAGCTTCCGATGGTTGAAGCCAGTAGCCAACCTGCAACTAGCACAGATGCGACAAGAATCATAAGTACCTCCTGCGCGAAAAACGCTGTGGTGATTATTGTTGGTGATCTTGACGTACCCGGGTACTTATTCACGCTAGCAACGGGATCAAAAAGCAGCAATATTTCTTAATAGAGAAGCAGATATTGTAAATATCCTTTACATTTCTCTCAAGAGCGCGATCGCGCTAGAGCATCCCGATGATTGACAGCCATTCTCGATGTCCTCTGAGCAAGCTAGCCCTCTACTGAAACAAGTAAAACATAAGCCGATCTGAGAAATTTAGAAGGCGCAATTGCTAAGCTGAGAAGACCAAACTAAATCTTGCCTGTAGTTTTTGCGGCAATCGTTGTGTCAACCGATAGAATTGCCTTAGCAAAGTCACTTTTCTGAGTTCATGGCTGAAACGATCTTCAGTAAAATTGTTCGCAAAGAAATTCCCGCAGATATTCTATATGAAGATAATTTATGTTTGGCCTTTCGCGATATCAACCCCCAGGCTCCTGTACATATCTTGGTGATTCCGAAGGAGCCAATCGCCAAACTATCTGACATAGAATCAAAAGACCACGCTCTCATGGGGCACCTCCTGCTGACGGTGAAGCGCGTCGCAGAGCAAGAGGGGCTGACTAATGGCTATCGTGTTGTGATCAATTGCAATCATGACGGAGGGCAAACCGTCGATCATTTGCATCTCCACATTCTGGGCGGACGACAAATGACCTGGCCTCCTGGCTGAAGCTAGGTGAGTCAATGAAGCGAGCAAATCAGCAGGTTCTGCGTCTGACTGCCTCCCCGTTTCATAACCCACCCTGCGGGAAGCAAACTACACTCTAAGCCGCTCTCCCAAAGAGAGAAAAGGACTTTGAATCTAGTTCCCCTTTTTGCATAGGGTGGGGAAACTTGCAAAAGTGAAGTGCACCCAGTGTTCTTTGTGTCCCTACTCTCTGGCTTTCCACCCTTCTACTCTTGCCATCCCCTACGCCGCTACCTGGCTCCGGAGCGAATCGCTGCATTCGCCAGTTTCACCAGGTAGGGCTGGTAGCCGTTTTTACCGACTACCCGGTATACAACTCCCTGCAATTGCCACTCCACCGCAGCCGTACAGTAGGCCCCACAGGTATTGACATAGATACCCTCAATGCCATTAGCTAATTGGATTTTTCGAAAGGTGTCTCTGGAGTTGAGTTCAGTAACTTCTGGGGCGGAGGTAAGTCTGCCCTGGCGCTCAGCTGTAAAAGAGCCAACATAACAGGCTCCGGCGCGGCATCCGGGTGTCAGATAGAGGCTGAGTTCGTAGCGATCGCGATCGCCCTGAAGGTCATAATCAATTGGTAAGTCAGATTTGAAGATCTCGCTCGGCAAGAGAATGGGTACGGTCGTCTTGCGTTTGAGTTGGGGAAGCAGCTTTGTCAGGGGCATCGGTTGCATTGCCTGGTTTTGTCCAGAAATTTGAGTCGGGGGAAATTTCTGCACAAACCCTACCCAACGATTCTCTTTAGTGCCAGCAAAATTAAGTTTCGGAACAGTCCATACCTCTGTTTTAATGGCAGGCCGATCAAAAGAGGCCGATGTTTTTTGGACAACGGCTCTCTCGCTCCCGGCAAAGCCATAGGCTGTGGTAATTTCCCTAGCTAGGCGGCAAGAGATGCGAAACGTGCCCATATCTATATTGCCGTTTGCGGCTTCATACTGCCACTGATAACCCTCGACCTGGCGCTGGCGCTGGCAAAGGTAATGGGAAAGCTCAACCATTCTAGCCAGGTGGACATCGTAGCGGCGAAGCTTGCTGCGGTTAACGACTGTAGTTGTATCTTGATCAGGTACGGTAAACCAGAGATCCTGCCAACGATCTGCTGGATTGAAGTTAAACCAGCGAATTTCGGTAACGGGTAGGGTTGATTGAGCGGCGGCTAAAGGGGCGATCAACAGGGTGAGACCCAGGGCAAATAAACCTTTTTGCAATGGAAAGAACATTGACATTGTTCCTAATAAGCGCAGGGAAGAGTTACTACTACCTTCACTGCGGTTACGGCGAATCCTGACGGTTTATACTAGCTTTTTCTGATGATGGCGATTTGTGCAGGCGGGCTATGGATCAGTGTTCCCTAAACCGAGTCAAAGGGAACAAGGGCATTGCTGAATCGCAATAGGATTTGGCAAAATCCTGCACGAGCTTTTAGAGCTTTCAATCATCGATTCATCGCTTGAATCAGTAACGCTAGGAACAGGCATGGCTCTGTTTTAGAGGATTGGCAAGGCTACTTTGCCGTCGCTAGGATAGCGTACAATCAAACTCGGTTATTCCGGCGCAAACCACTGACTATGGAAATGGTAACCGTGACCGTTAAATTGTTTGCAGCCTATCAAGAAGTCTGTGGCGTGCCAGAGCTAAAGCTGAGTTTGCCCAAAGGCAGTCCTGTCGTTGCCGTGCGCGATCGCTTGATTAGTGAGCACCCTAGCCTATCCCAGTGGCGTGACCTGACCCGTTTTGGCATCAACCTGGAATTTGTCGAAGCAGATACGCCCCTGCAAGAGGGGGATGAGGTGGTATTGATTCCGCCTGTGAGCGGCGGCTAGAGTTGCCCCTCTACTGCTTCATTTTCCAATTTTCGATCACGCCATTTCTCTATTCTCTCTAACCTAGCTTTTCCCTAACCTGGTGATGTGTCCAACTAGATTGGTTGGGTGGCTGAGGGGCGGAAAGTTGATCAGGGTTAAGCTTTGAGAATTTCCGTTCCGTTCATCTTTTTCTGACGAAGCAAGAATTGTTTGCGGAGTTTAGCCTATCAGGCAAAGTTCTTTGTATAGCTATCGCCGGGTGGCTGAGTATCTTGGGGGTTAGAGGAGGGCACTGCACCCAGGCAAGGCCTCCCCCCGGCACGAGAGCATGTCACCTTTACAGGCCCTCATCCCCCAAATTCTTCTCCCAACCTAGGAGAAGGGGAGCCAAGCCATCTCAAAGTCCTTTTCTCAATTTGGGAAAGGGATTTAGGGTAAGGGCAAAAGTGACCTGCCCCCCACCCCATCCTCAATCAGCGGGCGATCGCTACAAGAATCACTAGGGATAGAACGTGAGTTTGGGCAAACCTAAGGTTTCATCCCAACCCATCATAATATTAAGGCACTGGATCGCCTGCCCCGCTTGCCCTTTCATCAGGTTATCAATCGCCGACATCACAATCACCCGATCCGTCCGAGGATCGACCTCTAGGCCAATGTAACAGAGATTAGTACCCGTTGCCCATTTGGTTTGAGGGTAGGTGCCATTGGGCAATACCCTGACCCAAGGAGAATTACGATAAAAGGCACTGTAGATGGTGAGGAGATCTTCCCTTACAAGACCCGGGTCTCGCAGGGTGGCATAAATCGTTGAGAGAATGCCCCGCACCATGGGAATCAGATGAGGAGTGAACTGTACCAAAATCTCGTGGCCTGCTAAATCGCTGCAAATCTGCTCAATTTCGGGGGTGTGGCGATGCCGACCACCCACGTTGTAGGCCGCAAAAGAGCCATCTGCCTCGGCCAAAAGCATCCCAATTTTTGCCTGTCTGCCGCCCCCAGAAGTGCCAGACTTGGCATCGATAATAGCTGTTTCTGGCACGATTAACCCTTGCTTGAGCAAGGGGGAGATGCCCAGTAGGCTAGCGGTTGGGTAGCACCCAGGACAGCCTACTAGTTGGGCTTCGGCGATGCGATCGCGGTACAGTTCTGGCAACCCATAAACGGCGGTTTCAGCAATCTCGCGATCAGGGCGATCGCCCCCATACCAAGCCGTATAGGTACTTAAGTCAAAAAACCGATAATCTGCAGACAAATCTAAAACCTTACAGCCCTTGGCTAAAAGCGTCGGAGCCATTTTGTAGGCCAGCCCATTGGGCAAAGAAAGAAACACGGCTTGGCAGCGTGCCGCAATCTGATCTAAGTCAATCGCCTCTACCTGTAGATTTACCACATGCCCCAAATGGGGATAAATGTCGGAAAAAGGCTGCCCTGCTGTACTGTCGCCGCCTAAGTAGGCAAGCTCTAGGTTTGGATGATCGGTAATTAACCGCACAAGCTGCACACCGCCATAACCAGAAGCACCCACAACTCCAACAGGGACACGGTTTACTTCACCCATAACGACTTGCCTTTTAAGAAGTGATTAATCAGCGAATGATTGCTGCATTGTAATCGCAGAAACGCCCTTTCGGATGTTAAGCCGCAACAGGATTTTAAGTTTCTGCTCATCGCCCCCAAGAAAAAGAAGCCTGATGGCAGCCAACATCTAGCCAGGCTGGCAGGAACTAGAATGAAGAATGGATGAGCAGGTTTAGGAAAACGTTACGCCAAATGCATATCTCCCTCGATTCGGCTTCTGCTAATGGGCTATTTCAGTTTGACCCGATTCCTTTAGCCCTTGCCGATCTCAAGGCAGGGCGTGTGATTGTCGTCGTAGACGATGAAAATCGCGAGAATGAGGGAGATTTGATCGGTGCAGCCCAGTTCGCGACGCCAGATATGATTAACTTTATGGCAGTGAAAGCCCGTGGGTTGATTTGTCTGGCGATGACGGGGGAACGGCTTGATCAACTGAATCTGCCACTGATGGTGACCAACAATACCGACAGTAATCAAACCGCTTTCACAGTTAGTATCGATGCTTCCCCAGCAGTGGGTGTCACCACCGGAATCTCAGCCGAAGATCGTGCCCGGACAATTCAAGTCGCGATTCACCCCAACACTCAGCCATCGGATTTGCGCCGACCGGGACATATCTTTCCCATTCGAGCCAGGGAGGGGGGGGTGCTGAAACGGGCTGGACATACGGAAGCGGCTGTGGATTTGGCTCGGTTGGCTGGGCTATACCCAGCGGGCGTGATTTGTGAGATTCAAAACCCAGATGGTTCAATGGCTCGACTCCCTCAGTTAATGGAGTATGCCCGGCTCTATCAACTGAAGATTATTAGTATTGCTGATCTGATCAGCTATCGCTTGCAACATGAGCGGTTAATTCAGCGAGAGGCGATCGCCGATCTGCCAACCGAGTTTGGCCATTTCAAAATTTATGCCTATCGTCATACCCTTGACAACTCTGAGCACATTGCGATCGTTAAAGGGAACCCAGAGGAATTTCCTGACTGCCCGGTACTGGTTCGGATGCACTCAGAATGCCTGACTGGTGATGCCCTCGGTTCCCTGCGCTGCGACTGCCGTATGCAATTGCAGGCCGCCCTCAAAATGATTGAGAGCGCTGGTAGAGGAGTTGTTGTCTACCTCCGCCAGGAAGGGCGCGGCATTGGCCTGGTCAATAAGCTCAAAGCCTATGCCCTTCAGGACATGGGCCTGGATACCGTCGAAGCCAATGAACACCTGGGGTTTCCAGCAGATTTGCGTAACTATGGCATGGGGGCTCAAATTTTGATGGATCTGGGCGTGCGCCAGATGCGCCTGATTACAAACAACCCTCGCAAAATTGTTGGTCTAGGAGGGTATGGGCTGGAGGTCGTAGAGCGCGTGCCTCTGTTGATTGAAGCTACTTCTTACAACATTGGTTATCTGGCAACAAAAGCCCAAAAGTTGGGGCACTGGATGCTGCAAACCTACCTGGTGACGATCGCCCTCTACTGGCAAGATCCCCTCTCTTCTCCTCCAGAGCGCTACGTCCGCTTAGAAAAATTACGGGATTTGGTACAGAGCCACAACTTGCGATTACAGGAAGAGATGCGCCCAGTGGCAGCGGCAGTGTTTGATGAGTCAGCCATGGTCTTTCATTTAGGCTTAGAGCAGCCCCTCCTCGGCGCACCTAATTGGTATGAACAACCGCAGCACCCTTACACTAAAGCCATCGCTCAGATTCTTAACGAGCTGGTGACGATTCCAGGGCTGCGGCAAATCGAATTTATTGTTTCTACTGGAACTGATCCCTTAACGGGGTTACAGGTACAGCTTGATCGGAAGCCTGCAACCCTGGACGACCTTCCCAACACCTTGCAACAGCTTTGGCAACCTCAAACGATCTACAGTTTCTCGATCTCTGACCGATCAGTTGAAACTGCTTGAAGCGCCTCTGCCACCTCTAGCGCATTGGCATAACGGTCTTCAGGGTTGGGACTAGTCAGCCGCCGCACTACCCCAATCAGGGCCGGCGATAACCCCGGTACATATTCCGGATAAAATCGAAACCCCTGTTCGCGATGGGCGTAAAACTGAGCAGGTTCTTTCCCTGTCAACAGATAAACCAGGGTGGGGCCAATGGCAAACAGGTCAGAGGCGGGTGAGGCGTGCCCCTGTTGCTGTTCCGGTGCTTGATAACCGACCACGGCTGACTGTGTATCCATCTTTAAGGTTTGCAAGGAGACAAACCCTGTCAAAATCAACTGGCTATAGGCAAAATTGGCTGATTCGGCCTCAACGACTGGTGCATTCCGGCAAACCAGGTTTTCTGGACGCAAGTCGAGATGCAGCACAGGAGGAGATTGCTGATGCAGGTAGGCAAGAGCGTCACAAACCTGGAGCATCAGGGCGATCGCAGTCGCCTCAGAGAGCACACCATGCTTGACAACCCACTGATATAAATCCTGCCCATACACTTTCTCAATCACTAGGCAAGAACGCCCCTCATTTGAGAAATAATCCACAAAGTGGGGAATCGCCGGGTGATCGATTGCTAAGAGCGCCAGCGCCCTCTGCTCAAAGAGTCGTTGAACTTCACCTGTTTGATCAACGCCAGGATTTAACGCCTTCAGCACAAGGGTTTGCCCTTCCCGCCAGATGAGTTGCGTCGTCCCCAGGCGATCGCGGGATAACGTTTTTACCACCTGGTAATCACCAATCACCTGCAAGACTTTCAACGGTTGTCCACAATCCGGGCAAAAAGTCATATCATCTGTTGCCCGAGCATGAAGACATTTGACGGCTCCCTCCCCTGTTTCCATCGCGGGTACCGTTTCTTTTAAAGAAGGGGAACCATCTGGCTCAATCAGGGTTAAGCGTTGAGGCACCGATGGGACAACATTCTCTGAAACAGCCTCTTTGGCACCAATTTCCGTTTTGCGGGCGTTCGTTGTAGTCGATGGAGCAATGCGACCGTCAGGAACCTTCTCCGGACTGGGTACAGTTGGTTGCAGGCGGGATCTCAGACCCATTGACTTTTCGCTGGCTCCCGCTTCCGTAGGAGACAGGCCCAGATGAATCTGAATGTTAGGCCCAGATCGGGCCAAGCGAATCACAACTCCATCTACAACGGGTACCCGGCTAATTTGTTTGCCGTCAAGATAAGTTCCATTGGCTCCCAGGCTTAAAATCTCCCAGTTCTGGCCATCAAGTTGCCGTAACTCAACATGATGACGGGAAACCACTGCACTGTAGAGAATCACGTGGTTATCAGTTGATCGCCCAATGCGAATGACAGGCTCATGCTCAAATGTCCAGCTTTGCACTGGGGTAGACTGAATCGGATGCAGGAGGGTCAGAGTAATCACACTGGCTCGGTAGCTTATTTAAGCAAACACTAAAAATACAAACTTAGACTAGACACTCTATCGCTATCTGCCTAAGGCTGACCATTGACTTATCTGGAACATGTGACTTATCTGGAACATCGGCCGTAAGCTTGCGGGTGACTCGAGGATAGATGGCCATGCTAACTCAGATACTAAAGATAAACTTAGGACTAAATTTTGCCCAAGTCCATAGGTAGAGATTTTTCTGGGAGTTGTGACGATTTTTGAGTGGCGGTAAGGTGGTACCCGTCTAGACCAATCGGCAAGGCTTTTAGTCAAAATTGTGAATTCACTGAATTGAGTAGCCCCAATGCAATCGGAACCCGGGATTCACAGTCTATAAGCCATCCTGCAAGTGAATGAAGATTCACTGATTGGTTGGCAACGTCTTGTCTCTAATCTACTCTCCTTTCCTCTAAGATGGCATTAAAAATATGGGGCAAAGCACCTTTGAGTCAGAAGCAGGGAATTTCGATTATCCTACTCCTCTGCGATCGCAATGTTATGGCAACACTCATGCAACCCGAATACACAGATGTCGCAGTCGGGTTCAGAGGCTCTATCCTCAAACAAGTTGAAATAGAAAACTCACCTTATCTCCCTTTCCCAGCGCGATGCGATCGCCCGCTCGCAAACGGTGACGGTTTCCCATGGGGAGCGGCACATTATTGATGTAAGTCCCATTGGAGCTACCCACATCCTCAATGTAAAAAGCATCGGCTTCTACGCGAATGTCCGCATGAACTCGTGAAACCACCTCCGAGTCTGGAAACCCTGAAACATCAATATCAGGAGGCACCCGCTCATTAGGCTTACCTAAATGAATGACAGATAGCCCCTGTGGTAACTCAATTGTGACATTCGTTTGCACATGGATTAACCGAGCCGTTTGCTGCTGCAATTGGGTCTTAGACTCACTACCCAAAGGGGGAGCCGCCCCCGCAGGAACAGCCGGAGTGGGAACGAACTGCCCTGAAAGGGATCGATCAGGAAGGTGCACTGGTGGCACTTCTGGAGTGGCGATCGCCGGAGGCAATCCTTCAATCGATAGGGGGTCAGGCATCACTAAAGGCTCCGGCGGAGCCAAGTCGGGTACAATGGCCTCTGGAGGCAATGTTGATGCAATGGGCGCAATTGGGCTAATGGCTGTTTTTAGATTAAAACCACATTGCCCACAAAAACTCGCATCTGTTTGAACTGAGGCACCACAATTAGGGCAAGGCACCATCTGGGGCAAAGGAGTGTAGCAGGCTTCGCACTGCACAGCCCCTTCCGGATTTTGATGGTTGCAGTTTGGGCAAACAATCATATCGACTACATTGACTACCAAATGCTGAATTATGGCTTAAATTAGGCTGCACCCACCAGGGTCGAAAGAAGTTTTTAAACTCAGGCCAGCTCAAAGCTGGTTGCTTTTCTACAAGCACAACGCTCGTTTTGGGCTTAGCCCAGGCTGAGCTTACTCCCCGGCCGCTTGATCCAATAACCACCACAGTTGGCCCGTAGGGCGAATCAAACGAGCCGGGTAGAGGCTATCGTCTTCAATGGGGGCAAATACTGCCGCTAGCGCAGGTCGCTTATTTGCTCCTGCCACCATAAAAATGACATGGCGAGCCTGATTAATTAGGGGAGCCGTAAACGTAATCCGCGGCTGCCCATCCTTATTACCAACAGCTACTAGCTGATCCTGCACCTGCAAAGCGGCAGTTTTAGGAAAGAGGGAAGCCGTATGGCCATCATCGCCCATGCCCAGCAAAATCACATCAAAGGAGGGAAACTCCCCAGGGTTAACTCCAAAAAAGAGCCGAATCGCCTTCTCGTACTGATCTGCCGCGACTTTTGGATCGGGCAAATCTGTGGGGACAGGGTGAATGTTTGCGACTGGGAACGGCACTTGATCGAGCCAAGCGCGTCGCGCCATGCCTTCATTACTATCAGGATGATCCGGCAGGACGTAGCGTTCATCACCCCAAAACACATGGATTTGCTCCCAAGGCAAAACCTGCAAGGCCAGTTGCTCGTAGAGGGGCTTTGGGGTGCTACCCCCAGCCAGCGCAATCGCACACTGCCCCCGCTCGGCGATCGCAGCCTTGATACAGCTCACAACCAACTCCAGCGATCGTTGAATCAAGCTCGCTTTATCAGGCAACACTTCCACCTGTTTACTCATGCTGTTGAATTCCCCGTAATTTGCCAGAACAAACCCTTCGCCAACATCATACAAGGGGTTTTTCCAGCAGCCACCTTTCCCCCGATTTCCTTCACTAAAGACCGAGAGTTTTACAACCTGAACCATCCCTACAGAAACCCAGAGAGCACAGCGAACTAGCTTGTTCTCCACGCCTCTATAGTTTTTCATGATTGGCAAACAACCGTCCAAACAGCACTCACACCACCATCCGAAAGGAAGAACTCACAGGATATTTTTGCAGCAGCTTCTCCAGGGATTTGAGAAAGTTCCCAACTTTTTAAGCCCCAAGGGGAACCCGCAAGTGCTTTACTAAGTAAAGTCCCGCTGAGCGATCTGGCATGAAAGCACGAACCTCTTCCCCTCTTGCCCCCTTTGTCCTCAAAGTGGTTGGGGGTTTAACCCTGCTGTTGTACTTGATGGATATCATCACCCTGTTAATTGGGGCAAAGTTTCAGGAATACAGTTGGATTCTTGACTTCACAACCCGCACAGTTGATCGGGGCTTTATCCCTCTATTGGGGATGGCGTTGCTATTTGCCGGGTTTTGGCTCGAAGGTAACGGCGATGACAGCCCAGCCACTGGTTCTAAGGGGTTAAAGCTAACAACTTTGCTATTAGCGAGTCTATTAGGGCTATTTTTTCTGGCTTTGGTTCCTCTCCATGTCAGCACCACCCAGGTTGCCCAAGCAGAAGAACTCGAGCGCATCAATAACCGCGTCAAGCAAGTCGAAAGTCAGCTTAATGCCCAAGTGCAACAACAACTGGATGCTCAACTAGGCGCAATTGAGCAAGCCATCAGCACCGGCCAACTGCCTGAAGAACAGTTAAAGCAGGCCAAGGCGCAACAAGAGAAGCTTAAAAAGCTGAAAGCAGATCCAAAGGCCTTAGAGGCCGAAATTGCCCCCCAGCGTGAAAAAGAGCTAGAAAAGATTCGCGATGATCAGCGCAAGGCCGAAGGTCAAATTAAGGAGAATGCACTTAAAAGCGGGCTACGCATTGGTTTGGGTGGCATTCTTCTGGCAATTAGCTCGGCAGCCATTGGCTGGACTGGCCTGCGCCGTATACTTTAGTGGCCTGGTTGGGCATCATAGTAAAATGTCCGATACAATACAGTTTACTCTGCTGCCTGCTCAAGCACGCTACACTTTCAGGATCTGACCTAGTGGCCAGGTTTTCTATTTGCCCTGTGTTCCTTAAGTTTGGCATCGATCTGAGTAAACAGCTACTTGAAGCGATCGCGCCTTACTCTTACAGCTACGACCGACAACGCCTAAAATAATGAAGAAAGGTTAACATATTCGAAGTGATTTAAAATAAATCCTCACGAAACGGCGGTGATCTATTCACCTTCGTTACATAGCTTTACTAGGCTGATTCGATCAGGCTTTGATTGACCAGATGGATCTAATGGCCGATTGTGACTTCTTTCATCTGACAGTTTGATTGTTTTCAAAGGAGATGGGGCTGCCTGTGTTGCAACGATTTAAGCAAGATCTGAAAAATGATCTGATTGCTGGGTTGCTAGTGGTCATTCCTCTGGCAACGACCATTTGGTTGACTTTCACGGTAGCGAATTGGGTTGTCAACTTTCTCACACGCATTCCCAAGCAACTCAACCCGTTTGACGGGATGAACCCTTTGCTGGTCAATCTGCTCAACCTGCTCGTTGGTTTGACCGTACCACTACTTTGCATTCTGGTCATTGGTCTGATGGCGCGCAACATCGCAGGCCGCTGGCTGCTAGATGTGGGTGAGCAAATTCTCCAGGCAATTCCCTTCACGGGTTCGGTTTATAAAACCCTCAAGCAGCTACTGGAAACATTGCTAAAAGACTCTAACAGTCGGTTTCGTCGGGCTGTTTTAGTCGAGTACCCCCGTCAGGGGATCTGGTCAATTGCCTTTGTCACTGGAGTGGCAACCGGCGAGATGCAATCTTACTTTTCTGAAAAAATGCTAAGCATTTTTATCCCAACGACACCCAATCCGACAACGGGCTGGTATGCCGTTGTTCCAGAAGATTCTGTGTTGAATCTAGCAATGTCAATCGAAGATGCCTTTAAATTGGTGATTTCGGGG
The DNA here is from genome assembly GCA_938023035.1 of uncultured Leptolyngbyaceae cyanobacterium. Classification (GTDB taxonomy): domain Bacteria; phylum Cyanobacteriota; class Cyanobacteriia; order Leptolyngbyales; family Leptolyngbyaceae; genus DSRU01. Next base: position 18,970 of record CALIDI010000053.1, on the reverse strand, counting down.
GGCATCGTTAGTCCAGAGGGGGTAGGAAGTTCCACTTCACTACAGCTCCCAATGAAGCGTAATTTTGATAGCTTTGTGGAGTCCCCTTTACCAGTAGCGGCTTTGGAGCAACAAGAGGAGTATCAATAGTCAAAATTTGAACCAGTATTCAAATCGGGCTAGGCTAATGTATCGGCCCTGTAGTAGGAGTGCGACCAAATCAAGCGCTTTGTCCGTGTTTTTTACGGATGTTGCTTTGCCAGTGGCTTTTTCACCCATGACTCGTGAACTATCACCTTACAAGCGCAAACAAAACAGCTCTGGCCGCTTCAACCTAAACTCAGCTACAAGAGGAACGTGTGAGTATTAAGCCATTGCAGAGGCCTGTTTAAAATCATCCTCTTAGCCCTCGATAGACCCTTCAGTCATTCAATGAAGTCATCCAATTAGGTCGGCTTGACCTCAAACCTTAAAGTTTTATGCAACCTCGCCATATTGCCCGTGAATTAGCGTTACTAAGTGCCAGTCAGCTTTCTGCCAAGCCTTCGCGCTTACTCAATCAGGATCTGCAAGCGATTGTAGTTGCGGCAATTCGGGCACTCGCCAGCGAAGCAAACGATGCTCTGGAAACGGCTGCCGCTGAGTTGCAGCAGGGGAGCACCCGACTGCTAACAAGCCAAACCCGCGCTAGCAACTTGGATGCAGCTCGTTCGATGGTTGAAGCTTCGATTCAGTTAACTCAAACGGCCATTAATCGCATTGGGATGGCCTTAGAGGTGCCGGAATTCATTCAACTCGCCAATCAGCAGGATGTGCGAGACTATACCATCACCCTGTTAGCCACCCTTAGAGAAGAGAGCGATCGGATTGATGACATTCTGATCGAATCGCTAGTAGATTGGCAGTTATCTCGCTTGGCTGCCGTTGATCGCACCATTTTGAGAATTGCTGTGGCTGAAATTCTATGTCTTGGGGTCGATCACCGGGTTGCCATTGATGAAGCTGTGGAGTTAGCAAAACGCTACAGTGATGCCGATAGTCATCGATTCATCAATGGCGTGCTCCGACGAGTCATGGATCAATTGCAGGCAAAACCAGGATAGCCTCTCGCAAATGGTCGCGACCCGTCTCATGCAAGTCATAACGCCTTCCTGCTCAAATCTGTCAGAACTCAACAGTGGAGGGCTTTGGTTAACCAAAATCTCTAGACTGTCATCCAAAATGGGATAACTCAGTTCCAGTGGAGCGCTGCCATACTACAGTAGTTTAAACAGTGGTTTTCAGAAGGCGTGCAATGACATTTGATTGGTTTCGGCGGCAATATAGCGATCAGCCAGAAGCAGCCCAGTCTGAGGCAGAACCCACTGAAGCACCTTCCGCTGCACCGGAGGTCACTACCGCAGAGGATTATTTGGCCTGGGCCAAAGCCGCCTATCAGAATATTCAAAAGCGCCAACAGGAAGCTCCAGCACCAACAGCGCCTGCGCCTGAAGCTGAAGCGGCTGAGACTAAAACAGAGGCTCTTGAGGCAAAAACTCTAGAAGCAGAAACTCTAGAAGCAGCGTCAGCAGTTCCGGCTGCTGGTACAGAACCGATAGAGTCTCTACCGACTCTCCCGGAAACAGCGGTTCCGGCGATTGAATCTGCTACACCTCTGCCTTTTTGGGCTGAGGCTGAGGCCGAGCGGCAAGCCCGGCTAGAACGCCTGAAGGCTGAGGCGATCGCAGAACCCGCATCGGCCCCATCAGCGGCCACTATCGCCACCCCTGAACTGCCTCCGCCCATTATTTTGGATGAAGGCTTTCTTTGGTCGGCTGAAATTTTAGCCTCCCAGGGGCGGCGACCGGAGCAAATTTCAATTGAAGAAATTACCTGGCTAAAGCGTTTACGCCAGGGGTTAGATAAAACGCGGCGAGGCCTGGTCAATCAGTTGCGGGCAATTGTGGGGCAGGGGCCACTGAACAATGATGCCGTCCTTGAAATTGAAGCGGCTCTGCTACAAGCGGATGTAGGAGTAGCGGCTACCGACGCTATTATTCAAGCCTTACAAACTCGTCTGCGGGATGAAACGTTGCCTCCAGAGGAAGCCATTATTTACCTGAAGCAATTGATCCGAGAAATGCTGGATGCCCCTTTAGGAGAGCAAAAGGGCTATTTATTTGCTCCTCAAAAAGATCAGCTGAATATCTGGCTCATTACCGGGGTCAATGGTGCCGGTAAAACAACCACGATTGGCAAACTAGCTCATATCGCTAGTCAATCCGGCTATCGCTGCTTAATTGCAGCGGCGGATACCTTTCGGGCGGCGGCGGTTGAGCAGGTAAAGGTGTGGGGGCATCGTAGTGGTGTCGAGGTAATTGCCAATCCTGGGAAAAATACTGATCCGGCAGCAGTAGTCTTTGATGCCATCACAGCGGCGCAGGCTAGGGGAACCGAACTATTGCTGGTGGATACAGCTGGTCGCTTGCAGAATAAAAAGAACTTGATGGATGAACTGAGTAAAGTTCGCCGCATCATTGATAAAAAAGCAGGCGATGCCTGTATTGAATCGCTGCTTGTTTTAGACTCAACCCTGGGACAAAATGGCCTGCGTCAGGCAGAGGTGTTTGCAGAGGCAGCTCAACTGAGTGGGGTCGTGCTGACGAAACTCGACGGCACCGCCAAAGGGGGAATCGCCTTGGCTGTGGTGCAGCAGTTGGGTCTGCCGATCCGCTTTATTGGAGCCGGCGAAGGCATTGAAGATTTACGCCCCTTCTCCAGTTATGAGTTTGTTGAAGCCCTGCTGAATGGCTAAGAACCTGTCAAGACTAAAAATTAGGGGTTCTCTTTTCCGAAAGCCAGTCAAGCCTAGTGTTTTCAAAGATGTTAACTCTTAAATCAACCCTTGACGCAGCCCGCTTCCACTAGGGGCGTTCTCTAGAACCCTCGGAAGGCTAAGCTGCTGAATAGCAAGCAGCAGTTACTAGCCAGCCTATTGATTTAGGCTTCTCATTGCCTTTAGCGACAAATTCACAAAGAATTTGCTGAGAGAGTTACGATCTTTTGCAGAAATTGGTTATCCTTATCTAACTTAAATGACATGGTTCTAGTGATGGGTTTCTCCCTAACTGGGGCGATCGCTGGTAAGGAGGGAAGAATCGCTGATGACCGACTGCACCCTCTCAGGGGATGCAGCAAATTGTTGCTCTTAGGACAAGCAGGAATTTCTGGACTAGCCTAGGCCATCCTCATCCCCCTTTCTTGAATGCCTGCCAAGGCGATGCTCCTTCTCCCCTCCAGGAGAGCCAGATCAAAGCTTCCTCTCCCACTTTGGGAGAGGGGTTGGGGTGAGGGAAGCCAGACTGATACTGCTGCCTTGGTCTACTAGCCTCTAGCGTTGTTAAGCTAAATCCACGCGGGCAGAGGTCATTTTGACGGCTAAGCCAGTGCCAGTTCCCAAAAATGAAGATGTCAGAAAACTCTTTCCTAATCGTCGAACCAGAAGATATTTAAGCTGTATATTACCTATGATTAATTGACATTCGTCCCATGACTGCAGTGCCTCTGCCAAGACAGCCCTCGCAATCTTCTGATCTCAGTGCCCCTGCCCCTGAGATCACTCCGGTGTTTGCGCTAAAGGAACTGGTGGCACGCCTGAATCGAGAGCAACATAAAATTCAGGATTTGCTGAGTTCTCTCGGTTTTGCTCTCCGCAGTTTTAATAATTTGAACCAGTTTTTGGAGCTGATTCCGCTGATGGCTAGTCGTGTCACCGACTGCGACGGGGGAGCGTTACTGTTATTCAAGCCAAATGGTCAAGTTCGGCTGGAGCGTCTGCACTGCCAGGATAATCGCCTCTGCCAGGATGTGCGCAAAGCCATTGAAGCGACAACTCGCCAACTGAGTGCGGCGCTCACTCCTAGTAAACCAGGAGAAATTGTGCCACTGAGTGCCAGTGCGATCGCTGAGCTAGACCGGCAGATGAGCTTTTGTCTGGGCACCGATGTCCAGGTATTTGGTACGGCGATTTTGGTCAAAAACTTAGAACGGGGCCGACTCTATGTATTTAGCCGAGATGCTCAATATACCTGGACCGAAACCCGCCAAAAGCTCGTGCGTTTAGTAGCAGATCAAACGGCAGTGGCGATTGAAAATGATGAGTTAACTGTTGAATTGCGCAAGAAAGAACGGCTTGATCGAGAGCTAGAAATTGGTGCTGAGATTCAGTTACAGCTATTGCCGCGACAATGCCCCAAAATTGAAGGGCTGGCACTTGCAGCTAAGTGTCAAACAGCTAACCGGGTCGGGGGCGACTATTACGATTTCATTCCCGCTAGCTACGACCGGGCGCGTTCTCGCAAAGAGGTGGGCTGTGAATCGGGGCGCTGGAGTATTGTGATTGGCGATGTTATGGGTAAAGGTGTGCCCGCTGGGCTAATCATGACCATGACTCGCGGCATGTTGCGAGCAGAAGTTTTGAATGGGCATAGCCCTGCTCGGATTTTGCAGCACTTGAATCGAGTGATGTACGCCGATTTAGAAAACTCCAACCGGTTTGTAACGTTGTTTTATTCTGAGTTTAACCCTCAAACTCGGATACTTTCCTATAGTAATGCTGCCCATAACCCGCCGCTGTTGTGGCAAGCGGCCAGTCATACAATTAAGCGCTTAGATACCCTAGGGATGTTGATTGGGTTAGATGCAGAGACCCAGTACCAGGATGCCCAAGTTCGATTAGAACCGGGTGACACTTTGATTTACTATACGGATGGGTTTACTGATGCGGCCAACCACAATGGGGAACGGTTTGATGAAGAAAACCTGGTGCAAGCCTTTCAATGGGCCTGTCAGTACTGCGATGATCCCCAGGAAATTTTAGATTACCTGTTTGAGCAGGTGCAGACTTTTATTGGTACTAACAAGCGTAATTCTGATGACATGACCTTAATTGTGATGCAGGCACGGGCAACGTCAGCCGCTGATTCAAAAGCCGCCGATTCAAATGATTGAATTCACGCATTTGTTGATTTCCTGCTATGCTTTCTTGTCATCGTTGCTTACGCTGTTAGTCGTAGCCGCTTAACTGAGGAGGGTTGTGGTAGACATGAGTTCTTTGCATAGTGTGTTCGATGGCATCAGCCTAGTTCAGTCGGTAGATGTGGCCCAGCTATTACATTGGCATTTGCCCCTTGACTTGGCGCAACAGTTTAAAGATCCTGATTTTGCTGGCGATATTAGCCGTACTTGGAACCATTTTGTCAAAACTGGACAGGTGTGGGCCTTTCTGGGGGGACTTATTTTGGGTTATTTGGTCAAGACTTTTACTAGTTTCGGTTAAGCACCCATCTAAACTTAGGAATGTTTTGTTGAGGATGTTTGCTTGAACAATCAGTCCCCCCCTAGTCCGCAGGTATCTACCTGGAGTCAACGATTTGAGTCGGCTCTGCATCCAGCGATCGCCCGCTTTAATGCCAGCATTGGTTTTGATATCCAGCTCATTGAGTACGATATCACGGCTTCTCAGGCACATGCCCGGATGCTGGCTCATACCGGTATTATCTCTCCCACCGAAGGAGAGCAATTAGTCGCAGGGCTAGAGCAAGTCCGGCAGGAGTATCGGGCCGGAACCTTTACCCCTAGCATTGAAGCAGAGGATGTTCACTTTGCGGTCGAGCGTCGGCTGACGGAACTGGTTGGGGAAGTGGGCAAAAAGCTGCATACGGCGCGCTCGCGGAATGACCAGGTAGGCACCGACACTCGCCTTTATTTGCGCGATCACATTCAACAAATTCAGGGCCACCTGCGCCAATTTCAAGCAGTGCTGTTGCAATTGGCAGAGCAGCATGTAGAAACTCTCATTCCCGGTTACACCCACTTGCAGCGAGCACAGCCCGTCAGTTTGGCACACCACCTGCTGGCTTATTTTGAGATGGCCGAGCGCGACTGGCAACGACTGGGGCAAATTTATCAACGAGTGAATTGTTCACCCTTGGGGTCGGGAGCCTTAGCAGGGACAACCTTCCCGATTGATCGCCATTACACAGCAAAGTTGCTGGGATTTGACGGAGTCTATGCCAACAGTCTGGATGGGGTTAGCGATCGCGATTTTGCGATCGAGTTTCTTTGTGCCGCCAGCCTGGTGATGGTGCACCTGAGTCGCCTCTCAGAAGAAGTAATTATGTGGGCATCCCAGGAGTTTAGCTTTGTGACGCTTAACGATAGCTGCGCCACAGGTTCCAGCATCATGCCGCAAAAGAAAAACCCCGATGTACCCGAACTAGTACGGGGAAAAGCGGGTCGGGTGTTTGGGCACCTCCAGGGCCTGCTGGTTTTGATGAAAGGTCTGCCCCTCGCTTACAACAAGGACTTGCAGGAAGACAAGGAAGCTTTATTTGATAGTGTGGTCACCGTTAAAGCCTGCCTAGAGGCAATGACGATTTTGTTGCAGGAGGGGGTGACATTCAATACAGCGCGGCTGGATCAGGCTGTGAATGAGGATTTCTCTAACGCTACGGATGTGGCTGATTACCTAGCGGCTAAGGGCGTGCCTTTTCGGGAAGCCTACAACCTAGTGGGCAAAGTGGTAAAAACCTCGATTGCCCAGGGTAAGCTGCTCAAAGATCTGACCCTTGCAGAGTGGCAGGCACTCCATCCAGCCTTTGCTGATGATATTTATGCTGCAATCGCGCCCAAAACAGTGGTTTCTGCCCGTAATAGCTTTGGTGGCACCGGTTTTGAGCAAGTCCGGCAGGCCCTAGCCACCGCCCAGGCCAAACTCGCCAATCCAAAAGGCTAAACAGGCGCAAAGAAACCCCTCGCAACGGGTTAGCTCTTGGGGCACAGCAACAAGTTAGCTTCTCAGAATACCTTACTCAACTCAACGCGCTAATGACTGGCAAAATCGCTTAAGCAGATTCGATATTCGCCACCCGAAAGCCCATGACGCACTCAAACTGCTGCGGCTGATGACTGGATGCTGTAGGGATAGCTTGGCCGCAACACAAACGCCCAGAGCGCCAACGAGGTGTACCCTCTTGGTCAGCTAGAAGGCAGCCCTGACAAACCTTCTGAGGCGAAAGCAACTGGTCATTCATCAAGATGACAAGCATAACATCTATCTCTTGCTCGTCTAAGTGTCTTAACTAAACCTTATTGTATTTCAGGATTCCTGTATCTAGAGCCAAGGCTCATAGAGCTTAATACATTGCCCTTCGCAAGAAGCAGCCGTGGCATCGCCTCCGCTGCAAAATCTAGCAGCATTTTTAATGACCAAGATGAGCTGCAGCTTACATTAAAATAGACAACCATTGCTTTCCCCCTGACTAAGCCAGGGGGAAAAGCAATGGTATTCACATCTAAGGAAGTGAAAAATAGCCTTGGCGATCTCAGTCGCAGTGGCTTCGTTCCTGTCGTGGCGACCTTAACCGCTGAGCCATAGGAAAGCATGCCACCTTAGTAGGCCCCTATCCCCCAGCAATTGGGAGAGGGATTTAGAGTGAAGGCAAAAGTAACATGCACCTAGCCATGCAAACGCCCTCTAAACCTAAATAGGTTACTTGGAAACAGGATAAAGGCAGGACATAATTACTGAATCAGTTCAGCCTTCTGTAAGGTTTGGGCAGAAGTGGAAGCATCGCTTGCGCTACTCTTTCACCAGTAAGCCAGAAGGACGACCTAAACAGGCACCACTCCAGATGGAACTTCCTGCAACTTGTTATCGGTTGCTTGCCAGAGGCTGCCATCAAGGGCCATTTGCTCAATGGAGCTGGCCAGTCGCAGGGCTTTTAGCGCCTGCTCACCGCCCACATAGGGCTGGGTACCGGCCCGCACACAACTGACAAAATGCTCTAACTCCGCCCGTAGAGGCTCGACATTACTGCTGTAGACCCTTTCAATGATGCCATCCTGGCGATAGAGACTTTGAGTTCCACTTGCCGTAGTGTTTGTATTGGTCTGCCGATGTACCAGAATTTCATTACGCAGAAAATCTGCCTCCGTCAGTGATCGCCGGCAGTGGGCAGCAATCCGGCGAATTTTACGATGGGTGACCTTACTCGCAGTTAGGGTTGCCACAACACCGTTACCAAAAACAAGCGTAGCGGTTACATAATCTAGATAATCAGAAGTAGCGCCACGGCTACCACTCGCCGCTAGCTTCACCACCGGGGAGCCGGTTAGCTCCAACAGCAGATCGATATCATGAATCATTAGATCAAGCACAACTGACACATCATTGGCCCGATCCGAATAGGGACTCATTCGATCGGCCTCTAGGGCAAGCAACTCTTCCGTCTTCAGTACCTTGCTTAGCTCTTGAAACGCTGGATTAAAACGCTCGATGTGCCCAACCTGGAGAATACGCTTAGCATCTGCAGCCGCATTGACTAAGGATTCTGCCTCAGCAATGGTTGCAGCAATCGGTTTCTCTAGCAGAACATGCAAACCTGCCTCTAAACAAGCAATCCCCACCGAGTGATGCAATCTAGTCGGTACAGCAATACAGACTGCATCCACATGAGCCAACATATCTCGATAATCTTCAAAGTAGCGAATGTGGTATTTGTAAGCCGTTTCGATACCGCGTTCAACGTTGGTATCTGCAACCCCCACCAACTCCACATCCTTCATCAGACTTAAGACGCGGACATGGTGCTGCCCCATGTTGCCAACGCCGATCACACCCACACGAACGGGGTCGGGGTGATTGCGCTGACCGCCGCTACTGGAATACCCCAATACTGATCTATCTTGCACTCCCGTACTCTCCTCCACCACAGAGAAACAAAAAAATCGTGATAACAGCACTGATTTTTCACACAGATGGTAACATGACAGGTCTAAATATGAAGAATTTCAAAGCTAATACCTGGTTCAGTTAACAAGATGTTAGACACCTGTAATTAGTTCCAGGTTTACACACATAGGCGTTTAAGAAGTTCAATAGCAAAATATAAAGAATTAAAACAGCCTTTTACCCTTGACAGGTACCTCTTACAAAGCCTCAAAGTCAAGCCTTATTGTGTTTCGAGCAGGTTGTGTCACCTGGAGTGCGGTCAACGCAACTATACCCAGCTTAGCGGCCACTAGAAGAACCGCAGCAGCGAAAGCAGCCAGTTTCCTGAGAGGCTGTGCGATCGCCCAGTACATCCGAGGTTTGTCTGAAACATCCCGGGGCATTCTGGGACATTGCTTGCTGTTGGATGGATCGGGATGGCTCAAAATTAGAAAATGACACCAAAAGCTGGCACGAATGATCCCGCTCAACCACTCGTCTGGCAAGGAGTTTGGATTCTGTCTAACTAAGGCTATACTTTGTCCCAGCCTATCCTGACTCTTCAGCCCTTTTGGGACGGAGACCGGTAATAAACAGGATGGTTTACTAAAATTTGGCTTTCGATAGGTTTTGCTGGGAATGAAAAAGCCTCTAGCGCAACTCTCTACCGGCACACCAGCACAGCCTAACTAGCTCAAGTATGATTGCAGTTGTGATTGAAGGAATGAGTGCCCTATGAGCTACCGCATGAGTCGCCGCGCCTATGCTGAAACCTTTGGCCCGACAGTGGGCGATCGCGTGCGCTTGGCAGACACAGAGCTGATGATTGAAGTCGAGCAGGATTACACGACCTACGGTGATGAGGTTAAGTTTGGCGGTGGTAAGGTGATTCGCGATGGCATGGGGCAATCTCCGATTTCCCGTGAGGCGGGTGCGGTTGACCTGGTGATTACCAATGCCTTGATTCTCGATTGGTGGGGGATTGTCAAGGCAGATGTGGGGATCAAAGATGGCCGGATTGTTGGCATTGGCAAAGCTGGCAACCCCTATATTCAAGACCATGTGACGATTGTGATCGGTCCGGCTACCGAGGCGATCGCTGGTGAGGGCATGATTCTTACCGCAGGCGGCATTGATGCTCACATTCACTTTATCTGCCCCCAGCAGATTGAAACCGCGATCGCCTCAGGGGTGACAACAATGCTTGGCGGTGGCACCGGGCCAGCCACCGGAACCAATGCCACCACCTGCACCCCCGGCGCCTGGAACATTCACCGGATGTTACAAGCGGCTGATGCCTTCCCAATGAATTTGGGCTTTTTGGGCAAAGGCAACAGTGGCCAACCTGAAGGATTGCGCGAGCAGGTGGAAGCGGGCGCGATGGGCCTGAAGCTCCATGAAGACTGGGGCACCACCCCGGCGGCAATTGATACCTGTCTGAGCGTGGCCGAAGAATATGACGTGCAGGTCGCTATCCACACCGATACGCTCAATGAATCGGGATTTGTAGAAGATACGATTCGCGCTTTCAACAATCGGGTGATTCACACTTACCACACCGAAGGCGCAGGCGGCGGCCATGCCCCCGACATTATTAAAGTCTGTGGTGAGTTGAATGTATTGCCCTCTTCCACCAACCCGACCCGGCCCTACACAGTCAATACCCTGGATGAACACCTGGATATGTTGATGGTATGCCATCACCTCAGCCCAAACATTCCCGAAGATGTCGCCTTTGCTGAATCTCGTATTCGTCGGGAAACCATTGCCGCTGAGGATATTTTGCATGACCTGGGTGCCTTTAGCATTATTGCCTCTGACTCCCAGGCCATGGGGCGGGTTGGAGAAGTGATTATTCGCACCTGGCAAACGGGGCACAAGATGAAGGTGCAACGGGGTGCTCTGGCCGAAGACTCTAGCCGCAATGACAACTTTCGGGCAAAGCGTTATGTTGCTAAGTACACCATTAATCCGGCGATCGCCCATGGTATCGCCCATCAAGTTGGCTCAATTGAAGTGGGCAAGCTCGCCGACCTCTGCCTCTGGAAACCGGCCCTGTTTGGTGTGAAGCCAGAATTGGTGCTTAAAGGTGGGTTCATTGCCTGGGCACAGATGGGAGACCCCAACGCCAGCATCCCCACCCCCCAACCTGTTCATATGCGGCCAATGTTTGGGAGCTTCGGTGGGGCAATCGCAGCCACCTCCCTCACCTTTGTTTCCCAGGCTGCCCTCAAAAATGGCATTCCTGAGCGACTTGGTTTAACCAAGCAGGTAGTCGGAGTAGCCAATACTCGCAGCATCAGCAAGCGAGACTTGAAACTGAATGACGCCATTCCCCAGATTGAGGTCGACGCTGAAACCTACGAAGTCAGAGCCGATGGGCAACTCCTAACCTGCGAACCGGCAACGGTTCTACCAATGGCTCAGCGCTATTTCCTGTTCTGACGTTGCTGAATCTGGATAGGAATCACCCCATTTGCCCTTATCCTGGCCCTTTCCCCAAAAGAAAGGGAACCAAATCTTCAGATCCCTCCTCTCAGTGGGAGAAGCGTATAGCCTCAACGGGCATGCAAGCAAAGGGGAATAGAAACAATGCATCCCTGCGTTAAGCAACACCCCTGATTTAATCCTGATCGCAAAATATTGATCGGGAGCCTCTTCCTGTGCCTTAAGGGCTAAGATCCTGGCAGTAGACCAGTTGCCAGAGCTCGCGCTGGCAGACTTTATTCGGGCAGTCGGGGTTTTAACTGTTGAGTACTTTTCCAAGCCTTTTGACGCCTTAGCGTTCACCTGTGACAATATAGGCGACCCGTTTACCAATATTGGTAGCGTGGTCAGCCATACGTTCTAAATGGCGAATCACCAGGATCATTAAAACCACTGGCTCTACAACACCCGGCACATTCCGCTGGAGCGCCAACTGGTTATAGAGCGTTTCGTAGTCTAAATCCACCGCGTCGTCACGAATTTTAACGGCCCTTCCAGAATCGGCATCCAGGTCAGATAACGCTGCGAGGCTCATCGCCAGCATGGCACGGCAGCGATCGCACATCATCTGGGTTTGCCACATGCATTCTGGCGGTGAGTAGGGAAATAGGCGAATAGCAATTTCACCCAGGTCTTCGGCATAGTCGCCAATGCGCTCTAGATCGCGCACAAGTTGCATGATCGCACTGAGGAGACGTAAATCCTGAGCGACGGGCGATTGTAAAGCGATCAAATTGACGCAATCCTGCTCAATTTGCCTATAGAGTGCGTCAATTTGCTTATCTTGTTTGGCAATCTGCGCGGGAGCATCCAGATCTCGTTCAAACAAAGAGCGTCGAGCCAACCAAAAAGAGTTCTCGACCAGTGCTCCCATGCGTAAAACATCCCGCTGCAGGCGCTTAATTTGCCGTTCAAAATGCAACCGGGTGGTTTTCTTCGGAGCCTCAAAAGGTGCGCTCAATGCTCAACCCCTATTGCTAGAGTTGATGGGTACCTTGATTCCAAACAATGGTCAGATATCTTTATATTATATCGCTCGTCGTTGAGTCTTGTAAGAAATCAGGAATACAACCAACGAAATTGGCGTTTCGGGTGTAGGGTAGAGGCGTCGTCATTATTTGGGTGATCGCGCCCCTGCTCTCAATGTCAGATACCCTTGATTTCCATCCACTCTTTGTGCAGTTGCAACAACGCTATCCCGGTGCCAGTCTGGTCACAGAGCTTGTGCAAATCCACCAGGGGGAACTGATTGTGCGAGCCACGGTACAAATGGGTGGCCCCCCATTCGCCACAGCCATGGCCGCAGCAACCACCATTGAACAGGCTGAAGACCAGGCTCGTCAACGCTTGTTCAAGCTTTTGGGAATCTTGACCGATCATCGATTTGTAGCCTCGCCCCATTCATTACAAGCGCAACTGTTGACCAGTCCCCTTGAGCAGGGTAACCTCGCCCCCCTATCCCCCTTACCCGTGACAACGAGCACCGCACCCTCAATCACCTCAGTGACTGCGCCCTCTCCCTTGGTTCCCCCTATTTCCCCTGCTCAGTCGCCTTTACCCCAATCTTATCCAGCTAATCGACTTGAACCGCAAATTCAAGCTGAGCCTGCCGACCAGCCGGTTGAGCGAGAACCAATGCTGAGTGAGCCACCCCTAGCCGCGATCGCGCCAGAATTAGCAGGTACAGGAACTGACTCTGACGTATCCTACTTCCCTCAGAAAGACTTAGCTGCAACCTCATCGAGCGCCCCCGCTGGACGTAAAAAAAGCGCTCGCCCCGACCAGCCACGGAGATCAGACCCTGCGAATTCAGAGACCTCTGTAGACCCCCCAGAAGAACCCACCGATTTATCAGAGCTGATTGCCCTCACCGATATTGAAATGCAACGAATCGCCTGGAAGCGCAAGGATGGGCAAGCCCATCTGCTGAGCACCTATGGTGTTAAAACTCGTGCCGAATTAAATGAAAACCAATTGCTAGAATTCCTGCACTTTTTACGGGCGCTGCCATCCCGGTATGATACAGCCTGAGGGGCTGCAACTGAGGGTAGACAGAGTGCATCCTAGTTTCGTAACCCACCCTGCGAGAAGCAAGCTACACCCGAAATCCCGCTCCCAAGAAGGGGGCAAAACTTTGAATCCGGCTTCTCTTTGCCCATTTTGGGAAAAGGGGGTGGGGACTGGAGCGCTTTGCTCTCGCCACAGGGTGAGACACCTTGCAAAAGATGAAATGCACCCGTCGCCATGAGCACCAGGGTGATAGTCATAACTGGGTGTAATTCTATGAGAGGTATGTGGGGGTTAGCCTAGCTTGCCCGTAATTCCCACAGCACCGAGGATTGCGGGGTGTAATTCTATGAGAGGTATGTGGGGGTTAGCCCCTTACCCCAAGGGACTCAGCAACCTGGCAATCGAGATCGCCGCAACAATCCGGGGTTTCATTACAAGCAGCTTGACGGATAGCGGGAACTCTCGCATCATAGGTCTGGTTTATCTACGCCTGAATTTTTTACAGGCAACTGCTTGGTTCAAGCCATAACTTGGGAGAAAACACCGATGGGTTGGTTACAAAAACTGTTTGGACAAAAGAAACCTGATAGCGCTCAGGTCAATCCTCAACCTCAGGTTGCCGATGCTGCGTTGGCCGCATCAGCCGGGTTAACTGAGAATGCACCCATTCCCCCCGAGCGGGTTGGGTTGAGCGGCGAATACGACCAGAGCGGTTTAGCTAAGCGCGTTTGCCTAGCGTTTGATGAAAATCCGGCTCTGGCACCCTACTCTGAAGATACGGTCTGGGTTGCCCAAACGGGGACCACCGTTGTGCTCAAGGGTAAAGTTCCTAGCCAAGATGTTTTGAACCAGATGGTGAGTGTGGCGTTGACGGTAAATGGTGCCACTAGCGTTAACACTGATCAAGTCTCTATTGGCTAGTAGACTCAGGCATACGTTTGACTTCCCTCTCCCAGAGCAGGAGAAGGGCCTAGGCTTGGAAACCTGGGAATGGGGAGACCAATTTTCTAGGCCCCAACTCCTCTCCTAAAGCGGGAGAAGGGCCTGGGTGTGGCTCTCCTTCTCCCTGAATGGGAGAGTGCGATGGGTGAAAGTTGCTTAGGCTTGTCTAAAAGTTTCCGCTCTGCTGTACTCTTACTACAGCACCTGACTCAGTTGTACGCAAAGCTGAAGCCTCACGATTTCTGAGGGTTGTAGTTCTACAATTGGTTCGTGTCTCCTCAGGGGAGTAAGGATGCGAGACTTCTCTTGGTGAGAGCGGCGCTCTCTACTCCCCTAAAGACTGAATTTAGGTTGATACGGACCTGGGATTAAAGTAGGGCGAGGCTATTGAGAAGAGCTATGGCCTTTATCGGCGATCGCCTTATCTATTTTCAAGATACCGATGCCGCAGGAGTGCTTTATTTTGCTAACCTCTTGGCCATTTGCCATGAAGTCTATGAGGCATCATTGGTGGCTGCTGGGGTTGATCTCAAGGTTTTTTTTGGCAATCCCGATCAGGCGGTACCGATTACCCATGCCGAAGTGGATTTTTATCGTCCGGTGACCTGCGGCGATCGGCTGACGATCGTGCTCTCTCCTCATAGGGTCAGCGACAGTGAGTTTGCGATTCACTATACAGCTCACTTAGGCAATCCCACCCGTCAACCAGTGGGAAAAGCCCTCACCCGTCATGTGTGTATCCATCCGGTGACCCGGCAGCGGCAGCCCTTGTCTCCAGAACTCGGGGCGTGGTTACGGCAGTGGGTGGATGAGAGCGGTCTGGGCGATCGCGACTAACTGCTGGCGATTGAGCTTGCCCTGAGGAGTGCGCGGCAAAGCCGCAACGGCGACCCAGTGTTTTGGCTGTTTATAGCGACTTAGGCGATCGCGGAGGCGGTGTTGCAATTCCTCCAGAGAAACCGTTGATACTGGTACATAGACGGCTGTCACAGCCTGCCCCCAATGCTTATCCTCCAGCCCCACCACTGCTACATCCTCAACTCCACCCGTAGCCCTTAGCGCAGCTTCTACCTCCGCCGGAAAGATATTCTCACCGCCGCTGATAATTTTGTCGCTGACGCGCCCACAGAGATGCAGATAACCCTCTGAGTCAAAGTAGCCCAGATCATCGGTGAGAAAGCTGGAGGCTAGCGCTGCCGTTGACGAAGCCGGGTAGTAGCCAGTCATCAGCGATTCAGCCTGGAGGGTAATTTGACCGGTTTGCCCCCAAAACAGGGGATCACCCTGGTTATTGATAATGCTAATTTGGGCGTGGGGCGAAACTCGATAGCCTGTTTTACCCTGGAGAAAGTCTGAGGGATGCAAGGTGGCCACTTGCGCTGCTGTCTCAGTCATGCCGTAGGTGGGAGCCAGGGGCAGTCGTCGTTGCCGTGCCTGTTGGCATAGATCCGGCCAAGCGGGGGCACCTCCCAGCAAAATGGTTCGAAATTGAGCCAACCAATCGCCCTCTCCAGCCTGTAGCAGCCGTTCCAGTTGGGTAGGTACCAACGAGAGAAACCAATCCTTGGGATCAAAGGATGTCATCGCTCTGGCACCAAAGGTACGAAACGGAAAAATAGTGAACTGGCCGCCAGTGGTCAGCGATCGCAGAAACTGCATCAAACCACTGACATGGTAGAGAGGCAAAACACAGCAAGAATGGACGGCTTGCACCTGAAAGAATGACTGAAAGCCCTTTACCGACGCCATGAGGGTTTGCCAGGTATGGCAGACAAAGCGGAGCTGCCCAGAACTGCCCCCCGTCGGAATTAGAATTGTACCGGCTGGGATCGGCTCGGGTTGGCTGGAGGGCGACCAGCCGGATAGATCGAAAGGGGTCTGGCCCCAGACCCAATCGGGTTGGAGGAGGGCGATCGCAGACTGCCATTCAGCTTTCCCCCATTGAGGATTCCCCAAAGCCAGAATGGCTTGTGCGTTTACCGCCGCGACAAAGCCTGCTAAAAACCTGAGTGGCTCCGCTTCAGCCAGCAAAATGCGGCGGGGCTTTGGGTGGGCGCTGAGATGAGATAGTCGTTGCTCCACCTGATCTAACAAAGACGGTTTCCCTGGGACGATCAGCCAGTCTTCTCTGGAACGCTGATAAAGATAGTTTAGAGGCTCTGCCATAGCGACTCAAAATCTTGGGGAGCAGCCTCTCTAAACCAGTGCTGGGTGCCATAGCCCAGTGCTCGTTGGGGGTTTGCCAGGGCCTCAGCCAGGCGTAACCCGGCACTGCGAGCGATCGCCGTCTCCAGCACCGAAGAAAAGACCGCATCGACTGGATGGGTCTGGCAAAACTGCCAAAGCTGGCTGGGAAAACCAGCAATCGCCGGTTTAATCACAACAATGCTGCGCCAGCCCTGAGCATAACACCGCCGGAGTTGGGCCAGGGTGGCGACCGATTCATCAAGAGCGATCGGAGTCTGATAAAGCTGACTCAGACGCAGCAAATCCAGGAATCGATCCGGTGGTAGAGGTTGTTCCAGATATTCCACCTGGGGCTGGTCTGAGCAATCAAGCCGGCCATAGCGGTGACGCGACGAAAGGCGATCGCAGGTTTGCAGCCAAATTTCAGCCTCAGCATCATTCAGCGCCCCATTGGCATCCAAACGCAAAAGTGCTGTTGGTGGCAACACCTCCAGAAGTTGCTCTAACCCAGTTAACTCAGTAGCAATATCAGCAACCCCAATCTTCCACTTAAAGGTGCGGTAGCCCTGCTGCCATAGGCTTGACCAGTGGGTCAGCGCCTGACTGCCCGTCGGCAATAGGGCAGCGAGGCGCGTAGGTGAGGGATCTGCGGAAGCAGTTAAACCAAGCAACGCCGACTCAAAGCCAAACTGGCAGGCAGGAAACGCATCCGGAATTTGCCGAATTGTCTCCAGGCTCATCTGATCTGGCAGCTGCTGACACAGGGCTTGGGCTTGCTCTAGGGTTTCGCTCCCAAACCAAGGTAGAGGGGTAATTTCCCCATAACAAACCTGGCCGTCGGCACTGGTCAGACGCAGTAAAATTCCCTCCCGAATTTGCCAGTCGCCATGGTGCGTCCGCAGCGATCGCTGCAAAGGCCATCGATAGATACGAAACTCACAACAAAAAGGAGACTGGAAAACACAGCCAGCGCTCGCCAGCACGGATTGATCCATGACTCCATCCGATTTCTTCATACTCAAAGTCGCCAGTGCGACCTAAACACGGTAGTGATACAAAGGCAACGGCCTACGGTACCACCCCTTATCATTTGAGACTTCATCTTGGCTTGGGATGCTGGATCCCCCACACCCAACCCAAACACAGCCAAAATCCTAACAAAGTACTTTAGCAAGGAAATAATAAAGATTTGGAAACCTAGTTGACCACAGAAAAGATATCCCTCAACATAATAATACAAAGATAAATCAGCAAAACTACTGAACTACTTTAGATCAAAGACTTAATTCAAAAGCTTAATGAGCATTTGGATAGATCACCCTAGTGGAGATTACAGATTTACCAAAGGAGTTTACCAAAGGAGGGTTGAGATTGGCATTGCAGGCTCTCACTGGGTCCTGAGCCACTAAGTAGTGTCTCAGGGTAGCGTCTCAAGGAGCGCTAAATCAGCGGGTATGTTCTTAAGTTAAAATCCTTTTAAAATTGTGGATTCAATAAAGAACTAAGAGCCTTAAAAGGCAACCCCACAGACACGAAGAATGCAGAACCATCCCTTTGACCTTTAGCTTTTTCACAAAAGTAAAAGTGTCAGACTTTTATGATAAACCTTTACAGAAGCTGCCTTTAGCTAGTCTTCTATTGAGGGATGTGCTATTTCTTAGAAAATAGAGAATAATCGGGCATTTTTAGCAGCTTTTCATCAAGCATTCACCAATTCGAGATAGTTTTTCTCGGCTTCTTACACAGGTGCATTACTCTACTGAGAGTGGTGAGAATGGAGTCAACAGTAAGCCTTGTTTAGACAAAGGCTTAAAGTGCTTGCATAGCTTGCTTGATAGCAGTGTAGTTTTGCAGGATTCTGAAGCATCTTCTTGGTCTTTCAATCATCGGTTCATCACCTGAACGATTCATCACCTGAACTAGTAACGTAAATCACTTGTACCAAAGCAACACTTCGGTTCGTTGTGTCAATTTCGCACTCAACACTTCTAGTTTTTACAGTGAAGTTAGAATTGCAAAATTCTCTTTCTTCTTTTTTAGGGAGTTTTGTGAACTGTTTCGCGAAGCAATCTATTAACCGTAAAGGGTACAGATCACTTTTGTTCTTACCCTTTTCTGGTGTGCCCGGATTGCTCTAATCCCTCTCCCAAGAAGGGAAATGAACTTTGAGACGGCTCGGATTCTCTTCTCCCAGGTTGGGAGAAAGGGTTGGGGGATGAGTGCCTGAAAAGGTGCCATGCTCTCAACCATAAGTGCCATCTTGGGAAACATAACATACAGTAACTTTGTGTTTTTTGGAAACTTCTTAATCGTTCAATCTAGATGATCGTCTCTTCTAGAATTAGCATCGTGAGCAAATTTCATTATGCTATGGTTTAACATTCCAAAAATTCTATTGGAAGCGACAAAGTGAATTATTTTCACTTTTTAAGTCACACGATTTTTAAGTCGCACAAAAAGCTTTATTTAAAGATATAACGTATGAAATTTTCTTAAACTGAATTGATTTCTGAATGATTGAATTCTTAAATTGATTGATGTAATCGCATATTGAATATAATTACATTTTATGCGCAGAGTTTTTATTGTTTTATCACCCCGTTCTTTGCCCTA
>CALIDI010000052.1 GCA_938023035.1 uncultured Leptolyngbyaceae cyanobacterium | reverse complement strand
CACCTGAGTGCCGCCATCATTCACTTGCCAGAGGGAGGCGATCGCCGCTCTCGCTCCCGCCCGCTGCAACTGGCAACCCAGACCCAAAACTTCTTCCCCATTGCCCAGCTTACCGCCCAGCCCCGTTTCGCAAGCACTCAGCACCCCCAAGTCCACATTTTTCAGAGTCACGTCTTTGACCTCATCCAAGGTGACCACATCCGTCGGGGCATTGCCAAACAGAAGGAACGACTGCTCCGCTCGGCCCCCCACCACCTTGCCGTGGGTCGCCAAGTGCAGAATCGTAAAACTGTTGAGCCGGGGGAGCAAGGCCGGGCGGTTAAAGTCGCGGTCAAACAGCCCCACCGTCCCGGGAATCATCGCCGTCAGAGTTTTCACCTCCTTGCTAGCGGCGGGCAGCAGGGGCACGGTTGCCAGGGTGGCGCATGGCAGCAGGGGGCGCATGGGCAAGATCTCCCGATTAGCAAAGCAGGTTACACCTCTTTACACCTCTTTATACCTCCCCCGCTCTAGGAACCTATGCAACATCGGCGCGACCAGAACAATTCAACAGCCAGCTATTGCAATGCCACTGGTGGCCCCGTTCTTAGCGTCTAGATAGAGTAATACCTCACGGATTCATGCTGGCCTCTTCTCCGCTCGCTAGGAATCTGACGCTTCTAGACGGTTGATGCCACCCCGCAGGTTAAAGCGGTAGAACAGATCTCCCTGTGCATCAACTTCAAAATTCGCCTGAAATTCTTTGGCTTTTTGATCGAGGAATTCCCGAGTCTTTTCACCGCTTAAGCCCGTTGTCATCGAGAGGGCTAAGGGGGTAATCTGCCCATCGGTTTCCTCCAATATCTTAAAGAATGCGGTTTGCAGTTTGACTTGCTCCTGGTCGCGGCGATCGCGCTGGATCCCATGGGCTATCCAACTGCCCCACGCCGTCAAAGGCAAGCCAAAAATCATGCAGGCAACAAACTGGTCGCGGCGTTCTTAGGGCGTATTTTTTGAGTTAAACCAGGCAAACAGCCCAGACCCCACTAACACAATTCCTAAAACCAGAAATAGGGTCGAGGCTGTTCTTTTTAGTAGGCGCATCGGCTCGTTACGACTCATCATAGGCTTCCATATCCAGCAGATACACATAAGGCTCTACTAGCTCTGGACGCTCAAAGGCGATCGCCCGGAGCAGATGCCAATCTTGCAAACACTCAAAGGCATTGGGATAGTCATCCTGTTCGAGCCTTTGGGCGATGCTGGCAACCTCCTGGGCGGTGAGTTGTGAAATAGCTTCTCGCTCGAATTGCACGACCATGTTTATGTTTCCTCGCTGCTGAGGTTTGGCGACACGTTGGCTCACCCTATTGTAGTTTCTTCGGGCACATTCACGGATGGAGGCAAAACCGCATGGATAAAGGCTTGCATTTGTTGTAACACAAGCAAGGAAATTTCATGCCCCATGCCCTCATACTCTTGATATTGGACGGCAATTCCCTGCGCTTGCAGAGCATTTTTGGCCTGGCGGGCAGCCGTGATGGGCACAACCCGATCCTGAATGCCATGCACCATCAACGTTGGCGGAGCGAACTGAGCGGCTAGGGGAGCATGGAGGTAACCACTGAGAACCATCAACCCGGCAAGGGGCAGGCTCAGGCCCACATCTAGGGTCATGGCTCCCCCCTGGGAAAACCCCGCCAGTATTGTGCGCGATAGGGGTACGCCGGTTGTCTGGGCGAGCTTCTGTAGCAGGTCTGTTAGCTGTTGGCGGCTCTGGCTGACATCTGGGCGATCGCCAAACCCAGGGGTGCTCTCAAATTGTAAGTCTGGGGTCAGGTCGTACCACATCTTGCCGGATGGCGTCGAAGGATGGGGAAAGGGTGCCTCAGGAAAAATGTACTGGTAAGAAGGTTGTTTCAGATAAGGAGCAAGGGTTTGCACATCCCGAGCATTAGCACCCCAGCCATGCAACAGCACAATCAATCCCTGGGGAGAAGGAGTATTTGCAGGCACAGTTAGATAGTTGAGGAGCATAGGCACTTTTTTAGAGGGATGGATGAACGAAAACATTTTAATGATTGAACTGCAATGATTGAACTACGATTTGACTGAGTTGATGCCGATTGCCTTGACATCCAACTGTGGGCAGCTCAAGACTTAGCTGCATCGCTTCTGATTTTATCGGCAATCTTCTGACGCAATCCATGTGCCGATGGAGTTCTCTGAGGTTTGGGGGCGTGTCAAAGGCTGGAGACAACAAGGTTGTAGCGCTATTTCTGGGGCGAATCGCCAGATGGGACATTTCGCAGTATTGTAATGCGTGGATAGATTCTGCCGTCGTTGTCTATGCGTTTTCCTTTACCTTCTCTTCTGCTGAATGGTTTGTTAGGTCTCTGTATTACTTTGGGAATTCATGCCTGCCTGCCATCTCTGACGGCACCCAACTCGGTAACTAGCCCTGATGCGGCATTAGCACCTGCCGCCCCGGCGCAACCTAGCCCTGCGGTTAAACTACTGGCTGAGACCCAGGCGATCGTTGACCGTTCCCAGGGGGGGTTGTTTGACCCACCCCGGGGAGATTTACGCTTTGTTGTCATCAGTGACTTAAATGATGTGTATGGTTCCACAACCTATCCCAAAGAAGTCATTGAAGGAGTGGCGTTACTCCCCTTTTGGCAACCCGATATGGTTTTGTGTAGCGGCGATATGGTGGCTGGTCAAGACCCGACCCTTTCCCCAGAGCGGTTGCGGGCCATGTGGGCGGCCTTTGATCAGTATGTCGCTAAGCCTCTGCGAGATGCCAAATTACCCTATGGCTTTACCGTGGGTAACCATGATGCCTCTAGTGCTCGGGGAGTAAAGGCTAATTTCCTGTTTCAACGAGAACGAGATATTGCCTCAGAATACTGGAAAGATCCCCGCCACAATCCAGGGGTGCAGTTTATTGATCGGTATGAGTTTCCCTTTTATTACACCTTTGAGTATGGTGGTATCTTTTTTCTCGCGTGGGATGGCTCTTCTGATTATATCCCTCCAGAGAAACTCGCCTGGATTGAGCAGGCTCTGGCCAGTGAGAAGGCCCAATCGGCGAAGGCACGTATTATTCTGGGTCATTTGCCCCTTTATGCCGTAGCGGTCGGGCGCGATGAACCAGCCGAAGTTTTGCGGGATGCGGATCAAATGCGGGCAATGCTGGAGAAGTATCGGGTGCATACTTACATTAGTGGTCATCACCATGCCTACTATCCAGCCCATCGGGGCAAGCTCCAACTCCTGCATATGGGCATTTTGGGATCTGGCCCGCGACCGTTGATTGATTTTCCCCAGCCTCCCCGTAAGGCGATGACTATTATTGATGTTCGCTTTGATTCGCCGGAGCTGACGACGTACACCACTTTTGATATGCGATCGCTCAAGCAAATTAAGAATGAGGAACTGCCCCGGTTTCTCACTGGACACAACGGCATTGTGTTGCGGCGAGATGTGGAATGGAGCCAGTTGTCTGAGGCGGAAAAATCAGCCTGTATTAACCGTTTGGGGGCTTCTAAGTGTACGGCTTAGACTGGCGCATTTGAATGGTTGAGGCTCCTTTGCGTTCTTGGCGATCGCCTAACTCACTGCGTTTCTTGAGGTGAATGAACTAATGACTTCGCGCCGTTACTTTCTTGGCCTAGCTGGAACGATCGCCCTGGGAGTCGTTGCCTGTCAGGGCCAGCGTCAATCCTCCGTTTCGACCACTTCAGAGGCAAGCAGCGAGCCAGTTTCTCTCTATGGTGCAGGGGCAACCCTGCCTTCCTTTCTCTATCTGAAGTGGTTTAGTGAATACAACAAAAAGCACCCCAACGTCGAGATTTCCTATCAACCGGTTGGTAGTGCGGCGGGGATTCAACAGTTTACTAGCAATACGATTGACTTTGGTGCGAGTGATGTACCCCTGACCGATGCCGAAATCAGTCAGGTACAGCGGGGAGCTGTTGCCCTCCCCATGACGGGGGGAAGTATTGCAGTAGTCTATAACCTGCCGGGGATTACAGGGCTGAAATTTTCCCGCCAGGTGTTGGCCGATATCTTTCTTGGCAAAATTAAGCAGTGGAATCACCCCCAAATTGCGGCGGCAAATCCTGGGGTGGCCTTGCCTAATCAAGAGATTCTGCTCATTCATCGCTCAGATGGCAGTGGCACAACGGCTGCGTTTACTGCTCACCTGAGCGCCATCAGCCCAGAGTGGAAGGAAAAGGTCGGCACAGGGCTAAATGTAGCCTGGGTTACCGGGACGGGTATTAAGGATAATGCCGGTACTAGTGCCCAAATTCAACAAACTGAGGGAACCCTGGGCTATGTAGAATATTCCTTCGCGAAGCAACTAAACCTTGCTACGATCGCCCTAGAAAATAAAGCGGGACAATTTATTCAACCGGATGAGAACACCGCCGCAAAAGCCCTGGCTACGGTCAAGCTTGATGCCGATTTACGCGGCTCTGTACCCGATCCAGAAGGGGCAGACTCCTACCCCATTGTTACTTACAGTTGGTTACTGCTCTACAAACGGTATGACGACCCGCGTCAGGTGACCGTTTTGCGGGATGTGATCCAGTGGGGAGCCAGGGAAGGGCAGCAATACGCCACTGATTTGGGCTATGTGCCTTTACCGACAGCGGTGGCGGAGCAGGTCATAGATGGGGCAAAGCAGCTTGGGGCCTAAGACCGCTGCACACAACTCAAAAAGCTCTGGAAAAAGGATTCTAGTCTACAAAATGCAAGGTGCTCGTAAACTAAAGCATAAGTCTGTCTGCCTTCACCCTACCCTGCTTCCAAAGCAGGCAGGAGGGGGGCTTTGATCTTCCCTGCTGCTTCGATGGGGGTTAGGGGCATAGCTTTGGCGAGCCTTCAAGAAAAGGGGATGCAGGTGGCTGAGACGAGTCCAGAAGTTTTCGCCTGGCTGTACTCGCCCTTTCTCTTGGGTTTCTCCGACTCGCTTAGTGGCATGAGAAATCTTGCTTCCTGTGGGAACACTAAGCTTAGATTTTCTGTTGGGTTTTCCAGCAAATGTGGCGACGGCTTAAAAATCTTCTCATCAGCGTCAGCACCTATGCCGACCTCAGCCCAGACTTGCGAATCCGGCAGCGGGTGCGCCGATTGCTGCGCGAGCGATCGCACCTTTCCCCCCAGGAGTGGTATACAACCCATTGGCAACCGTTAAGAATTTGTCCGGCCCTGTCAGACTTTCTTTTTTCTCAACTGGCGCAGCAAACTCAACTCGAGATCGGGCGGGTGTTGCCCAGCGATCGCCTGGTTGCAGACCTAGCATTACCGTTGATTTGTTGGTTTGACTGGGAGATGACCTTTGCTGAAGCCTTCTATCATCAGTTTGGGGTTGATTTAGGCGAAGGCTTTAGCATTGACCCCTTTGAAACCATAGAAGAATGGGTGCTGTTTTTGCATCGACAAATTCCCTTAGCTGAGCAGGCCTCAATGGAGATCCGATAGGCGATCACTTTGGTTTGGCCGGCAACCAGACCCCGCTCAAAACCGGTCGTTTAATCGTTGGCTGAAATGAAACGGCCCCGATGGTGCGATCGCTGCAACCCCGCCATCGATGGAATGCTTGTTCTGAGCTTAGATGTTCTGGCCTTAGATAAGGTTTAGAGTGGGTTAAAACCGAAGGAGTGTAACCGTTGATCTGTACCCTAGCTGTGAGGTTTATCACTCGCCACTTGGCGGTTCACCCGCTAAAATGAATAAAGTTCTACTGCGGCGTTGGTGACTGCCAATAACGTTTTTTTGATCTATGCCTGTTCTATAAGGGAATCGATCTCGTCTGGTGGCAGTATACCGGGCATGTACCCGGAAACTTTAAATCAGCACTTCGATGCCCACCTGGTTTTTACCAGGTCAAAAGCTGAGGTAAGACGGCGTTGCGGGGAACCCATTTTTTGTAAGCTCCTTTGTTGATGCAGGGGAGCTTTTGTCGTTGTTTGAGGTAGAGCGGAGTCTTTTCTTCTAGCTGCGCTATAGTGGCTGATGCTGACTCATCGTGAGAGGAGTGATACCGTGCGCGGAGGAGCAGGTGGGTTTTTGGGCTTAGCTCTAGGTATAAGTATTGGGTTGGGGGGGTGGCCTCTGGGGGGGCGGGCTGAGCCGTTGACCCTGAGCCGCCAGGCGGAGGAAGTTGCAGAGCGCCTGATGGGAGTGCTGGATACGGCAGTACAGGCGGCCAGCAATCCCCAGGTTGCGAATGTTCGCATGGTTACTTGCCAGGTTAGCTTGGCGGATGCTCCTTCCTCTGAAGGCATCTGGCTCTACCAGGAGCAGGCGATCGCCACCAATCTGCAAGCCCCCTATCGCCAGCGCTTTCTGCACATCACTCCTAGCCCTTTCAGTCAGACGGTGCGATCGCTGGCCTATCGGCCCACTCGCCCAAACGCATGGGTCAATTTCTGCGATCGGCCCGCCGCCAATCGCAAAATCATCCGCAAAGATTTAGGAGCAGCGGTCTGTAGCGTGTTTCTAAAACGCTCTGGGGATGTGTACATGGGGGTGACACCGGCGATCGGCTGTCCAACAACGGCACGAGGAGCCGTCCGCACAACCAATCGAGTGATTCTAGGGGCAGATCGCATGGAAACCTGGGATCGGGGCTATAACGCCCAGGGACAACAGGTGTGGGGGGCTGAGGGTGAGTCTTACCAATTTCGCCGCAGTTCTCCTTCAAAGGAATAGCTCCTTCTTGAAAGATTGATTTAGAATCCTAGGACATCTCATTTTTCTCGTTAGGACTCTCGCCAATCACAGCCTGTGGGTATGGGCAAAGCCCTTTACCTACAAAGGGCAAATCCCCCACCCGATTGTGTACGCAGTGCCCTGCTTACCATTCGGTGCGCATTCCCTGCTGTGCCATCCTGGCTTTGAGATCACCGATGCGGTTTTGGGCCACAATATCTGCTGGGGCAAGGCCTGGATTTTGCACTAACCACCCGGCAGTGGCTCCTGCGGCTGCGCCAATGCTCCATTCACTGTAATGAATGCGGGTCATGGCATTGACAATATGACTCACCGCGATCGCCTTACCGCCGACCAAGAGGTTATCAACCCCCTGGGGAATCAGTGCCTCTAGGGGAATTTCGGCTGGCCGCACCCCATCCTCTTGGGTGGGGGCACTATTGGCCTCGTTGGTTTCTTCGCCATTGCGATAGCTACAACCATGGATATCCAGGGCATAGTGGGTCACAGCGACAGATGTGGCTCTAAAGTTGCGGCCTTCTTGGCCCTTGCGCACATCCCCCTCGCGCATCATAAAACCCTCCTGCCCATAGGCCGCTCGTCCGACGATGCGGCGACCCTCACGAATGTAAGGATACAAGCTTAAGCCTGACTGGGTCGCCAGGGGCGAGTCGGCTCCCCGCAAATAGGCCAAGGGGAACCCTGGCTCGGTTTGATTTTCCAGCAACCAGAGGGCAAACAGCAGGGCATTTTCTTCACCGTGGCGCAGCGCAATAGGCGAGAGTCCGCCCATCCAGTTTTGATGTTGCCCGGTTTTTTGTAACTCGGCGTCGGTGAAGATCAACGGCGGATTCATTACCCCCCAGTCGTTACCCCGGTTCCAGTTAACAATGGTGAGATCGCCGGGTGCTGGAGGTTGGTGAAAGGCGTCGCTACGGCGGGTGCTGACAATCCGGCGATAGTTAAAAAAGCTGCGCTTGCCCTGAAACATGGGAAAACCCTCCAAATCGTAGCGCCGCTGGTGTTCTTCATGGGAGTAACCCGGCTCTAACAGGCCCAAGACAGAAATTCCAGAACTCGAGGCATTGTACAGACCCAACACAAAGGGGTAGGTAAAGGCTTGGGTACAGCCGGGGTTTTCGGCGCGGGGGGCGTTGACTTCCTGAAGAACGGCTTTTGATTCGGTTCCCAACCGATGGGGGACCCCAGACCAGCCAATCAACTCGCCTGTATCGGTGGCATCAATTACCAGCAGGCGCTTACCTGCCGGGGCTTGAATCCGAATCGGGGTTTTGTCAAAGGTATCATCGCTTGACCAGGAGTACCATTGCTCTAACTCTTTGGAAAGGCGGCCCAGAGGGACATAGTTGGGGGTACGGGGCGATCGCCGCACCCCATAAACCGCTGTAATGTAAGCTCCAGAGGAGTCAAACTCGGCCCCCTTAAAAGCGACCTGGGTTTGCCAGCGACTGCCGGGAGCTTTGCCCATCACACGATTTAGTATGGCTTCTGCGGCTTGTTTGCCAGCTTGGGGATGGAAGCAAAGAGACCCCACCCAGCAACTATTGAAGCTGCCCGCTGGGCGCGGTTCTGAAATGCCCGATTCGGCGGGTAAGGTCACGGGCTGCTGGGTAATCAACTGTTTGAACTCAAGCCAACTTTTAGAGAAGTGATTGCCATCTAGCATTAACGACGATTCATCGATCGCCGACACGCCCTGGGCACTGACCTGCCCCCCCAACCAAGGGGTCAACTCTATCAAACAGGTGGTTGCTCCAGCATTCATAGCATAGTAAGCGGCGGCCACCCCCCCCAGGGAACCCCCGACTACGGCCACTTCACATTCCCAAACCTCAGGACTAGCTGGCAAGGGCGAAAGCTGCGGGCGCCCCCCTGGTGCAGCCTGAAAGGTAGAGGAGCCACCCGATCGCGTCAGTAGCTGCCCAGCCGCTACCCCCATTAATTTGCTAAACCCCACGACTCCCAGCAGACAAGGGGTTAAGAGCAGAGCTAACCGCACCCAGGGAGCAAAGGCCCGACGACGACGGCGCAAATGGCGGCTCTGGTGCTTTTGGGGGGGTAACTTTTGGGGCGGAGATAGATGCCTAGGGATTGGCAACGCCCGGGTTGCCGCAGGTGGATGCAACCGGGAAGCGCCCCTCTGGTGACGTTTGCGCTGAGCACGACCCGCTTGCACCCGGAGCCGTTTGGGCGATCGCAGTCGCCCGGCGCGTCTATGTCTTACCTGTAACCGCTGTTGCCTCAAAATCCGTAGCTCACACGACAGCTACGTTTTAGCACGGACAGTACACGTTCGCACAAAAAGTTTGAGCGATCGCCTCAAGAAGGATCCGACAACCGATTGGGTGCTTAACATCACCCTGACCAATACCAGTAAAGGGTTTGCCAGCACAGGCGTCAGCAGCGGGAAACCGCACCGAACCCAGGGATGCCGCTTCCGTTCCGATCATCGTATTCTCAGCCAGCAAGGCTAAACCGAGTCCAACCGATTCAGGGCAGAATCCGTAGGAATACACAACAAGTTATCCCCCTGGGTGCGAATCATCCCCCGCTGCCGCAACTTGCCCATCAGCCGAGTGACCGTCACACGAGTTGAACCAATAGCACTACCAATTTGGGCATGGGTTAGGGGAAATGGTAAACAATAGCCATCGGGAGAGGGTTCGCCGTATTCCTCAATTAATAACGTGAGAAACCCTAGTAATCGATCAATGGTGCGGCGTTGCCCCAGCGTACTAAGCCAAAGTAGTTTGCGCTGATGTTGGTAGCGAAAAGCATCCAGCACTTCCCGACGAAAATGGGGCCAATTATCTAAATCATGCCAATACATCCACAGCACCGCAGTCTGGTCTACATGGGCGAAGCTCTGCAACGTAAAAGGCGACTGCGCCACAATCTCAAAAGGCTGCCCGGCACCAACAAATCCTAAAAAGGCTTCATCCAAATTGAGCCGAGGAGCCTTGGTCGAACTACCAGCGCTCATCTGGGCAGTCCCAACCAAACGCACAGCCCCCTTTTGCACCAGATAGAGCAGACCGGGGCGCGCGGGAATGCGCTCATCTTTGGTAAAAGTACGGATGCGATAATGCTCCTGCGACCAGTCAATAATCCGCTGCCAGGTTAAAAAAGGGCGGGGTTGCTCAGGAGGAGAGGGTGAGTACATAGCTGGAAGCTCTCTAATTTGGCTAGAGGGGGATTCGTCAAAAGATTACCAGCTACCGGGGGTAGGTAACTTTACTGAACCAACTAGTTAAGCCCATCGTAGCTTAACCATTGGCAGACAGGTGCTAAAGATACAACTTAAGGATACTTGCTAATGTTGATCTTGATAGAAGATCCCAAGACGCAGGCCGCCAGCTTCTGACTTGAAGCGGCTTTCTGGGGCTAGAATCCTGACCTGCTCTGCTTGGAAGCATTGATGCTCAATCTGAGGAGTGTATCTCTTGTAACAGCAAGGGGATATCCAGATGAAACATTAACAACTTTTATCAGGAGAAAAATCCTTGTCACCGATGCGTCAGGGGATACCAGATATAGGAAATTCTGATTTATGGAGCAGAGATGCGATCGCCCGCCTGAGCGCGGTCACCCCACCCCGCCGCTTGAGCCGGGGGCGCACCATTGGCTACGGCTGGGCAGTGGTTCTCTGGCTGGCGCAACAATCTGCCACTGCTGTCGATCTCCTGGCCCAGCAACTCAGCCTGGATCTGACCCAACACCTATCTGAGGAGCACAACCCCCTGGGGTTAGCCCTACCCGATGCAGCCTTACCCCACATCTTAGTCACTCCAACTCCCTCGGGGTTGATCCGCCTAGAACTGACTCACCCGGCGATCGCCCACTGGCTCACCCTTCTAGATAAAACCGAGCTTCCCATCCCGCTCATCCAGCCAGAAATTTCAGAGTGCCCCCCTGACCTTGGCTTTGCCCTACAACATAGCCATGCCCGTTGTTGCTCTCTGCTACGTTTGGCCCAAGCCAAAAACCAACGGGCTGAGGCCCCCATTGCAACGGTCTGGTTTGACCCAGCGCGGGGGTTAAGGCCAGAACACCCCAGTGAGGGGCGTCTGCTGCAAGCCCTGTTTGCCTATTGGGATGAAGCAGCCCATCAATCGAGTTGGTGCCTACGACAATGGCAGCTCATTGCCCACGACCTAGTTGCAGCATTTCAGGCGTTTCACCGCGATCGCCCGCTTTGGGGGGAGAGAGTCGCCGGGGGCGATCGGGCACCCCGCGCCGCCTACCTGGGCCTGCTAAAAATAACCCAGAAAACCCTGCACGGGTTACTTCTTAGCCGCAACCTGCCCAGCCCCGCTGAACTGTAGTCTGTCGCCTTGAGATGGGGGACTTGCTTGTCCTAACGCTCTCTTCGAGGGCTGCAAGTATCTCCATGGCCACCTGATTAACGATGGGGTGCAGGGAGAAAACCCTGGCTAATGGTAACGCCCACCCTTAACTCCAATGGACTCAAGATAATGGCGACATAGAGCAGCAGCAGCGTCACACAGTTTATCAACGCGAAGGTCTCCTAACCCACATAGCAAGGGCTAAAACATGTACTGGCATAGAGATTCGTCTAGTCTAAAGGGGCGCTGAATTTCAGAAAATAACTTTTTTTAATCACCCTCACCGTGACAAACCACTTTTCCTAAGTTAGACTTTGTTAGTGTGAGGAGCGAACCAGCGAGAGCGTTGAGGCGAAACATGGAAAGAACTCAACGCTCTTTCTGATTTTAAAGTGGTGCTTTAAAGCTTTTTGACTTTACATCAGTTTTGTCGCACTTGACTCCCGCTCTCTCCTGGTGTTTTTGCTTGGTAGCGCCACTTTCTGCCAATCAAGAGCCAAGCAGCGATTGCATCTTTGCCGTCATAGCGAGCGATCGCGCCAACCGCCCGATTGACGCAGTGGATGCAGCGCAGCCAAAATCGAAATCTCTTAGGGAGCCTCTGAGTTGCAACTCCCCTGTTGAAATTCTTGGCGATGGGCAAGGCTAAGCGCCGCACCTACCATTTGAGGGCATGCCTTTCTACTTTAGCCAAGAGTGTCATCCAGACACCTTAGCAGGAGCTTTCATCAGTCGTTGCAGACACCGCCCCAGACTTGACACCGCTCCCTTCATGTACTCCCTGTATAGGTAGAGATAACTCCCAATGATAGGCAAACTGAGCGCCATTACCCACTCCCTCCATGTATAAGTAGAGATAACAGCGAATCTGTTGTTAGATTCGATATTTAAACGCAGTGATTTATTTCGCGCAAAAACCGTCAAAATATTCAAGTGTTTGATCCGGTTTGATCAAGCTGGTGTAAACTGCCTTTAGCCAGCGTACCTGTTGTTAATTCAGGTTAGTCCTATGGATCCCGAAGTAAAAGAGAACGATTTTTCTGCCAGTATACCCAGAGTAACTGTTCAGGTCGAAGCATCTGAAACCGATGCCGAATCGGAGTTTGAGTCAGTTCCTGAAGAACCCGCTCAGCAACTGCCCAGCGCGGATGAAACCCAGGAGCAATTGCGGCAAGTATGGGAAAAGATTTATAACTTTTTAGCCGGGCTGCCCGAATATTTGTCGGAGTTTTTTGGTGCTTACCGACGCCCCTTAATTACACTCGGATTAATTTTTGGTTCGATTGTTTCAGTGAAGATGACTTTGGCATTGTTGGATGCCGTTAACGACATTCCTTTGCTAGAGCCAACCTTTGAACTGATTGGGCTAGCTTACACAGTATGGTTTATTTATCGCTATCTGCGCCGGGCTGAAAATCGTCAGGAACTGCTAACTATCATCAATAACTTTAAAGAGGATGTGATTGGTCGCAGTACTCCCAAGTCCTAAAAGACTTGCTGAGAACGAACCAACCTCCTGAGCGTTCTGAGCGCATTCGTTTTTAGATTTTTTTGATTTTGGCCTGGTGGTAAGCTTGTCAAAATCGCTTGTCACAAAGAAGGCGGAAGCTTTGCAGACCCGACAGTAAAAAAGAAACTGAGAGCGCAATGCCAAGGCCGGGTGAGGCTACCCGGCTTTTTTAGTGTTCTTTTTAGGCTCAATTAGAGCCAAATTTGGCCTTGGCCTGCTGATAAACCTCTACTGTAATCTGGCTAAAGCCCTCAGCTTCGGCAAATTTCTCAATTTTCTTTCGCGCGGCTGGGCGCACAAAGAAGGGAATTTCCTTGAGGCAGGCTTCGGCTTCGGCAGTCCACTTGGGGCGATCGCTCATCGGTCAATAACTCCAGGAAAATCAGCTAAACCGGATTAGCAAGAATCCATCATGAGCAGTGCAGGATGAAGTCATTCCAAACTCAAAAATCATTACGATTTGAGCACTCCCCGGTCTTAAATAGTGTAGCTTTTGAACGTGGGTACGCTCAGCATTATGGCACGGCAGCTTTTGAGAGATGGGCAGCCTGCAAAACTTAACCCAAATCTGTGCTTAGAACGGATCGTTTTGGTCAGAAGGCTTAGGATAAAACCCAGTGTTCAACCGCCGATGTTGGGTTCGCTTTCTGACTCGTCGTCATAAGAAATAGGGCGATAGCCATAAACCTAACCGATCGGCCTTCAATCGACCGGCTTTGCAGTACGCGGAGATGAATAGAAATGTTCCCAGAAAACTGGCTATTGATAGCAAATCGTAGAACCAGCCTGATCGGGGCTAGCTTGATAGCGGGCCTTTGTTGGGCGGCCCAACCTGCCCAGGCGGCTCAATTTGTTTACACAAGCCCCGGTGGTTCTGCTAATGGTTCCACTTACCTTGCCGGTGTCCTTTCTTTTGAAGCCTCTAACCTCAGCGGCATTGGAGAGGAACGGGTAAGCTTTGCTGAACTGGTAGAAGCGGCAGCCAATGCTGGAGCAGGAACACGGCAGCCTAGCTTTGACCTATCGCTGACCGTAGAGCAATGGCTTTATCCTTCTGTTGTAAGAGAGTTTTGGGAGTTTTTTGCCTCCCATGAAGATAATCCATTATTTACGTTTATCAACGGCGAATTAGTGGGTATTGATGTGGATTTGCGCCCAAACCTCTTTTTTAGTGGCGGGTTTGGCCGTTACATTGATTCCTGTTGCTTCTATTACTATGGCGAAGCCTTCTCACAGGTTCGAGGAAATCAATTCTCAGTGACAGTCAAAAACTACACCTCTATGCGAATCTACCCGTTCACGGGGATCACGGAGTATCTTTACACGTCAGACGTTCCTTTCTCAATGGCCAGCGGAACATTTGACTTTTATACCCTTGAATCTCTTTCTCCGGGGGTGGCGATTCCAGAACCCATGACTGTCTTAGGGCTGGGGGTTGCCGCAGGGCTAGGAGGCTGGGCACGGTCGCAAGGGAGTCAGTCCGCCCGCCACTAAGACAGTACGAGTTCTGCATTTAGCACGGCAGACATTTCTAGACTAGCCTAATGAGCAGCTAGGATGGAACGTCCGCGATTCGTTGCTCTCGGATTACCCCTGGCAATCGCCTTTAGGAGAGGGTGGCTGACGCTAGGGCTGATTTGAGAGTGGTCACTACCTCATCGATAGGAATGACCTGGGTTTCTTTGGTGGCCCGCTGCACCACCTCAACCTTGCCTTCTTTTAGAGACTTGCCCGTTACGATGCGATAGGGAACGCCAATTAACTCTGAGTCCTTAAACTTAACTCCGGCGCGTTCGTCCCGGTCATCTAGTAGGGTTTCAATTCCGGCGGCGTTGAGCTGGGTATAGAGGGTCTCTGCTGCTGCAACTTGGGCGGCATCGTTGACATTGGGAATGACTACAATGGCGTGGTAGGGCGCGATCGCTACTGGCCAGATGATGCCATCGGCATCGTAGGATTGCTCCACCGCTGCCTGGGCTAAGCGCGACACCCCCACTCCATAACAGCCCATGACTAAGGGAACCTCTTCTCCCTGCTCATTTGTATAGGTTGCCCCCATGGCCTGAGAGTATTTTGTGCCGAGTTGAAAGATGTGGCCAATTTCAATACCCCGAGCCGTTTGCAGGATTTGCGTCGGATCGTGGAGGGCGCGATCGCCCGGTTTGGCCTTGCGAATATCCACCACCTGCTTCGGTTTGGGAAATTCCTTCCCCCAATTTGCCCCAACAACGTGATAGCCAACCTCATTGGCCCCGGTCACAAAGTGGGTGAGATCAACGGCGGTTTGATCAATCAGCCGCAAAAACTTAGGGGCAAGCCCCTTCTGCGGTTGAATATAGTCATCAGCTAAATCAGGGGCGATATATCCCAGGGGTAAGGGTTTGGCTGCCCATTTTTGCTGGGCTTCTTCATCTGGCACCATCAGGGCTAGCAACGCCTTGCCGCCATAATGACCAGCGAGCTTAACCAGTTCATTTTGCAGCTTCACCTCATTGACTTCCTGGTCGCCACGCAAACTGACCAGCACCAAGACAGTGATGCCGTTATCAAACACCGCCTGGTACAGCACATTCTTAACGATCGCCGTTGCCGGGCAATTGAGCCATTGACTCAAGGTTTCAATCGTTTCAGTATTAGGCGTTGCCTTTTTCTCATACTGGCGAAAGGGCGATGGTTGCGCCTCTGGCGGCAGGGAGACAGCCTTCTCCACATTAGCCGAGTATTGACCATCGGCAGTGTAAAGCACCTCATCTTCACCCGCCTCGGCCAGCACCATAAACTCTTGGGAGCCTGACCCTCCAATTGCCCCAGAGTCGGCATCAACCGCCCGAAACTCCAAGCCACAACGCCGCAGAATATTGTGGTAGGCCTGGTTCATTTTCTGATAAGTCGCCTTCATGCCGGCCTCATCTAGATCAAAGGAGTAGGCATCTTTCATGATGAATTCTCGCCCCCGCATCAGACCAAAGCGCGGGCGAATCTCATCGCGAAACTTGGTTTGAATCTGGTACAGGTTGAGTGGCAATTGTCGATAGGAGCGGATCATGTCGCGAGCGATGGCGGTGATCACTTCTTCATGGGTTGGCCCCAAGCCCATTTCGCGCTTCTGCCGATCCACAAGAGAGAACATAATGCCCTCCGCCTTGGTGTAGGTATCCCAGCGGCCCGATTCGCGCCACAGATCTGCCGGCTGCAACTGGGGTAAGAGGCACTCCTGGGCGCCTGCGGCATTCATCTCCTCCCGCACAATTTGGGAGATTTTCTGCAATACCCGCCACATCAAGGGTAAGTAGGCATAGCCCCCCGGCGCAATGCGCCGAATATACCCCGCCCGCACCAACAGCTTATGACTGGGAATTTCTGCATCAGCGGGATCTTCCCGCAGGGTGACAAAGAGCATTTGAGAGAGCCGCATCGACTGCTTCCTTATCAGACTCAGTAATTATCTCCCCAGTCTAAAGCAAATGAAGCCACGCCAGAAGGCAACGGGCGATCGCTCAAACCGCTCCTCTCTGAATGGCTGATCCTTCGTGTCCTCCCGCATCCTACTTCTCCTGATTCCTGTCGCTGCACGGTAACTCCCTTGTATGATTGGGGATGAACCCAACAGGAGAAGATTACAATGGCAGGGGGTCAACTGTTGCTTGTGGATGATGAACCAGGCTTGCGACAGGCGGTGCAGGCTTATTTAGAGGATAGTGGCTTTACCGTTTACGTCGCCAGCAATGCCAAGGATGGACTGGAACTAGCGCAGCAAAAGCTACCTGATCTGATCATCAGCGATATTATGATGCCCCAGGTCGATGGCTACCAGTTTCTCAAGCAACTGCGAGAAGACCCCCAATTCAAAACCTTGCCAGTGGTATTTCTAACGGCACGGGGCATGACTAGCGATCGCATCCAGGGCTATAACGCAGGCTGCGATGCCTACATTTCTAAACCCTTTGACCCAGATGAGCTAGTGGCAGTAGTTCAAAATCTGTTAGATCGCCAGGTTGCTCTGCGAGAAGCTGCCAGTGATGAAAGCTACAACATTGCCGACTTGGCCCGTCAGATTGCTGAAATCAAAGCCCTATTGACTCAGCGAGGGGCGCTGCCCTCGCCCACCACCAGCCTCAAACTGGATTTGACCCCCCGCGAAGAGAGTGTCTTAGCCCTGGTCGTCGATGGTTTGATGAATAAGCAAATTGCCAGTCGGCTAGATACCAGCGTTCGCAATGTCGAAAAATATGTCAGTCGGCTATTCACCAAAACAGGTACCACCAGCCGCACGGAGTTGGTGCGCTTTGCTCTGGAAAATGGCTTAGTGCAATCGGGCAATCGCGAATAGGAAAGGCCACATGCAAGGAAAACAAGTTTTGTTAACCGGAGGCACAGGAGGGCTAGGGCTGGGGGTAACCCCAACGCTTTTGGCGCGGGGTGCCCAGGTTACGATTGCCTACACCGGTGCTCAGTCAGTTGAACGATTGAAAGGGCTGCTAACGCCAGCCGATTTTGCTCGTACCCGATTTGTCTCGACGGATTTAACGGATGAAGCCTTGGTGCAACGATTAGTCGATGGAATGGAACGCATCGATGCGCTGATTCATCTAGTGGGGGGCTTTTCTATGGGCAAGACCCATGAATATTCCCTAGAGCAATGGCATAAAGATTTTGAGCTAAATTTGACAACAACCTTTCTTGTTTGTAAGCACAGTCTGCGCAGAATGCTAGGGCAGGGCTATGGCAGAATTGTTACCCTCGGCTCGCGCGGCGCGGTAGAGCCAGGGGCTGAACTAGCGGCCTACTCGGCTTCAAAGGCCGGCGTTGTGGCGCTAACCCAGGCGATCGCAGAGGAAACCAAGGGAACAAATATCACCGCCAATGTGGTACTGCCCAGCATCATTGACACCCCGGCCAATCGACGGGCCATGGGCAGCGATAACGCCGATCGCTGGGTGAAGCCAGAGTCTCTAGCGGAGGTTATTTGCTTCCTGGCCTCAGAAGCCGCCAGAGACCTGCGGGGAGCCATCATCCCAGTGTATGGCAGTATTTAGGAACGCGAATCAATCTTCTATCCAACCGTAGGGCCAAACGATAAAGGCAGAGAGATAAAAGCAATAGTCTAGACACTTTTGCGCCGCACCACCCTTATCCCCTTTGCTTGAAGGTCTGTCCAGGCGATGCCCCGGCTGCCCACCTCCTGTGGTTTCCTCCCAAACTTGGGAAGGGGAGCCAGATTCAAAGTTCCCCTCCCTCCTTGGGAGAGGGATTTCGGGTAAGGGCTAAAGCCAACGGCCTGGTAAGTCTCTATTCTCCCTTCTCTTTCGGGTGAGAACCAAAGTTAACAGCACGGACAAAACTCTACCTCCGCCGGTTGTGGCCGGCTCCAGTTGGTTTAAATCCGCCGCGGCGAACTTGAATTTATGCGGATTTGGACTTATGCGGATTTGGATTTATGCGAACCTGGATTTATGTGGACTTAGAGTGATATAGCCGCGATTTTAACCGCCAGATACTTTGTAAACAGCTTCCAAGCATCGTCTAGATATACCAATATACCACCCTAATTTCGGGAGAGCTGATCCTGAAAAGTAGCCATAAAAAAAGCCATTAATAAAGATGACCCACAAAATTCACAAAATCTCGATGCGGGAGCTAAAAGACCTCCTCTCAGAGGATGTTCCTCATATCTCTAACCACGACAAAGATGAGATGGCGATTCCTTCCTATCTACACTGGAATCCCCTAATTCGGTGGTTGATGTGGAGAAGATATGAGGCGATCGCCCAACTGGCAGGCTGCTTAAAAGCGATGACCGTTCTGGAATTTGGTTGTGGCGTGGGCCTATTTCTACCGGAACTGAACCGACAATGTGGCCAGGTTTATGCCATTGATCGGTTTCCGGAGTTTGCCAAACGGCTGAATCAAAAATTGGGGCTGAATGTCCATTTTATTGATGATTTATCTGAGGTTCTCGATCAGTCGCTCGATTTGATCATTGCTGCTGACGTTTTGGAACATCTTGAAGCCGATGAACTCGCCCAATACCTGAAAACATTTGCTCAAAAACTGCGAAGAAGTGGACGCCTAATCGTATCCGGGCCAACGGAAAATTTTGTTTATAAGATTGGTCGTTTTCTGGCTGGTTTTTCTGGCAAAGGTGATTATCACCATACGAATGTGAATCATCTGATTGATGCGATTAGCCAAACGTTTGAATTAAGGAGAACCTATTATTTGCCTTTTCGCTTTCCGCCATTTTTGTTTAAGGTTTGTGAGTTTAAGCGTTCACTCTAATCAAGTGCATTCTGGTTTCGTAACCCACTCTACGGGAAGCAAGCTACACCCGAAATCCCTCTCCCATATAGAAAGCGGGACTTTGAAATGGTTCAGCTCCCCTTCTCCCAGGTTAGGAGAAAGGGTTGGGGGATGAGGGCCTGCAAAGGTGACATGCTCTTCCCTAAATCCGTCTTCTAAGGAGGGAGCGGGACTTTGAATCTAGCTCCCCTGCGCCCATTTTGGGCGAATAGGTATCGCCCTAACAGGCATGCAAGCAAGAGGGATGGAGGGCTTGGCGTTTCCTGCGGGGTGGGGCAACTTGCAAAAGTGAGATGAACCCAATCTAATCGCCTATTTTCACATCGGCGCTGCGAGTAAATGGGCACGAATCTGAAGTTTGCTGAGCGCTCGTACTAGGCGGAGAGCCTGATGTTTATAGAGCGGGCAGGGCAGGGTTCCAGGCAGAGTTTGCATGAGGGTGCTGGCAACACTCACATCACATCCAGAGATGCGGGCAATGGTTTGCATCCCGTCAAATTCAGAATTGGGAAAGGCCATCTTCTCGACTCTGACAAGCCAGCGACGAGGAGCAATTTTACCCTGCTCGACCCGCTGTAAATCATCGGTATCTGCCAACACGACTAGGCGATCGCCCGCCTCTAGGCGAATATCTTCTGAAGGCATGAGCTTGACAGAGTCTTGATCGCGTTGCTGGTGTAAAATCGGCACAAGGCCATATCCATAGGCAACCTGAGAGATCAGATACCCGCACAGGGTATCCCCTGCTTCAATGCTGTATTCCGTCACCAGGGTGGTGCGATCGCCCAGCCGGAATGAGTGTAATATATTTTCGCCAAAGGCCGCCCCGACAAATACCTCTGCTGCCTGGGCGTAAATCCCCAGCACCTTGGCACCGGGTAACAATTTCCCCACACTTTTAGCAAAACGTTCCTCCAGGCTGCGAATCACCAGATTACAGCGAGGATTGCGCTGCCGCACCATTAGCCCTAGTTCCAGGTTGGCGACCTCATCATCCGTAAGTAAAAGCACGCTCTTCGCCGTTTCTAGATTGACGCGATCCAAGGCATCTTTATAAGACCCTGTCACCAGAGGTAAATCGGGTAAGGCTTCCGAGGCAAGGTTGGCACTACCCACCCCCACAACCGGTTGCTTTAAATCCTGCAAAATTTTGACAACGCGTTGCCCCACGTGCCCCAAGCCAATGACAACCATATGCCCTGCCTTTGGCAAGGGAGGACGGCGTTTAGCAAACTGAAACCGGGCTGCTAGCACTCGCTCGGTCAGCAAAGCGTACAAGATCCCGATAAATAGAGTGCCTGCCACCATGATAAACACACTGAAGACATACAACCACCCGGGGGGTGGGTCTTCTAAAATGCGGTCGGCGTAGAGTCCATCAAAGTTGCCAAAAATCAGCAGTATAGAGGCGTTGATTGCATCTAGTAGAGACATATCGGGGTATTGCAGCCGATAGAGACCGGCACAACTGAGGGAAAGCACCAGCATCAGCATTGCCGAGACAAGCGCGGCCCGCTGGGCTTGACTACTCCCCTTCCAAAAAACGCTCAACTTTTGGCTCAGTGTGCCCCAATGCGGCAGGCGAGCCAGGTTTGGCCTCTTATCCTGCTTGGAATCAGGAGCCTCGGTCGGCACAAAGGAGGTAAGTGTTTCGGCGATTTCCACATAGCTGACGATATCCCCCGCCTGTATCCGCTCTTCTGGCTCCCAATTGTAGAAATTCTTGGCTACGGGCTGATGACCCCGCCGATGCTCTAACACTCTCCGACGACTGCCCTGCAACTCAAACAGTTGGCGGCGATCGCGCCAGCGATGGTTAGGCCCAATTTGGATAGTGAAAACCTGGAAGGGCTGCTCTTCCAGAATAAACACCCCCTGGATATCGCTACCCAAGGCCGCCAAAGCAAAACTAGACGCTGGTAGTTGAGTGGCTTCATAGGCCACAAAGTTGCCGACTTGCTCTGCTAAGAGCTGATTTAAATTTTCCTGGGCCGAACGAACGACAAGCCGCACGGTTGGATTGAGCGATCGCGCGGCAAAGGCTGCGGAGATATTAATCCGCTCATCGCTGGTGACAAATAGAATCGCTCGCGCCTGCTGAATACCTGCGGACTGCAACACCTCGCCCTGACAACAATCACCCACGATGAATCGCTCCAACTGATCGGGAAAACTTGCAATTTCCCAACTCGAGGGTGGAGTCAGCTCAATTCCAACGACTTTAACGCCAAACTCTTTTAGATGAGCAACGCAGTATTGCCCTAAACTGCCTAGCCCGCAAACAATAAACAAGTCTCTAGGCGGAACCTTCTCTGGGGTTGACATAGTGACTTTCCAAGGGACACGGACGCAAACCCTCTCCTCCTAAGAATGCCACAACTCTAAAGTTAGCCCACAAATCTTCATGAGTTATTTGTAACCGTCTGACGGGCCTTGTAGGCGGCCCAGCCTCCTAGATGAGAAATATCTTCCCATTGATACTGCTCAACCAACTCACGGGGATAAAGAAAAGCCGTCAACACTTCCCCATCTTCGGTTACCACATTACTAGGATACATGTTGGGGGGTTCATTTGCGGCCAGATACTCAAACTCTTCTGTGGTTAACTCATACACCTCTCCAGGGATTGCAATGCCCCCTGTCTCGACCGGATAGATCGCCGGGTGCCAGCCATTGCCGGCTGCATGCAGGCGGTAGAGCGGCTGAGTGCTGGCTTCGCGAATAAATTGGGCGTTGCCTAGATTGCCATGATCGGGTTGCCCACGCAGGGCCGAACCACAGATAAAAATGCGACGGGTAGACGCTTCAGACTGACTCATAAAGATCTCCTTGCAGGTTGAACTTATCATAGTTGGATACAGACCAAGCCCAGATTGAAACTGATGATGCAGCACCAAGCAAACCGACTGGTTTGGGCTTTGACTAGATGGAGCTGACTTCGTTCCTTTCAAAAGACAGAACGACTAGCACGACTAGATTGTATACATTCAATGTTCAAATTATTGTATACAATGATTGGCGATTGGTATAAGCTTGACTGGGTCAGTGTCGTTCCGCGATCGCAGGTTTTGTGGCTCATTTTGCCAGGTCAGCGGTCAAGATGCTCTCGAGAAATTAGGTTGACCGTGTTGAATCGCACAATCTGCCGGATAAAAACTGCCTAGAGTAAGGCACAGTTGGCTATGCCTGAGGGGTTAAGCACCGATTACCCCGGCACAGTGACAGTCGCGACAAGGAGGTTGCCACTTCCATCGGTTGCAGTTGCAGCAATGTAAGCTCAATGGCTACCGGAGTCATCAATGGCATGACGATTGTCGTGAGGTTTCTGTAGCGAGGCTTGCAGTCCGGTCATGCTCCTATATTGGATGCCTATGCGCTGATCGCCGTTCAGAAGCTAAATGAAGTTGAGCGCCCTTGATCGGCTAGTGACATCTGCCTGTATAGCGGGTTGATGCAACCCATAAACCCCAGTGTTGACGCCTCATGAACAGCCTGAAGGCCCAGTTGCAATGACTTTTGCCAATGTCTGGTCTGAATGGAAGTTTTCTAACGTTTTCTGGATAGAACTCCAGCTAGCTTTACCAGATTGGTTCTTAAGCCTTTACCTGAAGAGGAAACCCCATGACTGTTGCTTCAATTTTGACGATTCAAGGCGATCGCCTGCATCGCAGCATTTACCAACTTGCCGAAATTGGCAAACAGCCGAACGGCGGGGTAAGCCGTGTGGCATTTTCGACAGAAGACCTACTGGCCCGCCAACTGGTGCAATCCTGGATGGTGGAAGCGGGCATGACTGTTCGCATTGATGCCGCTGGTAACATCATTGGGCGCTATCCAGGGCAGTATGACCAGGCTCCAGCCTTGGCCACCGGTTCCCACATTGATACGGTGCTAATGGCTGGGCGCTACGATGGCTGCCTGGGTGTGTTAGCCGGGATTGAGGTGGTGCATACGCTGCATGAAAACCAGATGCGGCTAGATCATCCTCTAGAGGTGATTGTCTTTACCGATGAAGAATCCACCGTAATAGGCAGCAAGGCGATGGCGGGCCAAGTCAAGGAAGACCCGGCATACTACGCGCGTAAGGACGGCACCTCCATTCAAACTTGTCTGGAGAAAATTGGGGGCGATTGGGCCAAAATTAACACCGCCCGCCGCGATCGCAACCAGATTGCCGCCTTTGTAGAATTGCATGTTGAGCAGGGGGGGGTAATGGAGGCCGCCAGAGCTGAGATTGGGGTCGTTCAAGGAATTGTGGGTCAATACCGCTTTAAAGTGAATGTGACGGGTCGCCCTAACCATGCTGGGACGACGCCGATGCATATGCGGAAAGATGCCCTGGTCGCTGCTGCACAGGTGGTGCTGGCCGTCAATCGCATTGTCACCGAAACTCCCGGCGAGCAGGTAGGTACCGTTGGCTATCTCAAAGTTTTGCCTTGTGCCACAAATACCGTCCCAGCTCAGGTAGACCTGCGGATTGACCTGCGGGATTTGTCACAAGACCATCTGGATGAGCTAGTAACCATGCTGCGGCGAGAATTTGCGGCGATCGCCCAGGCCACTCATACTGAGATTGACATGCAGGAAACGTTCCATGTCTTGCCGACCCTGGCTACCCCCTTCCTCCTCGATACCATCCGCCATCTGGCAAACCAGCAGGGTTACCGTACTCTTGACCTGCCCAGTCGAGCGGGGCATGATGCTCAGGAAATTGGGCGCTTTACCGACATGGGGATGATTTTTGTGCCCAGCCAAGGGGGAATCAGCCATTCAGAAGAAGAATTCACGAGTGATCAACACTGTACCCAGGGAGCAAACGTGTTGCTACAAACCTTGCTCAGGCTTGATCAGCATTACCCGTTGGAGCCTTAACCAACCCCCTGCGCATAGACTTCTCTCTATCACAATCCCCCTGCACTTTCCTAGGGCTTTCCCTTTCCCAAGTGCCCTAAACAGGGTTCAATGAAAGTCAGTGACTTGAGAGGTTCTCGCCCATGACTGCGACTGTTAGCACCCCCACGGCTAATGTCCCCCGCTTCTTGGAGGGGATTCAATACCTGAGTGAGAACGTTCCTGAGTGGGAAAGCTACGGCAAGACTCCTGTGATTGCCCCTGGAGAAACGGCAATTACCGACCTCCAGCAGCCTGCCGCTGCTTACCAGACCTTGCTCTATGCCGACGCGCTCCGGTATCTCACCTTACAGGTGACAGCTAGCAAGGCATCGGGGCATCCTGGTGGGTTTGCCAGCCAGGCCGAAGCCTATGCCGCCCTGGTGCTATTAGGTCACAAAAACTTTGTCACAGAAGTTGGGCACCATGCCCCTGGTTTCTACAGTGCCATGTTTTTAGACCGTTCTCTAGAGGCGATGGGGATTGAGACCGTGCAACAGTTGCGCGATCGCTTTCGAGAGCAGCATGGCCTTTTGGGGCACCTCTCTGGACAA
Organism: uncultured Leptolyngbyaceae cyanobacterium; assembly: GCA_938023035.1. GTDB lineage: Bacteria > Cyanobacteriota > Cyanobacteriia > Leptolyngbyales > Leptolyngbyaceae > DSRU01. The sequence continues at coordinate 55,637 of CALIDI010000052.1, read as the reverse complement.
ATTCCGGGGCTACTGGCTCCGGCTGGGCCGCTGGGCCAGGGTCAACACTTTGCTATGGCGGGGGCATTGCTCCATCGCGATCGCCTGTTTCCTTGCACCATTGGCGATGGGGGCCTAGGTGAACCTTACGTGATCAGTTCCATCAGTCACTTCCACACCGCCTACCCAGACATTACGAACTTTTTGCCCGTGCTGGTGTGGAACGGCTATTCCCAGGAACACCACAGCATGGTTTCAACCCGCAGCAATACCCAAATGGTAGACTTTTGGCGTGGCAATGGCTTTGATGAGGTGATCTTGGTCGATGCCAAAGACTTCGACGACCAAAACCAGGCCGGTGATTATGTCGATAGCACCGCCTTTAGCTTTGCCAAGCGGCTAGAGTTTACCCAGGCAGTACTGGTTGCTGCTGACAAAGCGGCTCGACTGGCTATGGGCGGCAAGTTGACCGTTCTGATCTTGAAACAACTGAAGGGGGCGGGGGTGCATGCTCGAGGCTCTAAATCCCACAATCTCTATGGGCACCATACGCTCGAGCATCCAGAGATTGTCAGTGCTCTTCAGGCCCGTGCGTTGCCTGTGGCGGCCTGGCAATTAGTGCGCACTAACTGCGAACGGGCAGGGGGCGGGCCAGCCCATCAGGTTGCTGTGACAGAATCAATACTCCCCTTGCCAGATTTAGGGCAATTGCCGCTAGAAGAATACCCCAGCGGTGGAGAGGCCAAAGTCGCCACGACGGCAATGGGCCGGTTAGTAGCCTATGTGGGTCAGCAAGACCCCCGCTACTTGGTCACTAATGCTGATGGTAATGAAGCTTCGGGTATTGCCAACATTAACCAGGCGCTGAAAATCATTCATCCTACGGTTGATCCGCTCTATAACCAGCAGCCCCAGGGGCAGGTCTATGAACCCCTGAGTGAAGATGCCTGTGCCGGATTGGCAGCCAGCTTGGCCTTATTCGGGTCGCGATCGCTGTGGTGCTCCTACGAATCCTTTGCGATTAACGGTTTGCCCATCTGGCAAACAGTGACCCAGGCCATGGCTGAGCTGCGTCGCCCGACCCCTGCCACCGTGACCCTATTTACAGCAGGGGCCTTAGAGCAGGGTCGCAACGGTTGGACCCACCAACGCCCTGAGATTGAGGCCTACTTTGCTGCCATGATGCGCAATGGCAATGTCTTCCCCCTGTTTCCTCCCGATGCCAACAGCATTCAGGTCTGTTACGAATGGGCCTTGGGCCAAAAGAATAAAGGGGTCGTCATCACGGCCAGCAAGTCCCCCCTGCCAATTCGCACAACGCTAGAGCAAACTCGGCAAGCCTTGACAGAGGGGGCCATTGTTTTACAAGAATCCACAGGTCGCTCGCAGATAGTGTTGGCTGTGGTGGGTGACCTAGTGCTACAGCCTGTTTTAGCCGCAGCAAGCCAATTAGAAGCCCAGGGGTATGGTGTGCGGGTGGTATCAGTCGTCAACCCCAGACGACTTTATCGCCCCAGGGATGTTGCCTGGGAGCTGTGCGCAGAGCCAGACGGCCAGTTTCTTGACGATAGCGGGTTTGAGCGCTTGTTTAGTGGTGATGTGCTATTGGGGATTACGGGCGGTGCCAGCGGTATGCTAGAGCCACTGATGCTGCGCAGCCGGGCTAACCGAGATACGATCGCCTGGCAGAGGGGCGAAACGACTGCAACCCCAACGGAACTGATGGGGTTGAACGGTATTTCTGCCGACAAGATTTGGCAGCGCGCGTTAGATTTACTGGCATAGGGCAGCATCTCAACAGATTCATGATTGAGCGATCCATACTCTTTAGTTGACTGACCCAGGTAATGATTCCCTATGGTAACGACTCCGGCTCAGCCTACCTTTGACGCGCAGCATCCACCCGACCCCAAGCTGATTGATGCCTGTGTGCATTGCGGATTTTGTTTGGCAACCTGCCCTAGCTATCGGGTGATTGGGCAAGAGACCGACTCGCCCAGAGGGCGAATTTATCTGATGGATGGGGTGAATGAGGGGGAGATTCCGCTTTCTCCAACCACGGTTGAGCATTTTGACACCTGTCTGGGCTGCCTGGCCTGTGTCACGACTTGTCCCTCTGGGGTGCGCTATGACAAATTAATTGAGGCGACGCGCCAACAGGTTGAGCGCAATCACCCTCGATCGCTGGCCGAACAGCTACTACGATCGCTCATTTTCTCGACTTTCCCCTACCCCCAGCGGCTGCGATGGTTGTTGCGGCCCCTGGGGGTGTATCAACGGTCAGGGCTACAGAAATGGGTGCGATCGCTGGGCTGGTTAACCCAGATTTCTCCCCAGCTCGCCGCCATGGAATCATTGTTACCTCGAATTGTCCCGGAAACCTGGCAGGATGACTGGCCAGAGGTCATCCTCGCCCAGGGTACCCGGCGTTATCGGGTAGGGTTGCTTTTAGGCTGTGTGCAGCGTTTGCTTAACCCAGAGGTCAATCAGGCCACAGTGCGAGTTCTAACGGCCAATGGCTGCGAAGTGGTGATTCCCAAAGGGCAGGGCTGCTGTGCCGCGATCGCCCATCACCAGGGCAGAACGGCCCAGACCCAGACCCTCGCTCGTCAACTCATCGATAGTTTTGCCGCTACGGGGGTCGATTACGTGCTCGTCAATGCCTCTGGCTGTGGCCATACCCTAAAGGAATATGGCTCGATTCTGGCAGACGACCCCGACTACCGGGCTGCTGCTACCAGCTTTGCGTATCAGGTGCGGGATGTCCAAGAATTTCTCGCAGATGTGGGTCTCACGGCCCCCCTGCATCCGCTACAAGCAGAACCCCTCACCTTGGTCTATCAAGATGCCTGCCACATGCTCCATGGGCAAAAAATCAGTGTTCAACCCCGCCAACTGCTCAAGCAAATTCCTGGTGTGCAGTTGCGAGAACCGATAGATGCCGCCCTCTGCTGTGGCAGTGCTGGCGTTTACAACATCCTCCAGCCCGAAGTTTCCCATGAACTGGGGCAACAAAAGGTACAAAATTTGCTGAATACCGGAGCCAGGGTCATTGCCTCGGCCAATATTGGCTGTTATATCCAGATCAGCAAACACCTGGCGCTTCAGGGCCAACCAGTACCCGTGTTGCACCCGATGCAGTTATTAGATGCCGCCATTCGTCAAACTCCTCTCCCAGCCGCAGGGCGGCCCTTTGATTAGAATGTAAAAACACCGAAGGACTCCGCCCCTTGTTGCGATCGCCAGTTTTGCAACATTGTTAAACCTGCGGCTGAGGTCAGGTTAAATTGCAGCGGGGTAATGGCAATATACCCCTCTCGCACAGCATCCACATCCGTTGGAGCCTGATCGGCAAAACTAGAAGTATCGGTCACCTCTTCTAAAACCTCGCCCGCTAGCCAGTAGTACGTCTTACCTCGAGGGTCAACCCGCCGATCGAACAAGTCAATGTAGCGACGAATCCCCTGACGGGTCACCCTTACTCCAGCAATTTTCTCTGCCGGTAGGGGTGGAATGTTGACATTCAGCAGGAGTAACTCTGGCAACGGGTGTTGCGCCAGTTGCGTCACCAGCGACTGAGCAAATTGCGCCGCCGGGCCAAACTCCCTGAGCGTAAAACTACACAAACTCAAAGCAATACTAGGAATCCCCTCCAGCACTCCTTCCATAGCGGCTGATACCGTACCAGAGTACAATACATCCGTCCCCAGATTCGCCCCATGGTTAATGCCCGACAAAACTAAATCAGGAGGGCTATCGAGCAAAGCCCAAAGGGCCAGCTTGACACAATCTGCCGGGGTACCTGAGCAGGCCCATGCCTTGATGGTGGGGTGAAAAACGGCCTCAACCTGATCGGCCCGAATCGGACGATGTAACGTCAACCCATGGCCGGTCGCTGATCGTTCGCGATCAGGACAAACCACGGTCACCTCATGCCCCGCTGCCGCTAGTTGATTGGCTAACGTCCGCAAACCCAGAGCATAGACTCCATCATCATTACTCACTAACAACTTCATGACTATCCCCAAATATTCCTCATGTGTTTGTATCGCTATATCGCTTTGGTCAGACAGCCTAGGACAAAACCCAGTGCTCAACCGCCCATGCTAGATAGGCTTTCTGACTCGCCGTCGCGATGGTTTTCATGGCAACGGCTATTGCTGGCAGTTTAAAACTGTAACCAAGCCCATTGATTCTTCCCGCTTTCCGATTGTACGAGCGAGTCTGGGTCTAAGCCTCGGATCTGGCTTAGGAGCGCCAATTGATCGCGTTGGCCAGAAAGCTTAGGACAAAACCAGGCATTCAAACGTCGATGCTTGGTAGGCTTTCTGATTTGCGATCGCTGTGAGAACCATTGGCAACTGCTATAAAGCTTATTCAAGTTCAGCCCTCGGGTTGTGCCCGTGGAGAAACCATTGGTTTTAAGCTAGACGTGGTCAAATCCCCTAGCCATCTCAAGGATCCTTTAACCGAGGCATTCTGACGGGCATTCAAGCATGGGGGATGAGGGCCATTCGGCACCCAAGAGAACCGCCGAAGTCGTTACTCTCAATCTTGCATTTCTTATTTCTATAGTTGGAGATGGGCATTTTTAGAAGAACTTCTTGAGGATCTTGCTCAACCAGTCAGCCCAGCCTCTAAACTGATAATCGTGGCTTTTCTGCCCTAATGCCTGCATTTAGGCATTCTCCCCATCTAAGCACTCTGTGATTCAAAACCCATGAGCATCGCCCAGTCTGAAGCATTAGAAGCCCAACTCCAGGCTATTCACCAGGAAGCCGAGGTCGCCTTAGCCCAGGCAGAGACCCTAGAGCAACTGGAACAGTTGCGGGTTAAGTACCTGGGCAAAAAAGGCCCGATTCCTCAGGTGTTAGGGGGCATGGGTAAGCTAGACCCTGGCGATCGCCCCAAAATTGGCGCTCTGGCTAATCAGATTAAAGAAACGATTCAAGCCGATTTAGATCGGCGTAAAAGCGAATTAGAGGCTGCCGAAATTCAGGCTCAGCTAGAGTCTGAAGCTCTAGACGTGACAATGCCAGGGATATTTGTTCCCCAAGGGCGGGTGCACCCCCTCAATGCCATGATGGATCGAGTGGTCGATATCTTTGTCGGCCTAGGTTACACCGTGGCCGATGGGCCAGAAATGGAGAGCGACTACTATAACTTTGAGGCCCTCAACTTTCCGCCCGACCATCCGGCCCGCGATATGCAAGACACCCTGTTCTTGCCCGATGGCAACCTGCTGCGCACCCATACCTCCTCAGTTCAGATTCGCTACATGGAAAATAACGAACCACCCGTACGGATCATTATTCCAGGTCGTTGCTATCGTCGGGATACCGTGGATGCAACCCACACCGCTGTATTTCACCAGATTGAATTTTTAGCCGTTGATGAGGGGCTGACCTTTACCGATCTGAAAGGCACCATCAAGGTTTTGCTGGAGCAACTCTTCGGCGAAGTGCCGATCCGGCTGCGCCCTAGCTTCTTTCCGTTTACGGAACCATCGGCAGAGGTAGACTTGCAATGGAAAGGCCGCTGGCTTGAAATCATGGGCTGTGGCATGGTTGACCCGAATGTACTGAAGGCTGTTGGTTACGACCCAGAGGTCTACACCGGGTTTGCAGGTGGCATGGGGGTAGAGCGGTTAGCGCAGGTATTGCACCAGTTGGATGATATTCGCCGTCTCTACAGTAGCGATTTACGGTTCCTCAAACAGTTCTAGAAGCTGGCAAGAGTCTGAGAGTGTGAGCTGCGCACGCACAAGATTTGACTTGGCTCAACCATCGTTCGTTATCAGGCCATAACGAACCTGCGATGTTTTGACCACTCAATATGGAAACAATACGGAAAAGGGTATCGAGAGTGTCACGATACCTTTCTCTTTGAAACCCTTCCCTTTAAAGTTTGATGCATTTTCATTGGGTGTGTGTTATGTTTGCCCTCACCCTTATCTCAATTGGGAAGAGGAACTTTGAAGTCGCTTAGTAGCTCCCCTGCTCCCAACCTAGGAGCAGGAGCTGGGAGATGAGGGCCTGCAAAGGTGACACGCTCGCTTTTCATTTCAGCCTGGAATGACTAGACCTGACCCTTACAACCAGGCGAAAACCAGTATAGCTTGCAACATTCACACACTCAGCATGTTCACTTTGCGCTAAGCATTTGGATTCTGTGTAGCCATACTAAGCTGCTCGATACGCTCGTTTGATCATGGCCTGCAGACGTTCGAGGGGATATTCTGACGCAAAACTATCCCATGGTCGAGCATACCCCGCTGCATTGTAGACATGCAAAACCCCATTAATATGCCGGCTAGAAACAATAAGATTCAACGCTTTTGCTAAATGAAGGGATTGGGTGATTTCAGAGGGAGTCATAGCAAGTCGTGCAAAGTATTAATTGTGAACTTTTGTTGACGCGATTCTCAGAAACTCTAAGTTTCTATCCTAAGCGCTACCCATCGATTTTTGTATGAGGTTTTATACTTATCGAAATAAACTTTAATGAGTTGTGGTTAACATGCTTGCGTCAAAGCCTTTCTTTCCGCACTCTATTCCTTGTCGAACTCACGTTAATGGTAAAAGGGTTTAAATCAAGAAAGAGAGATGAGGGCAATGCACCCCTGCGTTAAGCAACGCCCTTTACTCCATTGCCCATCGCCAATGTCCATCGCCAAGTCATCCCAAAAGGCTAGACTCCGGTGTGAGGGGCCTTGAGTGAGCCTCAGCCAAATTCTGCTTCGTCAAATGCTGCTCTGTTATATACAGTGTATACAGTGCGGCAGAAAGCGAATTAAGGGTTTAGCACCCATCTTTAAGGCGACGCAGGAGCCAATCAAGCCGGGTTTTTGCAAGGGCGACCCCTACCCGTGCCTCATCTGCCAACTCATCATCTGGTAGGCTGACAGGCCCTGAACCGGCTTGGCTGCTAAGTTGCTTGACAGTTAGCCGTAGCCGGTGGGAGAGAAACACCGCCATGGCTCGATAAAACCGCGAAGCAAAACCAACATCCTGGATTAATTTAGTAGCTAGTTGTTTGCGCGGCAGAGACAGCACAATGGAGTTCTGCTTGGCGGTTACAGTGGCAGAGGGGGGGCGTGTATCGACAAAAGACATTTCGCCTACAACCTCACCGCTGAGTAGGTTGGCCAGTTCGCGATCGCCCGTTGCCTTTGTCTTAACGCTCAGCTCACCTTCTAGCAGAATATAAACCGCATCAATCGCCTTTCCCTCATAGATCAAGACGGTTCCAGCAGAAATTTCTTCGCGGCTGCCTGTTTCTAAAATCCAGTCAATATCGTCATCATTTAGCTCTGCCAGAATAAACAATACCTTTTCCATAGGTGAACATACGTCCTTTTGAATCACTAGACTTAGGTAAGTGGGCAATCATATTAAGGTAAGTGGGCAATCATATTAACAACCTTAATTTCGCATCAGAATCGTAAGGGTTTGCCCTGCGGTCTGCGGTAGTGCACATCCTTAGAATGCTGAAGCGTACAACCTCTTAGCAGGAAAACAGGGAAAATCGCAATGTTTCTTTGTAATTAGCTAAAGATATGACAAAGTTTTTGGATTTGTACTCCCTTCCTCCACTGCTGCAAACGTTGCAATTGGTGGCTGACCCCATCACTTTTCTAGACCGCTGTGCTCGTAGGTTTGGTGATACGTTTAGTACGCGCGTCCTAGGTTGGAACTCGCCACCTGTTGTGTTTTTTAGTGCTCCGGCAGCGATCGCCGAGATTTTTACGACCCAGGCCGATTGCTTGGCCTTGGGGCGAGTGACTCACCCCTTTCGTCCGCTGGTGGGAGAGTTATCTCTGATTATGCAGGAGGGTAAACCCCATCAGCGCCAGCGTCAGCTTTTGATGCCATCCCTCCATGGCGATCGCATGAAATTTTACGGCTCTACCATTTGCACCCTGACGCGCACTGAAATCGCCCATTGGCAACCGGGTATGGCCTTATCCATTCGCCCGATTGTGTCGGCTATCTCTCTCCAGGTGATTTTGCGGGTCGTCTTTGGTTTGGCACCAGGGCAGCGCTACGAGCACCTGAAGCAGCACTTAAGTGAGTTGCTCGAGGCGATTACGGCGCCCCTTTACTCCAGTCAGTTTTTCTTTCCCCAATTGCAGTGTAATCTGGGGCGATGGAGTCCCTGGGGGCGGTTTTTGGACAAACGTGAGCAGATTGATCGGCTGATTGCAGCAGAAATTGGCGATCGCCGTCAGTGCAGTGAAATGACTCGTGGAGATGTTTTGGAGTTGTTACTGACCGCCCAGGATGAATCGGGTGAGGCCATGAGTGATACCGAATTGCGGGATCAACTAATGACGTTACTGTTGTTAGGCCATGAAACCACGGCTTCTGCTTTAACCTGGGCCTTTTATTGGATTCATCAACAGCCACCAGTGGAGGCACGGCTGCGGCAAGAACTGGAGCAGGCAGAGACCCCAGAGGCGATCGCGCAATTGCCCTGGCTCGATGCTGTTTGTAAAGAGACCTTGCGGATTTACCCAATTGCCCTGATTGCTCAACCCAGAGTAGTACGCAAACCCGTGCAGATTGAAGGCAGGCTTTACAAACCGGGTGAGGTTCTCGTTCCTTGCATTTATACGGCCCATCGACGGGCTGCGACCTACCCTAACCCCGATCAATTTCGACCCGAGCGATTTTTGCAAAAAAAGATGTCGCCCTATGAGTTTTTTCCCTTTGGCGGCGGATCTCGCAGTTGTATTGGGGCAGCGTTCTCTCTATATGAGATGAAGTTGGTACTGGCCACGATTCTCCAAACCTATCGCCTTGCCCCAGCTCACACCACCCCTGTTAGGCCCATGCGGCGCGGCATTACTTTTGTACCCTCTGACAACTTTCGTCTGAGGGTCGTGGCGTAGAGGGGTTGGGTTTGGGGCTGGCCTGCAACCTCTGCTTAGGCTGGTTCGACGGTCAGGTTGACAAAGGCGGTAAAGCTTGCGCCAGGATCGAGATAAATCAGGCGATCGCCGGTGTTCATTGCATTGCGCCCTGCTGTCCAGGGTTCTAAGCAGTAGAAGGGTTTGCCTTTCACCGTCCAAAATACCAAATTACGATAGGCCTCACTAAAGTCGAGGGTCAGGCGGGTACCCTGCTGCAAATCAACAACGTGAGCAGAGGAGCGCGTCAGGTTGGGAAACATTAAATCCAACTCATCTTGACTCAGGTCAAACTCACCAGCAAAGGTGTGGGCGATTTTGGTCTTTTGGTCGATAAACTCACTGGCGGGAATATCAAAGCGGAGCTGGGTTTTATCATCGACTAAAAAGTAGGGGTGAAATCCTAACGAAAAGGGCAGCGGTTCTGTCGAAGGGTTAGTCACCGTTTGGGTGGTGCGCAATTGGTTGCCCACTAACTGATAGCTAAAGGCCAGGTGAAACTCAAAGGGGTAAACGGCCCGGGTTTGATTGTTACTTTCCAGACTGAGCACTAATTTTCCGCTGGCTTCGTCTGTCAGGGGGCTAACCTGCCAGGGCAACTCGCGGGCAAAGCCATGTTGCTTCAACGGATAATTCTGGCCCTTGTGGGTATAAGTGTTATCAGGTAAGTTGCCGCAGATTGGAAAGAGAATGGGGTTTCCTCCCCTGACGCTGAGAGTGGGATCTTTGAACCGCTCGGCATCCAGGTAGAAAATTTCCTTCCCTTGAAACTGCCAGCGCAAAGCAATGCCCCCCCGTTCGGGCACGACTTCTAACAAGGAGGCAGGCTCACTCTGGGAGAGCAGATAGGTTGCGTACTGTCGTTGCTCATGGGCGATCGCAGCGGGCATAGTTGAGGCTCCTTACCATTGCGGTGCACCTCGTAGAGAAACATCGGGCACCAGTTCCGCCCCTACTCTACCAGGTTGCTCCCAATCCTGCGGAGAAATTTCTGGCTCAAAGCTCCCACCCCTATCGGGCACTGGCTGCCCGGAAATTGACTCGATCGCAGCTCCCGATGACGCTGAAGATTGCCAGGGGTTTGCTTCCGCTTGGCGAAGGGTTGTGCTGGTACGGCGCTCAATCTTTCCAGAAGCAACCACAGGCAATGTCACGGTCGATGGCGAAGTTGCAGCGATCGTTTCTGCCGGTGAGGCGTCTGCCTCAGCCTGCGGCGTTCCCTCTGGTAGGAGCGCATCGGTTTCGCTGGCATCGGTGGTCTCTGGCTCTGGCTCGACCGCTTCCTCTGGTTTGGGTTGGCTAAAGGGCAGGCGTAATCGCCACTTGGGCTGTTGTTTTGGCTGGGGCAAATTCCAAGAGTCGGGGTTGCTCTTATTAAAGGGGGTGTGGTTAGGCGCGGTGATAAAGCCCCCATCGGGGGTCGCCTCTGGAGACCCAGTCACACCTTCTGGAACCGGTTCTGCTGGCTCAGTAACTTCTGCCTCTGAGGGCATGGGTGGGGTAGGGGTCGGTGCTGCCGGTTGTGCGGGGTTCACCATGGGCGATCGCGCCGCCTTACCCGGATTGGCGCTCGGTTGGATTTCTAATACCATCGATGCCTGCATGGGCTGCTCAAACCCAGCAGATAACTGCTGCACCTGTTTCAGAATCGATGCCCCCGCTTCTCCCTGGGCGATTTGGGGTTGATACTGTCGCACCTGAATTGGAAGCAAATCGACCTTCATCTGGCGATCGTTGACGGCGACTTTCAAGATGGCGGTATCGTAATTGCTGCGCGAATTCCCACCAAAGATAAAGTTACCCAGGGAGTAGGCGATCGGACGCCCCTTATACAGTTCAGTTCCCTGTAAGACATGGGGATGGTGACCCACAATAACGTCCGCCCCCTGGTCAATCGTGAAGCGAGCCAAAGTCCGCTGCCATTCGGCTGGATGGGTTGCTAATTCTTGCCCCCAGTGATAGTTCACAATAATCCAGTCTACTTGGTCGCGGATAGCTCGAATGTCCTCAGCAATGCGGGTTTCATCAATGGTGTTCACCCCCGCTTTCGTTGCCGTCGCTGTATATTCTTCGCCGTAGTAACTCAAAAAGGCAATGCGTTGCCCCTTGACATCGACAATTTTCGGGCGACGGGCTTCATCCAGATTTCTACCAGCTCCAACCCGCATAATGCCAGCCTCATCCAGGACTTCCAGGGTTTCAATTAGCCCTGGCTCTTGGTAATCCATGGTGTGGTTATTGGCTAAGGTAACAATGTCCACCCCGCCCTGTTTAAGCACATCAACCATTTTGGGATCCGCCTTAAAGGCAAAGCGTTTGCTGGGTTGGCGCAGGGTTGAGCGGGTTAGGGGGTTTTCTAAGTTCACCATGGCTAGATCTACCTGGCGATACTTATCTAGCTTGGCAAAGGCATGGCTGGGGTCATGGCCGTACTGTCTTTCATAGTTGTCCGATAGGGTGACATCCCCTGAAAAGAGCATGGTCACATTGGGGTCGCTGGGGTCAGCTACCTGGTCATGCTTTCTCACAACCACAGTTTCAGTAGCGGCTTTTACTTCAGAGGGTCGCTCTGTCTCACTAGCCACGGGCGAGGTCAGCGCGTTGCTATTTTCTACGGGAGATTTGACAGAGGCAATCACACCACCGACCAGAAAAGCAGCGGCGGTGGAACCGCTCACCATCGCTGTTCGCAGCAGCCGTAACCGCCGCCGTTGACGACTGACTCGCTTCAGCCTTCGTTGTAGAGGAGTTGCGGCGATCGCCAGCGATCGCCGGGGCTGGCGCAACCGCACCGGATGTTGCCAGAGAATTTGGCGATCGCCCCGGAAACGGGCGCGTAAACAGACTCGCTCAATCACCGGAGAGTGCAACTGCCAGAGCTGATGGCAAATGTAGCGAATGAGTGGATCCCGCCAGGGGCCAGCTAATTGCAAACTCTCCTCAGAGGGATATAGCTCTACCATGACCTGCAACCGACCTGAGCGATCACTCCCTACCAAGGCGCGAATACCATGGGGCATGAGGTGATGATTCAGCCACCGGGCGATCGCCCGCAGATCACCCGCTCTTGCAGCTTGTAACCACCCCTCAGAGTAAAGAGTACCCGAGTCAACCATCACCTTACCCTCCACCAACACTAGCAACCCTGAACATCCGGCTTGACAAGTCAGCAAGTCATTCCCTCTTAACTGACCCATGCCCCCATGAACGGATGAACTAGAGTGCCCTCACCCTAAAGTGATACTGCAATTTGAGCCAATGCGCACATAAATCTTCTAAGGGCTGTTGGCGAAGCGCTACCCCTAGCAATTTCTTGAAGTTGTTTTTTAGCAAACCCTCAGATAGGATTCTATAGTTCTCCTGCCTCAAGGGAGAAAAACCCTCCTAGTCGTAACTGCTATTTTCCATGTATTAGCTATGGCTGCTTCCTTTTCCTTCGATGTAGTGAGCGATTTTGACCGCCAAGAACTCGTCAACGCGATCGACCAGACCAATCGAGAAATTCAAAACCGCTACGATTTGAAAGACACAAAAACCACCCTAGAACTAGGGGAAACCACGATCACGATTCAGACAGATAGTGAGTTTACGCTGCAAGCTGTCCACACCCTGTTGCAGTCTAAGGCGGCCAAACGCAATCTCTCGCTGAAGATTTTTGAATTTGGCAAAGTCGAGTCGGCCAGTGGCAATCGAGTACGACAGGAAATCACCCTGCGAAAAGGGATTAGCCAGGATGTCGGTAAACAGATTACCAAGCTGATTCGGGATGAGTTTAAGAAGGTGCAAGCTTCAATCCAAGGGGATGCTGTGCGCATCAGCGCCAAATCAAAAGACGAGTTGCAAGCGGTGATTCAGCGTCTGCGACAGGAAGACCTGCCAGTGGCCTTGCAATTCACCAACTACCGGTAACTGGAGCACGGTCACTATCGTCAGGTCGAGACCCCGATCTCTGGCTACAAGATCGCTCTGCCTAAGTAGGGCTGTAACACTTCTGGTACCCGCACTGTGCCATCAGGCTGTTGATAGTTTTCTAGAATTGCGGCCATCGTTCGCCCGACAGCTAAGCCAGAACCATTTAGCGTATGGACAAACTGCGTGCCTTTCTGCCCGGCAGTCTTAAAGCGGATGTTACCCCGCCGTGCCTGGAAATCGTGAAAGTTGGAACAACTAGAAATTTCTCGATAGGTGCCTGATGAAGGCAACCATACCTCTAGGTCGTAACACCGGGCAGCACCAAAGCCCAAATCTCCTGTGCAGAGTTCAATGACACGGTAGGGTAGCTTTAACCCCTGCAAAAGAGCCTCTGCCCTTTCTACCAGGGTTTGATGCTCTTGTTCTGAGGTTTCAGGCGACACTAACTTGACTAATTCTACCTTGTTGAACTGGTGCAGCCGGATCAAACCACGGGTATCGCGCCCATAGCTGCCTGCTTCACGCCGAAAGCAAGGAGTATAGGCACAGTGGTAGATCGGTAGGGTCGCCGCATCTAAGATTTCATCCCGATAGAGGTTGGTGACAGGGACTTCTGCTGTGGGCGCTAGCCAGAGGTCATCCTCACTGCACTTAAAGCTTTCTTCAGCAAATTTCGGTAACTGGCCGGTCGCCGTGAGGGACTCGGTGTTGACGAGAAAGGGGGGCAATACTTCTAGGTACCCGGCCTGGATGTGCTCAGCCAGCATGAACTGGATGAGTGCCCGCTCTAGAGCGGCACCGGCTCCAATCAATAAAACGAAACGACTTTGGGCGACTTTCGTGCCCCGTTCTGTATTGAGAATATTTAGATTCTCACCAATTTCCCAATGGGGCAAAACGGCGTGTTGGGGCTTGTAGTCATCCCCCCAGGAGCGAATGATCACATTCTCGGTTTCATCTTTGCCAACAGGGGTCAGATCACTCGGCAGATTAGGGAGTGCGAGCAGCAGGGTATCAATCTGGGCCTTTAACTCTTTTTCTTGAGGTTCTAAATCAGCCAATTTTGCCTTCAGGTCGTTGCCTTCGGCTCTCAGTGCCTGGATCTCGGCACTATCGGGGGCAGCACCGCTTTTCATTTTCTGCCCAACGAGTTTGCCGATCTCATTGCTGCGGGTTTGTAGCTGCGATCGCGCTTGCTCTAGCTCTCGCCGCTTTGCATCCAACTCTAGAATGGGCTGAATCTCATAACCTGTACCCCGTTGATTGAGTTTGGTTTGTACCTGTTCAGGGTTTTCACGAATCAACTTTAGATCCAGCACAACGAGTCCTCAGAAATTCACGACTCAAATTGTCCCACACTCAAGCCTAGTAGACTAAGCCATCAGTCTGGCTCCCCTCACCCCAAACTCTCTCCCAAAGTAGAGAAGGGCTTGGAGCCATTTCCACTGCTCCGTTGATGAGAGCACAGGCACATGGCCGTGGGCATTCAAGCAAGGGGGATGAGGGTAGCTGAGGCTCTAGCCCAGAAATTTCTGCCATTCAGTCCTAGCTATCGCACTGTACACCCAGATAAGAGCCTTTTGACTCTGTGCGATGCGTCTGACAAAAACCATTGCGTCTACCAATTGTTGCTTAAGTAAACTGCTGACTCAGGGTGACGGGATTATGTACGGTAATTTTTTTCTTGTAAATTGAAATCATTTTATCTTGCCGTAAATCGCCCAGCAGTCGGGTCACGGTAACACGAGTGGAGCCGATCGCCTCCGCGATCGCCTGGTGAGAAAGCTTCAAGTCAATCGTAATGCCGTCGTTATTGGGGGTGGGCATGCCAAAGTCGCGACAGAGAATCAGTAGAAAGCTCACTAAGCGCGAACCCATATCCCGATGGGCCAGGGTTTCAATCATCATTTCTGTCTGCAAAATCCTAGAAGACAGGCCCCGTAACAGCAGCAATGAGAGATCCGGGTTATCTTTTAGGGCTTTCTCCATATGTTCAATGGGAATTGAGAGCAGCTCGACAGGAGTAAATGCAACAGCGTGGTAAAACCGATCTGACTTATTGCCCGTTAGTAGCGAAAGAACCCCAAACACACTGTTTTCTCGCAGCAAGGCTACTGTAATTTCTTCCCCGGCTTCATAAACCCGTGATAGCTTCACCGCTCCCTTCTGGAGAAAGTAAACCCGCTCCGCCGGATCCCCAGGGAAAAAGATCGTTTTACCACGCTCAAAGGATTCCACAATAGGAGGAAAGGTGCCGCCAGTCATTTGGCGGAAGACCGATGCCAGCGATTTGTCAGGTGCAATCACAGCCATAAGTTTTAGAGGGTGATAAACGAACCAAGCTGTTCTGCAGAGCAACTTGTGAGGAATGGTATATCAGATCACTTAAGCCGATCTCTATCATAGTTTTTTGTGCATCGCGATACAAAATCATTGTTTTTTGTGCATCGCGATACAAAATCATTCCTTTCTGGAGAAACGCATTGTCAAACTCAACCCTCTTGTGGTCTGATTGGCGCACGCCCCTCACTCTACCCACCAGGATTAAACCCCCAGAGAATTTCGCTCCCATCGGCGCTATAGGTTTCAACCGGAATCCCAGAATGATTGGCGATCGCCTGAAGGGCTGTACGCAGCCCATCAATATGGTTGAGGGCACCGCCGACTGCGCCGGAGTTTCCCGCTTGCCCAGCGGCGAAGGCCGTGCGCATGGCTTGCTCATAAAGGGGGGAGAATTGCACTCGAATCACATCCTGGGTGACTAAAAAGCTACAGGTTTTGGGTGTGCCTTCACAAACTCGGTTGAGGTTCTCTTGAGCGGTTTGCAGTTTGACGGCAACGCGCAGTTGGCTCTCAGCAGCAGCAAGGGCCTGGGTGTAAGGTTCTACCAACGCTTGAGCCGCCTCAAACTGGGGGGTGTTTTGAGGAACCTGGCGGGCATTTTGGAGGGCTTGGCGCCAGGTCGTAACGGCCCGCGACCATTGGTTTTGTTGTTCGTAGGTTTGAGCGGCCTTTGCCAGTTGGTTTGCCTGGGTGTAGGCTGTTTGGGCCGCCTGGTCACGACTAACGCGATCGCGAACCTCTGCTAATTTAGCATTGTATTGGCTCAGCAGGGTTTGGGCTTCGGCATGAGCGGTTGTCGTGCTGGGGATCTGCATCAGATGGTTGACCGCCATCTGCCAGGTTGCCTGCACCAGTTGCCAGTGTTCTAAGGTCTGGGCCAGGCCTTGGCGCGCCTCAGCCTTTTGGGCTGCACTCTGGGCGGCTTTGACCTGACTCTGGGCGGTTTGTTCTTCGTGTAAGAGCTGGCTCGCCACTGCCAACCCTTCTCGATAATGAACCAGGCGCTTTTGAGCCAGGTCATAGCTGGGCCGCTCAGCCGAAATTGCCTCTAATTGACTAATGGCTCGTTGCCAGAGCGATCGCACCTCCTGCCAACCCGTGGCCGATTGAGGTAGGCTTTGACCTTTTTCCTGAGCTTGGCGGGCACTCCGTTCTGCCTCAAGTAAGCGCTCGACCTCCTGGGTTTGCAGTTGGTTGGTACGCAGTAGTAGCTGGGCTTGCTCATGCTTAGCTGACCAGGGAGGTACCTGGCCCAACAATTGCTGGGTTTGTCCCAAGGTTTGGCGAATCTGTAACAACTCCTGGTTAGAATCAGCCTGTTGCAGCGATCGCGCTGACTTGCGGCTCATTATCTCCGCCATTTGTACCGGCTCACAGCGACCAAAGACACAGGGAAAAGTCACCAACAGCATGCCAGCCCCAAAGGAAATGACACTGATACCGAGAGCCGCCGCCAGCCATAGAGGGCGCTGGCTGAAAAGTCTCTGCCCAAAGGATAGTTGTTCCTCCGGCTCAGGCACTGTTGCGAAGTCAGGATTAAAGAGGGCAAGGGCTGTGGTCGTTGCCTCCTGATCAGAATCAACCGTCGTTGGCGCAGTGCCCTCTGTCGATCGGAGCGAACAGGTTCTAGGCCCTTCGGGATGATCGGGCCAGTGGCGATCGCTGCCGTGATCTAAAGCGTCTGCTGGCTCAGACTCAATGGGTTGCACCTCAGACTCATTGGGTTGCACCTCAGACTCATTGGCTCGCACTACTGATAAATCTGGCGATGCCTCTGGCACCTGGTAGGCAAAACTCAAAAAAGCGGCTGGTTCCGATTGCCCCCGTGCCCGCAGGTAGAGCCTGACCTGTTGGCAGTAGGGTTTGTCTAGTTCTCGCTCAGGGCTAACATAGTCCGGCGCGATCGCCAGCACAACATGTTTGAGGTGATCAAACAGGGCACTAACAGACGGTACCTCAGCCGCTGCTGCATGCTCCGCCAAGACCATGAGAGTTGTTTGCTTCATGGCGCACTGAATGCGGAGGGGTGGAGCACCTACATTTGTGCTTTGGTCTGTTGCCTGTAAACGTTGCTGCAATGCCTGAGCCAGGGTTTGAAGAGATGTTTGGGGGAGTGCAACTTCCATCGCAACCAAAACCAGCTTTACTGTAGCCCCCATCCTACTCGCAGATGGCAAAATGGGAACAACATTCCCACAAGTTAAGCAAACAGTTGGCCGCTGCGATCGCCTAGTGGCCAATTGAGCTAGGATGCTGTTCAGGAGTATACGGTTGGCATCCCTGGCAGGAAGTGTATGGAAATCCTGATTGTTGAAGATGAAGCCGAAATTGCTCAACTGATCCAACTTTATTTGGAGCGGGAAGGGTTTGCCTGTCGTTCCTGTCGAGATGGCATGACAGCGCTGAAGCTGTGGCAAGAGCAGCCCCCTGATTTGATCATTCTGGATCTGATGCTGCCAGAGTTAGATGGTCTGGAAGTGTGTGCCCGCATTCGCCAAAAGCCAGGAACAAAAGACCCCTTTATCCTGATGTTGACAGCAAAGGGAGAGGAGCTTGACCGCATCATTGGTCTCTCCACCGGTGCTGATGACTATATGGTCAAACCCTTTAGCCCTAAGGAAATGGTAGCCCGGGTACGGGCACTGCTGCGTCGCAATCTACGCCAGGTTGGGGCTACCGTTAGCTACCGGACACCTCACTTTTTACTCGACCCTGAACAGCGGCTGGCCCAACGCTTTGACGAAAACCAGTCACCCGAAAATCTGGATTTAACTACTCTGGAGTTTGATCTGCTGGCTACCTTTATGAGCTTTCCCGGTCGAGTCTGGAATCGCAGCCAATTGATTGACAAGCTCTGGGGCAATAACTTTTTTGGCGATGAGCGGGTAGTGGATACCCACGTAGCCCGTCTGAGAAAGAAAATCGAACCAGACCCGGCCAATCCCAGTTTTGTCAAAACCGTGATTGGTGTTGGCTATAAGTTTGAGGATGGCTAGGATGAGCAAGGCACCGCTGAAATTACGCGATCGCTTCTTCTTTTCCCACATGACCGTAATGCTGGTGGGTGTTGGCATCTTGACCGCAGCCAGCCATTTCTTTTCTTCTCAGTACTTCGTTTCCCATTTACAGCAAATGGAGATTCGCGGCTTTGCTTTAGAGTTTCTCCGTCAGGAATTGCTGGATGGGTTTGAGTATGCCTGGGGCCGGGGTGCTTTCTGGTCAGTATTGGTGGGCGCTTCGGCATCGGGGTGGGTGAGTTACTTTGCGGCGCGGCGCATTGTGCAGCCCCTCAAACAAATTGAGCGCGGAGTTCAACGGTTAGCAGCGGGCTATCTCGACGAGCGTCTTCCAGGCAGCGACATTCCAGAATTAGACCATCTGGCCTTGAGCTTTAACCGCATGGCCGCTGACTTAGAAAGAGTAGAACAACGCCGCCATGAATTAATCGGCGACCTGACCCATGAACTCCGCACTCCGCTGACGGTGGTACAGGGGTATTTAGAAGGTTTGGCAGACGGGGCGATCGCCCCCTCGCCAGAGACCTATCAACTCCTTGCCAAAGAGGCGAAACGCTTACAACGGCTAGTGAACGATTTGCAAGAACTATCCCAGGCAGAGACGGGTTATTTACCGATTCATCGGCAGCCCCTTGACCTGAAAAAACTGCTGGAGGAGTTACAACAACGCTTTGGTGAACAGTTGATGGATTCTCTGCCCACGATTGAGGTAGATTGTGCCGCCGACTTGCCCCTCGTACTGGCCGACCCAGAGCGGATTGAGCAGGTGTTGATTAACCTGATTGGTAATGCCCTGCGCTATGCCAATGCCAATTGCGTTACTCTGCGCGCCTGGAAAAGTGCCCAATGGGTATGGGTGGTTGTGGAAGATAATGGCCAAGGGATTTTATCTGCTGACTTACCCTATGTATTTGAGCGATTTTGGCGATCGCCAAAATCACGGACGCTGCACCCAGCGGGCACAGGGGTAGGGTTGGCAATCTCAAAACGGCTGATTGAACTGCAAGGAGGAGTGATTGAAGTGAGTAGCGAAGTCGGAAAAGGGAGCATCTTTCGCTTCTGTTTACCGGTTACACAAGCCTCTGTTAGTAGTGAATCTTTTAGAAAGCTGAGTTCAGTCAACTAAACCCTGGCCTATCCCCAAACAGGGGATAAGGACACAGGGGCAAAAAGACAGCATGACCCAGCTTTGTGCAGGCTAGAGCGTCCTAACCTGCATAGTGAGGGCTATGCTGCTTTGGGGAGAAAAACACCCAACATGGGTGCTTGAGCACCGGGTTATGTCCTTAGCTTGCTGGTGCGCGTGGCCATGAAAAACAGAACGTCGAAACAAAATTGAGCACCAAACCCTCATAACAGCGCATTGACTTAATAGCGCATTGACTTACGTTGCTAGTATTGCGTCGAGAATCGGTTCGGCCCCGAACCGAATCGGATCCGTACAGGGTAGGCCAGTTTCTTCCTGGGTGGTGACGATCGCAGCCTGGGCCGCTGCGCCATCGAGTCCGTGGGTATTCAAGGCGATCGCCACTACTTTCGCGGCGGTAAACGTACCTGCGGCTCCGGCCAAACTTTCATATAGAGAGATCACCTGACTCAAGGGTGGGATGGCAACCTGGGGGTAGCGGCGAATATGGGTTTGCCCGGCCCGATGCACTAGCACCAAATGCGTCGGCTGGCTGCCTCGCATTAACGGCAGGGTGGCTGTAGAAGCCGGGTGTAGTAAAGACCCCTGCCCTTCGATCAATAGCAGGTCATAGGCATCTCCATGACGCATCACTAATTGCTCTACTGCGCCTGCGGCAAAATCTACGCGAATCGCATCTAGGGGAATGCCATCCCCTGCGATCAAAATACCAGCCTGGCCGGTACCGAGAAACCGCGATCGCAGCCCTCGCTGCCGGGCTAACCGATCCAGGCTCAGGCTGGTAGACATTTTACCCACCGCCATATCCGTACCAATGGTAAGCACTCGCCGACACCGGAGTTGTCGAGCGGCGGCTGTGGCCACAGGCAAATCGGCTGGCTCCTGGCGCAAATCCCAAATCCATTGTCCTGTCTGTAACTGTTGCACCAGGTCAGGATTGTCTCCCAGGCGAGTATGAAGGCCATTAGCGATCGACAGTCCCCCCTGGATGGCCTCGGCAATTTCTGCCAGCCAGTCCGAAGGCAACGCCCCTCCTAAAATGGCAATCCCAATCACTAGCACGACTGGCTCATAGGCTAAGGCTTCAGTAATTGAGGCTACAATGGGCACCTCGCGTGGGATGCCCGTGAGTTCTTCCAGCGATCGCCCAGCACACTCCCGATCAATCACCACAACAATATTGGCCTCACTAAAGCGCAGCATGGCTAATCCAGTTTTGCCCTGCCCATCTAAAATGCCGCCATGGAGCAAAATAGCGATCGGTTGATCCACTTTCAGCATTGCTTTCCCTCTGGTTGGATGCCCGAATAGTGCTCATTGTCAGCGCGCGCGCTCAAACAATGGCATCCATGTTCTGCAGAAAAGGAGGCGAAATTTGCATCACCGACACAGATTGCCCCGCATCAATCGTCCCTCGACTAGGGAGAAGAATCGCCAGACCGTTGCTACCCGCTAGGTTGATCAAATTGCCAGAACTATGGCCACCCCCCGCAGGGATAAAGCGGTATTCTCCCTGGCTTAAGTGCAGTTGACCCCAAATATAGGTTTCGCGACAATCGTCAGCACGCAGAGTACTTGCTGTAGTAGCGGTGACAACGGGCGATCGCCACTGCGATTCCTTAAACCCCATAAGCTTGCGCAGAGCCGGTTGCACAAACCGCCAGAAGGTAACCAGGGCTGAAACAGGATTTCCAGGTAGCCCAAAATAGAGCAGCGCCGCCGCTGCCTGCACTGCTCCAGGATGAAGGCCCCAATGTGCCACGGTTAGCGGTTTTCCTGGTTTAATGGCCACTGCTCGAATCAGAATTTCGGCCCCCAGAGCTGCCAAGATCTCATTCACATAGTCGTACTCGCCAACAGAAACTCCCCCAGAAGAAAGCACCACATCCGCTGTCGCGATCGCCTGCTCGATCTGACGTTTCAGCACATTGGGTTGGTCCGGCACAACCCCTAACGGTAATGGAACGGCCCCTGTCGCAGCCAAGGCGGCTGCCAGGGCATACTGGTTAGAATCCACAATTTGCCCAGGCCCCAGCCGCTGCTCAATGCCAACTAACTCATCCCCCGTAGAGAGAATCGCAACACGCGGTCGGCGAAAAACAGCCACCTGAGCACATTGAGCCGCTGCCAGGACAGCAATCTCCGCCGCATGTAGTTGTATTCCTGCTTCTAGCAGTACCGCCCCCGCTTGATAGAAGCTCCCCCGCTTGCGCACAAAGGCACAGGGCGCGGCTGGAGCAGTGAAAATGAGAACGCGATCGCCCTGTCGCTGAGTGTTTTCCTGCATCACAATGGTGTCTGCACCGGGGGGCATCACAGACCCCGTAAAAATTCGCGCCGCAGCACCTGCCGTAACCGTGTGTTGTGGCGCAGCACCTGCTGGAATCGTCTCAACCACAGTCAGCGTTATAGGAGACTCTGGCGTTGCCTGAGCCACATCGGCATAACGCACCGCATAACCATCCATCGCTGAGTTATCCCAATGAGGGAAGTCGAGGGGGCTGGTGATAGGCTGGGCCAGCACGCGATCACGCCCCTCCATCAGGCTAACCCACTCACTATCATGGGTCGGATCAAAGGGTTGCACCCGCTCAAGAATAAGCATTTCAGCTTGCGAGACAGAAAGCATTGGTAATAGTAAGGAACGATCGTTGTTTGAGAATCTCCTTAGTACTCTAGCGGCTCCCCTTTCTCTGTAAACTGAACATCCTTAATTTTCCACTGAGCATTTGCCGTCAGCGTGCGCTGAATGCTGCCAAATAACGCGGTTTGCTCACAGGAAGACAATGATTCAAAGCTGCGTTCAGCTTCTGTCGAGGCTTGCAAATCCACCGTAGCCACCCCGTCTGCCACATTAACCTGGTAATTGCTCACCTTAAAGTTTGCATTCATGCGGCTATTGAGGATTTGAGCGATCGCCCCCCGCATCGGTTGCGTTGGGGATACCATTATCTTCTGCTCAACTAAATTGCATTGGTTATCAGCCAGATAAACCGTAATTGGCACCCTTTCGCTAGTTTCGGCTCCAGGGGAAGGGCTTACAGCTGTAGCCGGGTTATCTGTCGCAGGCACCTCCTCCAGAGGCGATTCCCTGGTCTCCGGTTGCGTCTCTGGGCGGCTACCCTCCAGGGTGGGTGGGGTATCACAGCCAGCCAAACCGATTGCCAGGCCCGTTAAACCTCCAAGCAACCGAATCAAAGCACCTATTCGTTTTTGCCGTTTCATTGCATTCAACTCACTTTCTAAAGCAAGGCAAAACTGATTCAAGAGACGAAAGACCTTGTCGTTGATCACAAAGGATTTTACTTCTGGAATAGTTTTGAGCGGTTGAAATCTCTCAAAACGCCTCCATAAGCTTTGTCGAAGAATGCTTCCCCTCTATCGGGACGGACGACCGGTTGCTAGAGAGGATAGCCAAGCGATTGGGACACGGTTGAATGGGTGCCCAGATCCCTTCCCCAGTAGTCTAGGTAGTGATCTAGTCAATCTAACCCTTTAGCCTAAGAGGATGCTTTAAAAGCCCACTGGTCGGTCGCTCTGATGACTCAAGTCGCAGCGATACAAACCAGGCCTTGCCTCTGTAGGTAGGACAGGCTCCAGTTGGGTCGGTCTCCTATCGTCGCGGTTTTAACCGTCGGACATTTTCAAACTCACTCTAAAGTAGGGCTGCTCAAGCTTCCTGATACAGTTGCCTAATCAAACCATCTCTAATCTTTTCACCTATGCATGGTCGCAATCCGCTGAATCCCAAAATCTTTAGTGATGCCAGACAAGCCAGCTGGCTTTCTCACTTCTTGGCTGCGGGCTGGCTGTTAGAGATGATAGCAGCATGAACTAAAGTTCAGACGGGGTGCAGAGTAAGAGTTCCCCCTAGCTAAGGGCGAAGCCCCCGGGGTGCTTAAAGTCTCCCAATACGCTTGCTTATCGCAATACCACCTGAAAACTTAGCCTCAGCAATTCTTCAAAGCAATCGTCCAAGAGGCGAACAATAGCAATTAGATACGGATATATGAACGCCAGCAAGAACCACAAGGGCCTAAGCCCCTTACCTAAAGGTAAAAAGGCCATCACAGAGAAGCCAGTACAGAATCACCGTGCCATCAATCGCCACCAAGCTTCAATGGCCTTACTTTAAAGAAATCAGCACAACATCCCAGGAGAACATAGTGAAGGCCCCTGCCGAGAGCCTAATGTCAAGTAACCCCCCCTTCACCCTACACTTTATTTAACGCAAAGAAATTTTAATAGGGTATTTCTGTACTTGAGACGGCTAAGAACAAGCTTTAAGTTACAAATCAGCCAATGGCTTTGCGACTTTGTTCATCAAACCAACAAGCGACCAGATGGCGCACAATCGCCCGCTTGTTAGGACTGGCTTCTTCAGGAACTAAAGCTGCTACTAGAGAATCAATTTCTGCCGCTTGGTCTAAAACCTGCTTGAGTCTAGTCTTCTCCTTAGACGGTCTCAAATAAGAGACCGAATTGGGATGATGAGTGACTAGTTCGGAGTAGTAGGTTTCTGGGCGCAGCATAGGGTTTACCTAAGGAGTTGGAGTTAAAGAAAGCTTACCGGGTCAAGATAATATCTCAATCTAAGGTATCTATGAGATTGAGCAACATTCAGCCATTGAACATGAAACCTGGAGATTCGTAGCAAAACCACTCAGCAGTTCTACCACCCAAAGAAAGATTAGGCAATCCAAGATACTCATGGATCGGCAACGGTAGCTTATAACGATAGTACTGTTGCCATCAAATACAGTGGTTACCTTTAGCCAGGATTCCTAATCTCTCCTAAAGACGATACCGCGTGCACCCGAAAGGCGCAAAGACTACGAAAAATCTTTACATAATCAAGACAATGGACATTTTTTTCCGTTAGCAACGATGCAAAGTTCTGGATTAAAGAAGCTGAGCTAACTTAACCCAGGCCTGAACCCTCAGGGGAAGTTGTTTCCATCCCTCAATTATACCAAGCTTTTCGGCTTTTTCTATGATCCAGATGTGGGATGACAGATAGGATCTTTTTGCCTACATTCCTAGGGTTTAACGTTTTGGCTGTATTGAACAAATCAAAATTCCGTGGAACCAGCCTTTCGATCAACTCCTGATATGGCGGAGTCTGAAAGAAATTTTGTGGCTACGGCCGCTGAACCCGGTCTGTGTCTGCCTGTCGCATTACCTCACAACAAGCTCGACGGGGGAACCGAGCGATCGCCCACCCTGTCAAACTTCTCTATCGGGCCAGTCCTTTGTTTTGCCTGGTTTGTTTACAAAAAATCTGGATTAATGCAAGGTGGTTTTAGAAACAATCCGTGTCTTTTTGCGATCGCCCTCTGATAGCTCTTCTCCCGCTTGTAGGCGAGTCGCATTAGATTGCAGTACGGTCGCAGCTCGCTGATCCCCCATTTGCAGTGCTGTTTGAGCCGCTGTTTGCAGCATGGTAGCCGCCCCGGCGCGATCGCCGGTTTGCAGTTTTGTTTCTGCAATTTGAGTCTGGCGGTACTTCGCTAAGGCCAGAATATATTTTTGCACCTCACTATTGGGCTGGGGTTGATAAGCTGTCGTAAAGTGAGCCAGCACCGGCACTCGCTCAGATAACACCTGCTCCTGACCTCTCAGGGGGTCATCATAGCGCACCTGCAAATAGGCAATCACTTGGTCGCCAGCAGATTTCTGACCCAGATACAGATTTATCAGTACCACACGGGGTAAATCGGTCATTAAATCCCCTAGACGCACTACATGGATAGCCCCCTGCTGGTCAACAGGTAATTCAATCGTATCGGGGGCCACTTGGGCGATAGGCTTTAGCTCTGCTAACCGTACCCCTGGCTCACAGAGCAATAGCAGGTAGGCATTGGTAAGGCCAATCGATTGTACCCGTTCAAACAAGCGACTAAATTCTTGCACGGCTGCCTCTGGATGCTCGATGTAAGTGAGGGTGCCCCCGCCTGCATCGGCGATTTTTTCTAGCACATCCTGATTCCAGTGATTGCCAAATCCTAGAGTGTTTACCGTCAGGTTGTAATCGGTGGCCAGGTTAGCCAACTTGAGACACCGCTCATTGTCACCATGCTCATTTTCACCATCGGTTAGCAGCAAAGCCTGGGAAATCGTATCCTTTTTGCCTTTAGCCAATTCCTCAATTCCCAGGCGTAGACCCTCATCAATGGCTGTGCCCCCCCCAGCCCGTAGTTGATTAATTTGCAGCTTGACACTTGCAGGGTTTTCAACAGGTTGATTGGCGATTAACACTTTGGCTTTGTGGTCAAAGCTAACTAGAGAGATGCGATCGCCAGGGGATAGGCGCTCCACTAAACGGTTTGCGGCTTCTTTCATCATCTCTAGGGGTTTACCAGCCATGGAGCCGCTGTGATCTAGGATTAAACATAGGTTGAGCGGCACATCCCGGTTGCCAGTTTCAGGTATGGCCGTCACGGCGATCGCAAGTTGCCGCTGACTAACAGATTGCGCTAAATCCACGCTGGCATCACTTAGTGCAGCTTGCAAACCCACTCTCATGGCTGTTTCTCCTATTCAACAATGCTACTGCCGTAATCAACCTTCAATACGGGGAATGATTTCTACGCAAAGTTGCCCCAGTTTTACAGACAAAATTTACACAAAAATACGCCAGGTTAACATTCTCGGAAACAGGGGTGGCAGATTGATAGAGCGATAGTCTATCCAGCTTAGACAAATTGGCAAACCTGTGTCAGTGCCTGGGCGAGCAAAATCTTATACTCCTTATCACGAATAATATAAGCCCCAAAGCGCTCCAGATGCGGATTGATCATTTGGGCATCAAATAACCGAAAGCCGCGATCGCGGAGATGGTATACCAGCTTTACCATCGCAACCTTAGACCCCTCTGGAATACGATAAAACATCGACTCTCCAATAAAAGCCCCGCCGATAGCAATTCCTAAAATTCCCCCGGCCAGTTCCTCGCCCTGCCAGGTCTCAAAGCTATAGGCCCAACCAGCCTCATGCAGTTCCCGGTAGATTTGCTTTAACTCGGCTGAAATCCATGTTGTTTCCCGATCAGCACACCCCTCAACCACCGCCTCAAACGCATGGTTAATCCGGACTTCAAACCGATTTTGGTTCAGCACTCGTCTCAAAGAGTGAGGGTAACGAAAGCGATCATCTAAAGGAATCAAAGCGCGATCGCGACTCGAGTACCAGCCCAAGCTATCTCTAGAATCATCTGCCATCAAGAAATAGCCCTGAGCGTAGCCCTCAACAATTGCTGGAATGTTATAAGTGCCAGTCAATCGAATCGCTCCACAAATAAACTGTGCAGGTAAAGTCATCAGCAAGCGTCTGCCCAGTCAATGACCAGCATGTCGGAGCCACACCGCTCTGACATGACCCCGTCAGCCTACCTCTAACGACAACCCCAATGGCTTGACAGCCGTAAAATACATCGCTTTGCTCAGAAGGCTTTAGACAAAAGCCATTGCCCGCCGCTGATAGTAGCCCTATGTAGAAGACAGAGGAAACGAACCTCGAACGGGTGAACGCTTGCTGAAAAGCGGCTGAAAATACCTAATGATTGTCTATCCCTTAAGAAATGAGATAAGGAATAAGATAACTCAACCCCGAATACTAGGTAGACCTTCTGATTCACTACTGTCACGAAAAGCAGGATGACGACGATAGCAGGAAGAGCTATGCCAGCAAAACATTCTATACAGACAGAATGCTCGCAATCATGAAGGCGGCTTGCCCATAGGTTGGCTTTCTGCGCAGCGGTCTAGGAACTCTGAGCTGACCCGACACAAAGCAGCGATCGCCACAGTCGTTTTCACAGCTTACTAAGCTGCCTCCTTAGAAGAGACGGAGGGCAACGGCTGCACAGAATCTTGATAGGGCTGCTGTCGCCGATGAAATCGAATACCAATGAAGAAATCGTAAATAAATCCCCAAAAATCTCGCTGCGTCTGCGTTAAACCCAGACACTGATGACAACCCTTAGCATCCAATAAAGGCTGCATCGCTCGATAGGCTGGCTCATAGTTATACCAAGGAATCGAAGGCCAAAGATGATGAATCAAGTGGTAGTTTTGCCCCATGATTAACCAATTGAGTATGCGACTAGGGTAAACACGCGCATTTTTCCAGCGGTTACGCTCTTGAAAGGGGCGATGGGGAAGGTAATCAAAAAATAGGCCCAAGGCTAGACCTACAAACGCCAGCGGTACAAACCAATAATCAAAAATATAGCCAATGAAGCCGTAACGCACAGCTAAAAATAGAAGTAACACGGTCAGAGAGCGAGCGATAAGCCATTCACCTAACTCAAACTTGCGCCAGAGTCGCCGCCGGAAAAAATAGACCTCATGATAGAGAAACCGGGCATTGATAAACCACAAAGGGCCAGCGGTTGAAACAATATGATCGGGGTCATTATCTGGATCATTGACATGGGCATGATGCTGCATATGCACCCGCGTAAACACCGGGAATGAAAAGCACAGCATCAGAGCACTACCATGACCCATTACCGCATTCAGAATTCGGTTACGGTGAGCAACATTATGGCAGGCATCGTGAATTACCGTACCAACAAGATGAAGGGCCACCGTATTTAAGCCAAAAATAATCCACTTGTACCAGCCAAAAGAAAAGTACCCAAACGCTGCAATAACGGCCAATACCACTGCCAGCAAAAACATTAGCAGTGTGGGATTAAAAAACTCTTCGGGGGCACCCATGAGTTCTCTTGGCACGGTCAGGCGCTTTACTACCGCCGACATCTACAATCCTGCTCCTATCATCGTCATGGGTAGTATACGCTACCCTATGGCAAGAATAAAGTTTTGTGAAATTAGTGAAGCTGATGAATCGCTCATTTACTGAAAGTAATACCTGTTAAGTTTCTGATATGAACTCTGAGATAAACTTGTGTCAACCAAGTATGGAGAGACTTTAGCGAATGTCTCAATCAACTTTGCCATAGCCTAGGCCGATCAGCCTATCTGGAGAAAGAGAAGTGGTTTTGACGGGAACATGGGTCGATTTGGGAACCAAATACTTTGATCAACGGTCTAAACCGTACAGAGCGAGTCAACAGTCATAGAGCGAGGCTGCTGACTGACAGCACTTCCTCTTAGCAGTAGGGCGTTCTGACCAGAGCGGAGTCTTATTTTTCTCGAAGAAAATCTTGTTCTGGAAAAATCAGCCCGCTTGCCCAAGTGTTGCAGCTTGACTCAGTGTAGGAGTGATTTCTGCTGATTCAGAGTAAAACGGGTAATGTTCTACCCTGCTGCCCTCACAGGTTTAGAGATCGTTGGCCAGTGCCTTGTAAGGTTGTTTTGAGAAAGTAGTGAAGTCGCAAACTATTAGTTGAGGTTTTCTCATGGTTATTTGGGGGTCTAACTTCCGTTCGGCGACAATGCGAGCCACGGGTGTGATGTTAGGGGTTTCTTCTCTGGCAGTTGGGGCAGGGGTTGGCATGCTCCATGCGCAGCCGTCAATTGCGGCTCCGCTGGTTCCGGTTATCGCCCAGTCCACCCAGTCTGATCGCGAAAATCCTGGAGATGTAGTGATTGAGACGGAGCCACAACAACCGGATACTACGCAGCAACCGGGTCGCACTAATCCGCCTTTGGCCAATACGCGCTTTAGCTGCCAGGTTGTGAATGGCGAGTACACGGTGATGTACAATCCTGAAAGCCAGCCCAATCAGTTTTATGCGTGGGCAAAACCAACTCCGATGGGAGGAGGCTGGTCTTCTGAGCGGCGGTGTAAGGAAATCAGCCGTCGGCTGGAGTCCTATCGCCCTGACGGCCTGCTAGAAATGCGTACAGGGCTTGAGAATGGTTATAACGTTGTTTGTGTAACGACCCAGCAGGTGCCAGCCTGTCGGATTGTGCTAACTGTACCCCAGGGACAGGATGCGGCTCAGACTCGCGATCGCGTATTTGAGAATATTGCCGTCGCCGATCGGGGGCAACAAACCACCGCTGTTAATACCTTTGCGGGGGGTAATGATGCCCTGAGCCAGATTGGACAAGTGTTAAATGGGTTACCTCGGTTGAGTCGGAACCGCGATCGCACCAGTAGCCGCAATATTAACCTGCGTCCTTATCTAGATCAGGCGGATGGCGGTACTGGGCAATTTCTGCGTCAAGGCGGATCCAACCTCCGGCCCGGTCTACGGCTGAGTCCTGATCGATTCCGCTAGTTATCTGCTTAGACTCAATCTCTTTAACGTCACTATCCACTTGCCTCAGGTGGACAGTCGCGCCGCTGCCTTGGCCTTTGCTGGGTGCTTTAGGAGACCGTGTCCATGAGCACCTAGCGCTCCAATGTTCTAAGCTGCATTCTCGCAGGACTCGTTGGTACTCACCAGCAAAAAATACTACTCGATGTGCAGACTCCACCACCGGCGATCGCGCTGACAAGTACAGCAAGGCAAAATTTTTAGCCTAAGCCACCTCTATCTCTCAGCGTCTTCTTTGATCGAGATACAAGGGAGCGAGAAAGCCGATTTCCGTTCCTAAAGGGAGTGGGCTAGGGTGGGGGCGAATTGGGTGATTCCTATCCAAGTTCAGCGATGTCCGTTTATTCAACGCGGCACCGGTAACCAGCAATGTGGTGACTCAGTGCTTCTGCTTTAGCCGTAATCATTGACCAGTCTTCGCTGGCAACGACCCCCTTGGGAAACAGTTCCCCCGCCAACCCGACCGCGATTGCCCCTGCGGTCAGCAAATCTTTGGCATTGGCCAGGGTCACTCCACCCGTTGGAATCAAGGGAATGTGCCCTAATGGCCCCTGTAAGCAGCGAATATAGTCGGCCCCGCCTACTGCTTTGATCGGGAAGACCTTGACCGCACTAGCCCCTGCCTGCCAGGCTGTCACAATCTCAGTGGGAGAAAGCGCCCCCATCACTAAGGGAACATGGGCGGCTTGGGCAAGTAGGAGCAAGTCAGGAGCAATATGGGGGGTAAAGAGAAACTGGGCACCAGCGGCCACGGCTTCGCTAACCTGTGACGGAGTGAATAAAGTCCCTGCGCCGATATAACAGCGGGGTAATTCGGCTCGTAATTGCCGAATCAGTTGATGCGGGCGATCACTATTCCAGGTGATTTCAATCAAAGCCATACCCGCCGCCGCGATCGCTCGAGCCATTTGCAGCCCTTGAACTAGATGATCTGTGCGAATGACGGCGATCGCCCGGTGGTATTTCAACAACTGCAACCAGTGATCAGAAGTCATTGTTCTCAGGGATGGTCTAAAACCGTAAATAGTGCATCAACTGGGCCGTCAGGTCTGCTGGCAGGGCCAGCCGTTGTTGCAGATGGGCCAGATTGCGGTAGGGGCCAGCCGATGAGCGCTGGGCAATAATCCTGCGGGCCAGGGAGGCGTCAATCATTGGCACCTGTAATAGAGCTTCCAGAGTTGCCCGATTCACATTGACCGGTTGAGCCAGACAGACACTCTCCGGGTCGTAGTAGTAAAAGCTCAGAATCGGTGCAAGGGGCTTCAGCCGCGCAGCCGGAACGCCCAACCCCGCTGCCACATCCTCAAGGCTATGGAAAGCCACACCCGCCTGAGTCAAGTTAACCAGCATTTGCGCCTGATGGATGGAAATTCCCGGTAGGCGTAACCAATCATCAACGCTGGCCTGGTTCACGTCGATGGTAATGCCTAGCCGGGCAGCAAGCTGGATTTCGGCCAGGGTTTGAAACCGATAGAAGGGGTCATTTTTAATCTTTGCCGCCAGAGAGTGGCCCAGTAGATTTCTTGCGGCGGTCAGCCAGTTTTGCCGTGCCATTGCCTCGTTACTTAAAAGCATGTGACTTACTTGACACAATCCTGCCTTACGAAATTCAGATAGGAACCACAATCTTAAGGAATTTGGTTCAGTAAACTGCGACGCTTTTGCTCAAATTCGTACTCTGAGATCAACCCCTCTGCGCGTAACTGATCCAGTTGGCGCAGGGCCTCGGCGATCGCCTCAACGGCTTTGGGTTCAATAGCTGATTTTGATTGGGGTGGCAAGGAGAACACATTAAAGCGGCGGTTAAATTCATCACCATCCTGAAACAAATACCAGACGGCTTCAATCGCACTGGCCACCCGAGGAATCGGGGTAAAAGATAGCAACAAATAGACCCAGCCCCAAACTGGCTGACCCATATAAAACTTATGAAAGCCAGAGATCGGGGCAATCGCCCCGGCGATTGCAAGTAATGCCGCAACTTGACGGTTTTTAGATTTAGTGGCAACTTCAAGAAATGACATCTAGGATTGGATTGCGCAGCCCATACAAATAAAAACTGCCTCCATCATAGACAGGTCTCTGAACATTTGCCGATGGAATTTTAGACTTTAGCACCGCTCCGTCGAAGCCTTCTGGTGCGATCCGTCATTCGGCTCAACCAGGCTGACGCAGCCCCCTGATATACCTGATATCACTGACTTCATCCCATGTTGGATGATTGATTCATCGCCCCGGCGGGTATCCCAGAGCAATTTTATGACCACGGTTGCAATTGATTTTGGTACAAGTAATACCGTTGTCTGTGTGCTAGATCGGCTTAGCCAAAAACCACAAACGCTAGTGTTGGAAGGACTCTCGCGTCATTTTACCGTCGGCGATCGCCCGGTCTCTGTGATTCCCACCCAGCTTTTTGTAGCAACCAGCGGAGATATCCTGATTGGCGAAGCTGTCCGTGCCCAGCGGTTAGGGCTTGCTCAACCTGAGCGACACTTTCAGGGATTTAAGCGCGACCTTGTGGCCGATTTTCAGCCCCCCCCGCGACAGATTGATGGCCAATCCTACAGCGCCACTACCGTTGCTGAACGCTTTTTAACAGACCTCTGGCAGCAGGTGCAACCCAAACTGCAACCGAGTCAGGTGATTTTTACCGTGCCTGTTGGGGCCTTTGAAGCCTATCTCGCTTGGTTTCGGCACCTAGCCCAGCAACTGGATTTGCCAAACTTGCGCTTGGTAGACGAATCTACAGCAGCGGCCCTCGGGTATACAGCAAAACGGCCCGGTACCCTAGCCCTAGTGATTGATTTTGGTGGCAGCACACTGGATCTCAGCCTGGTACGCACAGCGACCCTGCAAGCAGGGCAGACCCTGCTTAAGGCAGAAGTGTTGGCAAAAGCAGAGGCCTATATCGGTGGCGTCGATATCGATATCTGGATTGGGGAGCACTATCTTCGCCAAACGGGGCAAACGCGTGCCGGTATTAGTGCGATTGGCTGGCAAAACCTGTTAGAGGTGGCTGAAAAGCTCAAAATTCGTTTATCCCACGAGTCTTTTGCCAGGGAAAGTTGGTTTGATGATGAACGGTTAATCGCCCATGAGCTGAGTCTGACCCGTTCTGCCTACGAGGACTTGCTAGAGCAACACCAGTTTCTAGAGCAACTCCGGCAAGCTCTGGATGAGGTGTTGGCGATCGCCCTCGGCAAAGGGATCCCCAAAAGCCAGATCGACCTTGTGCTGTTAGTGGGAGGAAGTTGCCTGATTCCAGCCGTGCAACAGCTCATCCTCTCCTACTTTGGCAAACAGCGAGTTAAGCTGCATAAACCCTTTACAGCGGTTGCCCACGGAGCACTAAGTCTGAGCCAATTAGCTGGCGTTGATGACTATTTACACCATAGCTATGCTATTCGCCTCTGGGAACCGTTTAGCAAAACCTACTCCTATTACCCCCTATTTGATCAGGGTACGGCTTACCCCTGCCAGCGCCAAGAGCCGTTGACCCTACAGGTCGCCCATGCTGGCCAACAAGTGATTCACCTAGATATTGGTGAAGTGGCTGAAATGCGGCAGGCCGAGGTGGTTTATGACAGCCAGGGGCGCATGACCAGTAGCGCCCTGAACCAGATCGAGCATTTTCGTTCCTTGAGTCAGGATGGGCAGCCGGTGTGTGTAGCCCACCTTGACCCGCCCGGAGATGTTGGGGTGGATCGTATTTCTGTCACATTCCAGGTCAACGCTGATCGCACCCTGCTGGCAACCGTCTACGACCTGTTGACCAATCAAACCCTGGTGAGTGCTCAGGCGATCGCCCAGTTGCGCTGACTTCTTAGGAATGGGAATAAATAACAAATTAAGATGCCGTCTCAAACCTCCGTTTACCCAAAGGCTATAACACGCTGGCGTCGTTTGATCCAATCCTCATTTCTCAACTGACGAGCCGTTGCGGTAGTGGAACGCTCCGGCTTAATGCCTGAATTTGCTGTAAATCTGCGGCGATCGCTGCATCAATGCTTTGAAAGCAGAGATGGCTTCCTACCGGGTCAATCGACAACTCTTCTGTCAATAAACTATAACTATCTGCATGCCACAGAATTTCGTCCAAAATCTGACCAAGTTGGAGGTAAGCCGAACGGAGGTTGGTCAGCCGATGCCGCAATACAAGCGCCTGAACTCGATCATAGACCTCCTCTAAACGCTGTTTTGCCATAATCACACAGCCCAACTGCCGCCCGATAGATTCTCGATTGGCCGGAAGTTGCAGGCGCAGACGAGGACTCAAGTCTTCAATTTCTTGGAGAATTTCCCAAAACATGGTGTGGTAGCGCATAAAGCAAAAGAGGCAGTCATCCCTGATTTTGTTAACCAGCGGCTCTAAGAGTAAGCCAGAATGGGAGCAGGCCGTTAGCACACCCATTAAACTGGGAGACTTTGACCGAATCTGTGTCCAGTACTGGCTTCAGGTCTTAGCCACAGGAGCATGAATAGAATGGCCGCTTAGGAATATAAGTCAATCAAGTGATAAACCGATATAAGGGTACTCAGTATCGGGAGCACCAGGGAGTCGCTCTATGTTTTGTCCTTAGCATTACAAACTCAATGGACTGAAAACTTTAGCGCTCTACCACAGAGACCGAGAGGACGCCGAGAGCAGTCGCTGTGTTCTCTGTGGTTAGGTTTCAGGTGATAGAACTTTATTCCTTAGGATTCTCTAAGCGCCAATCTATAGTCGTGATCTACAACAGGTTATCAGGGAATTTCGGATGAGGATGAAAACCAGCTTTGCTGGCTTGCTCGTGCAAGCATGGGGTAGGCTGGCTCTTATTGGGCATTTTGCAGGGCTGCTTCACTGTTGCGCAGATAGGTAACGACGCGATCTTGCGCCAGGGCATAGCGGCGATCGCTCTCTGGCACCGCTGCCATCAAGTCAGAAGCCTGTCGCCAACGGGCCGCAATTTCTAGCCAAGCCGCCGCCGAGTTCGCCTGCTTACCCGCTTCTGCCGCTTGCTCCGCAAGCCGCACTGCTTGCACAAAAGGGTCTTTTACAGCCACACCCGTCTGGGTAGTGGTTGGCGTTGCCGATGAGCGGGGTTGGGCAGCAACCGAGGAGGGGGCAACCGGTTGAGTCGATGCTGTTGTCTCAGATTCTGGCTGAACGGGAGCAGACGCAACCGGCTCAGAGGTTGACGGCTGTTGCAACTCAGTCAAACGCTGGGTCATAACGGCCCACACACCCGCACCCACCAGTAAAACGGTTGCCGCTCCAATTAAGCCACCCCGCATCAGTTGCTTTTGGGCTTGCTGTTTGCGGGGAGACACGGCGGCTAAACTATTGTGGGTTTGGTGAAGCCGTAAGTTCTGGAAATCTCGCAGAAGTCGTTGTACCAGGCTCGGCTGCTTGA
Organism: uncultured Leptolyngbyaceae cyanobacterium; assembly: GCA_938023035.1. Lineage (GTDB taxonomy): Bacteria > Cyanobacteriota > Cyanobacteriia > Leptolyngbyales > Leptolyngbyaceae > DSRU01. The sequence goes on along the minus strand of CALIDI010000052.1, from coordinate 20,698 downwards.
GTAAGATTTCTTTTGACCAGAGCAACTGACCATCTGGGTCACGACTAATTTCTTCTAACCAGAGCAGTTGTTGCTCCCGCACAATTCGACTATTGATATTGACACGGCGGATATTGCGGGGGGCGATCGCCTCTAAAATCTTGCGAATACGCTCTGGTAAGGTCGCCACATCCAGTTGCTCAGAAGTGGCCGCCTCGCATAAGATTTGCAAAACTCCATTCTGAAAAATCGCGCGTGTCCTGACACCGCAGTCCGAAAGGCGCTCATTCAACACCTGAATAATGGCGGCTACACTCCCCTGACTTGCTTGGAGAAAGATGTCATTAGCTGGGTCTGTCATACTCAAATTTGGCAGATAGCGAATCGTGTGCTTCACCCCACACGCACCCCAAAATTAATTACAGTGTCTAATGAGCTTTAAATTTTACAAGAAAAGTAGGTTGATCCTGCTAAAGCATACTGCACAGATTGTTTTTGGGATCCTTCTTAAAGATTGGCAACCTCATTACGCTTGGCAAAGTTGGCCGGGTCTTGATCTCGCCGATGCTTTGTCGGGATCGGTGTGCCCTGACCTGTTCCGGCCAGAGCCGCCGTCTGTTCGAGGGCTTCTCGCAGTCGCTTGGCGGCGTAAATCGACATATCCCGTGGCACGCTAATGCGATCGCGAAGATAGCGTAAGGCTGTGTCAGCGCCAGGTGGTGGTACGCAAACGGCCCCGGTCATCAGGGTCGTCAGGGCGCAGCGCAAAGCCTGGTCAAACAGTGCATCATCGGCTGGGTTCACCCGAATAATGTTAGCCCGGTGTCTAATTACCTGCCGTAACGCTTCAGCGCGCGAGGTTGCTGGTTCTGGGTAGGTAACATCCGGCAAGCCAAACCAAGGGCCATGATCCACCCGCTGCTGATTTAGTCGTGCTTGGGGTTCACCATTTTCCCAGCAGCCCCCCATCTGGGGAGGTAAATCATGGACATGGGTATGGAAATCACTTTGGGTACCGCGATAGGTGGGGCGATGCTCCATCGCATCAAACCAAGCCGATAGCCTAGGGTTTTCTTCTCGCAAAGAGTAGCCCTTATAGTAGTACAAACTGGCATTCATCCGTTCGACATAGGGGGTAAAGATGACATCTGCCGTACCAAACTCCTCCAAAAAGTAAGGGCCAGGGGTTTGGGCGAGGGCCTGCTCAACCATTGTTACGACTTCGACAAACTGGCCGCGATTGCGCCGCTCTTGTTGGGGCATCAGCGCGGGGTAACAGAGCCAGGTGCACCAGGCCCGAAAGAGTAAGCGCTCCAGTCGCCGCAGGGGGATAACAGCCGGATCTTCTATTCCTTGCTGGAGCGGGCCAAAGGCTCGTTCCAGAGCGAGCAGAATATCATCACTTTCGGTAATGAGCTGCCCGTCGAGTTCTAGCGCTGGCAACATGCCAGAGGGCACCTTGCGTTTGTACCAACTTTCTTTTTCCCCGTAGCAAAACATTGTAATTTTCTCGACCCGGTAGGGAATTTGCTTTTCCTCCAGCCAGAGCCAGACTTTCTGACAGTAGGGACACCAGGCATGGTTGTCGCGATAGAGGGTGACACGCACATCGGTTTCGCGCTGGCCAAATAGGCGCAGTCGAGCTTGGGCGTTGGTTGGGCCGTTAACGGGGTCAATTTGAAAATCGGTGAGAGTTTCGAGTTCTGCCCAGCTTAGGGGAGTCGCAGTCATAGCAGGAAGGGGTGAGTGAGGGAGAAAGGTTGGAGTTTTTAGCCGTCGCCACCGGATTGAGGACGGAGTACAGGGGTAAACCCCCAGTGGAATCAGCGACCGGACGATCGCAATCAGGTTTAAACTTGGGGTTGAGAACTCTAGGTCAGGAGTACCAGTTGATTATAGGTTGATCCTGTACCGTGGGCTATGTTCTCAGGCTACACCAACGCCAACCCTTCGGCCCACAGCCCGCAATGGTTTCTCAGCCGTAGGATTGGTCAGCATTACTCTTATCCTCAAATTGTGGGTCAAGGGCGATCCGTTCGACAAATTTCTGAATCAGGCGATTGGCGATTGCGGTGTCTCGGGGTTCACCTAGCAGCTCTTTCAAGTGAGCGGGGTCATCTAGGTAGCGATCGCAGTAGCGATGAATGCGCGCAAAGAAATCGGCTGCATCGACTTCAGGGTGAAACTGAAAGGCGTAAAAGGGTTTGCCTACCATGCGAAAAGCGTGATAAGGACATTTTTCTGTTGAGGCCAGCAAAATTGCGCCACTGGGTAAGGTGAGTGCCCGTTCCTTATGGCCAACGACCGCCCAAAAAGGATCTGGTATATCCTGAAACAGGCGATCGCAAAAGGCCGCTGATGTAAGTCGCATGGGTAAAATGCCAAGTTCCATCTGTGCTGGGTTAACAATCACCTTACCGCCCATCGCTTCAACGGCAAGCTGAAAACCAAAACAGGAGGCAAAAACAGGAATGCCCCGTTGCCAGTAGTCATAGAGCAACTGCTTGCTGGGTTCAACAAAAGGATATTTTTCTGGTTGGGTGACGGAGGCATCGCTAGAGCCTCCTACAAATAGAGCGTCATAGCCGGACAGCAACGCCGGATCAAACTGGGGGGTCGCAAAGACATTGAGAACCTCAATCTGACTCGGTTGCAAGCCACTAAATCGGATAAATTCATCCAGTTCCTCTTGCTTGGTCACCGCATCATCACGAATTTGCAGTAAGAGTGTTTTGAGCGTCTGATGGCATTTGGGCATGGCGACAGAGCAAAATTCGATTAGTTGGCTGGCGTTGCTTCTGGGCTAGCCTCTGGCAGGGCACTACCCGGACGGGCACCTGCCCCAGGAGCAGGCGGGGTTGGCGCTGGTAATGGGCCGGGTGTGGCTTCACTCTTCTGCAAGGCTGTAAACACATCGAACCGAATGGTGCGATCGTCACTGTAGGCCGCCGTTACCCCCAGAGAGCGAATCGCTGCAAACAAATCCCGATTGCCGGGTGGAATCTGGAGAAGCGGCAAACTTTTAGCGGTAATTGCTCGCTCAATATCTACGAAGAAATGCCCGTTATTGGGAGTTAGTTCGCGGGGTACCGTGCGCTTAAAGGTTTCACTCTCAGCCAGGTTTTCTGCAGGGCGGGGAATTAAACTGGGCGCCAGGGGCGCACCCAGGGACAGAAATGCAACATCTCCATCTAGCCAGCCGTGGGTAATGGTTGGCCCTGCTAACGGTAGCGACCAATTGACAACAGACTGATTGGCCACCTTTGATTCTTCGACCTTGAGTTTGTAGCGCTCTGCCATGGCTTGATCTAGCTTTTTGAAGGAAGCTTCTGCTGTGCGCCGATCGCTGGCTTTAACCATGATGACAAAGCTGTAGGGTACGGTTTGGGGGGGATTCTGGGGTGTCCCGACCAGAGCGAGGGAAAATTCACCATCCATCCAGGCCAGGAAATCCTTTTGCAGATCCATCCCCACGGTTTGTTGGATGCCTTGTTCAAGCGCCTGCGGGTTGAGGGGCAAAAAGGGATTGACCGCTGAACCCCGGCTGTAGTCTTGCCAAAACTGCTGGAAGCTGCCGCCAGATACCATGAGTAGCGTATCCCCCGGTAGGCGGCTGGCAATGTCACGAGCATTGTTGCGCACGATATGACGGCGATCGCTATCAGGCCTGAGCCAATAAACACTTTTAAACCGAACCCCCTCCGACTCCAGGTTAATAGTAGAAGCCAGCCCTTGCAGTTGTTGCGCAGCGATCGCCTGGGGGTTTGTGCGACCAGGGCTTGTCGCCGCTGCCGCCGGCAAATTGACATAGAGCCGACCAAAAGATGGCCCCGACTGAATTTTAGCCAGCGCTTGGCGATATCCCGGCAGCACCGCTAAGGCGGCTCCCCCTTGATGGGTATCAATTGCTCGCTCCATCGCTTTGGCATCATTAGCCACCAACAGCAACCGGTTATCCAGAACGGCCAGGGAAACCGTCTGCCCTTGCTGTTGAGTTTCCCAAATGGTGATGCCCTGATAGGTACGCTCAGTTAATGGATTGGACTGGGTACGGGGCTTTTCTAGAATCACTTTTGCTTTCAGCGCATCCCGAATCGGTAGCACAATAAGGGTGGCTTGGGTGTTTTGCGGTGTGGGCAGCGGTGGCAGTAGATTCGGGCTAGCCCCCGGAGCAGGAGAAGGCAGCGCCGCAGGCGGCCCCCCTGGAGTAGCGGCTGAATTGGCCCGATTGAAAAAAGCAAAGGTCACCTCATCGCCAACCCAAGGCTTGACATCTTGCTCGTAATCTAGACTGTTAGCCGTCAAGAGGCGATCGCGCAATTGAGCCAAACTTTGGTCAAAAACCTTTTGACTTTGGGGAGTACCAAAGCGCCGGAGCTGATTCCACTGTTCTCCATCGGTTGTCAGAGAGACCACCATCAAAGCATCTTGAGGCACCACATTCACACCGACTGGCAAATCACTAGGGGCAGCCCCACGAGTTAGAAAATAGGCAAGAGTTGCCGCTCCTCCCCCTACAAGCAGGGCGGCAGCAGCAATAGTCAGAAAGAGCGTTGGCTTTTTAGAGCGCTTTTGCGGTGGGTCGTTTTTAGGCTTTTGAGGTCTGGTCATGGGAAGTTTGCAGAGAAAACAGGCAGAAGACAAACGATTGCCCCTGTCACTCTACCAAACCTGAAAGGCGGCAGTCGGGAAAGTTTTGTTTGAACAAAAGGCGTTACCCCCCTAAAACGAGTCTAAATCAAGGGCCTTGGAGCCACCCTGCTCAAGCTGAACCAGGATTTTGCCCAATTGAGACCAGACTAACCAGCTAATAAAAACCGTTAAGGGAACCGATAAAAAGTAAGCAATCTTGCCAGGGAAGCCAAAAATCTGAATCCCAGAGGCCAAAAAAATGCAGACCCCGCCAGCTATGCCAACAAATGGAATAAAGAGCTGTAACCCCTGGAGATTTGCCAGCGTGCGCGTAGAGCGATTCTTAGACCAATCGCGCACATTACCTTTCAGCACCGCTTCAAAGGCAACCCCCGATAAAATGCCGGCCAGCAGCCCAGCAACCAGTAAGAAATAAGGTGGTTCGTAATAAAAGTACACAGGCAATCCTCAAGCTTAGGAAATCAGGGCAAGAACGAGTGGAAATTGCAGCAACCCAGCCGACTCGACTCAGTTTGTTAAAAACTCTAAATTTTTCTCTATTTTACGATGACACCTTGGCAAAATTCCCCCTCGCTGAAGATGACTCATGAAACTTGCCAGGAAGACCCGATCTTTTTGCTTAAGATGAGACTTTCTTTAAGAAAAATTGCTCAAATTTAAGTTTCATGGGCGATCGCCACACTTTGCAAACAGACTTGTTATCCTCAGGCATACCTTTAGAAAACCTCGGACTCCTCTATGGAAACTCCCAAAAACCCACTAGGACAATCGGTTCTGATGACCCTTCTGCTGGTCGTTGCCTGTGCAGTGATGCTGTTGGGCCTGACCCGATTGGCCTTCATCTAAGCGCAGATCGTTAGCCCCGAGTTAGCAAAACTCTTTTCGGTGACCCTTCAGAGATTTCTGATGAAACTGTAAATCTTCTTAAAGCAACGTCTGTTTTCTCAATTGGCTTGTTACGCGTCCTCTCATGAACAAAGCATCGGAGCCGATTAAGGCTCCTTTTTTGGGATTAAGCCAAATTCTTGCAGGGCAGGCAAAAAATTGCTGTTCTCGTGTTCAGAATGGCTTAGCTTAATTAAGGCAAAGCGCTGCAACGGGGTGAGGGTAGCCCATTGGGAGGGGGTAATGGCGATCGCTAGCGCAGTTGCCCTAGCCTGGACACTTTCAGGAACCGTCGTCTTATTCAACCAAGCTGGAGAGGCCTCAATCGGTAGCGGTGGAGCCATTGTTCCGGTACGATTTTGCACCCAACTTTGTAGCGTGGCGCGATAACACTCAATTTCTGCCGGGGTAGAGCAGGCCAGGGTAACAAGCTGCTGTCGCTCAGCTTGACTAAGCTGGTGCCATTGGGTCAGCTTGAGCTTAACGCCGCAAGTGTCTAGCTTAAACCTGACCTGCATGGGGATACAGCGCAAAGACTCGACAAAATCTGACTCAAACTGAAAAAACGGCTCCATCGACACAATCCCAATCGGTGTGAGTGAATCCCTCAAAGAATAGAAGCTTATCCCTGGCGCTGGCTGACTCGACGAACGATCCAATAACTCAGCGAAATCGCAAAGATAGTAAAGCCCAGGGCAATCAAATCTAGCCCGGCGGTCTTCTCTAGATCCAGAATAATAATTTTTCGAGAAGCGGCAATCAGGGCTGTAACCACCACCAACTCTACCTGAAGAGATTGTTTCTTTAAGTAAGCGGTAATGTTTTCCAGCAATTCTAGGGCAATTAAAACGTTGAGAAACAGGCCAAAAATTCGGGTGAGAGAAGCACTCAAGCGCGCGTAGGGAGGGGTAAATAGCTCCTGCACCAAAACCACCCCTAAGTCGAATAGAGAGGCCAGAATGACGCTCACCAGGGCAATGGACAGAAATTTTGAAACAAAAACCTCTAGACCACGGAGCGCGTCGAGAAAACTCTTATCACTAAAAAAGCGCTTGGCTCGATTAAGGGAGCGACGATCAGGTTCCATAAATTTCTGCCACATCTGAAGCAGAGAATAGCAGATTCTTTCACTGGGGAAACTCCTAAACGTCATTTTCTCAAAAAGGCTTGGCTCAATCGGAGGGAATAGCCATTAGCTACCTATTCAGGAAGGGGGATAGAGGTACCCACCTATGGCTGGATATCCGTGCCCTCATGGACTCAGCCACTGGGCGATCGCGACCAATCTCTAAAACGGTGGATCCCGCGATCGCAGGTTTCTAGATGCCAGCGGCAATAGGCAAGCTTAGAAATTAATGACGTTTGATTTTTGTGCTTGGAGAAATAATGAAGAACTTCAACCCCGCAGCAACCGTGCTGATGCACAATCTCTTGCCTCCAAATTGATCCCAGCGGCTATACTGCCAGCGATAGGTTCCAAGTTGTCCCCGTCCAGACGCAATAGACCGCATCCAAGGCTAAGCCTAAAGGTTTGTGCCTCTCTTGGGGTTAGGACAAGTCACAAAAGAGGTTACTTCGTCCATTCAGCCCCCTGTCAGTTTTTTGGGGACTGCAAGAGCCTCCCTAGCAACGCTTTCACCGGCAAACCAGAAGAGCCGTTCTGTCGTGGGAAACCACCGACTCTGAGCAGGGCTGAAGTTAGAATAAATGACGCCTGATTGTGTGGTGATGGCCAGTAGACAGAAAAAATCTCGAACCAATTGTGTTTTAGATAACGATGCACTGGTAAAAAGCACGGCAGAATCAACCGCAATATTGAGTGTTTCTTATGCGACGAAGAGTAATCGGCATCATTAGTTTGGTGATTTTATCTCTAACCATGCTGCTGCTAGCGATTTTGTTAGGCAGTAAACGGCATCCTCAACTGGCTGGGTTCGAGACCCCAGGAGCAGACGTTCAGCCTCCTAGGGTACTCCAGGTGAGTATGACATCGCCCCTCTCTAAGCAGTGCGCCCTGAAGCCTGTGGTTAAGAGACCGGGTACCAAAACGCCTTACATTCGCATCGATGCCAGCCAGGTTACGCTGAGTCGGTTTCGCCAGCCAAGCCCTGAACCGCCGGAAACTTTAAGCGAAACAGCTCGCTCTTACACTCCCAGGGAGGTGATTGCCCTGGCCGATGCGTCTAATTTTGGCGATCGCTACTTTTTAGATGCCAGCGGCAAGCCCGCCCTACTCAACCCTATCGTGGTGCTGCATGAAACAGTAGGGTCGGCCACAAGTGCCCTCAATCTGTTTCGCACCTACCATCCCTATGATGATGACCAGGTTAGCTACCATACCCTCATTGGCCGCGATGGCACGGTCTTTTATGTGGTTCCCCCAGACAAACGGGCCTATGGAGCTGGCAACTCAGTCTTCTCCGGCAACAGTGGCACAGAGGCCGTTCGCACCAATCCCCAAATGCCCCCTTCTGTAAATAACTTTGCTTACCATATTTCTCTCGAAACGCCCGCAGATGGCAATAATAACCGCTCAACTCACAGTGGCTATACCTTTGAGCAATATCAATCACTGGCCTGGCTGGTCGCAAAGACTGGCATACCCGATGATCGGGTGACAACCCATCGCCAGGTGGATCGATCGCGATCGCGGATGGATCCTCGCAGCTTTGATACTGCCTGGTTTATTTCACTATTAAATACGTTTCCACGCACCAACGAGATTGATCTGCGCTGCCTTCCACCTACAGATGGGGTCTCCTAATTGCGTCAGCCCTGGCAACAATCTATGCAACCTGAGGTTTATTTCGACTTGGCTCACTGCTCAACGGCTGGATCGAGGTAGCTGGGCGCAATTTAATTGAAGACGATTTTGGCGGTGGGGGAGTGGAACCCTTTGCCAAGGGGCATAGTCCCCACTCCTCCCTAATGACAGTTCATTAGGACTGTCTACTTAAACGCCTATTCAAACAAGGTTAAGGACAGTGGCTTCGCGGGGCGATATGAAACGTGAAATGTGTCTCAAACGGAGAAACCTGGCCACTCAACTTCAACCTCATTCAATTTCACTGAATTGAGACTTGCTACTGATGTCTAGAGTCGTTATTTTTGCCTATGGCACCCTGATGCCGGGGTGCATTAATCATCACATCTGTGCGGCAATGGTGATGCGAGCACAGCCTGCCCTTACTCTGGGAGAACTGTATGCTCTGCCGTTGGGGTATCCAGCCCTCACTTGCGGCGATCGCTCGATTCAGGGTTACTGGATGGAGTTAACAACTCCTGCTTTAGAGGTCTTAGATCAGTTTGAGCAACATGACCCCTTGACCTTTCAGCAACACTACCCTGATTTAAAGCGAGAAGACCATCAATACGATCGGCAACTGATTGATGTTTTCGACTACGAGCAGGCTGCGCTAGGCAAAGCTTGGGCCTACTGTATGACCCTGGCACAAATCAATCGCCTCAACGGAATCAGGCTGCTCTGCGATCGCTGGAGCAGTGCTCAACAAGAGGAAGCCCTGCGCTCGATCAAAAGCAACAGGGCAAACATCTGAGAGATTTACCATTCGATAACATCCCTTCTCACAGGATGGGGCAGGCGATCGCCATAACCCATCGCAGGCATCTTATTTTCGTGCAAACCCCTAATGCCTATGGATTTCATCAGGGGTAGACACAGGGTTAATCGCCATACAAGGATAGACGCAGGGTTGATCGCAATACAAGCCAAAGTTCGAGACGGGCTGCAAGATCGAACCCCCTAGCCAGTAAACCGTCCCCTGATCCTTCCTTGACCCAAATGTTCTAATACACTTGCGTAGTTTAGTATCTCGGAACATGTGAAGCCAGCTAAAGTTGTAGGCGCAAACTGACCTTCGGGTCAGGTGGCTTTCCAATAAAAGCTGGTGACAGTTGCCCAAAAGGCGACTTCAGCGATTGAATCACTTCCTGCTCGGGCATGACAGGAGCTAACCGGGCAGAACGATTTAGTTTTAACCGCGTCTGCAAAGACTCCACCTATTGAGTCACTTCCCGCTCAGGCTTTAGCCCCTCTGAAGACCTATCCGGAGCAACGGGCGATTTAGGAATCTCGACAAGAGGCCTGTCCAGCGCAATCAATAGTGGCTCTGATGTATTGCCAGACTTAAGCGGGACTTCCTTAGTTGATTCATTAGCAAGCTGAGGAATAGGGGATTGCTCACCGGGCAGCAAGACCGAAACCGCTCCAACAGCCACCGCAGCTAGAGCCGCTAGGCCACCCAAAAACCAGCGTCGCCGAGAGCGCCGCTCTACCCGCTCAAACACCGCACTCGCAAGCTCTTGATGAGATTGGGTGGCAACAGGTGCAGGCATCGCCTCAAACGCTTGATGCAATTTCATCAAACGGCTATGCAGTTGCTGCACTGTTGGATCATTCGCCAACCATTCCTCAACTTGCCGCCGCTCCGCTGCCGAAACTTCTCCATCGACATAGGCGCTCAGCAGCTCAAAGCGATCACGCAGGAGCGTTTCATGGAAAGCAGAAGAATCCGTTTCGTTGTTAAAGTTTGACATCACGACATCACTTCTATTGCTAAAGGAGCGCACCCACTAAGCTAAACCTAACCCAAGTCCAGACCTTAAAAACCATCTATCGGTCGCCAGGGGTTTTGAGCTGGGCATCAGTTTAGGAGCTTGAATTTAACTTTTTAGTCACATTATGCAGTAAATCCCCGGCAGAATCATCCATTCCCTCAGTGAGGAGAAGATAAATAGATTTACCCATTCAGGTAATGCTCCAGTTGAGTCTGGAGCCGTAGCCGGGCACGGGCAATGCGAGATTTGACAGTTCCGAGAGAAACCCCCGTAATTTCAGCGATTTCTTCATAAGCCATGCCCTGGATTTCGCGTAAAACAATCGTGGTTCGGAAGGCTTCAGGTAAATCTGAGATCGCAGCATTCAACTGGTCATAAAACTCACGGGTGGTTAAATTTTCATCAGGGCCTGGAGTATCTGCCGCGATTTCCCAATCCATCTCGCCATCCTCAACCGATAGGGGGGCATCCAGAGAGAGGGGCGGGGCGGTTCGTTTCCGCTTGCGCAGCTCATCGTAAAACAGGTTGGTCGCAATACGACTTAACCAGCCGCGAAACTTCACCGGGTCATTTAGCCGCCGAATATTGCGGTATACCCGAATCCAAACTTCTTGCACCAGATCGGCCCGATCAGTCCAATCGGGTGCCAGATGGTAGAGTACCTTCTCAACATGGGATTGGTAGCGGCGCACCAGCTCGGCAAACGCGGCTTTATCAGGGCAGTGCCCTGCCTGGCACTGCAACACCAAATCATAATTCGACAGTTTTTCAGCTTGCACAGGTGCCTTAGCCGTGATTGCCTGAACTGATGACCAGCATACAGAAAGAGATTGACTCATGGGTAGGATTCGCTTGTAAACGCTCCACCCCTTTTGACGCAATGTCGCGGAAAAGGGTTCCCACTGAATTCGCGGATCGGTTTAACCCTAGCAGTAAAGGGGCGCAATGCGCTACCGACCAAGGTCGGGCAAGGCCAGGTCGTCACATTCTGTAATTTCTGCGCCGAAATAGGCTTTGCCAAAAGGAATGATCTTTCAACAGTTGGGCAACCTGCTGGACGGGCTGTACAACTCGATTTGGCTCCGCTTGAAGCGACTGAGAGCCAGGCATACCCGAAAAGACACTTAGTGAAAAGGTGATCAATCCTGCGAGGAGGAGACGCTCAGCCATTGAAATACTCCGATCGCCCGGAAACCGTTAGCTCAGGGCATAAATACGACATAACGACTGTTGGTAAAAGCGAGCTTGAGTCTAAGGCAGTGCTCGACCAAAGCTGCTCCTAATTTACCCCTGCTATCACCTGGTTTAACCAGAACTTCTAGGGCAGACTTAATCTGTTACCTCCGTCAAGATTAGGCCTTACTAAAAGAAAGCCCACATGGTTAATGATGACTATCTGAAGAAAGATTTTAAGCTTTTCTTAATAAGACTTTGAGCGATCGCGCGAATGAGTTGAATTGGTATTCGATTTCGCTATCGCAGGCTTCCATACGGATGCCTCCTTTTTAGCGTAATAGAGCGGTCGCCCTGTTTCTCGGCGACGGCAAGTCAGGACGCCTACCCAGTATTAGCAGTTGAGTACTGGGTTTTGTCCTCAGCTTTCTGACTCAAGCGATACGACGGGAACTGATAGGTGTCATACCCCGCAGTGGGTTAGGGTGTTTCCAAATCAGCGGGTTTGACCCATACCTCCATATCGACCAACTGCAAGGGGCCAAACTGGGTGGCTAGAGCGACATCTGTGGCATCACGCCCGTAGGCGATCGCAATTCGATTACCGCGCAATTCTTTCTGGGTTGCATCAAAAGTGTACCAACGCCCTTCGGTCGAGCGGGTGCGATCGCCCACAAACGCCTCAAACCAGGCATGCAAATCCATCAGCTCTAATTCGTAAAGATAGCCTACAACCATGCGCGCTGGAATGCTGAGACTCCGACAGAGGGCGATGCCCAAATGGGCAAAATCACGACAGACCCCAACCTTACTTTTGACCGTATCTACAGCAGATGTCGAAGAATCACTAGAGCCATAGCAATATTCAACCGTTGTTTGAATCCAGTGCCGAATGGCTTCCACCTGGTCATACCCCGCCTCATGGCCAGCCACAATCTCGCTGGCTAGATCACCCAATAGATCCGACTGACAGTACCGGCTCGGTAAAAGAAACTGAAGCACCGCATTGGGCAGATGCTGAACAGGGACAAACGGCGCGCCCAACTGCACATCGATCTCATCGGCAGTCTCAACGCAAGCCGCCGTCACCACTCGGAAAGCACCCTCTGGTGTCACCAGCTTCTGGCAAAGGTTACCGTAGTTATCGGTGTACTCGACAACTGGCACGCCTGGTTCAAACACGTATTCTTCACGCACCACCCACTGGCCCGAACCACTGCGCGGCCTTAGCATTAAAATCAGCGGGCTGGGCGCACTAGCTTCAAAGCAAATTCGACACCCCGCATCTAGTCGCATTGTTACCTCACCCGTTTTCAGGCACCTTAGCAAAAACGCCGCTAGAAGGGATGTGATGGGGATGACGAAATATCTTCCTAAAAGGCACTTGCTAAAAGGCAGAAGTGGATGCAGCTAAAAATCAATCGTGTGAACCCATAGGGAAAGCCCCAGCACGGTTTCGCCCTAAGAGAATGGCGCAGTGTGCAATGGTTAAAGCTGCGACTCTACCAGCCAAGCCTGCCGACTGACCCGTTACTGCCAGAGCCTTCCGTCACCTGCGGAGGCAGGGCTTTGTCCGTAGGTAGCCATAGCCGCCTGATTGAGAACGGGATAATAGGAGTGGAACTGCTGGCTGGAGGCAACGCCTGTATCTCTCCTGTAACCCCACCTGTAACCCCAAATGGACTAAGTAGGCAGCGATCGCCATAGACGCAACTTGAGTCGTCAAGGCTACCGGGAGATCGACCCTTAAACCATCCTCCCGGGGGCGGGGTATGAACCCAAAGAGATTCAAGACTTCTGATTTAGGCTGAACTCTTAGCCAATCGGATGACTCAAAGCCTCTACAAGCGCATCCTTTTTCATTTTACTGATTCCAGCAATTCCTCGTGTCTTGGCGATCGCCCTTAGCTCAGCCGTGGTCATTGTATCAAGGAGTTTTACATCCGTAATCCTATCTGGCAGCGGTTGTGGCTCCAGATAAAACACCTGCTTCAGGGCATCGAGCCTCTTACCTTTGGTAATGCCACACTTGAGCGTCGTAATTGGGTCAAAACTCTTCCAATACTGGCGGGGCGCTTCATCAATGCGATTTGCAGCAATTTCAGGCTGAATGGTCCTAAGCACACTATTAGGTTGCTCAGCTAAATACCTTAGAGCCGCCACAATCTCATCTCTGGATGCCTTGGATAGATTGATCTTGGGGTACGCTTCCCTAGCCAGAACTTTTGTAACTTCAGAGGTATCGTCGCTGTCATCCGCTACAATGCACCACACTCGCTCTAAGCCAGCCTCTTCAGCGACTGCGTAGACAAAGGCATTACCAATGACCTCGTACTGATCTTTTCCTGTTTCTTTAACAATCACAGGTACCCAGTTGCGCCCACCTTTTTGGTTGAGTAAGTGAGCTGCCGCTCTAACTAAAAAATCAGCCGCATCTGTTCCCTCTCCAGGGTTAATTTCATCCAGATACAAGTGCATTAGATTCCCAATGTCGCTAAGGCTACTCATTGTAAAAAATACTCCTTGACTAAGCTCTTATAGTGCTCATGGGCTGAGCGATCGCGATAAACAGCGGGTGTTCGCGCAAAAGCGGCACTGGCAATGTTGGCGTAGCTGGGTACCACAGAAATATAGAGATCTTTCCTCGCCCCTGAATATCTGGGGAAAAAATAGGGCAACAGGTCAAATCCTTCTTTTTTCGCTGCCCTAATAATATTACCGATTTCTTCATGGGCCATTTTTAACTGGGGCGGGGTAGCTTTTTCACCATTAAAAAAAATCGGCAAGGCAACGGGGCTGCCGTCTCCTTTCTCCGCCTGCACTTCAGGAATGAACCGCTTGATCGCCGTTGCCGCATTCTCTAGCGAGAAGAGGTTGTTGTGCTTCGTTGGAATTAACACAACATCCGCAGCATAGACAGCTAGCTGACTAAAGACCCGCCAGTTTGGTGGAGCATCAATCAGAATGTAGTCATACTCCTGTCTGAGGGGTGCTAGCTTGAGATGCAAGGTGTCTTTCTTAACCAGATTACGCAGTAAATTTTCAGGATATTCTGATAACTTTTTGTCCGCTGGCACAACATCAAACCTGAGCGCATTTCCAGATTTTAAGGGATGGCGATAGGGTCTAATCGTACTTTGCAACTCTACTGTGCGATCAGTCAGTGCCTGAAACACCTGATCTTCACTGAGAGCAAGCCCCAAAGACCTGGTCAGATCCTGCTGATTTGGATCGAAATCAACCATCAGTACTTTTTTGCCCAGAAAAGTCAGAATGGCCCCTAAATTAACCGTTGTCGTTGTCTTACCAACGCCGCCTTTATTGTTATAGATAGCGACTGTTAAAGCTTTTGACGGTTGTTCAATTTTCTGCCTAATGGAAGCAACAATGCCATCAATGGTTTCCTCATTTAGGACGAGGCACTCCGTCGCTGGAAAAACCACCTTGCCATGTTTGCGAAAGAGCTGAATATGGCAGGAGTTAGTAATTAAGCCGTACTGAGCTGACTGGCAGTTAGGGGCTAGAAGGTAGCGTTTTAATTGCTTGACCGTTGACTGATACTGAGCCGTGCCACTAGATAGGTTGACATCTCGGCCCTTTAACTCAACGAGTAAATACGGGTTTGATCCGGTTTGAATAAAACTAGCTTCCTCTGTGTTCTTACGAGCCGCCTTATCGACTTTTTCACTTCCATTCCCTGTTTTGTACTGTGGAAAAATTTCTTCAGAGGTAAACCCAAGCGCTTCTAACAGATGTGGCACAAAAAGGCTATCGACAAGTGCCTCGGGTGCATTCTCGGGGAGGCTTTGCAGGGCAGTTCGAAGATGCGTTGCAGTCATGTTCATTTCGGGTGACTTCCACGAGGTCTACTTCTAGTGTGCCCACTTGGGGACAAATCATCACTCTATGACTCAATAACTTGTCGGGAACATTACTCAAGATTCATGAATTACCTATAGGCTCTTACCAGAAACCACGCCGCTGTGCGGGGAGTAAACTAAAAGCCAAAAAATAGGTGAAAACCTTAGCCGCTTGTCATACGTTGAATCAGGCTTTGGATGGATGGTTAGACGCGAGGTTCATTCTTAACCAAAATTGCCCCCTATTTTTGGACAAACGCCTGAGAGTAGATGCTTGAGAGTAGAGCCGCGCCTCCTATCGTGACTCAGGATTCAACGGGGTCTGCCCGTTACTGCCAGCGATGGAAGGGGCAATCGCTAATGTCGTGGCTCCTTGCTGCATCGCTGAGATATCTGAATCTGACCAGAAACGCTGAGACTGACAGTGATGGGCAATGAGCAACCCCCATAACCCTTGGGGAATCAGCACAGGCACAACTAAATTAGCGCGCACCTGCATTGAGCGGAGAAAATCACGGTGACAGTCTGAAATCGGCTCTGTTTCAATATCTGCGATCGCCCGTACTCGTCCTTTTAGGTACAGCTCAGCATAGGTTTCGTTAAAACAGTCATCGGGGCCTGTTGAACCAAAAATAGAAAACGTTGGATCGCTTATGGCTTCAAACGTTACTTGACCTTTCCATTGGCGATAAAAGTAATACAGCACGACCCGATTAACTCCAAGCTGTTGCCGTAGGCTATTCGTAATCTGCCCGACCAAGTGATCGCGCTCTAGGGTCGTGTGAAGATGCTGAAGCACCCGTTGCATTTTGGGATCTCCGGCGGCTGAATCAGCATTGCGCCTTTCAGAAGAGAAATGATGCACAAGTTAAATCAATAGATTACGAGGGAGCCGTATGTATCTATAAAAGATACACCTTTCTTTAAAGATTACCTGCCATGGTTCAACGTTTATGATTCCCCTACTCAGGGGTTACCTGAGCTGCACATTGTCTGGTCATAGCTGCGGTCTTGCGTGTTCAGTAGCTTATCCCAGAAAGTGAAGTATAGGCCATAGTGCACAGTGTATTTGAGGTGATGAACGGAATGATGAGCAGGCCCAATAAACCACCGCCCTAACCAGCGATGGGGAAAAGACAGCGGCAGGTGATCAATTCCCAGGTGGTTTACCACAGCCCATACCGTCATTGTCACAAGCACTGCAATAACCGTAACGAAATGCAGCGGAATCATAAAAACAAGCCCAACCAGGAAGAACGATTGCACAATCGCTTCGAGTGGGTCAAAGGCAAAGGAAGTCCAGGGGGTAGGAGAACGCGATTGATGATGGCCCTGATGCAACCAACGAAAAAGCCGCGGATGATGAAACAAGCGATGGGTGAAGTAAAAGTAAGCATCCTGAAGCAGTAACACGCCAGCATAACTTACCCCTAAATACCACAGCCCGTGAAGTTGAGGCTCACTATACAGGCGGGTCATGCCCCCGTTATAGGCTGCGAGAATAAAAGCGGCGGCTAGGGCAAACACCCCGGCAGAAAGAACCGAAAGTTGAATATCATGACGGATTGACCGCCAGGAAGGTGATTGATAGGCCAACTGATGATGAATCAAGGTTTGACTAAAAGGCGAATAAAAGAAGAGGTAGGTTCCACCAGCTACCAAAAAATACCGCAAGAGAATAATTCCAAAGAAAGCAATTCCGTAAAACCCAAATGAGTGGCTTATCATTTCATCTCCTTACCAGTTAACCCTTTTAGGGCAAATCCTCGCTTGGCCTATTGCATTCCGGCCCGAGAAATCTGGAGCGATCGCTTGACCACGAGACAAACCGCCCAGCCTAGAATGTTAGGCATTTAGCCACTAGCTCTTACTTGATTCTAGAGTCTGCTCTTTACAACGAGTTGTGATTCTCCTAGAACGCGAGGATTTACCCCTATTGACGCAACTGGGGCATCAATAGAAAGGGAAATCGCCGACATTTGCTTGATCCAGGAGGTGACCATAGAGAGTCGCCATGGGTTTCAGCGCCACAGCGCATGTTGTATGGGATGAGAAGAGGGCTGATTGAGTCGGCTTGCTCCGAGCCAGTCTCTTTAAAGGACTAAAACCGCCCATTACGAGCGGTTTCATCGCATCGGAGCGGCGGGATTTGAACCCACGACCCCTACTACCCCAAAGTAGTGCGCTACCAAGCTGCGCTACGCCCCGACAGTTTTACAAATATAGCATAGGCTGTGCATAGATGAGCGTGACAATTTTGCTGAGCCTTGTCGATTTGGATAGATCGACGCTTGCAGGCAGCGGCGACTTCTCGCTATCAAAATGTGATAAAACCATGGTGCAATACACCTCAGGATCAGGTTTTATGCAGGTTCCCCCTGGTTTCAAGCAAGCCTCTGTCAGCACCTCTCTGGGCAGAATGACTTACTATACCCAGGCAGAGACTCTTGCTACTAGCGATCGCCCCAATTTGGTGTTTTTCCATGGGTTTGGGGGAGGATCGTCGGCCTATGAGTGGTCGCAGGTGTATCCAGCTTTTGCTACAGAATATCCAGTGTTTGCCCCCGATTTACTGGGGTGGGGCAAGTCTGATCATCCTGCTCGTGATTACCGGGTAGAGGATTATCTAACAACAATGGAAGAGTTTTTGGAGCAGATCGGTTCAGCCCCTGCAGCGGTGATTGCATCCTCTCTGACGGCGGCTATGATGGTTCGGTTAGCGATCGCCCATCCAGAGCGGGTACGTTGTTTGGTACTGGTGAGTCCATCAGGTTTATCTGACTTTGGAGTAGATTATCGCCGCAGCTTTTTCGCCCAACTGGTGAGCATTCCCTTTCTAGATCGCCTAATTTACAGGGCTGGGGTCGCCTCTATGGCAGGGATTCGCAGCTTTTTAGAACAGCGTCAGTTCGCTCACCCTGAGCGCATATCCCCTGAGTTGGTAGACGCTTACTTGACCTCGGCCCAGCAACCCAATGCCGAATATGCGGCGCTGGCCTTTGTGCGGGGGGATTTATGTTTTGACCTGGCTGAATATTTGCCTCAATTGGCAAAGCCAACTGCAATTTTGTGGGGGCGTCAGTCTCAGTTTACCCCGCTTGAACTGGGACAGCGCCTGGCTGCCCTCAATTCTATGGCTGTCTGTTCTTTCCACATCATTGAAGACTGCGGATTAACCCCGCAGTTAGAGTTGCCAGCGGTAACAACAGCCTTGGTGCAGCGGGCGTTAAAACAATTCCTGGGAACAGTGAATGATGGCGCATAATGTTGAGGCCTGACGACTCAGCCTGCCTACCCTGCGAGGAGCAAGTCATACCCTTGTATCTGAGAGCGAGGACGGTAGACCGAAGGGTGTGCGCAGCAGGGGCATCGCCCTGACGGGTATTCAAGCGAGGAGGATCAGGGTGGTGCGGCACTCAGACAATCGCCTAGAGTCTTCTACCGGCCCAACCCTTCTTGTAGCCAACTGAAGAGGCTGCCAAGGGTTCCAGCATTACGGTTCGTTTGGCTGGGGCAGACATTCGCAATCCCCCAGGGTAGGCCATCATCAGGTATGACCCAGGTGCTAGCATTGGCGCGGCACCGCACGACTCCTCTTGCTCCCCGTTGTGCCCGCATTAAGTCGCCACGGGCCAGAGTTTCTCCTGGTTTAGCCAAACGGTAGTTGGCAGTGCCCTGCCTAACCTCAACGCGCCCACTGACGCTAATCACTGTCGCGATCGCTGGTCTAGATTGGGCAGTGACCGAGCCGCTATTCATTAAGCTGCCAATTATGGCCAGAGCCAGCAATTCTTTTGCAGCATTCATCGTTGTCTAATCTCCTAGTTCTGCCCAGCGTTGTCTGGCCTGATTCATCCATGCTGACTCCTCAGGATCCTTCAGACTTCCATAGGCGATACAGAGTTCCCACTCGGCCTTGGCTTGAGCAAGTTCTTGTCGTTGTTCTAGCACCTGCGCCAGCAAGCAATGAGCCGGGGCGTTCGTCTCAATCAAGGTGATTGCTTGGCGGAGGGCTTGCTCGGCGGGAGCCGAATTCTTTTGTTCTAAAAAGGCTTGTCCTAGGTAGGTGAGAATTTGGTAGCGTTTACCCGGCGGGTAGTGGCCAAAGTTACTCACCTGGCTAAATTTGTTGCGATCGCTGATTAAAAGGGCAGAGACCTCAACATACTTTTTATTCGTCAGGTAAGATTTGACCAGCGTTTCGATCGCACAATTAGCCAGTTGTTGTGGTAACTGGTTCTGGCATTCGTGCAGCCAGTTTTCGGCCTGTTCATAGTTACGCCGCCGGGTTTCCAGGGTGATCAGGCTGTTATACGTGGGGAGCAAGTCTACCTCTGGCAAACGGCCACTACGGATAGCAATTTCATAGCGCTCTACCGCTTTTCTAGCATCGGGCATCTTTTCATAGGTCTGGCCTAGCCTGAGATGGGCATTAATATTTTCTGGATCAATTTGAGTAGCCCGCTCATAGGCTTCCCGTGCTTCTACCAGGCGTTCTCGTTGCAGAGCTTCATTACCGACCAGAGCATAGCGATGGGAAAGTAATGGTAAGGCTTGCCAGGATAGAGCCATTAACACGAGCAAGAGTAGCGAAACCAGGCACGCTAACTCATCCCATAAATGCTTGCTCACTTTGAGGCTGATCAGTAAATGTTCGATTGCCTGCCGACCTCCCCGTGTGAGCGCTCCTCCTGCGGTTAGCAAGGTCATTACGCTTGAAATCAAAATGGCGGAAAGACCCAGTTCATCTGGCCCACCGCGAAAAAAGCGGGTTGACATGGCAGCTAATAGGCTAGCAGCAGCTGTTAAAAAGATAATCGACAAGCCTTGCCAGAAAGGATCAAAGCGATCATGCAGTGGCACAGATGGTTTGTCATCCATCGCCCACCACCAATCTTTATTAGGAGGATTTAAAACCTCGCGCCAGTCTGCTAGCTTGACAAAGCGATTAATTAAGAGTTGATGTTGATTCAGGAGGCTATCTAACTCTTTAACCCGGCGAATCAGATGACCCGAAGGGGCAATATGGTTTCGACTGGCTAGAGCAACCTGCACGGCATCCCGCGCGGCTAAAACTTCTAGAATCGCATCCACAAGCCCAGCGTCATGCAAATTAGCGGCCGCATCTCCCTGGGCCAACGCTGCATGAGTTTCTAGGATAGCGATCGCCGCATCGTAACGCTTCACGGCGTACTGTAAGCGAGAAGCTGTCATCACGACCCTCCGCCCCTGATGAGTGTTTGCGAAATTTCCACACTTGTTAAGTTGGACTTCAAACTCAACTCCGTGGTTTCCGCAAGGGGGCAGAGAATCCACCAGCAAAATCTTCAAAGCAAAAAGCGCCCCCAGAGGGAGCGCCTTGCAAACACCTAGTCGAGACTAGGAATTAGCCATTGATTTGAGGAGCAGACAGCGCCACTGGAGCCGCTTCACCTGCCGCCAAATCGAGGGGGAAGTTGTGAGCATTACGCTCGTGCATCACTTCCATCCCCAGGTTGGCACGGTTCAACACATCAGCCCAGGTGCCCACCACACGACCTTGAGAGTCAATGATGGATTGGTTGAAGTTA
>CALIDI010000051.1 GCA_938023035.1 uncultured Leptolyngbyaceae cyanobacterium | reverse complement strand
TCCGTTTCTATCCTGTGTTCCCGACCCTCAACCTGCGATTGCGTCGAGGCGACAACACGAGGATGCGCTCAAGTGTGAATTCACGGTTCTCAGCCGCATCCCGGCTTCTTAGTTTTGTCAGTCAAGCAGCCTGATTGGGTTAGGTCTCTAAAAATGCTTACGGTGTACATAATGGGTTTTTTCGTAGTGAACATTGGTCGGATCAGTGACAGTGACAGAAAGAAAATCCTTGATTTTCAAGTCCACAACAAAGTTTAGGGAACCAGAGAAACCATTTCTCTAGTTCCCTACTAAACATCAAGCTGAGATTGTGGAGTGACGAATACAGTGACCAATTTGAGTATCTATTTTCAGAATATGCTCAACTAGCCAATCCCCTAGTAGTTGTTGGGCGCGAGTGGCAACCTCTTCACTGTCACCACTCTCACGATATTGCACCTGCAAGTCCGCGAAAATTTTTAAAAACTTTTCATGGGCACTCTTGTTTTGATCCGCGATCGCACATTTGTGTTTGAACGCACAGCTTTCTTCATGGCTAAAGTGCCATTCTGCATAGAACTTCAAAAAAGTGAGTAGTTTCTTGATTTGCGAGGCACCCTTTTTCTCTGCTATCGCTACAGACAATTCATTAAATGCGATAATTAATTCCTTATGGTGAGAGTCAATCATCGCATTTCCCACACTGAGAGATTCATTCCATTCAAAAGTTTTAAGTGGCATCGATTTATCCTTCGATAACATGTTTACCAGAGTAAATTTGAGCGGGAGTAGGCCTCCAGAGAAAAAGACTTAGAGACCAAGTCAACTTAAAGTCAGAGAAACAAAGGCAAGTTAAATGGCTGAAAAGCTGATCACAGAACCACATCCTTTCTTCCATTGCTCAATCTCTTCGTAACACTTATGGCCCATGTTCTTCAGTGTCGACCGATAAAAGTTCGTTCATACTAGGACAAACAAAAGGGATTTCTACCCCTGTATTGATCAACTTGTAAGTGAAGTTACAATTTACGCAGTTATGAACTGTGAGTTGGAAGTAAGATCTATCTCGAATCGCGACTTCAACATCAGAAGCAAAGCCAAACTTATCAACGAAAATGAAATGCAGAACATTTCAGTCATGATGGTTTTGGGATCTTCTCCAGCCGCTTCTAGACCCACTTTTTGTTCTATGACTTTCAGAATTTCATCCCCAACGGGGTCGGCTAGTAAAAGCGTTTACCCCTTTAACTTAGAACATATCAAGCACCTACAGCTCAACTTAACAAAGCCATATTTGCTAGTCATCGTTGGTTTTGCTCTTTGATTTTTTCAGTAGCATAGTTACCTGCTTGCCATAGTGGCAGTATCAAGAATCAAGTTTGATTAGGAGGTCGCCCTTCATCTTGCATTTCAACTGTACTTAAGGAAAAAGAACAACAGATTGGTCTATCGTGGGGTTGAGGCAAAATCTTGCCAATCTTAGAGGTCATCGCGATCGCCTTGTTAATTTCTTCCAGTCAAGAAACCCACTAGGCTTTGTAGGAAAGAATGACTGAGTTCATTTTCCTGGACTTGGGGGACGGGTTCTGACACCGACGGCAGAGTTTCTAACTGAGGCGACTCAGTGGACTCAACAGACAGATTTTCACCTAAAAGTGGCAGTTCTTCCATCAAACCCACCACAATCAGTCGGAAGGCAATTTGTCGCACTTTTTCAATGGGTAAATTCAGGCGATGAGCAATTTTGTGAATAGGAGTATGACCATCAGCAAACTCCCAAATTTGCCATTCTGTTGATTTCAGACGTAGAGTTGGTCGCCCTCGAGTGGTATTGATCAGGCTAGAATGAGCGTCGGGTAGTTTATCTGCCAGAGCAGACCAATCTCGAAGCACCCGCAAGCCCGCCAAAGTCACTTCCATTGCCGGGGCACTGAGCCCAGTAAGTTCCGTAGAGGGAATAGTGACCCGAGAATTGAAGTGAAATGATCCATCTTCTAAGGCAAACAAGCTACATACCTGCTGCATAACCTGGGTGTAAAATAACAGCTTGAGTTGATCGGCTCCCAGAATATTTTGAGATTTGAGATATAACCCCAAAGGCGTGCCGGGTGGACAAGATTCAGATAGGCGTAAGGCCGCCCGATACCCTAACCAACCCCGACGATTAATCAGATGACAAAGACCCTGCCCCCCTGTTTCATGAGAAGCAGCAACGATCTCCCCTTGGCGAAACCAGATGTAGTGTCCCTGAGTTAGGGAAGGGCACCGATCAGTGCCCCCTCGAATGGTGAGCAGACCAGTTTTATGACTCTGTTCGAGAAATTGGAAAATTTCAGCTAGAGAAAACTCTGCAAGATAACCTGTGATAGCCATAACGATGTTTTCTTCCGTCAATAGTGGAATCGTTAGCAGAAGGAAAACGGTTCTTTCCTGATCGAAATTGCATCGGACTGAGGGCTAAGACGCAATAGTAACTGCGGTTGCGGCCCGAGGAGGAGCCTTCTGATCCTTCCTTTGTTGGATAAAGTGTCGAATCAGAACCACAATTGACCGCTTCACGGATTCTGCATCCCTAGGATTAACTACTACTAAGGGCGGACGGGTCGTTTCGTCCAATAGCCCTAACGCGATCGGAAGGTCTTCTAACTCCCATGCCCCCTCCTTATCAGTGTGGGTAATGCCGACAATATAAGGAGCACGGCTGCGATGCTGCATAAAACTGAGCATCCGGCGAGCATAACGAAACTCATGGGGACGATGGGCCGCTACGAGCAACATGTAAATGTGAGCTTTGCAAATCAGCAGATCCCACATGAAGTCAAAGCGAGCCTGTCCTGGTGTTCCGTACAGATGGAGCGCCATCTTGGGGCTAAATTGCAACCGACCAAAATCGAAAGCAACTGTAGTTTTATGTTTGAGTGATAGGGTCGTTGCGTCTGTTGCCCGACGATCAGTATCTACGACCTGAATTTCACTGACAGACTGAATAAATGTAGACTTGCCAGCCCCAACGGGGCCAGTCACGATCAAGCGCATAATCTGCATAATGAACCTTCCTACATTGGCTCTGCTGGCCTACATTGGCTCTGCTGGCAGGCTAGTCACACTAGCAACTGCATCAATTCAGAGACAGTCCGTTTAATTTCCAGCATCACTAAGCCTTGTTTGGCCGACTCTCCTGCTAACACCAGGAATACAGCGTCTTCGCCACAACTGGTGAGAATGCCATAGCCTTTATCCCCCTGGACAAAAATACGATCAACTAACCCACGTACTAGTTCTTTGCCGATGCGCTCCCCTAGTGAGAGTATGGCGGCAGACATGGCAGCAACCCTCTCATCATCCATGCCACTGGGCAACATAGTGGCCAGTGGTAAACCATCAGGAGTCACAACGGCTGCCCCTTGCACATCGGCAGTGCCAGAAACAAAGCTTTGCAAAACGTTGTTGAGTTTCTCGACATTAATCATGGTTTGCTACTCCTTAATTTAGAGCATTCAGATCAGTAGTATTAGGAAGTACGCTCAAAAAACTACATGCCACACTAGACAACTTCTAAGCTGAATCATAGTAAGTTTTGCCTAGCTTCTCCTCCATTTCAACACAGGCTTCGCCAGCGACATTAATGGGCCAGACCCTAAAGATTGCTGTGAATCGATCTAAGAACTGTGAGTCAGGAGGGGGGAAAATAAACTTCGTTTCAAGACGTTTTCAGACAGGCTTTCCAAGGACACATTCATAATTGAGTTATCGAGAGGGTGAACAATCTTTATCAAGCATAAGAACTACCGGCGATCGACACTCTAGAACTTACAAAGTTAATTCATACTCGTGAGCTAGCTCATCATAATGAATGTCTGAAAAATGCTTTTAGTTCTAACTGAGTCTTTTATAGGCTGACAATTCACTTAGAACATCCGCAGATGCACTCAAAACAACATGAGTATGCTTTCTTTGCAATAATGTTAAGAAATGTTTTCTTTTATGCAGTTATCTTTTTGTTTATCAGTCTCATCTTGAAATTATTCTGTTTTTTTAGAGAAGATCACATTACAACTTGTAGTTATTTCCCTTGATATATCTATAGCAACTCTTAATCTAGGGAAGTCTTCTTCTTTTGCACTGACACATTCAATTAACTGATTCTTAATGTCTTAATATTATTGTTTACATATATGACTTTGGGTACAAATATCGCCAACCTGCAATAAAAAACTTTGCGTTTTCTTTTCTTTATTTTGAAGTAAATAGGAAAAGTGTGTTGTGCAAATTCCGCAAAATCTCGGTTTGAAACTCAATACTCAATCGCTACTACACCACGGCAGAAATTAGTCGCCTATTCAAGAATCTTGAACACAGATATATTCAGCATTTTTCACTTTAAGCTTGTCATTTTGAATTCTGCGTAGCAGTAGTAGGCTTATCGGAAGGGAGCATGTCCCTTTGATTTAGGGGGACTTGGATCCCCTTCCCCTAACCTGGGAGAAGAGACTGGGGGATGAGGGCCTGCAAGGGTAACATGCTCTCTGCCGGAAGATGGTCGAGATCGGGTTAAATCAACGTTTTGTTTGCAGGTCAGGGCTAATGCTGATTGTGAAGTGCTAATTATAGAAAGGCAGTTAATTCAGTTGTTTGTGACTATTCTCTAGCAATAGAGATAGAAGAAGCGGGGATTGCAAGGGGTAGAAAGATGCGACAAATGCTGGGTCTCGTTCAATTCAGTTGGTTAGCCCGGGTTGTGGCGCTGCTGCTGGCAACCAATGGGGTGGTTCCGGCAGGGCGATCGCTCGCGCAGGTACAACCAAGTGTGACTCCTGTCTTGCCTCCTTTTGATACGCTAGTGCCTCCACCAGAGACACCTGCACCGACCGCGACCCCATCGCCGGGAGTCGAAACCCCGGAAACGCCCTCGGCCCAGACGCCCACCTCTGCCCCCACAGTTCAGGAAGAGGCGTTACCAAGGCCCACCCGATCGCCTCAGACCAATCCAAACGAGTTTCCGATCAATCCCTTAGAGATACAAGAAGCCGATCCGCTGATTCCGACCCGCGATCGCCCCCTTTCTCCCCTGGAGCGTCGCGATCTGATTGCCGCTTTAGATGCCCTGAACCTGAAAGCAACCGCGCTCCATAAAGCAGGAGGCAAAGAGCAAGCCTACGCTATCTGGTTTCGGGAGCTACGGTTGCGCCGCTTTTTGGGTTTAGTGCCAGAACTGCAAGCCCTCGGTCGCGTGGGCAGCGTCGTTTGGGGTGACAGCCGCATCAGCGAAGTTCGCTGGATTACAGAGCGGCTTGACGCGGTTTTAACCCAGGCTCAAGCGCTGCCGTCTCAGAAGCCGACAACCCCGGATGCGGTATTTACCCATGGCAAATTGCCTGTTTCTTTACCGGGTACTGCTGTGACCCAGGAAAATCGCATTGCTGTCTTGGAAGCCCTGGGCACTGCCTATCAACAGATTCGCTTTCCCCAACGGGCTGTCACCGCCTATGAATTGATTTTGGCAGATGCCAGCGAGCGTAAGGATGCTGAAAAAGTTGAGCAAACACAAATTACCCTGGCGCAACTATATTTGGGTTGGTTTAAGTATCCAGAAGCAACGGCCATTTATCAAGCGCTACTGGCTACTGCCCAGAGTCGTGGAGATGTACGTAGTCAGATTCGGTACCTGACCACGCTAGCTTACATTCATGAGCAGGCAAAACAACCCGATCAGGCGATTCCCTACCAGATACAACTGGTTGAACTTTACCAAAAGCTACAACAGGCAGAGCCGTTGCCACGGCTATATATTCGTATGGGAGACAATTACCAACTCGCCAATCGGGCTGACTTGGCTGAGCAAAGTTATCAAACCGCCTATAAACTGGCGCAACCCCAGTTGCAGTTTGGTAATGCGAGCGAAGCATTACAGAAGTTAGGGGCGCTCTACCGTGCTAATGATCGCCTGGATGCAGCCCTGCGGGTTTATGTATTCCTGCTAGACGTGGAACAACTGGCCTACAATGCCTATGGCACCATGAATGCCTACGACCAACTGGGACAAATCTATTTGCTTAAGGAAGAAAATGCTCAAGCACTGTCTGCCTTTCAACGAGGGTTGCAGGTTGCTCGCCAACTCAGTTATCGAGAGGATTACTTTCTCACGCAGATTCAAAAATTAGGGCAACCTCAGCCTAGGCAGTAACGAAAGGCGCTTTCAGAGGGCACTGGCACTCTAGCAATAGCAACGGTTGTAAAAGCAGCTAGGATAATGCTGATTGTTTTGCTTCCTTATATCAGCGTGCTAGCTTTCCGCCCCTTTGTGCAATTCAACATGGCAACTTTTTTTGCAACGGCTGCTGGTTTTGTTGATCGTATTCAAAGGCATCCCTGGCGGTTTGTCGGCATCATCACTCTCATGGCGCTGCTGCAATTTGCGGTGACGCAGCTGATGTTTCATTTGCCCCTGCGCGAAGTTAGGATTATCCCTCTCTGGGTTCCGGCGGGGTTTGCACAAACGCTGGTGTTACGGTTTGGGCGATCGCTTTTACCCGGTGTTGGCCTAGGCACCCTACTCTCCCAACTCGTGCGCGGCAGAGCCTGGGATATGTCCTTGGTTGCCAGTGTGAGTGACATGCTACAGGTGACTTTTGCGGTAATCTTGCTGCGTTGGAGCCAGTTCAACCCGCGCCTCAGCAGTCTGAGCGATGTTGTAAAGCTCTTTGTATTAGGGGCGATTTTACCCGGCACTTTGAGTGCTAGCCTGGGAGCCATTCGTCTTTGCAGCATGATGGCAGTTCCCTGGGCACAGTTTGGCCAAATCTGGAGCAGTTGGTGGATTGGCAACATTACTGGGGTGTTGATGCTGATGCCGATGTTGTTAACCTTAGGGCAATGGCGATCGCTGGCCCAACGCGATCGTCGCCTATTAGAGGCCGGAGCCTGGTTATTTCTCCTCATCGCCAGCAGTTGGTTTGTATTCTTCTCTCCCTATCGCCAGCAGGTAGCCCCCTACCCCTTGGAGTATTTGCCCTTCCCCTTTTTAATCTGGGGAGCCTTGCGGTTTGGGCAAGCGGGAGCCAGTCTTGCCATTTTTGTCATTACCAGCCTAGCAACTTGGGGAGTGATTCAGAGCACAGGCCCTTTTTTCAAATCAAGCCCGGCCCAGGCGGTGCAGGTGTTGCAGCTTTATATCTGTGTGCTAGCGCTAACAGCCCTAGTATTGGCGGCAGTCATGACTGAGCGAGAAGATGCCCGGCAGCAGTCAGAGCGATTGCTCCTAAAAATTTTGCCCTCCCCCGTCGCTGATCGCCTAAAGCAAAGTGAGCAAACCATTGCCGATAGTTTTGCCGAAGTCACTGTATTGTTTGCCGATATTGTGAATTTCACAGCACTGTCGGCCACTTTGGCCCCAACAGAATTAGTCGCTCTGCTCAATGATATCTTCTCTGCCTTTGATGATTTAGCAGAAAAGCATGGGCTAGAAAAAATTAAAACCATTGGCGATGCCTATATGGTGGTGGGTGGCATTCCCTATCCCCGGGCTGACCATGCCCCAGCCGTCGCAGAAATGGCTCTGGATATGCAGGCGGCGATTGCCAACTTTAAGTGCCACCACCATAATCAACCCTTTGACATGCGGATTGGCATAAACACTGGCCCGGTAGTGGCGGGGGTCATCGGCACTAAGAAGTTTCTCTACGATCTTTGGGGAGATACAGTTAATATCGCCAGTCGAATGGAGTCTCAAGGGCAACGGGGACAAATTCAGGTGACAGAAACCACCTATCAGGCCCTTAAGGAGCAATTTGTCCTGGCCGAGCGGGGCACAATCCATGTGAAGGGTCGTGGTGAGATGACCACCTACTGGTTACTAGGACGGAAATAACGGGGTTTGGGGGCGTTCGCTTGGGCTGCTACAGTAATCACCTAGAATGTGGAAAACCCGAAAAATGCAAAATGCAAGCAGTAAAGGCATGGCGCACTGAAAGTCTTTGACAGCCGTAACTAGCTGGGCGCAATGAAATTGAAGACACTTTCGGGGAGCAAAGGCGTAGAACCCCTGCCCAGGCGCACAGCCCCCCACTCCTTTCTGCCTACAGTTAATTCAGACGACCTACCGATTCCTTCAAGAATAGAGAATAATCAGACATTTCTAGACGCTTTTTAGCACCGTTCGCCAGTTTGGAGCTACTTTTCTCTATCCTTACACATACTCCTTGCATATAAAGATACGACCTAATTTTTAACCGTGGGTGACCTTTTCCGTCTCCCCGCTCGGAACCTTTGGAAAAATACCTGTAGGTATCAGTAGTCCATCCCAACCATGTTCTTAACCCAATGAAATTTCTACTCATCTCTGGTGCAGCGGCGATCGCCCTAACGGGTACAGCCATCGCCCTCTGGCCCCAACCCAATTGCGCGTGCAGCAAACAACCTACAGTGGAAATGCCCCCAGCATTTAGCCCTAGAGCGCAGACTAACGCAGCAACGAGTTTTGCCAATCCCCGCCCTCTCGCGGCTGAAAATATGCGCCAGTTAAAGCAACTCTTTGCCCGAGAAAACTGGTTACCTGAGCAATCTTTTCGAGTAAAGTTACCCGAATTTGGAGAATGTCTGTTTGTCTCTGTGGTGGATCACAGTGCCAACCGCATCAAGCTCTACATTGTTAAAAACGGTCGGATT
Organism: uncultured Leptolyngbyaceae cyanobacterium; assembly: GCA_938023035.1. Taxonomy (GTDB): domain Bacteria; phylum Cyanobacteriota; class Cyanobacteriia; order Leptolyngbyales; family Leptolyngbyaceae; genus DSRU01. Next base: position 115,613 of record CALIDI010000051.1, on the reverse strand, counting down.
GTTTACACCCTACCAGAGCTAGCTCAACCCAAATCCTGGCGGATTCACGATGTCCGGGCAGTCACGTTTACCGAACTCAATTTTGATGGAGGCGATGCCGATATCATTCTTATCAGTGAATATACTGCTGGCCCTAGCGGCCCTGGCACCGCCGCACCTTTTCCAGTGACTATCGTCTACGAAACCTACGGTCAGGGTTATCGAGTCGATGAAGAAGCCAGTCGCCTGCTCACAAAACGCCAAGTGCAAACCACTGCCGAAGCAGTAACCATCTTGCGGAACGAACTGAACGCCTTACCTTAGGAATATAGGTTCAATCACTAAAAGATTTAGACCTTGCCATCGCAGTATAAAAACTCCAAGACCATTCCTCTGGGTTGCTGTTGTGTAATGTCAGCTTATACCGTCATCGTCAGGTTGCTGAGTTCATTAGGAGTTAAAGGGTATGAGGGCATTGCCCCTAACCAGGAGGGCACTCCTGCACCTCTGCCTCAATCAGGTGGCTATAGCGATAGGATCTTCTGTTTGAATGACTGAAAGTGGTGCTTACCGAAGATATGAACTGCTCTCATCTCCTCTCCATAAATGCCCGTTAACATTCAAGAGAGGGGTAAGGGTAGACAAACGGGCGCCTTTGTCTACTAGTCGCAAAGCACGATCTGGAAGGGCATCACTTTCCTAACAAGCGCCTAATCGTCTGCCTACGCCTCTATTGCCAGGGTGGCTAGAACCTGCTGCACGCGATCGCCATAAGTAGCTTCAGACAGTACAGCCGTTCCACTGAGTTTAATTGGGTGTTGCAACTCAATCCACGAACGACAGCCACCATAGGCAGCCCTGTAGGGAATCGTTTGGGGTTGGGTCAGACGAAAAACCCGTAGCAACAAAACCGTCAGGGGTTGGGTCGGTTGCCACTGCACGCGATCGCGTACAAATGCCTCATTCCAGATATGCAGAGGGTTAAGGGCCGCGATCGGATCAGCAACACTTACCGGTAGGCTGTGAGTAATTTCAGCCCAAGCCTGAAGCGTCACCGTTTCTGGATGCCAGCCAGTTGCAACTGGTTGAACCTTTGAAGCATAGTCTGACTTGAGCAACTCCGGCTTCTGATGCTCGTAGGTAGGGTACAGCAACACCCGCTGATGCGGAATCTGAAAGCGTCCTCCCTGCTCACGAATGCCCCCCTTACGCAGCAGCAAAATCAGATCTCCCTGAATTAAGGCATCGATGGCTACCTGCCACTCCTTCAAAGCATAGGACAGGTAGCCACAGGACACCTCTGCGTTTAGAACAACCCAGTCATGCACCATTCGCCTTGCCTCTAGAATATAGCCATAGCTACCGGATCTAGGACGGGGTGCAGAGGTGAAACCCCTTGTGGGAGCAACGTCCCCATCCCCCTTAACCTCTAAACTCAGCAACCTAGCAATAGCGATAAAATCTGACGTTGCTGAATCTGGACAGGAACCACCCAATTCACCTTCACCCCAACCCCCTCCCAAAGGTAAAGAGCACCAGATCGATAACTCCTGCACCCAATGGGAGTAGGGTATCGCTCTGACGGGCATTTAAGAAAGGGAATGAGGGCAATTCATCCCTTTGTGAAGCAACGCCTAAAATCTTTAGCTTTTCTCAAAGCTTAGCAAGGATTCGTCTGAGCAGTAAGCTTTACCATAAAGGCAACAGAATCCGCTGAATTGGAAAGAAGCGCTATGACTGTTCATGACTTGTTGACCCTGATTTTGCTGCTTTCTCCAGGCTTGCTACTGTCCGCATTGATTATGGCCACCTTTGCCGCCGGTGGCTAGTAAGCTCTTACTTGCCAGTTTCTAGCCTGTTCGTATAGCCGTCGCCCTGTTTCTGATCGCAACGGAAAGTTAGAAAACTTACGTAGCATTGGCAGTTAAGCACTTGGTTCTGTGGTTGGCTTTATGATCAAGGTCATGTTTTGACGGAGAGCTTTTTAAGCCTATACTTTGGTGCAAAGAAAGCAGTAGGTAAGTTGATCGACAGCTTTCAGCATCAGAGTTGTAAGCAAGACATTGAATTGAGTCAGTAAAAGGGCAAATATAAGGTCGCTCAAGCAGACGAGTGAGAAGTCCGAGTAGTGATGCCCAGGTGATTGATGATTTTGATTCATGATCTGGCAGAAACTGGGAACTTAAGGATTCTCGGTCTTGGTTACTTCTGCGATTGATACGGTCAGCGTTTTCCCTAGACAGATTTACTTGAGAGCAGCTCTCCCACGTTATGACCATTGTGTTGGTAAAAGGGATAGTGCCGATGTCTCGAAAAACTCAACGACGCTGCGGATTGATGGCTCTCGTATGATGCAGACCATCAACCAGTTGCTCAAGCAGCAATACGAGCAAGATAACCCAGAGGTTGAGGTGACCCTTGATGCCAGGGGGACAGATACTGCGATCGCAGATTTACTGCGAGGTGAAATTGACCTGGCGGCTCTGGGTCGCCGTTTGACAGAATCAGAAAAGGCAAAGGGTCTAGTTGAGATGCCGCTAAGTCAGGAACGGATTGCGATTGTTGTAGGGAAGTATAATCCTTTTAAGGGGAATTTAACGGTTGAACAATGGGCCAAAATTTTACAGGGTGAAATTGTCAACTGGGCAAAGGTAGGTGGCCCTGATGCCCCCATTCGGGTGATTGATCGGCCTCTGGAAAGTGATACGCGCCTGGCCCTCAGCCGCTATGGGGTGCTTCAGCCAGAAGCTTGGGTAGCAGGCGAACAGGTGATCCAACTGGAGGCAGATGACACTGCTGATATGATTCAGCGGCTCGGAAAGAATGGGATTGGTTATGCCATTGCCAGTCAGGTGATTGACCAGGATCTGGTACGGGTGGTTAAGTTGGTGGTCATGCATGCGGCGTTACCGGATGATCCCCTTTATCCCTACGAACAGGTGCGGGGTTATGCCTATAAACAGAGGTCTAATGCGCCGGCAGCGGCTTTTCTCAACTTTGCTGGAGCACCCAGCGGTCAAGCGGCTGTTGCTACGGCCAAAACCGAAGAAGCCAGGGCGATCGCAACCGCATTGCAGCCAAAGCCCCCTACCCCGCCAACCCTGGTGCCAGATACGGCCTATGCGCCCAAAGGGAAGGGTGGAGTATTTTACTGGTTTGGTTGGCTGGTGCTGCCCCTCGTTCTCGTAGGCGTGATTCTTCAGGGAATTGTCCGCTGGCTGAAGTTACGACAAACCAGCGGAGAATCTACCCCTGTTACTCCTACTGGGCCAGTTTTGCCACAGGCTGGTAGCCGTGTTTCCGCAAGGCCCCAGGATGCGATGTTAGAGCCGACCCCAGAGGTGATGCAAGCCGCCCTAGTTGAAGCGGTAGAGGAGGCTGACAGCGAGCCGGAAGTGGCTACAGCCGAGGTGGCAGAACCTCCTTCAGAACCTGCGGTTAGGCCTGAGTCCCCTATTATGGTCACTCAGGCTGAATTGGCCTTGCCTGTTATCCCTGAGGCCACCGATGCGACCCTCTACACCGAGGGCATGAACTTGCTGAATCTGGGTCGCTATGCCGAGGCTCTACCTTACTTTAGTCAGTTAATTGAAACCCGCCCAACCGCAGCAAATAGTTGGTTAGCCTACAGCAGAACCCTCTTGGGTCTGGAGCGTGCCCCTGAGGCACTAAAGAGCCTGGATCGGGTATTAGCGCTGCAACCAGATTCTGCCCTGGCCTGGAAGATAAAGGGAGATGCCCTTGTGAAACTAAGCCGCTCAGTGGAAGCAAATTCCTGCTACGAGCAGGCCAACCAACTGCGGGCGGGGGTGACCGCAGAACCCTCGGCGCTGATTGAGGTTGCACCGCCAGAGGATGCTTCTGTCTCCTCCGCAGCCGGTGTTGCGCCTGTGGGAGAGGCCGCTAAATCGGTCTTTGCATCAGTCCCGGCGGCCCCTGAGGCTACGGAGCCAGTGGTCACTACCGATGACTTTGTGCCAGAAATCCCTGCCGGGTTGACCACGGATTTATTGCGCCAGGCAATGGTGGATTATCTGGCAAGGCAAGGTAAAACTCCCATGGAGGCCACTGAGCCGGAGGCTTACCAGGCGGTGGCAACGGTGATGCATCACTACCTGGGGCAGGCACCGCTGGTTAACCTGCCAGAAAATGCCTTGGCTCAGCCTGGTACCCGGATTGTTGGCAATCTCGCAGCAGAGTACCTGCCAGGTACCCATCTGGCCAATGCCTTGCTGAGTCTGGGATGGCAAGATCGTGTCGCGGCGATCGCCGCTGAACTGGGCTGGGATCTCTCCCGTTTAATTGCCGTAGAGCCAGAGCCTGGGCTGGGGTGTGGAGATTTAGGTCGTCTGGGGATTTGCTATCTGGAATCCCTGGCCAATGCGGGGGTACCCGCGATCGCCTACGGAATTCGCTATGCCCAGGGTAGTTTTATCCAAGAGATTCATGCCGGTTGGCAAACCGAGGCCCCCGACCCCTGGCTAGAAGGGGGTAACCCCTGGGAAACAGCGCGCCCTGAGAGAGCCGTTTCCCTTGGCTTTGGTGGTCGCACAGAAGCCTATCTAGATGAGCAGCAACGGTTTCGGGTACGTTGGCTTCCGGCAGAGGTGGTAGAGGCTATCCCCTACGATACGCTTATCTCTGGCTACCAAACGAATGCGGTCAACCTGTTGCGGCTTTGGCGGGCCGTTGGCAATGAGGCCCTCTCTGGTACTGTTTACCCCAGTACAAAGGATTGGTGGGGCAAAGAACTGCGACTCCGACAACAGTTTTTCTTGACGGCTGCAACCGTGCAAGATGTGCTGCGATAGCATCTGGAAAATGGGGGCACGGTCGAAAACCTGCCAGAGCGCTTTGCTTTGCAACTAAATGATACAGATACACTGCTGGCGATCGTTGAGCTAATGCGGCTGTTGATGGATGAACACACCCTCGCATGGGAGACCGCCTGGGCGATTACCCAACGCACCTTTGCCTACACTAACCACAGCCTGTTACCAGAGTCGATTGATCAATACGACTGTCCAGTCTCCTTATTGCAGCGGCTCTTACCCCGTCATCACGAAATCATCCTGGGAATCAATGATCGCTTCTTAAGTGAGGTGCGAGCCACTCATCCTGGAGATCATGCCCTGGTAGAGCGGTTATCCCTAATTGATGAAACCGGCGATCGGTTCGTTCGCCTGGTGCATCTGGGCTGTGTTGGCGCATCTCAAATTAACGGAGTTTCTCAACTTCATACCGAGCTGTTGCAGCGATCGCTCCTGCCCGATTTCTATCACCAGTTTCCTGAGAAATTCAGCAACAAAACGAATGGCGTATCTCCGCGCCGCTTTCTGTTGCTGAGTAACCCCCGGTTAGCCGAGCTTATCACCCGCAAAATTGGTGATAGTTGGGTGACCAATCTTGATGAGTTGCGGCATTTAGACGCATTTAGCGATGATGCCAACTTCCGGCAAGAATGGCGACAGGTCAAGCAGGCAGCCAAGCAGGACTTAGCCGATTGGCTTTACGCTCAGCTAGGGATTACAGTCAACCCTGACTCTCTCTTTGATTTGCAAGCCACTGCTCTGCATGAGTATCAGCGACAATATCTAAATGTGTTGCACATTCTGCATCTGTATCAGCAGATCAAGGCCAATCCTAGTATTACCCTCACACCGCGCACCTTTATCTTTGCGGGCAAAGCAGCCCCCGACTATGAAGCGGCGAAGTTAATCATTAAACTCATCCATGCAGTTGCCGCTGTGGTTAATGGAGATGCTACTGTAGCCGAGCGTTTACACGTCATCTTTTTGCCTAACTTCACCCTGAAACTGGCTCAGCGCCTTTATGCTGCTGCCGATGTGTCTGAGCATCTCTCCCTCAGTGGAACAGAAGCCTGTGGTACTGGTAGTCTGATCGCTGGGTTGAATGGGGCCGTGCTGCTAGCTACACCGGATGGCGTCATCCCAGAGGTCAAGGCGGCAATTGGGGCAGAAAACCTTTACCAATTTGGTCTGGCAGTCAATGCAGTAGCCGAACTCCGCAAACATGGGTACAACCCCGGTGGAATTTATGCGGCGAATTTCAGCTTGCGAGAGACTATTGATCGACTGAATGCAGGGGATTATTCTCTAGGGGAGGGCAGCTTGTTTGCGCCTTTAACCTATACGCTTTTAGATTCCGACCCTTACATGGTGTTGGCCGATTATCAATCCTATATCGATTGCCAGTCCCAGGTGGGTGAGGCGTTTGGGGATACAGAAGGTTGGGTGCGTCGCTCCATCCACACAACGGCTCGATTGGGTCAATTTTCCAGCGATCGCGCTGTGCAAGAGTACTGTCGCGATATCTGGCAGATTCAGCCTGCGGTTGCCCTCCAGCAAATCTACGCCTAGGCCTAAACCAAACCCGTTGGGCGCACCTGATCGCCCTGCGGCTCGCCCGTTAAGCGAAAGGATGCATCAAGACAATGACAGTTGTTGAACCCAAAGGAGAAACCCCGATGCCAGAAACGGTTGTTAAGGAAATCAAAGTTCACAGTAAGGAAAACTGCTATCTATTTACCCCAGAGCAGATGAAACGGTTGGAAGAAACCGCGATCGCCATTCGGTTAGACCCTGGCACCCATCGCATCAAAATTCGAGACGGTGGGTTTAGCTACATTGCTAGCGGTGGGTCGGTCAGCGAGCAAGCGGTCTTGTTATGGATCCATGGCGGCAAAGTAATCAACCGCCAAACCAATGTCGAGGTAAATGCAACCTGGGCCAGTCTGAATGGAGCCAATGACGTATTAGAGCTGATAGTGCTGGAGCCCGCAACTGTTAATGCCTTTTTCTTCGATACTTACCTGGAAGACAATGCTGGAGAATTGACCCTAGCCGTGGAACGGGTCTAGTTAGTGCTCTGTTGCAATCGCCGATGGTTGATCCGTACCTCTAAACCTCTTAAATTGACGCCCCTTTAACAGCAAAGCCTTTACCTGTTATTGCTTTCCTCAACAAAATCGAGTGTGATGCCATGAACCGCCAACAAACATTGATCAAAGCTGCTTTACTGACCACAACGTTGATCATCGGAGCTAGACCGCTGGCTGAGACAGTGAGACTGTTACCGGCGATCGCCCAAGATACCACCGTGCCGGAGTTTAAGCTACCTGCCTCCCTGCCCGATCAGACTAAAATTACCGTGGAGGGTAGCCACAGCATGCGGGTGCCCAATGAGGCACTGAAAAAGCGCTTTGCTGAGAAGTACGCGGGCACCGAAGTCACCCTGAAGGGCAGTAGCACCGATGCAGCGCTAGCCGCTCTGTTAGATAACAAGATTGACTTAGCGGCGATCGGTCGCGCCCTCACCGAGGCAGAAAAAGCTAAGGGTTTACAGCAAGTTCTGTTACAGCGCGGCAAAGTGGCCGTTATCGTAGGGTCGGATAACCCCTTTAAAGGCAACCTTACCTTTGACCAATTTGCCCGCATGTTTCGGGGAGAAATTACTAATTGGCAGGAAGTCGGTGGTGTACCGGGGCCAATCAAATTTATCGATCACCCTGACAAGAGCGACACCCGCCTAGCGTTGAGCAAATACAAAGTGTTTGAGGGTGCTCCCTTTGAGACAGGGGCCAACGCTGTGAAAGCGACAACCGACACCCCTGAGGATATTGTCAAAGAATTGGGAAATAACGGCATCAGCTATGTGATTGCCGACCAAGTGTTGGATAACCCTGCTGTCCGCATTCTAGAAATGCACAAAACCCTACCGACAGATCCACGCTATCCTTACTCTCAGCCACGCGGTTATGCCTTTACCAAAGCCCCCAACTTAGCCACCCAGGCATTTTTGGGGTTTGCCACATCAGAGCCGGGCAAAGAAGTCGTCGCGACGGCAATTGGTGGAGCGCCCTCTAGCCCAGTTGAGCCACCTCCTAGCCCAAACTCTAGCCCCAATCAACCCCCTGGAACTGTTACTCAGGCACCCGCAACAACTGCAACGGGCGATCGCGGCGGGTTTCCCTGGTGGATTTTATTGCCCCTAGCAGCGCTGGGGGGCGGTCTCCTCTGGTTTCTGAATCGGGGCGGCGGCGGGGCAACTCCTGCGGCGGCTCCCGCTCCTGTGGCCGTGCCTCCAGTCGTTCCGCCCCCTGCACCCACCAGTCGAATCATCCTCACACCTCGCGACTGTCGCCATGCCTATGCCTACTGGGAAGTCCCCCAGTCCGAAAAGGATGCCCTCAAGCGTCGCGGCGGCAAAAAGTTGGTTGCCCGTATTTGTGATGTCACCGGCATTGATATGCATCGCACCCAACCCCATCGGATTGAGCAGTTTGATGCCAGCGAAACCGAGTCAGATCTGCATGTGCCAATTCCCACAGACGATTGCGACTATTTAGTTGAGTTGGGTTATACCACTGATACGGGCGAGTGGTTGCCGCTCTGCCGCTCTGAAAGCGTGCGGGTGCCTGCCTGTCCGCCCAATGAGGTAGAAGCTCTGAGAGGAGACGCTCCGACAACGACGGCTCCCAAACCGGGTCTGAATCTAGGGGCAGCTATCCCTGCGGTTGGGGCCGCCGTGGCGGGAGCCGCAGCTATTCCAGGATTGCTGGGTAAATTCCACCCTGGACGCCCGGATAGTCGCATTGTTTTGACCCCCCGCGATAGCAAAAGTGCCTATGCCTACTGGGAAGTCTCTGAGGATGCTAAAGAAGAACTGAAGCAGCAGGGCGGCCAAAAATTAGTGACACGCCTTTACGATGTCACGGATATTGACCTGGATACAACACCACCCCATCGCATTGAACAATTTGATGCCAGCGCAACTGACCCTGATTTACACCTGCCAATTCCAGAGGCTGATCGCGACTACTTAGTCGAGTTGGGTTATACCACTGATACGGGCGAGTGGTTGCCCCTCTGCCGCTCTGAGCCTGTGCGGGTGGCAGCCGGATTACCCGATCTCGTCGTGCCTGAAGTGCCTACAACGGCTCCAGCAACGAGCAATGCTCTGGGCACTGCGGCGGCGGTAGCCGGAGCGGCGATGGTAGCTGTGCCGGGTTTGGTAGCTGGTGCGACAACCCCAGCGACAGAAAGCACAATGAGCCTAACACCCCGCGGTATTAATAAGGCTTATGCCCGTTGGAGTATACCCGCAACGGCTCTTACTTTGGCTCAGGCAGAAGGCGGTAAAACCCCAGCATTGCGCCTTTATGATGTCACAGATATTGATATGGATCAGACACCCGTCCACAGCATGCAGCAATTTGATTGGGATGAAAAAACGAGCGATCGCCTTCTGCCCATTCCGGCCCCTGATCGAGATTACATCGCCGAGGTTGGCTACGAAACCGAGGACCACCACTGGATCAAGCTAGTTCGCTCAAACCATGTGCGCATAGCTGGAGGAGCGGTAGCCCCCATCCAAGAGGTAAAAGTTCATAACCGCTACAATTGCTTTCACCTCACCCCCGAAGAAATGTCAGGGATTCAGCAAACGGCCATTTCAACCCCTCTGGAGACGGGCATCTACAAAGTGCGGATTAAGGAGGGTGCCTTCGACTATCAGCAAAGTGCCGGACATCCGGGGGAACCCTGGGTGCTGTTGTGGCTTCATGGCGGCAAGGTGATTAACAAGCAGACCAACGTCCCTGTATCGGCCACCTGGTCTACGCTCAATGGCTATGAGGATGTCTTAACCCTGGAGGTGATTGAACCAACAACCCTCTCAGCCTTTTTCATTGACACCTACCTTGAGGATAATGAAGGCGAAGTGACCGTTGCTGTTTCTCAGTCCTAAGAAGCTCCAAGAATGAGGTTTTTATAACCTGAAACTTCACCACAAGGACAACTGAAGTTGCGGCGACACAGAGAAAACCTGCCAATGCTGGTTCCTGAAAATCTTCATTTCATTGAGTCTGCATCGGCAGGCTGTGTTAGTATCGTCGCGGTTTTAACTGCTAGATACTATTCAAACGCTTGCTAAGAGCTGTTCGATCATGCGGTTTGCCTGAGATTCATAGCCACCGCCAAAAAGATTGTAATGATTCAAGATGTGATACAGGTTATACAACACCTTGCGCTGAGGGTACCCCGGTGCTAAGGGGTAGGCTCTCTGATAACCCTGATAAAACTCTGAGGGAAACCCACCAAACAATTCGGTCATCGCCAGATCCACTTCGCGATCGCCATAGTAGGTAGCGGGGTCAAACAAAACGGGTTCCCCTGCTCGACTCACCGCTGCATTACCTGACCACAGGTCTCCGTGGACAAGGGCAGGAGTTGGCGTGTGCCCTGCGAGTAGATCAGGAACACGGTCTAGTAAGCGATCGCCCAGGGGAAAATGGCCCCCCCGACGTCTGGCCAATTGCAGTTGAAACCCAAGGCGATGCTCGGCCCAAAATGCGGCCCAGTCCTGTCGCCAATCATTAATCTGGGGAGTAGCGCCAATCGTGTTGGGGCGCTGCCAACCAAACCCTGATGCGCTGGTGAACCGATGCATTGCCGCCAGTTGTTCACCCATCTTTGCCCAGGCAGAACCGCCCGCCCGCCCTAAATCGACCCACTCTAGTACCAGGTAACTGGTATTATCCGTGGCTCCCCAGCAAATTGGGGCCGGTACCCGAATCGTCTGGGTTGCCTGCATTTGCTCTAACCCAGCCGCCTCAGCGGCAAACATATCGACCCGATGAGCTTGATTCAGCTTCACAAAATAGGTGCGATCGCTCCCTTGCAGGCGGTAGCCCTGATTGATGCAGCCACCACCCACCACCCGGCGATCGTCTAGCTTAAACGGCTGACCTGTAGCCTGCCCAATCTGAGCCGAGATCGCTTCCCAAAGTGTTACCAAAGCCCCTGCACCGTCCTTACACCAACAACCGCACAATCCTCAAATAAAATCCGATTGCCGACTTCCACAAAAGCCTCATCCCCCTTTGTGTGGATTGTGATACTGCCGTCGCTATAGCGTGCACCAGAGGCGGTAGGCACTCGCGGCAACACAAATTCCTTACTGCCAAAGGTCGCTCGCACGGTGTCATCCGACAAATACTCGGCAGAAAACCCCTTGCGTCCCTTACAGGTATAGTCCACCGAACTGGTCACGGTTACTTCCTTCAGGGTTTCAGCCGGCCCTACGGATTCTGCCTGGGTGGCTGGTTTCTCTGTTTGGGCAAAGCCGGCCAGGCAAACCACCGGGCCACTCATCGATAGCACTGTTGCGGCTAAAGTGATAAATCGTTGCTTCATATCTCATTCTCCATCTATGTTGAGAATCGATGTTAGGGTAGCAGCAAAATCAAGATTCGGGTGATAGGGGCAGAGAATCTTATTTAGTCACCGTTAGTCGCCCGATCGTTGGGATACGTGATTACAACGCCATAGGCAGAAGGTGTCAGGTAGTGTTGGGCCGCCGCTCGAATTTGTTCGGGGCTGACCGCATGGATATGAGCCGGGTAGCGCACCGCTCCGTCTAAATCACCCAAGAGGCTATGGTAAAAGCCATATAACCCTGAGCGATCGCTGGGAGCCTCGTTACCAAAAACAAAATGATTGGCAACACGGGTGCGTACCCGCTCTAACTCAAACTCGGTAATTAAGTCTGTTTGGAGGGCCTGAATGTGTTGGGCGATCGCCGCTTCCACCTGAGCCAGATGTTTGGTTGGTAAGTGGGCTGAGATGTAAAAGACCCCCTGATACAGATAAGTCATGTTACTAACCGAGATCCCTGAAACTAGGCCCCGTTGCTCGCGCAAATCTTGCACCAAACGAGAAGTCCGCCCGTGAGCCAAAACAGAAGCCAATACATCCAAAGCATAGGTTTCCTCTAAATCCACTAGGCCAGGGACACGCCAGGTCATCACTAGGCGAGCCTGTTGCAATGAGGCATCGTAAAATTCCTGCCGGATAATTTCCTGAAAGCGCTCTTCTGGAGAGAAGGACACCCCGGAACTTAGCTCTGTAAGGGGGGCTAACAGGGAGGTGAATGCAGGTTGGTGTTGGGGTAAGGCGGTCTTCTGCCAAGCCTGTGCAAAGCTAGTCTCGACAATCTCAACTAATTCTGGCACGGGTAAATTGCCCACAGCGGCAAGGGTCATCGATTGAGGTTGATACCAGCGGGCATGGAAATCCCGCATTTGCTGAGCCGTCAGGCTTTCTACCACACTGGCAGGCCCTAACACCTGCCGCCGATAGGGAAGTCGCTCAAAGGTTAGCTCCATGGCGCGATGGAAGGTGCGGCGGCGGGGATTGTCCTGCGATCGCCGAATTTCCTCTAGTACAACCTGTCGCTCTCGCTCAAAGCTCGCCTCTGGGATCTCGGCATTTAATACCACTTCGAGTTGCAACGGAGCCAGAGCCGCAAAATCCTGAGGGGCCGTCGTCAGATAATAGTGGGTATAGTCTTGACTGGTTGCGGCATTAATCGTGGCACCCCGCGCCTCCACCTGACGCTCAAACTCTCCAGCCGGCAGGGTGGCAGTGCCCTTAAAAATCATGTGCTCTAAAAAATGAGCCATTCCATTAATTGCGTTGGATTCTACCGCCGAACCAACATTCAGCCAGATATTCAAATTCACCGCATCGACAGGCACTTGCTCGGCAATGATAGTCAGCCCATTGGCTAGCCGATGAATGATGGGTGAGTGGAGGCGATGCAATGAATCGGAAGGTAGCAGCGTTGAGGTCATGGAGGTTGGCCAATGGAAAGGTCTCTGTCTATCCTAACGGTACCAGTCCCCAGATTTCGCCCTACTCTCCCTGGGTGAGGTGAAACCACCCGTGTCATAATAAAAGTATTAAGAAAAGTAACAGCTATGATGGCACAGACTAATTCAGCTCCAACGCGGGTTGTGGTCATTGGTGCCGGGATCGGGGGCCTGACGGCTGCTGCCTTACTGGCTCGACGCGGCTATGAGGTGGTGCTGCTAGAGCAGGCAGGCGTGCCCGGTGGATGCGCTTCGACCTTTAAACGCCGAGGCTTTACCTTTGATGTTGGGGCCACCCAAGTGGCCGGGCTAGAGCCTGGGGGCATACACCATCGCATCTTTAAAGAACTGGGGCTAGAGGTGCCAGCGGCAACCCTCTGCGACCCGGCCTGTGCGGTGTTTTTGCCAGGAGAAGTGGAGCCGATTCGCGTCTGGCGTGATCCAGCGCAATGGCAAGCTGAACGGCAGCGGCAATTTCCGGGAAGTGAGCCGTTCTGGCAACTGATGGCCGCCTTATTTCGCTACAGTTGGGCCTTCCAAAGCCGCGACCCAGTATTGCCCCCCCGCAACCTGTGGGATTTAGGGCAATTGCTACAGGCGCTGCGCCCTAGCACTTTACTGACGGCCCCGTTTACCTTTGCCACGGTGGGAGATGCGCTGCGTGGGTTGGGGTTGGGGGGTGATCGCCGCCTGAGGACCTTTCTCGACCTGCAACTCAAACTCTATTCTCAGGTAGATGCAGATGCTACAGCGCTACTCTATGCGGCGACAGCCCTAGGTCTTTCCCAGGCACCCTGGGGCCTTTACCATCTCAAGGGAAGTATGCAAGTTTTGAGCAATCGCCTAATGGCGGCCTTTCACCGGGATGGTGGCAAGCTCTTGCTACGTCACCGCGCTGAGCACATCCATACCCAGGCAGGAAGAGTGACCGGGGTGACCTTACGCCACCTCAAAACCAACCAAACCTGGGTAGAAGCGGCTGACCACGTAGTGGCGAATGTGACGGTGCAAAACCTGGTGGAATTGCTAGGTGAAGCGACTCCCTCTGGCTATCGGCGGCGGGTCAAAAACTTACCCCCCAGTTCAGGGGCGTTTGTGGTGTATCTGGGGGTGGATCAGCAGGCAATTCCGGCAGAGTGCCCACCCCATCTGCAATTTCTCTATGACTATGAAGGAAAAATTGGCGAAAATAACTCCCTCTTTGTTTCTGTGAGTCGCGCCGGCGATGGCCGGGCACCGGAGGGTAAGGCCACAATTATTGCCTCTTCCTTTACAGATGTCTCACAATGGTGGGATGCCGGTGTAGATTATGCCAGTCTGAAACAGCACTATACCCAGCAGGCGATCTCTCGTCTGAGTCACTATTTTGACCTGAATGACGCCACCCTGCTCCATATTGAAGCTGCGACCCCGCGCACCTTTGCCCGCTTCACTGCCCGCGATCGCGGCATTGTTGGGGGAATTGGCCAACGCATCTCAACCTTTGGCCCCTTTGGCTTGGCGACTCGTACCCCCTTCCCTAATCTTTGGTTGGTTGGCGACTCCACCCATCCAGGGGAAGGTACTGCTGGCGTCAGCTACTCTGCCCTGACAGCCGTCCGTCAGATTGAAGCAGGCTTTTGACCGTCACCGCCTTGGGTGCAGGGTTGAATCAAGAAAAGAGTCTATTCTCAACTTAAAGGCATGAGAGCTGGATGCAGAGCCAGTTAACTTGGGTTTTGGCGGATGGCCAGCGATCGCCAGCGATTAATTGCCGCTACCAATTCAAACCGACGGAATTGGGCAAAATCTCCCTCTGGCAGAGACGTTATCGCATCCAGCCCCTGCTGCTCAATTGTTGCCATCACTTGCTGGATGGCCTGGTTGAGCGGTGCTTTCTCGATTAATCCCCGTTGGCGTAGAAATAGCATCGCTGCTGCGATCGCCCGCAGTTGAGCTGGCTCAACAAGTTGCTCAATCGCACTCAGGTCAATTTCCTCACGTCTTAGCACAATGGTGTGCAGATCGCGTACCGTGTGTTTGCGCCACGCATCCGGATGCCGATCGGCCACCACCCGGAGATACCGAGGGGATAAGGCCCCAAAGTAGCAGCCGCCTTCGGCGAGGCGGGCCGTCGGGTATTGCTGGGTGATCGCCCGGGCCTGTTCCGTAACATCACGGGGAATATAATCCTCCAAAGCAATGACGGTATCGGCAACATCAAAATAGTCCCCACTGCCTCCCATCACTAAAATCGTTGAAACCCCGTGGTCGGTATACAGTTGCCGAATTTTGTCGATCAAGGGAGTGATCGGTTCCTTGGATTTGTGAATTAGGGCTTGCATCCGGCGATCGCGGATCATAAAATTTGTATCCGAGGTATCTTCGTCCACCAACAAGGCTGTTGCTCCGACTTCTAATGCTTCCATAATGCTGGCTGCTTGGGATGTGCTGCCGCTGGCGTTTGTTGTCGAAAACGACTGCGTTGACCCTCCTAAGGGCAGTTGGTTAATAAAAGGAGAAATATCGACTCCGACAACACTACGCCCATCCTCCGCTCGAATTTTGACCGCTCCCAAATCCGTCACGACAAACTCTCGCCCATCACCCGGGATATGGTTTCGCCCATCACCCGGGATATGGTTATAGATCCCCCGTTCAATCGCCCGCAGGAGCGTTGACTTCCCATGATATCCGCCGCCGACAATGACGGTCACCCCCTGGGGAATCCCCATACCGCTAATCGTTCCCCGATTAGGACAATCAAAGGAAACCTGCAAAGAGTCTGGTACCTGAAACGGCACAGCTCCGGTGAGGGGTTGGTCATCCACACCACTGCGGCGAGGCAAGATAGCCCCTGCGGCTACAAAGGCGACCAGTCCTCGCTGAGAGAGTTGCTGCCGGATAAAATCCGCATCTTCTGCCGTTTCAATATGACGTTGAATCGCTGACGCCGAAAGGGAGGAGTAAAGCAGCGATTGGGCCACAATCTGGGGTAAATCGTCACAGAGCAATGCTGCCGCCTGAGATCCAGCAACCCGCCGCCCAAAGGCTGGTAACCCCACCACAAAGCGGGCTTCTAGTGCGTCTGCATGGATGAGTACAGTTGTGCGTTCTAGAATCGTTTGGCCCGGTTGGGGCATACCAATTAGCCCGCTGTTGCCTATACCGCGCTGTTGCCGGATGGCCTGGGCAACCCAGACAAATTGACGGGTGAGGTAATCTCTCAGGGCGATCGCGCGGCTGGGGGTATGCCACAACTCTGCTGGAAACCCGGCCTTTATTTGTGGAATGTGCACTCGACACTGGCTAGGCAGCGCAAAGGGGTCGCCTTGTACCCGATCAATCCTCAACGTAAACGCTGGAAATTCATAGTGGCCTTTGATGTCACGATAGGCCTTGTAGTTTTGTTGATCTAAACGCTGCAACCGTTGCCTTAACTGAATGTCATCCACCACCGCTACCCTCATTACCCCTGCTGCACTCGCCGCTCAAACTCTTCACGGGTTTGCTCAACAACAGCCAAAGCGGCAGGATAAATTGCCGCTTGATCCTGTTTTAGCCAGGCGAGCAACCGGGCGAGTTGGGCATTGCGAAGTTCTAAATCTGCTTGAAAAATGACCGCTGTTGCCATGTGGACAGCATAGTCTGAAGGGTGGCCTTGGGCGATAAACGAAGCGGTCAAAGCTGTCAGGGCTTGCTGCTTCACAGGTTCAGAAGTTTGTTCAGAAAACATACGGTCTACAACAGGTAGGTGGATAGAACTGCTGCCATAAGAACTATGGCGACCGTGCGCCAAACGCCCGCCTAGCATTGGCAGTTGAGTACTTGGGTCTGTCCTAAGCTGACTAAGTAAAGCGATACCTTAGCCTTCCCTTCTATCGTTCCCCCTTGGCTAGGGAAACTGCGATCGCCCGCTCTCCCTTATAACGGTCAGGGCTAAAACTGCGGGCGTGGCGGGCCTCTATCCTGTATTCTCTCTTCTCTTTCCTAACTTCGGGTGAGGGCTAAAACTGCGGGCGTGGTCAGGGTTTTCAGCATTTTCACAAAAACGATCCGAAGGATTGAAGATTGGGTGCGGTGGGGCTGTGGCTAGCCAAAATCGCTAATCATTCAACCCGCTCACCCCAAGTCAAAAATTCAAAATGGGATCAATTCAGGCTTTTAAGACGTTCGATTGGCTAGCCAATCGCCTAAAAGGCAGAAGATTCTAATCGCCGAACCGTTTCAATGATCGACAAATCATGAGTTTTCTAGACTTTTTGTAGAGCAGAGGGGGCTAACCCAGCAAGGGTAATGCCATGGGTTGGCAAAATTCCCAGCATATTGAGGGAGGTGATTTGCCCAAAGACATTCGTAGGATTCTGGCAAAAGTTCTCTGGGTTAAACAGGGGGGGGCGATGCCAATACAGTTGGTAGCCTAAGGTTTGAAGTAGGTGGATCAGAGCGGGTGCTTTTTCTGGGCGATCGTTTTCGATGTAAAGAATCGGTTGGCAGCGGTTGAGCGTGGCACTGGCACCCTGCAAAATGTCTAACTCCATGCCTTCAGCATCAATTTTGAGCAGCCGACACGTGGGCACATTAAAACTATCGAGGGTGGCAATCTGCACAGTTTCTCCAGTTCCCTGGGTTTGCAAGCTCACACCGCCAAAGTTATTGACCCGGTTATAGTCCAGAGTGGGGATCTGGGCAAAACCAGCCGTTGCCCCTAGCCCAATGGGGTAGCAATGCACATTTGTTAAGCTATTGAGGGCTACATTCGCACACAGGGTTTGAAACACGATGCGCTGGGGTTCGTAGGCCAGCACCTGGCCGGTGGCGGTTACAGCTTTAGCCAGGAAAACGGTATGAGTACCAATATTCGCTCCAACTTCGACGACCCGATCACCTGGACGGAGCAACTGCCGAAACAGGTCAATCTCGGCTTCACTCCATTCTCCATAGAGCGCCAGCGATCGCCCGATGTAGAGGTCATGCTGATTGTAGAGAAACAGGCCATGGCGACCGACGGTGAGTTGGTTGAATTGGCTGGCCGGCAAGGGGGGTGAGCTGGCCTTGTGGTCGCTAGCAGATGGGGCTGGGGTTATCTGGGATGCAGTCTTTACCTGTACTGGCTGCGCCTCAGAAGGGGCTGTGCTCCACTCCTGGAGAGCCAGTCGAATGGCCTCAATGACCCCTTGCCAAGCTCCAGGGGCATCCTGGCGAAACAGGCGCATGGTTGGGTACCAGGGACTATCGTTGCGGTTCAGGAGCCAGCGCCAATCGGGGGCAAAGGGTAACAATACCCAGGTGGGTTGGCCCAAGGCACCGGCTAGATGGGCTACTGCTGTATCGACGGTGAGAATCAAGTCCATCTGGGCGATCGCGCAGGCTGTGTCAGCAAAATCTCCCAGGTAGCTCTGCAAATTTTCGATGCCCAAGCGGGCCAACTCCGCTTGCTCAGCCGCAGTAGGGCGATATTGCAAACTAAACCAGCAAATCCCCTCTAGAGCAAACAGCGGCGCTAGATCGAGGAGGGTGCAAGAGCGGCTCTGAGCCGTGGCACTGGTGGAATGGGAGGCCCACACAACTCCGACCTTGAGCGGGGGGCAAGGGGAACCCGATTTAGCCTGGGCTGCCTGAACCCGATCGCCAATGGCCTGAATCAAGGCATCATTGGCAATCGCCCCCAAATAGGGCACCTGCGCTGGGATGGTTTCCAAGGTGGTGCCGAACAACCGGGGCAGTTCTAGCAGGGGGGCGTGGACATGCACCTGGGCGGCATCTTGATCGCGATCTAGACAACGACTAACACTGGGGACAGTGGCCAGTAGCCGGAGTAGGGGTTGCTGACAAGCCACAATCACTTTCCCCCCCCTGGCAGCAACGAGGGGAGCGTAGCGAATAAATTGAATGGTATCGCCATAGCCCTGCTCTGCGGTTAGCAGAATGGTTTTACCGCGCAGTTCTGTGCCATCCCACAGGGTTTCGGGGTAGGGCAGGGCGTACCCGCTGGTGCGCCAGCGCCAAAAGTATTCCCCCCAGCCCTGGGTGAGGTTACCCTGCAATAACAGGGCCAACCCCAGATTTAAGTGGGCATCGGCATACTCCGCTTGCAAATCAATCGCCTGGCGGTAGTGGCCTATCGCCTGCTCAACCTTTCCCTGCTGGCAAAGGGCTGCCCCCAAGTTATTGTGCAACAGGGCTGAGTCAGGACAGCGTCGCAGTGCCTTTTCATAGTAGGCGATCGCCGGTTCTGGCTGCCCCTGGCAATAGTAGGAATAGCCTAGGCGTAGATAGGTCTGTACCGGGTCAAGGGGCGCGATGGGAGTCGATAACCGATACCGCTCTAGGGGGTTTGGGTGGGCCAATTCCTGCTGCAAATCTGCCCGCACCCGCTCAAATACCCCTGCCCAGTCCCCCGGCTGGGTCTGGCGAAACAAGCGCATCGTCGGGTACCAGGGGGTATCTTCTCGATCCCAGAGCCAACGCCAATCGGCCACAAAGGCGAGCAAAGTCCAGACGGGTTTGCCCATAGCCCCCGCCAGGTGAATCACTGAGGTATCGACGCTGATGACCAGATCCAGTTGGGCGATCGCCGCCGCTGTATCGGCAAAATCTCCTAACTGGTCGCTCAGGTCTTGCAGGCGATCTTGCCCTTTGAGGGCTAAGCGCTCCGCCTCTGATGGCTCCTTTTGCAGGCTATAGAGGGCAATCTCAGAAAATTCCAACAGGCGTAGAAAGTAGGCTAAGGGGGTAGAGCGCTTACCCGCTGTACTACTTTGCGGATTGGCCGACCAAACGAAACCGATCTTCAGGCGGGTATTGGCAAAGGTTTGCAGTTGAATGGGGGTGTCTGGCAAGGCCGCCAAGTAGGGAATGGCAGCCGGAATCGTCTCGACCCTTGTGCCCAAGAGCAGAGGCAAATCGAGCAGGGGGCAATGATAATGGGTGGGAACATCGGTGCGATCGCGATCGACACAGCGCTCCACACCCGGCAGCGAACTAAACAAACGAAACAAGGCCTTTTGGCAGGCCAGCATCACCCGTCCACCCCGTTGCTGTACCAGCGTGGCATAGCGAGCAAACTGGATCGTATCCCCCAACCCTTGTTCTGCCGTCAGCAAAATCCATTGGCCCTGTAGATCGGAGCCATCCCATAGGGCCTGGGGGTAGCGCAGGTCTGGACATTGCCGGGTTTGCCAGCGCCAGTGATATTCTTGCCAGCCGCGCTCATAGTTACCTAGCAGCAGGAGAGCAATGCCCAGGTTCAGATGGGCATTGGCGTGGTCAGGTTGGAGTTGCAAGGCGGTTTCAAACTCGGTGATGGCGGCTTCAAATTGACCTTGCTCCAGGTAGGCGCTGGCCAAGTTGTTGTGGGCATCCACATGATCCGGTTTGAGCTGGATGGCTTGCTGACAGGCTGCGATCGCCCCCTCCAGATCACCCTGTTCGAGTCGAGCGGTGCCCAGGTTGCTATAGGCATTGGCATCCTTTGGGTTCAGCTCAATCGCTTTTTGGTAATGGGCGATCGCCTCGGTCAGTTGCTTTTGCTCATGCAGAACCGTGCCGATGTTGTCGTAGGCAGCAGCGGAGTCAGGCTTTAGCTCTAGGGCTTTGTGGTAAGAGGCCAATGCTTCCTTCAGCTTGCCCTGGCGTTGCAACACAATACCGAGATTGAGATAGGCACTAAAATAATCGGGTTGCCGGGCAATGGCTTGCTCAAATTGCCGGGCAGCCGCCTCTGGCTGGCCCTGGCGTTGATAGATCTGTCCCAGGTGGTAGTGAGCCAGGGCGCTGGGCTGTAAGGCAAGTGCCTGCTCAAAATGGGGAATGGCTTCCTCCAGGCGATCTAATCGGGCCAACGTCACCGCCAGGTTATTCTGCGCATTAAAATGATGCGGGGCGATCACCACGGCCCGCTGGTAATAAGTCAGGGCCTCCATCAACTGGCCCTGTTGCCCTAACAATGTCCCCAGGTTGTTGTAAGCGTTAACGTTGTCCGGATCGAGGGCCAAGGATGTTTGGTAATGCTGGATCGCCGCTTCCACATGTCCAGCTTCCGCGAGAATTACGGCCAGGTTGTAGTGAGCATCAGCCCGATCGCCCAACTGTTGCAAAGCAATTTGCTGCTGGGCGATCGCAGCCTCCGACTGTCCCAAGCGCGAGAGCAAAGAAGCCAGATTACTCCGAATTTCTGCCGTCTCTGGCCTGCGCTCAAGCACCTGCTGATAGTAGCGCACCCCCTCCTCCAGTCGCCCCTGCCGCTCAGCCAACAAACCCAACCAGGAAAGCACCTCCACTTGATCGGGGTGTTGGCTCAACATCTTTTGACAAAGTCGTTCTGCTTCAGCAAATTGACCCTGACGGTAAAAAATAGATACAGCTGCTAACTCTGATGGTTCTGCTCCTGCCATTGCCCGGCCCCCTTCTCTGCTGCTTATTGTAGTTGCCCGCTGCGCCTAAGAGAGAAGAGAGGAAAGCCCTTTCTTTGCTGCTTATTGGGGTTGCCTGCTGCGCCATTGTTCACCAAAATCACACCAAACTGGGTCGGCAGACTTGGACTTCTAGCGTCGCAGTGACCACCAGCCCCTTGTCTAACACCCTCATCGAATCAAACCATCAACCACCCCGCCGGGTAGGCTTTCTGCCCTGCCATCGCTATGAGAAATCGGGCAATGGCTATATCGTCTCTCCGGTTAGCCCCTACCCAGATAGGCAAACCGCTATCAATCCACCCTCGGTTCAAGCCATAAATAAATCCTGCAATTGTTAAAGATATGGCATCAGAGCTGTCTAAGATGGGAGAGCAATTGTAGGCGGCAGCAAAATGCTCACTTTCTACTGGTTGTGCTTTGTTGGTGGCGGTTTTTTTGTCTTGCTGGCTGTTTTAGGTGGGCTAGACGGAGTTGATCTAGATGGCGAAGGGCTAGATACCGATATTGAGTTGGTCGAGCCAGGGCGCAGCCGCATTCCGCTCTTGGGAATGCTTCGTAGTTTTAAGTTTTCTACCTTTGGGGCCTGTTTCTTTGGTTTAACGGGTATCGTCATGTCAGAGTTAGGGCTACCTGGCACTCTGGTGTTTTTGCTGGCAGTCGGCGTAGGCCTACTCTTGGGGGGCGGCATCACCCTGGTTTTAGCCGGCCTGCATACCCGCCAAGCCAATAGCTTAACCCGAAGTGAGGACTTAGTGGGGCAGTTAGGGGTAGTAGAATTGCCCTTTGATGCAGCCAGTACAGGTAAGGTACGTCTGCAAATCAGGGGGTCTACTATCGATTTCATCGCCTACACAGATGATGTGCAGGGCTTTCGAGTCGGCGAAGCCGTGCTCGTTGTGGGAACCAAAAATAACCGACTTTGGGTTGTTGGGGCAGAGCAAAAGCATGGCTATCCTCCCTTGATAGCAGGGGAAGATGAGGAATCGGTACGTGAATGATGGCTCCCCAAGCAGTTGATGACTTTCTCCGACATTCACGTATCGATGCAGGTGCTACACGTTTGGGTGTATCCCTGTTTCGTAGCTCTCACCCTCAGTCCCTATCCCTCCTTGGGAGAGGGACTTTGCATCCGGTGCCCCTTTGCCCATTTTGGGAGGAGAGGTATTGCCCTGACGGGTCAAGCAAGGGGGATAGAGAGCGTTGCTCTTCCCGCAGGGCGGGGCAATTTGCAAAAGTGAGATGCACCCACGCATTTGGCGCTCTGTAAAGCAACAGCGCTTAGCCAGATCGGGGGGTTATTTTCCGTCCTGCCCAAATTGTTCTGCTAAGGCCGATAGGGTTCCTCAAAGGAATTCTGCCGAGTCATCTCACCCCAGAAAAGTTGACCTAAAAGTTGAATTGGCAAATGACGGCCTATACGCCTATACAGGGAAAAGCTCCGTTTCAAGTAAGGTCAGAAATCACGATCTACGCGTTTTTCCTAACCACACCCTGTCTTACCTGCTCGGTGCATGTCACTTTCGCCCTCGCCCTTTTCTGGTATGCCCGGATTGCTCTAATCCCTCTCCCAATGAGGAAGAGGGACTTTGAGATGGCTCGCCCCCCTTCTCCTAGGTTGGGAGAAGGGGCTGGGGGATGAGGGCCTGAAAAGATGACAAGCTCTCATCCCGCTCAGTTTTTTGATAGAGATGACGCCTCACTTAAGATGCAACATTCCATTCAAGAGACAACATCATAAAGACAAAGTGAGAAATTTCGATTGAAAGTTATTTTGAACTTTGAACTTTCCATTTTTAATCAGTTCTGAATTTTGGAGTACGTAAATTTGCTGTTCACTGCTGTAGTCTTTTTTGTTTCCCAGGGGTGATAGTTATGAATTCTCAATTTCAACTCAGGCTTGAGCGATCTGGATATTCCATCCAAATCGCCCAGATTGAGACAAGACCAGGTCAAACAACCAGCAATGGCAATGCCCTAACTGGGCTAGTAAGTGCTGTGCCGGTAGTAGGGGTTAGCTTGCTTGGAGCGCTGATCCTTCTCTGGTTTCTCAAAAGTTGCCTGCAAATTTGTAACCCAAATGAAATTTTGGTGCTATCTGGACGGAAGCATCGCAACGAGAAAGGAGAAAGCGTTGGTTACCGGGTACTGTTTGGTGGGCGCACGGTCGTTATTCCAATTTTGGAAAATGTTGAGCGGATTAATATCACCACTATGCCCGTGCCGGTTGAAGTGCGTAACGCCTACTCTAAAGGAGGAACCCCGCTGCATATTCAGGCGATCGCCAATGTCAAAATCTCCAGCGATCCACAAATTGTGGGCAATGCGATTGAACGGTTTTTGGGGCGCGATCGCGCCGAAATTATTCGCGTCGCCCGTGAAACCTTAGAGGGTAACCTACGCGGTGTCGTAGCAATGCTGACTCCAGAGCAGGTAAATGAAGATCGGCTCAAGTTTGCCGAACGGATTGCCCAGGATGTCTCCCGTGACTTGGCGAAGTTGGGAATTCAGCTCGATACCTTAAAAATTCAAAGCGTTGCCGATGATCTCGACTACCTCCGCTCTATTGGTCGACAACGGATTGCTCAGGTGATTCGAGACGCCGAAATCGCTGAAGCGGAAGCCGTTGGTCAAGCTGATCGGATCGAAGCCGAATGTGAACAGCAAGCAAAGGTGGCCCAGACCCAGGCTCTGGCAACTATCCAAGAGAAACGTAACGAACTTCGGACAATCAGAGCCGAATTAGAGCGGCAGGCCAAATCGGAGGAAGAACGCACCGCCGCGGCTGGCGAAGAAGCCCGTGCCCGTGCTGAGCAACAATTACAGACCGTGCGGGCTGAGCTAGCGCGCCTCCGCCTAGAAGCCGAAGAGGTCTTACCCGCCGAGGCAGAACGGCAAGCAAAGGTGTTTCAAGCTCGTGGGAATGCGGCCCAACTCGCAGAAAACGCGAAAGCCACAGCCCAGGTTAATGACCTGCTTTCCCAGGTTTGGCGTGAATCGGGCAACGTTAAAGAAATGCTTTTGATTCAACAAATTGAGACGGTGCTCAAAGAAGCTGCCAAAATGCCAAGCCGGATTAAGTTACAACACATCAATGTGATTGATAACGGCAATGGCGAATCGCTTTCTAACCTGGCCGGGATTTACTACCCCATGGTGCGTAAGTTTTTAGATCAAGTCGATCAAAACCTGGGCATTGATGTGGTCGAAACCCTCAACCGCCAGCAAGATGCCTTGTCCATTCAGCCGATCGCAGCCACCAGACCACAGCAATCTCAAGGAGGTCAATAATGGAAGTCATCATCGCTCTGTTGGGCATTTTGGGCTTGGGTTCTGGTGCGGGCTATATGGTTATCCGTAACCTGTACTACATTTGTCAACCCAATGAAGTTCTGATCTTTGCCGGTAGCGAGCGCCGTGTTTCTGATGGTCGTCGGGTGGGTTATCGCCTGGTTAAGGGCGGTAGCAGCTTGCGCGTGCCCTTGCTGGAGCGCGTGCTCACGATGGATCTGACCAATATGATCATTAACCTGAAGGTGTCAAATGCCTACAGTAAGGGCGGCATTCCCCTGACGGTAGACGGGGTGGCGAATATCAAAATTGCAGGCGAAGAACCAGTCATTCACAATGCGATCGAACGGTTACTCGGCAAAAGTCGGCAAGAAATTGAGCAAATGGCGAAGGAAACTCTAGAAGGTAACCTGCGGGGAGTATTGGCCAGTCTCACCCCGGAGCAGGTCAATGAAGATAAAATCGCTTTTACTAAGAGCCTTCTCGATGAGGCAGAGGAAGACCTGGCTAAACTGGGGCTGGTTTTGGATACTCTGCAAATTCAAAACATTACCGACGATGTGCGCTATCTCGATTCGATTGGGCGTAAACAACAGGCTGATCTGTTACGGGATGCTCGCATTGCCGAAGCCCGCGCTAAAGCTGCATCCGTGATTGAGGCCGCAGAGAATGATAAAAAGACCACCCTCCGCCGCATTGATCGTGACATTGAAATTTCCAAGGCAGAGGCCGAGCGCCGGATTAAGGATGCTCTCACGATGCGGAATGCGGTTATCGCTGAGGCCGAAGCCCAAATCGCGGCAGAACTTGCCCGAATTCAAGCAGAGGTGCCCGTTCAGCAAGAGCGGATTAAGAAGACGGAGCAGCAACTTCAGGCAGATGTGATTGCCCCAGCAGAAGCCGAATGTAAGCAAGCGATCGCCCGCGCTCAGGGAAATGCCGCTCGCATCATTGAAGAGGGTAAAGCCCAGGCTGAGGGCACTCGCCTTCTGGCTAAGTCCTGGCAGGCTGCCGGTGCCAACGCCCGCGACATCTATTTGTTACAGCGGCTCGAGCCTCTACTTAAGACCCTGGCTTCAGCCATGCCAGAGGTCACTGTGGAAAATGTCACGGTTGTGGATGCTGAACAGGGCAACATGGCCACCAAAACGGCTGCCTTTATTGAGCAACTGCGTCAAACCACAGGGATTGATCTAGCCGCTACTGTGCAAAAGCTAGGAGGCGATCGCCCCCACAGGATTTCCCCCGAAACCAAATCCTGAACAAATCCTGAACATAGGATTAAAATGCACAGTACAAATTATCGCTTTGGGCAAAAAGCTTGGAACTAAACCAGGTGCTCAATTGCCAATGCTAGGCAAGCCTTCTCATTGCCGTCGCCATGATTTGCGTGGCGGCGGCTCCATTAGTAGCTGGATATCATATCCATTAGTAGCTGGATATCATACAAGAGTAGGATTACAACAGTCTCAGCCCCCTTTGTAGCCAATCCTTAACGGACAGAGAAGGCATCATTAAAACGTCGAGTCACCGGCTCCGTTAAAAAGCTGAGAACTGATTTCTTGCGGGTGACGATCTCGGCAGTGGCTGCCATCCCAGGAGTAATCTTCACTGAGTTACCCCGCACCGTCACGGCGGATTTGCTCAGCAAAATCCGCGTCGGAAAAACTGGGCCTAAATCCTTATCGGCGATCGCATTCGGACTAATCTGTAATACTTCTCCTTCAATCGTGCCAAACTCTTGATAGGGAAACGTCGCCAGCTTCACCTTCGCCGGCATTCCCTGGCGGATAAAGCCGATGTCCCGGTTGAGAACCTTCACTTCCAGCACGAGCTTTTCATCCTTAGGCACAATTGACAGCAGCTCTTCCCCTGCCTGCACCGGGCCTTTCGTCGCCTTAACACTGTAGACCGTGCCATCAAAGGGGGCTTCAATTTTGTCCCGCTGCTTTTGCAAGTTAGCCGTTTTCATCTGTCCGACCAGGTTGGTTAATTCCTCTTTCCGCTTGGTCAAGGTGGTCAAAATTTCACTCTGGCGCTGAGCTGTGAGGCTATTAGCCTTACTAGCCGCCGCCCGATAGGCAGCCTCCGCCTGCCGCACCCGTTCCCGTTGGGCATCCAATTCTTTTTGAATCGAGAGTACCTTATCTTCAGCATCTGTCACCTGACTGCTGGCCTGAATTACCTGCTGCTGAGCCTGGTTATAATCCAGCCGGGGTACAATACTTTGAGCCACCAGCCCACGTAAGCTTTCTTCCCGTTCCTGGGCTTTACTCAAAATTTCGCGGGTCTTTTGCAAGGTAATCTGGGCGTTTTCTAAATTGCCTTGGAACCGAGTTAACCGTTCTCGTGCCTCTGTTGCCGTTGACAGTTGGCGATTGGCTTCAGCCAGAGCTGCAATTCGTTCCGTTTCGTACTGGTTTAGACGAGCAGCTAGCAGTTGATCTTGGAGTACGGTGCCAGAAGTGCGATCGCCCCGGTTTTCGGCTTCTAAACGGGCGATATCCTGCTGAATCACCCTGGCATTTTCCCGCAATCGACTCACTTCAGACTCTGAAACGGCAGGATCCAACTGCACCAACACCTGGCCTTTTTTGATCACCGCCCCTTCCTGGACATTAATCTGATCAATCGTTCCTGGATTTAATGCCCGCACAGGCCGCACCTGAGTCGAAGGGATGACCTCGCCACTCGCAACCGCAACCTCGTCAATTTTGCTTAAGTGGGCCCAGGTAATAGTGCCAAAGACAAGCAGGCTAATGCCTCCGGCTAAAACACGAGTGTAGAGGGGAGGCAATTCTTGTACGGCCTTGCCCAACTCATAGGAGAGTGATTCTTGCGGAGTGGCCAATTGCTGGCGGATTTGGCGAGACTGGGCAGGCGTGGAAGAAATAGAAACTTTCATCAGCAGCAGTTGAATTCCACAGTGGGTAGGCCTATTATACCCAAGCGCTTTTAGAAGCAAGGGATCGGTTAGACCAGAAGCCCCGTACTCGAAAACCTTTCAAGCATTTTCTTATTTTTTCTATTTGCAAGAAGGGAAAAATTCAAAATGAGAACTGACCCCAGCGATCGCGGATAGGAGGGGAACTGACGAAATATTTCTTTACCTTCCTGAGACTGGGAGGCTGTGCTAATGTGGATATGATAAACGGGATGTAGCGCAGCTTGGTAGCGCGCCTGCTTTGGGAGCAGGATGCCGCAGGTTCAAATCCTGTCATCCCGATTTCTAGATTAGGGGTTGATTCTTTAGAGTCTTGATCCTTCAGAAGGAGGTAGGTTTCTACTCTCTTTCCTCTGAAGCGGCATCCCAGGCTCTGGCATTCGCAATGCCATAATCGGAGCGGAGCTTTGTCAATGGGTCATCCATGACGGTTTCTGGGTCAATGTAGGCGTTAATTTTTTGACGAACCGTCAACCCCTGGCGCACGCCTTGGATATATAGACGGCAGACCTGGGAAGGATTGTAATACTGATCGCCAAAGGCTTTGCCCCGCAAAGACATTCCCAGAAGTTCCAAGAAAACAACAAAGCTCTGGGCATAGTAATACCAGGGGCGCTTCCAGGTTAGAGCCGTTAACAGAAACCCAATTAAGCGGAGTTCTTGATCGAGTTGGGTGCTGTAACCAGTGACCACATGCATAATGTCGTGGCGTAGCAGATCCTGCCAGGGAATGCGCAACCGCCCAACTTGTAAATCCTGGTTCTGCACAAAGTTAGGGTTCGCAGCGTAGTAACGTTCTAGCCCAGCCCGCAAGGTAAGATCTTCAGATTTCATCGCAAGATTTTCATTGCCATTGCTTTGGGATAACTATCGTCCAGCATGACCGATACCCACTGGAAAAGCGCTGCTTCTGGTGCCGCGATCGCAGCCGTCACACCCCTGTTTTTGCCGCTCGCTGCCGGGGCAAACTACAGTTATCGCCTAGTTGCGGAGTCTATTGGGGGTGAAACCCTTGCACCCCACAACCCGATGGCGATGGCGATCACTATGGACACTGATTCAGTCTACTCATCTTTTCGCTGGGTGAAATTTTCACCCCCGTAGAACTAAGAACAGGGTTGGCTGATTCATTCTGGTAAGGACTACCCCGCAGGGAGCAGCACTCGTGTGAATCAAGTGGACACTTCTACGGTTGTAACAGGCAACTGCCATCCGCAGACCTATTTGCAAAAACTCTGGGGTTATCGCGATTTTCGACCGCCCCAGGGTGAGATTATCGAGTGTTTGCTAGCTGGACAGGATGCTCTGATTATTCTACCGACGGGTGGAGGTAAATCCATCTGCTTTCAACTGCCAGCCCTGATGCAGCCGGGTTTGACCTTGGTACTATCCCCCCTAGTTGCCCTCATGGAAAATCAGGTTCAGGAGTTATGGGAACGACATCCCAGGCTGCAAAGTCGGGTAGCTGTTTTACATAGCCAGCGCTCTGCCCAGGAGCGCCGCCAAACCCTGCGTGCCCTGGAACGGGGCCAATTGCGGATGCTTTACCTATCGCCAGAGACGCTGCTGAGTCCGCCGGTGTGGGAGCGGTTATGCCAGCCCCAATTGGCGATTCGGCGACTGGTGCTGGATGAAGCCCATTGTTTAACCCAATGGGGTGAAACCTTTCGACCTTGCTACTATCGCCTCGGTGCGGTGCGTTCTGCCCTATTGGCACAAAAGCCGCCAGATCAGTCAATCGCGATCGCCGCCTTTACGGCAACCGCTGACCCCACTGCCCAGGCGACCATTCAGCGGATTCTGCAACTGCAAAACCCCAGAATTTTTCGCCAGAATCCCTACCGCCCCAACCTGAATCTCGAAGTTCAGGTTGTTTGGACTCCTCGACAACGGCGACAGCGCCTGTTAGGGGTGATTCGCCGCCATCCTCACCAGTCTGGGCTGGTGTATGTGCGCACCCGCCGCGATAGTGAAGAATTGGCGGCCTGGTTGCAGCAGCAGGGGTTTGCTACAGCTGCTTATCATGCCGGTCTGAGCGCTCGCGATCGCCGCCAGATTGAGCAGCAGTGGCTAACGGGCCAGCTTCCTTTTGTGATTTGCACTTGTGCCTTTGGCATGGGGATTAACAAACCCGATTGCCGCTGGGTTCTACACTTTCATGCGCCGTTGTTGCTATCTGAGTATGTCCAAGAAGTCGGTCGAGCCGGTCGCGATGGTAAAACAGCCACCGCCCTTACCTTGATTAGCGAATCAACTGGCTGGTTGGATCCTGCGGACAAGCAGCGTCAGCAGGCCTTTCTAGCGAAGGAGCGATCGCAGCAACAAAAAGCCCAGCAAATTGCCCGCAAACTTTCTCCCATGGGCAAGGCAGATATGGTGCAGCAGCAATTTCGCCAGGATGGCGCGATCGCCCTAGCCTTGCTCCACAGTGCTGGCCAGCTTAGCTGGCAAACCCCCTTTGACTACGAGATCCAGTCAAGCACAGTCAAACTGACCGCAACAAACGCCAAAGCAGCTGCACAAATGCAGCACTTTCTCCATAGCCGCAATTGTCGCTGGGCATTGCTGTTAGCAGCCTTTGGCTTTCCCACAGAAGCGGGTACCTGGCGCTGTGGCCACTGCGATAACTGTCGTAGATAAACGTTTCACAGCATTGTTGTTGAAGGAAATGCCTCACGCCTTTCCTTTCAGATTGGCCACTGCCAGCTTCAGCAACTCCTGATTCACCCAAGACTTGGCGGGGTTCATTACTAGATACAGTTCGGGTGCCTGTCACTTTGTCCTCACCCTTTTCTGGTATGCCCGGAGGGCGTTAATCTCTCTCCCTGTCCCCCATTCATGAGGGACAGGGAAGAGGGACTTTGAGATGGCTCGGCTCCCCTTCTCCTAGGTTGGGAGAAGGGGCTAAGGGGATAAGGGCCTGCAAAGGTGACATGCTCTCTACAGTTCCACTCCCTTCTGAAACTGGAGCGATCGCAAAATTTGCTGAAAACTGCCAGAAAACACTAAAAGTGTACGTGTAGGATGCATTAGATTAACACAGTCCTGATAACAACACGGCCCTTTTGGGCAACCTTTTGTTTGGGTAGGTGTCTGCTATTTTAGTAGCAGCACGTTGAAAATCCGGCATTGGTGCGCCTATCTATCGAGTTACCAGCGCAACGTTGCAACGCTCTGCCAACGCCCGCTTTAAAAAGTGGACCCGTTGTGGACTCGTTCGATCCACAGCAGCCCCCTGTCCAGCATTTATGACTAGTGATACTCCATTGCTTGAGGAAAGTAGCACAATGACAGACCCACAACGTCCCCCCGTTTCGCCACCACCACCACCACGAGTGCCGCCAGTCCCCCCACCGCCTCGTGCCAATAATGGTGCCACGGTAGCAGCCACGCAACAAATGACAGCCCCTATCGGCGGAGGCGGGCAGACAGTGGTAAATGCAGGGGCGGCCGGCGCAAACCCAACAGTCGCCGCTACGAGTAATGTCAACCCACCCACGGTGGTCTCTTCCCCTCCGGCACCGGCAGGCTACCGGCCAACAAAGCCTCCTACGGCTCCAGTGGCTGCCCGTCAGGGTGGCCCCACCAATGGCTCGCCGACGCTCGCAGAAATTATCAAGCGGGCTTACGATAAAGGCTTCTCGGATGTCCATGTGGGCGTGGGTGAGGTTCCCCGCTATCGCAACCGGGGAGAAATTGAACCAACGGAATGGCCGGAAACGGATCGCGAAACCTTTTATAGCTGGCTCCATGAGATTCTAACGGAAGCAGAAATTCGCTATTTTGAAGAACATCTCGATTTTGACGGAGCAACCCAATACGACTTTGCGCGGGTGCGGATCAATATCTTTGACTCGCTGCGGGGGCCGGCCATGGTGATGCGGTTAATTCCGCTGAAAATATTGACGATTGAGCAACTCAACCTTCCTCCCGTCTTTAAGGATATTTGCCATTATCACAAAGGGCTGATCCTGATTACAGGCCCAACGGGGTCAGGTAAGTCAACTACGATGGCAGCCATGATTGACTACATCAACAAGGAGATGCCGAAGCACATTATCACCATTGAAGACCCGATTGAATTTGTGCATCGGAGCCAAAAGGCATTAATTAAACACCGGGAAGTGGGGATTCATACTCGTAAATTTGAAAATGCTCTGAAAGCCTCTCTCCGGGAAGATCCAGATATTATCCTGGTGGGAGAAATGCGGGATAAGGAAACAGTGAATACCGCGCTGAAGGCCGCCCAAACCGGGCACTTAGTAATGGGCACCTTGCACACAAATAGCGCTGTGAAAACGATTGAGCGGGTACTTCAACTGTATGAACCCGATCAACAGGCTCCGATTCGTGTGGCGTTGGCCGAATCATTGGTGGCGGTCATCGCTCAAGGGCTGTGCCGGACGACCGATGGCAAACGGGCTGCTTTTCACGATATTTTGATTAATACTGATGCTATCAAGGACTACATTCGGCGGGGGGATCTAGATGAGGTGGAGCAGATTATTCCGCGCTGTACCTTCGATGGCATGTGTACAATGAACCAGTCTCTTTACAAGTTGTACGAAGCGGGACGGATTACTGAAGAAACAGCCCTGGAAATGTCGCCAAAACCGAACGAGATGGCGCAGGCTCTGCGCGGTCGGGTCTAACCCGGTTTAGTGCAAAGCCGGTCGTTTTCCTGTAAATAAAGCTTTAGCAACACCCTCGGCGTCTGCCCCACAGAGTGAGATAGGGGCAAGTCTGCCATCATAAAGGGAAGCGATCGCCCCTTGAGGCTGAATCTATGAGTGCTAACCGTAAAACCGAGCCTCTTTCATTTAAGGGAATCGCCCTCTTTACTCCAGGAGGGGATATTGCTTATTGCATCGATACCCAGAAACAGGCACGCTGGCATATTAGCCTGTGTTTGGCTCTGCAACAAGCTCTGGGATTGGCGGAGCCACCCCATTTTTTGGTGCCTTGCTATGCCGCTACAGTAGATCGCTGGCTTGATAACCGCCAACAATCGGTACAAACCGTGGCTGCGGCTTCGCCGCTGGTGTTGCGTTATGTGCCTTTGTTGAATGCCATTTTCGATACACCTGATTTGGTCTGGCAGGCAACCGATTTACCTGGCGGCGTTTGCGATCCGCTAGTGTTAGCGAGTTATCGCAGCCAGTTTCCGCAACTGTGGCAAAGTCACGATTTAATTTTGCGTCATCGGCAGGTGCTGGCGGCTGAACCTCCGCTCATGAGTCAGCCCACCTTTGCAAAGGCTCAGGGCTATGTTCTACGGTTGTTTGTCGCTGGTAATAGCCTTGCGACTGAGCGTACCCTAAAAAATTTACATCGGTTGTTGGGTGAGTTTTTGCAACAGCCTTACACGTTGAAAGTTATTAATGTTACCCAGCATCCAGAGTTAGCAGAGGCGGATCAAATTTCGGCAACCCCAACTTTACTTAGGGTCTATCCTTTGCCGATGCGCCGAGTTGTCGGTAGTTTAGACAACATCGAGCAGCTTCAAGGATTATTTAGTGTGCCTGACTCTTCGCAAGAAAATGAGAGCGAAGCGCAAGAGCATGAAATCTAATGCCTGTGTAGAAGTTGGTCAAGATGCCCACCCACATTGATAACTTGACCCATTATCCCTATGTATCAGGGCGACGAGTAGTTTTAGGACAGCGGGGGGCGATTGCCACCAGTCAGCCCTTGGCCACCCTGGCGGGCTTAGAAATGTTCTGGGCCGGGGGCAATGCGGTGGATGCGGCAGTTGCAACTGCGATCGCTTTAACAGTAGTAGAACCCACCTCAAACGGCATTGGTGGTGATACCCTTGCCCTGGTTTGGGATGGCCAGTTGCACGGACTGAATGCCTCAGGTAAAAGCCCGCAAGCCCTGAGTCTGAGCCTGTTTGAAGGAATGTCTGCTGTGCCTTCCGCTGGCTGGTTGGGTGTAACCGTGCCAGGAGCGGTTTCTGCCTGGTATGCGCTCTGGAAGCGCTGGGGCCGACTGCCCTTTGAGCAGTTGTTTGAGCCAGCGATTCGCTACGCCGAGAATGGGTTTCCTGTTTCTCCAGAGACAGCGCTGGCCTGGAAACAGGCCGAACGGTACTGGTTATCGCATCAGGGAAAAGTATTTGCTGCCTTTCAGGCCCTCTTCTTTAATGGCGATCGCGCCCCTGCCGCTGGTGAAATTTGGCGCAGTCCGGCCCATGGGGCAAGCCTACGCGCGATCGCCAAGAGTGGGGGCGCTGATTTTTACACAGGCACCCTAGCCACCCAAATCGTGAACTTTGCTGCCGCTACCGGCGGCTTACTCACAGCAGCCGATCTCGCTGCCCATCAGGTCGAGTGGGTCACCCCTATTAGCGTAGAGTACCGGGGCTACACTGTTTGGGAGCTACCCCCCAACGGGCAAGGCATCGCCGCCCTGATGGCCCTGAATCTGTTAGCAGGGTTCGAGCTAACCGATTCCCCCCGCGAATCCGTTGATGTTTATCACTGGCAAATTGAGGCAATGAAGCTGGCCTTTGCAGATACCTATCAGTATGTGGCCGAGCCGGGGGCAATGACGGTAACGACGACCCAGTTGCTTAGTCAGGAATATGCTGAAAAGCGGCGACGCCTGATTGGCAATCGCGCCCTTCCCCTGGCAAAACCAGGGCTGCCCCAGGGGGGTACCGTTTATCTGGCAACCGCCCAGCCAGACTTGATGGTGTCCTTAATTCAATCAAACTACCAGGGGTTTGGCAGTGGCATTCTGATTCCTCACACAGGCATTGCGCTGCATAATCGGGGTTGCGGTTTTACCCTTGCCGCCAATCATCCCAACCAAGTGGCTCCTGGTAAACGTCCGTTCCATACGATCATGCCAGGGTTTCTTAGTCAGGATGGGCAACCCCTAGGGCCATTTGGTGTGATGGGGGGGCCAATGCAACCCCAGGGCCATTTACAGGTGGTGAGCAACTTGGTGGATTATGGCATGAATCCTCAGACAGCCTTGGATGCCCCCCGCTGGCAGTTCATTCGCGATCGCCGGGTTTTGCTAGAACGGAGTGTTCCCGATTTTGTGCGGCAGGGGTTAGAGCAGCGGGGCCACAACACTCAAATTGGGAACTTTTTTGGACGGGGACAAGTCATCCTGCGTAAAAGCGGGATTTTAATTGCCGCATCAGAACCTCGCGCTGATGGTATCGCGTTGGCCTGGTAAAGCCACCTTGGTAATGTACACCATTGAGCTACGCGCAATTATATTGCCCTGTTGGGATGGTAATTACCATCTTCGACTCAACTTCAACAAAGACGATCCAACAAATACTTAAGAAAACGTCCGTAAGTCAACGACCTTGATTTGCAGAATTTGGCTGGATCCATTGATTCTCAATTGATTCAAACCAAGCCATGCTTTGATTGGTTTCCTCGCTTATCCCCTGCCGAAAATGTCTGAGACCCTTAAACGACTCATGCATGCAGCGATTATTACCGCGACCCTCAGCCTACTGGCAGGGAACGCCACTCGCTATGCTCAAACACGTCCCCAAAACTTAGACGATCATTTACCGCAAATTTTTCGAGCGGAACAGCCCCGGTTGCCCCGCTGGTTTAACTAGATGCAGCAACCGCCCCAATTCTTAGAGCTATGGACTTCTTTAGGAAGCGATAAAGGCTCTTTCCGGTAGCTCAGAGCCTCTACCCCCCTTGCACCTAAATCTCTTGACGCGCTTGTGCAGTACTATGGCCATCGCCACTTGATTGAGGACGGGTGCAGATCACTTTTGCCCTCACCCTTTTCTGGTATGCCCGCAGGGCTTTAATCCCTCTCCCAATTGGAGAGAGCCTTAACCCTGGGTTTGCCGGCGGCGTTGATCAACCGCTTCCACAAACTGAGAACGCTCTCGCAGCCAGCACTGGTGCAGGTCTTCGTTAAACCCGGAAATTACCCAGGGGGCACGTTCAGCAATGCTAGTCAGCAGTTGGTCAACCTGGTTTTCTTTAGCGACAATGTTAATTTCTTGGCCATTGCGATCGCAGATCACCGCTGAGAAGGTTTTGCCGACCGGAATTCCATAACTGCGCCGGGTAACCACTTTTTTGTAAACCCAGGCCAGATTTTCCAGCGCCAAGGTATCCATGCCAAAGGGTGTCGGGCGCAACAGCCAGGAGCGGGTGAGCACCGTTCTGGCAATATCTAGTTTCGTCGCATCGGACTGTAGTTCTTGCTCGATACGTGCCGCCACGACCTCTGGTGCGCCCGCTGCTGCTAAGGCTTTCGCGATCGGATGGTGGGCGGGCTTGTTCCACCGTTGCAACACCTTTGTGATATTCCAGCCGCCCAAGGCGAGTAGGGGCAACCCCAGGGCTAGCCCCACATAACCCGGTGTGCGGTAATCTTCTTCTTGCAGCATATAGGGTAGAAACGCCTGCCGCAGTTGGGGGTTGCGGCTAGCGGCTGCATCAATAATTTTCTGTTGAACACTGGTGGAAATTGGTTGTAGGGAGCCGGTAAACTCGGTGTTTTGAGCACTCTTTACTCGTGATTTCACAATCAAAATTTTGCGATCAAGCAGGAGTGCAATGTACTTAGCGGAGGTGGTTTCGCTGGTAACTGCCCCCGTGTATCGATTTTTGCGCTGAGTTAGTTGCTCGACGCCAGTATCTAGGGAGCGATCGCCCTTAATAGTGACAAAATTTCGCTGCTCTTGATTCGGATCTTGGATCGATAGGGCTGCTTGCCGATTAAGCAGCAATGGGCCAGCGGCAAAGTTATGCCAGTAGCGCGTTGTCAGAAAACCAATCGTCAAAGGTACCAGCACCAAACCAATGTTGGTCACGAGGATCGTGCGATCACTGCGTCGAATCTGTTTGCCAATAAAACCCTGCCACATCAATTTTCTCCTGTAGATTTACACATTTTGAGAACATGAATGAAATCCAGTGGCACTGTAGGGTCGGGCTAACGCATTGACAAAGCACTTCTGGCTATAGTGGTTGCCATAAGAAACATGACGACAGCAAAGCAGAGGGCCGACGCAGCATTGGCGGTTGCACCCTTGGTTTTGTCCGATACCTTCTGACCAAAGCGATCCTTGCGAAACTCGTCTGTATAGAAAGGGGGTGGTTGGATTTCATCCATTACCCTCGGTAACGGTAAAGGGGGATAAATCCCATGTATTCAACGCAGGTGAAGAATTTGGCCTCTGACGGCTTCATGGCCTGACGAGGCAATTTCAGAAAATTGGCATCGACTGTCGCAATTAGTTACATCTGCTGCCCTAGCCGCTATCTTGTCAGGCTCGCTTTTAACCAGTTTGGTCAGCGCTATACTCTAGAATGCTTCTGCTAGGGCTAACTAGATGGTTGAATCACTAGATGGTTGAATCAGGAACCTACACGCCGCGTTTCTGTAAGACAACCCGGTGCCGAAGTCTCATGATTGAGCAGTTTTCGTGGTTTCAACAGGTGTTCTTGGCGAAATTTGCAGACGTGGTTGAGGTCGTCATTCCATGCGATTTTCCCTTAAACGGGCGATTGTTCGCTCTAGGCAATATGTAGAAGGTGTCACCAAGGGTAACAGTGGTAATTGGCGCTGGATGGCATCAAAACCGGTGCCTCTAGTCAGTCTCAACCGCAGTCTTTGGCGCTCTGCCGACCCTTCACTCAGTTTTTATGTGTTGCTCTTGCTATCGGGGGCGATCGCCACTTTTGGGCTATTGGCTAGCAGTGCCGCTACCATTATTGGGGCGATGATTGTGGCTCCCTTGATGGGGCCAATTTTGGGCATTGCTTTTTCAACGGTGATGGGTAATCGTCGCCTCTTACGGCGATCGCTGCTATCTGTAATTACTGGCGTGATATTGGTCATTCTCATCAGCTTGGTCATCTGTCGGCTGACCGGGCTAAACACCCTCACTTCTGAAATTCAGGCTCGCACCGCCCCAACCCTGATTGATTTGGGCGTGGCGCTGGCTGCCGGAACAGCCGGTGCCTATGCCAAGTCCCGGCGCGATATTTCGGATGCATTGCCTGGCGTCGCGATCGCGGTTGCACTTGTACCGCCCTTGAGCGTGGTCGGCATTGGTCTGGCTAATCGCCTGCCGGCTGTTACAGGAGGTTCTTTCCTGCTATTTTTGACGAACCTGGTAGGGATTATTTTTAGCGGCAGTGCGGTCTTTCTCCTACAACGGTATGGCTCGATTGCCCGTGCCAAAAAAGGGCTGATAGTAGCGATCTCCAGCCTGGTGATTTTGGCAATTCCCTTGGGTTTCTCGTTTCAAGATCTAGTGGTTAAACAGCGCATCCGAGATGAGATTCGCCAGATCATTGCCCGGCAAACGCTGACTTTTGCTGATCGAGACATTCGCCGGTTGCAGGTCTACCGGCAGGGCGATCGGCTGCTGGTTGATTTAGATGTAGCCGCCAAATCTGGGGCCATTTCACAAAAACAGGTGCAACTTGTTCAGGAATTTTTGCAGCAAAGACTAGGCAGACGCATCAGCCTGGAGGTGACTCTGATTCCTGTAGAAAAGTTAAATGCAGATTAGTCTCCCTAGGCAGAATTCAATACACGCATCCAATATTGCGATCGCCAGGTTGCAGAGTCTATTGGCAGTGAAGAAGTCTACTGTCGTGGACTCAACCCAGCTAGAACTTTTCGTAACCTGCGGAGGTAAGGTTTTGTCTGTATGGCTGCGACTTGAGTTGCCAGGGCTACGGCGAGACGGGCTTTTCAAGCATCCTCTAGAACCCGATTTTCCTTTTTGCTTATCAGTAGCCCATCACCGAGACCCTATGACAGCTTTTGTAAAGCTGATCCGGATCGGTTGCAGCTCGTTCTGAAGATTGGGATGGATTCAAGCTGTTGCGATCGCTCTCATGCCCACAATGAGTCAGAAGGCCCACTCAGCATGGCGGTTGAGCCGATGGTTTGATCCTCAGCGGTTTGGCCAAAGCCCTATCGACCCGCCTGGTGATTGTCTTGTGATCGCCTAGCTTGCCCCCACCTGTTTCCTTGGCTAGTTCTTTGGAAACCCTACCATGAATGCCCCGATTCATACTAAGCGCCACTCTGTCTACTCCGATACCCGGGAACAGCACCGCCTGCAGATGGGAACTCGCCCCTTTGAAGAGTCGCCCTGCGAACAAGGTTTTTCTCCTGCCATCACAACCCACAGCCCATCCCCTTCCTCCGTGGAAGCGAAGGCCACGCAACCCGGATTCCAGCTTGGAGACATTTCCGTAATGCCCAAGTCTGACTCGTTGCCCCGCCCCGCCCAAACAGAGCAGCCTCTACTAAGGCTGAATACCCCATCCCAGTGGGTATCACGACAAGTCAGTCAGGGTGCAGCGGCGGTGCAGCGCGATTGGCTAGGTGATTTGATGGCCAGCATCCAGCGAATCACTGCGATCGCCCAACACCGAACGCAACAAACCCGAATTGCCAACATTATTCAGCAGGGGTTAGCGATCGTCGTCGATCCATCAAAAGGCACCCGCAATCGGGATAACCTGTTGCATAACTCCTGCGAGTGGATTCAGCAAGGGCACTGCCGCGTGGTCATTCTCACCCCCACTCACGACAGCACGACGCGAGACCCGACCCAGGGTGTGGCTTATTTTGACCCGCAGGTTTTTCATCCGAATGTGGGGGGTGATTACCCCGCCGATCCGGCGGTGAAGGTGAGTCCGCACCTGAAATATGATGTGGCCAATGCTTTAGGGGGCTTACAACCTGGCGGCTTAGTTCTAGAAATTATCAATCCAGCGCGGCAGAGCGATGACGAGATTAAAGGAACTTTGATTCACGAAGTCCAACATGATGCCGACCAAACTTGGCCAAGGCAAGTCTGGGCCGTTGCAGGGGGGCCGGTATTTAACGACTATCAATCTGAGTTTCGCGCCTATTGGATTGAGAATCCAGAAGGGTCTGCTAACGATCGATTCGGGCGATCGTCCCGGAGAGCCAGAAATAATCGCATTGTTACCTTCACGGACCCCGTTTCTGGCACAATCCACACCTGCCGAACGCGATTTCGCAACCGGCGTCAAGAAAACATCTTCTGGCATCTCGTCAATACCGGCTATGACTATGTTCCCCAGTTTTACACAACTGATCGCGCCTTTCGTCGCATGGTCAACTCGTTTAGTCGCCCGGTGGGTGGTAACTTAGTTAACTCTGTGAGAATTCAGGCGGTGAGTCAGGCCTTAACGGCCTGTACCCCCGCTAGTGCAAGGGGTTCTGCAGAAGTCACCGCTCTTTTTGCCGCAGTCGATCAACTCGATCAACTGGATCGGCGGTTTTTAAGCAATCGCTGGCGGGCTGGCTCTTTCTGGCAGCAGGCGCGGGCAAGTTTATCGCCCCGGATTTATCGCCAATTTCGTCAGAGGATCGGGACATGATCGGAGCAACCGCTACCTATCCTTGCGGTGAGGAGGAACCATGTTAAAACCGAGAATAAAACTTCTGATTTTTTATCTGCTTTCAGTGCTCTGCATGGCCTGTCAGACCGCTGCGATACCGATAAAACTGGCTCCTTCCTCTCGACATTCGGGCGATCGCCCTCTATCCCCAGTTCACGCCACTTCTTTAGAGAAAAGACCTATGAGTCCCAGTTCTGGAAACTCGCTTTCTACGCTCATCCCAATTGCATTGCAGCGTAATGTTGCGACGCCGCTGCCAGAAACCACCCTGACCGCTACCCTACTCGATTACCGGTATGGCCGTGGTCGCAATGAGAAGGGCCAGGATCAGTTGGTTGCCTGGGCCAGTATTTTGTTTGAATCGGTGGATGGCCAGTGTGAAACGGTGCGCTGGTCATTCTATGAGACTCACAGTATCTTTCACTACTCCCTTTACCTAGATGGCACCCGGTCCACGGTCTTGCTCTATGTGTTGCCGCCAGATTTGAACTAATGCGGCCTTGCCCAAGGTCAAACCAAACCGGTTGCTGGTAGGGAAATGAGCCGTCGCAAACTGGACTTTAGATGCGAAAGATGCCGGCTTTGAAATTCTTGCATGCCTAACCTTTGCTCTGCATTAAGACTAACTCCTGATTCCAGATTAGCTCCGGCATAACCAAGGTCTTTGAGTCTTTACTGAAGCCACTTCACTATGTACGCTCGTCTTCGTTCCCGTCCCCATTGCACTGCTCATTCGGCTAGCCATAAAGGGTTACAGACTCGCCCCTTTAGTGATGCGGAGGAGGCAATTGCCCCCCTAGCTGTTATTGGCGATCGTCCCAGTCTGCAAACCCGGTTAGAAAGCGCATCCCTGTTTGGGCCTGACCTACAGAATATCCCGGTTTTTCCAGGATGTTCTCCCCCTATCCAGAGGAATCCGACTACCGTATCATCCAAAGGGGAGATATCGCAGACAGGAAAGCACCTCTCGGAGTTGGGAGATCGCAACGGGTCTGATCAGTCAATGGATCCCGTTCCTCAACCAATCCTGCGGCTGTCAGCTCCCCTGGGACAGGTCACTGAGCACGCCCTTACTTACGCCCGATCTGCAACACTGCCCCTGCTACCCCGCGCTGGAATAGCTCCTACCACTGTGACTGCCCCAAGGATCCAGCGCTGGTCACCATCCAACACGACCTCTGAGACTGCAACCCCAACCGCCCCCCCTTGGAACCGTACCGAAATCATGGCTATCCAGCGCCAACTACGACGACTGGGACTTTATCAGATCAGAGTTGATGGCGTTTTAGGGCCAATGACAGAGTCCGGCCTGGTAGAAGCTTTTGGGGGCGAGCAGTGGCGTACTCTAGATGCAGCCACCGCCACAGGGCGGTTAATGGCGGCTACTGCCCCGACCACAGGTAGACGGGGAGAACATCACCTCCGCTATGGCGAGATGTTCCGAGATGGGGTGTTAGATATGACCCTGGGCATCGGCTTTGATGAAGAAGGGCATCACCGTCATACGATTAGAGCCTTTCAGCGGATTCTCACAGCACGGGGGTTTGTCCAGGATGCCGATGCCGCACGGCAGATTTATAAACAGGCGGGACGAGCAATGGGTGAAAGCGCCTTTGGGCTGTTCTTTGTGCGTGAAAATGCCCTCACCTATACGCCCCCTGCCGCAGAAGCACGCCAGGTGCATGCAGTAGTGCGGCTGATTTTTAGTGCGGATGGTAGCGAGGGAGCAGCGGCCTCGGGAGCATTTCGTGAAGGGATGGCTCAGTCGGATATTGCCTACTATTCTGGCCACGGTCGCTATGGCTCTGGGCCAGACTTTGACCGCAACTTTATGTCTTTTGAACTGCTAGATCGAGACGGCAACATTGAGCAGGAGATTCGCGATTACACTGTGTTGGAGCGAGAAATGCGAAATGAGGGGAGACGCAGCGGGCGATCAGCCTGGCAACAATTTCTCTGGCGGGTCAACCACAATCGTATCAATGTGCTTGGTTCTAATCAGGGGAATGTCTTTGTGAATCCTCAAAATCGTCATTCTGGGGAGTTTGGCAGCCGTTTAATTTACTGGAGCTTGCAGCGTCAGGGGAGAACTGGATCTGCCCCTGTCACAGGTCAAGCCGGTGAGTTGGCTCGAGCCGCAGTAGATCATCCTGAACGCCGCTATCGGTTATTGGTGTTTGATGGCTGTCGTACTCAAGATTATGTCACTAGTCTGCGGGCAACACCGGGGCACGACTCCCGCTCAACGGATATTTTGGCAACCCAGCGTACTGTCGATTGGGGCGATGAAACAGGCACTCTGGAAACCTTTCTGGATTCAGTCTTGGGGCAGCAATCAGCGGAGCAAATTATTCGGGGGATGGATGCGCAACAGGGGCCAACAACACCGGGAGGTCGTCGCGGAGGTGCTTATCGTGGGTTTGGGCTGGAAGACAACCCGGTGGTTCGTTAGGAAGAAGTTCCCCCTTGGTCTGGTAGTGCTACCGTTGTTGTGGAGCGCTTACAGTTGCTCTGGTGCAGTTACTGTGCCTGGTTTTGCTAATTCAGAAGGAGAGAAACCTACACATATGGATTATCAAACGGCGATCGCTCAGTTGCGCCATCCAGAACAGTGGTGTCAGGCAGCTCAAGCTTTAACAGTGTTGGGCGATCGCCGGGCACTGATTCCACTGCTACAGGCCTATGAAACCCCGACTGAGGTCAACAAGCTTTGCCTGCTGGATGCAATGGAGGAACTGAATGCCGACTTAGCGGCCCCTGAGCTATTTACCCATGGTAATGCTGCTGAAAGACGCTGGGCCATGCATCTCATGGAGCTATTTCCTAACCCAGTCTATCTACCTTACATTGAGCAGGCCGTAGCCGATACCGAACCACCCGTCCGCCAACAAGCTCGGCGCAGCCTGGCTGTGCAAAAACAAACGCCCGATTGGGAGGCCCTACTGATTCGGCTTCTTTCTAGTGGCGATCGCGAAACTCGCACTCAAGCATTTCGTAGCCTTTCCCGTCGCCGTACAGAGACAGCGCAAAACGCTCTAAAAGAGCACCTTCGCCAAGAACCTGACCCAGACCAGAGACAGGTACTCGAACAAATGCTACAGCCAGCGCCCCACCCTTAAAACCTGACTCTACATGAGTCGTAACCATCACCTAAGCGACTGGTTTACTCTTTGACGGGTGCATCCAAACGGGCGACAAAGATAGCGCTGAATATCAGGTAAATTGCAAAAAAGGCAAAGAGTTCTAACATTTACCGTTCTCCTGCTGTAATCAGTCGGGTGGATAGGCGTCTACCCTTGCTTTTTTGAACTGCAAGGGAAATCAATCAACTGCGGCTCAGTCTAGACTGAACGTTTGCAGGTAGAAGGCCCATCGATTTCAAGCTAAATCTTGCTTAGTGAGGCCCTTACCAGAAACGGTTCTCAGCAACGCGATAAGCAGCGGAAAATGACCAAATGACCTAGGCAAAAGGGCATCCCCTCTCGATTCAACGGGAAGCAGAGCAACTGGTTCTCTCTGCTTATAGATTAATGATCCCACACCGCGTGTCATCACCCAACAGGGGGGATTCTGCTGTGCTCATCAATACTTTTATCCGCGATTGCGGATCCCTTTACAGACCATTTTGCGATCCCCAGAGGACTAGCCAAAATCTAATTTCTAAGCCAGGATAGACGACAGTAATGTCGCCCTTTCTGGCTAGAGTTCTGACCGGAACTTTGTTTCCTTAGCGTTAAGTTGTGCATCACGATCATTTTTGGGAAAGGGCCAAACCATCAGGGGATGCAGGGTATCGGTTGCACCATTTGAATTGGGATCATGCCTGAGAAATCGTCATCGCTAGAGGACGCAACCCTAGTTGCAGGCTTGCCTTCCACGGTTAATCAAACCGTTGCGCCAACATCCACTTCGTTACGAGCAAAACACACGGCCAAGTTAGGCCACTGGCTGATGGGGCTTTGGGCGATCGCCGGAGCGCTCATGACTGGTAGCCAAACCAGTCTGGGCCAGTTACTCGAACGTCAGGGGCAGGTCTGGTTCTTTGAGTTTCGTGGCCCGCTGCCACCGCCCGCTGACATTGTGATTGTTGGCCTGGATGAAGATTCTGCTGTGCAAGGGAGCCAGGTATATCCCACCGATCCGCAAAAATATGTGGATCTGGAGCCACTCGAAACAGCTCCCCCTAAGCGCAGTGCCTACGCGATCGCGATTGATCGGTTAATGCAAGCAGGGGCTAAAACGGTTGCGATCGACATCGTGCTGGATGGACTAAGTGCCAGCCCAAAAGCTGATCAGCAACTCAGTCAGGTCTTAGCAAAATATCCCAAACGGGTTACCCTAGCGGCTCAATACGACGATGTGATTGACAATGCCGGCCAGCGGACTCAAGTGATTACCCCTCATGCTATCTTTGAGACCGCTCCACTGGTCATTGGTCATATCAACTATGCACCCGCACCCAACGGTAAACTCCATACCCTGGGGCGCGAGTATCCCCTAATGGTTGCTAAAACCTATCCACCAGATGTGG
Organism: uncultured Leptolyngbyaceae cyanobacterium; assembly: GCA_938023035.1. Classification (GTDB taxonomy): domain Bacteria; phylum Cyanobacteriota; class Cyanobacteriia; order Leptolyngbyales; family Leptolyngbyaceae; genus DSRU01. The sequence continues at coordinate 71,404 of CALIDI010000051.1, read as the reverse complement.
CTGCGGATTTTTTACAGACCAGCGCCCAGATTCCTTCCTTTGCTGAAGCCGCCTTGCAGTCAGCCCAGGTTGCCTACGCGCATCCCCGAGGAAGCGATATTTTTTACTACGGCCCTAAAAATACCTTTCCCCAGGTGCCCCTCTGGCATATTCTGGATCAAACAAACTGGCAAAAGCATCGAAAGGATGGCACTTTTAAAGACAAGATTGTGCTAATTGGGCCAACGGCTGCCGCCTATCGAGATTTTCACAATGCCCCTTTTGCGGGCACCTTCCGCTACCCAAACCCGATGAGCGGAATCGAGATTAACGCTAATGCGATCGCCACCTTGATGGAGAATCGTGCCATTGCCAATGCGATCGCTCCCCCTTGGGGGCAGGCTGCCTATGTCTTGACCCTTTGCCTGGGCGCAGGTTGGCTTCAGAGCCGGGCAAAGCGACCCCATCAGCAACTGTTGATTACCGCTGGTATTCTGCTGGGAGTTGCCAGTCTAGGGTATGGCATTTTTACCTACCGTTATCTCAGCCTACCAACCACCATCCCACTGGGGGCGATCGCCCTCAGTGGGGTATGCTACTTTCTCACTCAAACCGCCAGCGACTACCTGCGTCGGATGCAATTACGGCAAACCCTGGCCCAGTATGCCAATTCCCCAATCGTTCAAGAAATTATTAGCCAACAGGAAGATCTGCAAGACATTTTGATCCTGCGCCAACAAGCCGTCTTTGGCAAAACTCTGAAAGGGCGCTATTGCATTCTCAAAGTTTTGGGATCGGGGGGGTTCAGTGAAACCTTTATTGCAGAAGATACCCACCGACCGGGGCACCCAACCTGTGTAGTCAAACATCTACGCCTGGTTAGCGATAACCCCAAACTGCTACAACTGGCCCGCACTATGTTTCAGCGCGAGGCAACTATTCTCGAAAAACTCGGTAAACACGATCGCATTCCTCAGCTACTCGCCTACTTTGAGGAGGAGAACGAATTTTATCTGGTGCAGGAGTTTATTCTAGGGCATCCTCTCAGTACAGAATTACGGATTGGCATGCCTTTTCCTGAAAGCCGTGTGATTGCCCTACTGAAAGACCTACTCGAAATTATTGCCTTTGTCCATAGCCAAAATGTGATTCATCGCGATATTAAACCCAGCAACATTATCCGACGCAAATCTGATGGCAAGCTAGTGCTGATTGACTTTGGCGCGGTCAAAGAAATTCCAGCCCTGGTCGAACAAACACAGCAACTCTCCAGTGCAACCGTCGGCATTGGCACCAAAGGGTTTATGCCCGATGAACAGTACGCCGGTAATCCGCGCTTTAGTAGTGACCTCTATGCCATTGGGATGACTAGTGTGCAGGCTTTGACGGGCTTACCCCCTAGCCATCTTAAAACAGATGAGCGCACTGGAGATTTGCTCTGGCGCGATCGTGCCCAGGTCAGCCAGGCCCTTGCCGAGGTTGTGACAAAAATGATCCGACGAGACTTTAGCCAACGCTATGAATCCGCTCAAGAAGTTCTCGCAGATCTGGAAAGGGTGGCATCCGCCTCCATGGCAACTGACTCTCCCCTGGATAATGCTGATTTCTGGCTGTCAGAGCAGGAGCTGAAGGCACTAGATGCCTTCTATGAATCTGATAGGTTTCTTCAGGCAACAACCCAGCTTTGGATCCCGGCCAATTCCCAGACAAATCAAACCACGCCCCCCCTTTTCAAAGATTCACCAACAAACAAGACTCAGGCTGAAGAGTTGCCAACTGACCCATTTCCATGCGACAAGGCTGATGCCTAAGCTTGCTAGCATGACTAATCTCGCAACCCATGCGCTAGCTCCTGCCCCAATGCACTTTGTTGCGGTCGCTGCCGTTTTCATTGCCGAGCACTCTGCAAAGGCACTCTAAACACCAATGGCAGCTTCAAGGCGCTGCATCGCTGCTTCGGCCTGCTTTAAGTCATAGGCAAAGGGTCGCTTTAGCGGGCGATAATCACGCTCATGGGCTGGCCCATGGCGCAATACAGCATTCACTAAGACACATTCCTTCGTACTTAGGTTAATCGCCCCATGGGGAATCCCCGGGGGAATCCGCACCACTTTGGGTTCTTGCTGACTCATTGGAATGTAATCGTACTGACGATTCTGCAATACTACTAGGACAAAACTGCCCCGCACGACGAGCAATTGGTCAGTCTGGTAATGATGCACAAACAACTCATCAACAGTGCCACTAGAAACCTGCACCAGCATGGTTTCATCACTAGCCTGGGGGGTGTAAAACTGGGCCATACCGCTTTTAAGCGACTCTAGCCGATAAACCTCAACCTTACGAGTCAATCCCATTTTGCTACCTCCTATGGATTGCCATGGTGCAATCGGCCTATCTCCAGTCTAACCATAGGTTTAATTTTTGCAACAGATGTATTTACAAAACGATCAACCTATGTAAGTGCCGTGGAGTTTCGTAAAGTAGCGATTGGGTGAGGCCACAGGTAGTAGCTGAGCGCCATTAAATTGAAGGTGATTGCGGGGGGGAGGGAGTGGCATCTTCTGCTGGGGGGTGCAGTCCTTACTTTTCCCTGCTTACAGCTAATACAGCTAATTAAGACTATCTATTTGTACAAGCTGAGGTATGGTCTGAGGCGATTCCTAGAGAAGAGCTAGCTTACCCTTAAACGGAATGCCTTTCGACTACGCTTAGGGCGTGGCCGGTTGGGCTTTGTCATTCTTGCTGGATCTGCCGCAGAGAAAAAGCTAGCTGGTTGTTTGTTTGCTAGCAACCTTCTGATTGGTCTCTACTTTTCAACACGCTACTTTGTCCGCTTTGCCCAATCGTTTCCAACTCGAATGGTTACTTCTGAGTCAATATCTCCAACAGATGCAGGGTTAATGGAGCCAAATCCCAGGATTTTCGCCAGTTCTTTCGCTCGATCCAGGTCTCCCTGCTGCACAATAATCTCCGTTTTATTTTGTCGATCGGCCCAGTCTGACACTAGATAGGTGTTATAAAAACCCATATCTTGCAATTGGGCACGGAGTTGGGTGGCTGCACCCGGCTGATTGGAGGCATTTTGAATGGCGATGCGGAGGGTGGAGATTTCCGAAGTTCTCGACTCAGCAATGCCCTCAGGGCTGAAGTTGAAATATTGCTGGAGCACGCGATCGCGTCCTATCGGATCCATAATCCAGTAGCTGGCAATGTACTCATTAGGTTGACTGAAGCGGCCTGGCAACATCACCTGACGAAAGTTTCCCTGGCTGATGTACCGCCCTGCTCCAACCAGCGCTAACATTTCTTCCAGGCTCAGGTTAGTATCAATATATTTCTGCATTGAGCCAATCAGGGCTGGCAATCGGGGAATCACTGCCGGGTGGGTGAGGCGATCGCGGAGTGCTTTTAACAATGTCTGCTGTCGTTGAACCCGGCCAATGTCGCCATAGCCATCCTGCCGAAAGCGGGCAAACTGCTCAGCCTTATCGCCATCCAGCACCTGCCAACCTGGCTCTAAGTCAATTTTGAGCTTTTGAGTATTGTCGATGTAGGACATTTTTTCTGGTACAAACACCCGTATCCCGCCTAAAGCATCAACCAACTCCCGAAAGGCGTCAGTACTAACCCGAATGTAGCGATCAATTGTCACACCGTTGAGCATCTGGCTCACGGTAGCTGCGGCTAAACCGGCACCGCCCCGAGCATTGGCATCATTGACTTTCGTCATTTCTTGCGTGCCAGGTAACTCAACCCTGGTATCACGAGGAATCGAGAGTAAACTCACCGAATCAGCCTTGGGATCAACCTTCACTAGCAGCATGGTGTCGCTGCGTCCCTCAAATAAAGCCGTCGAACCCGGATCAGCCCCAGGAACCCGATCAATTCCCATCACCAGAATATGCACAGGGCGCGATAGGCGGTACTGAAACCCATATTTGAGGATTTCTTCAATTGATTCTGGGCCGCGATCATTCGGGAAAAGATGACTTGGCAAGGGCACCGTCAGAGCAGCTAACAGCCCCACCGATGCGGAAACAGTCGCCGTTGTCAGGAGCAACACTCCTTGCCCCAATCGCCTCCACCATCTGCGGCAGGAGGGAGCCGTCACTGCGGCAACGGATGAGGCTGAATTCGGGGAAGGGGAAGGCTCGGATGCATCAGAAGCATGTCGGTTACGGCTAAGCTGTTCCACTGGGTCGGGTTTCCTTGCACTCTAGCTAACTGCGTGATGGGATCAGGGATAAGACTGAGCGGATTATATCGTAAGCAGATTTCCCTCGTTGCTACCAAAAAGGCGGATTCTTAAACTAATAAGGGGATATCCATGAGTTGATTCCCCCTCTTTCAACTGGTTTGAGCGGCCTGGTGCTACGGGTAAGTGGTTGGGCGCAATCAAGCGATTGGGTGCCCAAGCCAAGCAATATGCCTTTTAGAAGACCTTCCCCAGCGGCTCGTCTGGAGATGCCGATGACTCAGAGCTATTGCTTTATTCCCATTGATAGTTGGCGAATCCCGACAATTTGACAAGATTCACTCGGGTGCATCCTCCTTTTGCTTACGAGACTAGGATGCACTCATTCACTGGGTCAAATCAGGCATTCTCCAACGGCTCTGATTGCCCCGATAGCTGCATCATAGCAGGGCAAAGAATGCATCATCTAGCTCATAGCCAAGCATTTGAGTCATCGACTGTAACCGTGAATGGCCCTCAATTTGTTGCTGTTTGAGCCAATCACTTAAAACAAATACTTTTTGCATCACAAAAATTTCTAGTGCTTCTGGATTGTAGAGAATCCCATCCCGAGGATGAAACTGGTGCGGTACTAGCATGGCTGCGTAGCGAGCTAATTCCCCTGCTTTCCAGTCTAGTAAGAAGGGTAACCAGGGATAGCGGGCATCCAGACGGATAAACCAGAGACGAATTTCAGGAATCTCTGACAATTCACGGGGGTCTTCGGGCGATCGCTCGTAATCAATTTGAAATTTCAGTGTTTGCTCTTGCTGAAGCAAACACTCCTGCTGCTGCCAGGTGGTGATGGGCTGCTCCGCAGGGGTCAAATCTAATTGCCGGATGATGTCAGTCGTCAGAGCAATCACAGAATTCATAGGAAACGCCAATTATTGCAGGATGGATGTAAGGGTCGGCACAAAGCTGGGGTAAGAAATCGCCACCGCTTCTGCTCGCTGGATGGTTGTCACCCCCTGGGCGGCCAGTGCGGCGATCGCCAAACTCATCGCGATCCGGTGATCGGTGTAGCTGTCGAGTGTCGCTCCTTTTAGTGGGTGCCCGCCAGTAATCTCCAGGCCATCGGCCCGTTCGCTCACTGCGACCCCCATCTGGCTGAGTTGGGCCGCCATCACCGCAATCCGATCGCTCTCCTTGACCCGCAATTCTGCTGCATCGCGGATGATCGTGGTGCCCTGGGCAAAGGCTGCCGCAACAGCCAGAATCGGAATTTCGTCAATTAAGCGGGGGATTAGGTCACCGCCAATTTCACAGGCATGCAGGGGGGGGCGATCCCCTCTGTCGCTGTAGCGCACGCGCAAGTCAGCCACTGGTTCGCCTGCAACTTCGCGTTCATTAGCGCGAGTGATATCGGCTCCCATCGCGGCTAAAGCCTCCAGCACACCTGTGCGAGTAGGATTAACCCCTACATTCTCAATCGTTAAATCTGCGCCGGGAATAATCGCCCCCGCCACGAGCCAAAAGGCTGCCGAGCTAATGTCTCCTGGTACCACAACCGCTTGTCCTTGCAGTTGGGCTGGCCCTAGGATGCTGGCACTTCGGGTTTCTAAATCTACCTCAATGTTGGCTCCAAAGGCCCGCAGCATCCGTTCGCTATGGTCACGAGAAAGGGCCGGTTCGGTGACAGTGGTTTTGCCCTCAGTAAACAGACCGGCCAGTAAGATGCAGGACTTAACTTGGGCGGAAGCAATGGGGGAATAGTAATGCAGTGGATGCAGGGTTTGCCCTTGTACCGCCAGAGGTGCCAGAGAGCCGTCTTTGCGCCCCCAGATGCCAGCCCCCATTTGGCGCAAGGGAGTAACAGCCCGTGACATTGGGCGCGATCGCAGGGAAGAATCCCCCGTAATGGCAAAAAAACGCCCCGATTGAGCCGCTAAAATCCCCAGCATCAGCCGCAGGGTGGTACCGGAGTTACCCGCATCCAGGATGTCTACTGGTTCCTGTAGACCACTGGCTCCAATTCCTTTAATCGTAACCTGCTCAGAATTTAATTCGGAAACCTCTGCCCCCATTGCCGCAAAGCATCGGGCCGTGCTGCGGGGGTCTTCTCCCAACAATAATCCGTGGATGGTCGTGACCCCGTGAGCCAATGCCCCCAGCATCAAAGCACGATGGGAAATTGACTTATCTCCCGGCACTCGGATCTGACCCCGCAAGGTTAGGCCCTCTGCCGGAGGAGCGAGCGTCAACACCTGTTGACTTTCGTTGTGATGAAGAGAAATGATTGTCGGGTACACCATGGGGATCAGGTAAACTGCAAACACTGCGAACCATTCACCTCGTGTTCGCACTATGGCGATTTTACTGCGTTCTGTACCGTTCTTCCTTTGCTACTAGGGCAAAGCAGCCTGTTTCTTGCCGCGACGCTTGCTGTTTTCGACCTCCTTACCTGTACCAGCCTATGCTGAAGCACCATTCTTGCTCTGTCTCGCTCCACCATCTGGCCAGGGATCTGCCCTATTCCGCTGAGTTTGAGACGATCGCGACCCTTTACCAAAAGGATCGACAGCAGTTTCATCTGGTCTTAACCGAACCAGCAGACATGAGCGCGATCGCGCCAACCCAATTTCCCCCAGTGGCCACAGCAACGACAACCCTCACCATCCCCCGGCTGCTGTGGTTAGAGTTATCACCCTCTTGGGTCAGTCTCACCACCCAGGGGAATAGTGCCTTTAGTTATCGACATCTCTGGGATCGGGGTCTCTATGGAACCAGCCGCTATTGGCTTCAGGAAGAAATCACCAGCCCTAGCCGCCTCTTTTGTTTACGCAATTACACCCGCAGCCTGATGATGCAAGGCTTGCCTTTGCCACGCTTTGTGCGGGTAGAGTACGAATTATGGGCAGATCAGGTTCGCCTAGGAGACTACGTTTTGAATTTAGAAATCTTCTCTGATTGTCATGCGATCGGGTGAGCCAGAAATCACCTAGATAGATGATCAGAGCGGACGAAGTACCGTCCCCTGCTCACCGGCTAGTCTTAAGCATGTGTAGAGCATAAGCTAACTGGGGAGCGAGTGGGGGCATTCGCTCTCCTTTTTTAGGGCTGTTTTGAAGGGGTATCAATCGCCGTCTCAGCCTGAGATGCAAGGGGTTGCGAGGTGAGCACTAACTGAAGCCTGGCATGAATCAGATCAATATTAGCCAGCCCTAAGTCCACGTCTCCTTGCAGCACTACGCCCGTATTCAATAGTCGATCCAACAATTCTAAAATCGTTGGAGTAGCCGCAGGTTCACCCGGATAATAGCCACCCGCTTTAGGAAGCAGGGTACCAAACTCGCCCAAGTCAATGTTCAAATCTTTCGGGTCAATCTCAAAGATCTCACAGAGGCGAATCACCTGCTCTTCCAGCTTACGCAAGCTCTCAGCCGCCCGCTCCAGCTCGTCCTCGGTTAGGAGTTCGGCTTCCATTCGCCGGATCACCTGAGCCTCCATTAATTGCCGCACCAGATCAATCACGGTTAACAATAGGGGAGCTAGCCCCGCCTCGCGATTGCTTCTAACGGGGGTCGAAATCCTTTGAACGGGTAAGTCTGGATCCACAGATTGTTGGTGAACAGGGCGGATGGACTAAGGTGCACCCAGGCGATCGCGCTAACTGATAATAGCCCCTATTCCAGCTTGGATGGAAGATAAGAACCATGGACGAAGTCGCTGGTGACTGATCGCTCGCGATCGCGCTCCCCACCTAAATCTCCCCAAACGCTACTATTGCTGCCACTCTAGATCGGCCTTTGATTATCGCTTTGATAACCGTGCCATCCAGTCATTCGCAGCCATCATCTTCGGGATCAAAAGGCTTTTCTAGGCTGTACAGTTCCATGCCAGACAGTTCCATGCCAGACAGTTTTATGCTAAACAGTTTTATGCTAGATAGTGGGTCGCACAGGGGCAAGCTGGCGTAATTCACGCAGTTCTGTTTCCAGCGTATCGATTCTTTGCAGGAGTTGCCGATTGGTTTCCACCAATTCACGGGTTTGAGCGCTGAAGTGGGGATTGTTTTCCCACCAGTTGATGCCAATCTCTCGGGCTTTATCTACAGAAGAAATCAACAATCGAATGCGGATGTTGAGCAGTTCGGTGTCGGCGACTGATACTGAAATATCCCCCGCAATCACAAGACCCTTGTCAAGTACCCGCTCTAGCACGTCCGCCAGGGTCGAACCAGGGGTGGCTGTGCGAATGGTGCGATCGCCATCTCGAGGTGAGAGCGTTGCCGTACTCATGATGCCATCTCCTTCGCAAAGTAAAAGCGGTTGCGTTGTTCGACCAGCCCTTCTTTGAGTAAGAGCCTCAGGGAATCTACCGTCTGAAACCGATCCAGATTCAAAGCCTGTTCAATTTCGGCTAACCGGACGCCCTCTGCCTGTTTGAGAAAGCGGAGAACAACTTCCTTAGGAGGGGTAGGAGGAGCCTCTGAAACCCGGGGTTCTGCCACCGTCGCCACGGTTTCTGGGGGTGCTAACTCTGCAATTTCTTGAACGGATTCTGCCATCGCAGGTTCGGCAATCACGGTTGTCGTTTCTTCGCCAATCGGCAGCAGGGATGCACTGTGATTCGGCAGCACCGGTTGCGCGATTGTTTCCGGGTAAGGCTCATTCAGGCGTTCTGAATGACCTAAACCTACCCCAATTGCCCCATTCAGCAGTTCCCAAAGCGTCGTGGTAGCTGTCTTCAGTGGCACTTCAGCACGGGAAAGTAAAACATCACAGCAGACATCACGAAATTCCTGGCTACCAGCGTTCACCTGAATCGCATGATCATGGCAAATTTTGGCAATCATCAAGCAAGCACGCAGGCCTGAAACCTTCTCACTATTTGTGCGTTGGCGAAATTCCTTGACCAAGCGCACAATCAAAAGGGCATCTGGCCGCTGAATTTCTGTCTTTTGCACGAGAATTTCTTGCTGAGTTAGTTCATCCGGTTCGGGGATGTTAATGGTTATCAACCGATCTAGCAGAGCATCTTGTGTAGCGTGAACCCCAACGTACTCTTCGGGGTTGGAGGTAAAAATAGCACGAAAATGAGGGTTGACCCGGATATATTCACTGCGGTTGTTGCTGGGTGGCAATACCAGGAGCTTTTCTTCCAAAGCTGACAGCAGCACATTATTCACCTCCGGGCGAGAACGATTAAATTCGTCGTACACCAGGGTGAAACCTTCACGGCAGGCCAGGGTTAGACGGGAATCTACCCAATTCTGGCGCAGCTCATCCTCCACTTTGACAACGCTATGAATAAAGTTGTCTACCACCTTTTTGCGGGTATACCCTAACTGATTGCCAATCAGGTCAGAGGTTTTGAATTCATCATCTCCATAAACCAGCATGATAGGACGGGCAAGTAAATCAGCTAGGTGTAAGGCCAGGGTCGTTTTACCAGTGCCCGCCGGGCCACGCAAATGAACAGAGTAGCCCGACTGCAAGTAGCGTAGAGCGCGGGCAATCACTCGATCTACGGTGGGGGTGCTGACAAATCGGCGGGGGCTGGCTCGAAGAATCGTGGTCACGGGTAAAACCTCACTAAATGAAATGGGCAAGATTAGGATTGTGAGCTAGATGTTGTGAGTTCAATGTCACCCAGGCTCAGGAGAGGATGGGTTCTTGGACAAGATAGATGCGATCGCGCTGGGTAATCAGGCCTTTCTTAATCAGCGATCGCAGGGCATCTACTGCTTGAATGCGATTTATCTCCAGAGCCGCCTCAATCTCAGTCAGTCGGGCACCACTCGTTTTGTGGATGTGGTTGTAAACAGCCTTTTCGTAAGAAAGGGGAGTAGGCGTAGGGGCAGGGGCCACAGCGATTGTTCCTCCATGCGGCGAACCTCCGACAGGGGTAGAGATACCAGTTGGCTTCGTTGGTATAGCAGCAGCTAGCGACCTAGAGGATGTTGGCAGGCTAGCTTTTTCAGGCTTGCTCGAAACCGGCTTAGGCACAGCCAGCGTGGGAGGTTTGGTCATTTTGGGCTTTGCTACCACCTGCGTGGGTCTAGCCACAAGCGGAACAGCAGTTCCCCAGACTTGCTGCCGTAAATTGCTCCGAAATTGCCCTAACTCTCCTCGAAATTGTCCCAACTGGTCAAATAGAGTTTGCATCTCTGCGGTACGCTTTGCCCAACTTTGAGCCAACGTTTGGCGCAGTTGCGTAGCCATCTCTTGCCGGGCCGATTGAGTCGCGGTCAGATAGGTTTGCACCTCTAAACGCAGGTTATCGACAAATTCAGCCAATGCTTGGGTGGTTTGTAAGTGCAGGGTCTTGCGTTGGGCGTGACACTGGCTTAAAAATTGATTCACCCCTTCCTGATTGACGGCCAATTCCAACTGCAAATCCTGACGGAGATCGGCCACCTCGGCTTGGAGTGATTGCCGAAAAGCAGCTAAATCCTGCGCTAGTTGTTGAGCCTCTGCCCGGCGTTGGCTAGCCGTTGAGGTTAAAAAGGTCTGAATATCTGTCTGCAACGCGGTTTTGAATTGCTGTAACTGCTGTTGCAATTGCTGGGCGTTTTCCCGCCGCATCTGATCTTGCTGAGCTAGGATTTCTCGAAATAGGGTCAAATCATCCCGCAGTTGTGTCGCTGTAATCTGACGTTGTTGCTGTGCTGTCGCCAGAAACGCTCGAACAGTTTGATTTCTCTGCTGTCGTGACTGCTGCCAGGAGTGGTAAAGAGACATCTTTGAAAACTCCTTGAATGAAGGTAGATAGAGAAGAAAGCGATCGCTCTGATGATCTATCAAGACTTATTTTTGGAAGTTGAAAACTAACAACAATATAATCATGCTGACTCAACCCAGACAGCTAGGATCAAGCTACCAAACCAATTCTTAGAACGGGAATGGCTAAGGCACCGGATTTATTCAGGTGGTGTGACGTGCTGTCTGCGCTTGGCTACAGCCGCAACCTATCATCCTGGGATGGTGGCGATTTTAAGGCGATCCAAGAAAAATTCAGTGGCAAGTATTTCAACCAATTTTTTGAAAGAGTAAAGGAATAATTCCCGTTAAAACTGGGGCGTAAAGAGGTTATCGTCACTTTTGGAGAGTATAAAGATTGAAAAAAATAAAAGGGAGATAGAAAAGCCAGACGATGAAGGAGATGCTCCGGTCAAAACTTGAGGAGAAGGTCCAAAACTCCTATTTTTGCCAGCCATTTCTAATGTGGGTTTTCTACCTCCCACTAAGGGTTTAACTAGGCAGCAGGCACAGCGGCTTGGGTGGTTAAGCCCACAGCTTCTGCATACTTGAGGTAGGTCTCAACAGAGGCAATCACAACACGAGCTTCAACGGCCAAGAGTTCAATGCCGACGAGAGAAACCCGAACCCAGGCATCAATCACGATACCCTTATCCAAAATCCGATCAATAACTTCAGCCAAACTTGAAGAGGAGTTTACTTTTTCAACAGCCATTGTTTTAATTCCCTTTGCGACTAGAAGGATAGGAATTTGTTGGGCCATTTCCGTAGCAACCTGCTATCGGTTTAGCCTTCACTGTCTTAAGATAGGCGCTTATCGGAGAAAAAAAACTGTCGCAAACACGGAATCTGCGTCATGGAAAGTTTATATCCCTCGAAAACATACTGAGCGATCGCCTCATTTTTTGGGCAAGGGAACAGAAAATGCCTATTTGTAACGGAAGCGGATTCCCTACTTCAATTACTTAAATTGAGCTAAAACCTGGGCTGAGCCGATTGTTCGGCTGTTTTCTGGTCTTGACAAAGACTGCACAAATATTCTTCATTTTCAGTACATTTACATAGCTTTACAGTTTTCTGCCTTGCCAACATTGCCAATGGGCTAATGTTGGCTACAGCCAGTATGCTTTCTCTTCTGACAATCGCTCAGAGTGCATGCCAGTTTCGTAACCTACCCTGCGGGAAGCAAGCTAAACCTTAATTCTCTCTCCCTTCCCCTGTCTGGGGGGCTAAGGGGGGGTGGGAGAGAGACTTTGAGATGGCTCGGCGCTCCTTCTCCTAGGTTGGGAGAAGAGGATGGGGGATGAGGGCCTGTGAAGGTGATAGGCTCTCAATGAAAGCTTTAGGACTGAAAGACATTTCTATCAAAACTGCTAAGACGTTTGATTGTCCGAACAATCTCATCGATTGCTCTATCAAGATTGATGCTTAATCTTGCAAATTATTCCCAGATACTGGTGCCGCTATGCGGAATTCATGATGACACCTTCACAACGAAGTATTCAAGATGCCTGCATCGGTAACGAGTTTTTGCCCCGTTGTCCTAGAAAAGGATGGTTATTCATTCCCATCCTTTCGTCTGTAAACAGGGTCTCTGCTACTTAAATAGCCAATACCTAAATATCCAGGTCGGCTAGGGCCAGTTTCGGCGCATTGGTTTCAATAAACTCCCGTCGGGGAGCGACCCGATCACCCATAAGAATCGTAAAGATGCGATCGGCTTCGGCGGCATCCTCGATCTCAACCCGCTTGAGCGTGCGTGACTCTGGGTTCATTGTGGTTTCCCAGAGTTGCTGGGGCATCATTTCTCCCAGACCTTTGAACCGCTGGATTTCTACCTTAGCATTTTCGCCAAAGGAGGCGATGCGCTGATCGCGTTCGCGATCGCTGTAGCAGTAGTAGTGATTGCGGCCCCGCTCCACCTTATAAAGAGGTGGGCAAGCAATGTAAACATAGCCTTGATCAACCATATCCCGCTGGTAGCGATAGAAAAAGGTGAGCAGTAACGTGCGAATATGTGCCCCATCGACATCGGCATCGGTCATGATGATGATGCGGTGATAGCGCAGATTAGATGCATCAAACTCTTCGCCTTTGATGCCTAACCCCAGCGCCGTAATCAAGGCTTGAATTTCTGTATTTTTGTAAATCTTAAAGTCGTCGGTTTTCTCAATATTGAGGATCTTGCCCCGTAACGGCAAAATGGCTTGAAAGCGGCGATCGCGCCCCTGCTTGGCCGAACCACCAGCGGAGTCCCCTTCGACAATGAAAATCTCCGACTCGCTGGGATCTCGGGAACTACAATCGGCTAACTTGCCAGGTAGGGTGGACGATTCTAAAACTGATTTGCGTCGCACCTGCTCCCGAGCCAGACGAGCGGCTTCCGCCGCTTTAAAGGCTTGAATCGCTTTTTCGAGAATGGCATCGGCAATATTAGGGTGAAACTCCAGATACTCATTCAGCACCTCCCCAACCAGAGAATCCACAATGCCGCGCACCTCGGTATTGCCCAACTTAGTCTTCGTTTGTCCCTCAAATTCTGGGTCGGGCACCTTAACAGAAACGACCGCTGTCAATCCCTCACGAATATTTTCCCCTGCTAGGTTTGACTCATTTTCCTTAAGCTTGTTACGCTTGCGAGCCGTAGCGTTCATGGTGCGGGTCAACACAGTCTTAAGACCTTCTAGGTGAGTGCCGCCATCAATGGTACGAATATTGTTGGCAAAGCCAAACAGGTTATCGGTATAGGCGTCAGCACACCACTGTAAAGCTACCTCCACCTGAACGTTGTTGCGTTCTCCCTGGATATAAATCACCTCTTCGTGCAGGGCTTGCTTGTCAGAGTTAATGTAGCCAACATATTCACGGATGCCACCTTCGTAGTAGTAGGTTTCAACCCTGGGTTCTTCAGATTTGAGCAGTTCCAGACGCTCATCCGTGAAGGTGATTTTGACTCCGCCGTTGAGAAAGGCCAGCTCCCGCAAGCGGCCAGCGAGCGTGTTGTAGTCAAACTCGATTCCCGTGGTGAAAATAGTGTCATCTGGCATGAAGGTAATCGCGGTGCCGGTGCGATCGCCTCCTCCTGGCTCAACCGTCATCGGGGCAACAGGCACTCCCCGTTCAAATCGCTGGGTATGAATTTTGCCTTCGCGCCACACCGTTGCTTCTAACCATTGGGACAGGGCATTCACAACCGAAACCCCCACCCCATGCAAACCACCTGTTACCTTATACCCGCCCCCGCCAAATTTTCCCCCGGCCCCTAGTACCGTCAGCACCGTTTCTAGAGCTGATTTGCCCGTGCGGGGATGAACACCAGTGGGAATACCCCGCCCATCATCAACGACAGAGACAGAGCCATTGGGGTTGATTGTAACTTGAATATTTTTGCAGTACCCCGCCAACGCTTCATCGACGGAATTGTCAACAACCTCGTAAACTAGGTGATGCAGTCCCCGTGGTCCTGTACTGCCGATGTACATTCCTGGGCGTTTACGAACATGCTCAATTCCTTCCAGGACTTGAATCTGTTCTGCACCATAATCATTCGCCATGGGATAGCTCCATCAAACTGGCAGTTTAAGCCGTTATAACCGCAAAACAACAAATCCACTCAAAATTCTAGCACGAAAGGCTCTCAAGCGATTTTAGCAGCCTCTCCTAAAATATTCGACAAGGGGATGAATCTGCTTTTTCATCTTCCCGCTCTCGAACCAGTTTATTTTAATGATTTTGAATACCTTTGTACCATTTTTAATTGTAATTTGTGGGGCCACGGCCACGGGCAAGTCGGGGTTGGCGATCGCCCTAGCCCAACGGCTCCATAGTGCCATTCTCAGTGCCGACTCGCGCCAGGTCTATCGCGGCTTTGATATTGGCACAGCCAAGCCGACGCGACAAGAGCAGCAGCAGGTGCCCCATTATCTCATCGATCTGTGTGAGCCGACAGAAACCTTGACAGTGGCAGAATACCAGGCCCAGGCCCAGACTGTGATTCAGAGCCTGTGTAGGGCAGCAATGGAAGCGGGCGTTGCAGCGGTGACGCCCACTAAAACATCCGAAGTTGCATTGGTGCCGATGCTATTGGTCGGTGGTACCGGGTTATATATTCGCGCTGTGACCCGAGGACTAAAAATTCCCCCCGTTGCGCCCCAACCCCAACTGCGATCGCAGCTAGCAGTGTTGGGGCAACCTCACTGCTACGACCTCTTGCGCCGGGTGGATCCCCTCTCGGCCCAGCGGATTCATGCCAATGATGCCACCCGCACCCTGCGATCGCTAGAGGTGTTTTACGTCACCGGACGACCGGCCTCAGAGCAACAGGGGGAGCAGCCGCCGACCTATCCAATTCTACAAATTGGCCTGGATTGTCAAAGCTCAGAAGCCTTGGGCGATCGCATCCAAAAGCGCACCCAGGAGATGATCGAACGGGGGCTGCTCGCAGAGGTCAACCATCTGGGAAAAACCTACGGCTTTGATTTACCGCTGCTCAATACGTTAGGGTACGCTGAACTGAAGCAATATCTGGCAGGAGAATGCTCCCTAGCCCAGGCCCAAGCCCTGACCGTTCTACACACGCGCCAATTTGCCAAACGCCAGCGCACCTGGTTTCGTGCAGACCCAACTATTGTTTGGTTTGATGCCGATGCCCCCGATTTGCTGGAGCAGGTGTGGCAATATCTGCAAAAAGCTGGAAAGACGTTAGCAACGACGATCGCACTTAAAACAGGCGACGACGATTGGTCACCAGCTTAAAACCCACCGCCAGGGTCGTTAGCCCAATAAAGAAGTTCCACAGGCTGGTGGGCCGCAGCATAACGCCACCGCTGATAAACACGATGACCACGCCGCCGACCAACAAAACCCAACCCCAAGAACCCGTTTGACGCGGATAAAAGATGAGGCAGACGACTCCCGCTGCGATCGCCAGCGCAGAACCCAGGGCAGGGAGACTGCGCCAAAAGAACGGAGGGTAGATCATCGTCGAGAAAATAATGTTCTGACCCAAAAAGTAAAGACCCACCAGCAACAGTAAAACGCCAATCAACCGAGACATGATGGTTTGATCACTCCAATATTTTGCTTCTTCTTTAGACTGCACCAGTTTTGGCTCTAATTCCGCAGGCTTTCTGTAAGAATTTTGGGCAGTAGAAAAGAACCAGATTCGTGGAAAGTCAATTGGGAATCTATTGGGGATCGGCTGTATTCTTAACCTCCTGGGTTCTTCATCCAGACTAACCCAGTAGACGGTCAGTTTTGGATCGCTGAAAAGCACGAAAAGATTCTAAATCTAGCTTGACTGCGAAAAAGTTGGACTAGAATCAACTCATAAAAGTTAAACCATGTCCAGCTCGTGCTCAATAATCAGGTCTTTATAAGAAGCGATCGCCTTCAAACTGGACTGAGTTTAATCTGAAGTGACCGTTAATCCAGGGTGCAGGAGTTGAACCTGCCTGACGCGAATTATGAGTTCGCTGCCTCAACCGCTCGGCCAACCCTGGTCACGCTACATTTTAGCTTGATTCGACTCAATTCCCTTTGTTTGCCTTCTGTAACTCCTATGAAAATTAATTCGACCGTCGCTCTTACCCTTAGTTTGCTGGCACTGATGTTTGGAGCCGGAGTTGTTAGTGCTGCCTGGGGATTAGTCGTGGGGCGAGAGGCGCTCAAGGGCATTACCCAGCCCGATACTCGCCCTACCAATCCAACTGCTCAGAATGCCCCTCGCAAAGAAGAAGTTGTTATTCTCCAGGAAGAGGCTCTGATTGCAGCAGCCAAGGCCCGGATGAGTGGGGCGGCCAGTAGTGGTGCACCAGCGGCTATTGCATCCCCATCTCCTGCAATAACCAAAGTCGTTAACAAGGTGGCAGCGGTTAAATTACCGATTTCTGTGCAGACCTTTGGAGTGTTTTTAGAAGTCGAGTCGGTGAAACAGCAGGGCGACATGTTGCTCATGAAGGTCAACCTCAAAAATACGGGAGAGGCAGCGGTTCGATTCGTCTATAACGACTCTTTTCTGAGCGTTAACGATGATAAGGGCGCGGTGATTCCGGCAACGGCCCAAGGTTTACCGGCAGAATTGCCTCCCACTGGGGAGTTATTTTCTGGTACAGTAACAGTCCCGGCAGAACTGGTCGAACAAGCTGGGCGGTTAACGTTAGGCTTAGCAGATTATCCTAACCAGCGCGTGCAGTTACAGCTTCCGAACATTCCAGTCGGGCACCAATAAAAATAAAATGGAGTTTTTTGGATGGGTTGGTTACCGGACAAACGGTAAACCTTAGTTTGAGTCTAAGCCGCAAGGTTTATCTGTAGAGAAGCCGCAGGTTTTAGGCTTGACGTGGTTTAGCTTCTGCGTGATCACCCTACTTGCCCCTATGGAATTTTTTTGGCAGGAGACTATCGCCCGTTTATTGGCCGTTTTTGCATTAATTGCCATTAACGGTTTTTTTGTGACTGCAGAGTTTTCAATGGTTGCTGTGCGGCGATCGCGCATCAACCAGTTGGTGGATGCGGGGGATGTCCAGGCAAAGACGGTACAGGATTTGCAGCGCAGTATTGATCGCCTGCTTTCAACCACCCAAATGGGGATCACTCTGGCAAGCCTGGCCCTAGGTTGGATTGGTGAAAGTGCCCTCGTCGATGTCATGCGCTATTGGCTGGGGTTGATTCCTCTGCCTTTGGCAAATGCCCAATGGGTATCCCACTCCCTGGCGATTCCGGCAACCTTTTTTCTGCTGGCTTATTTGCAAATTGTGTTGGGTGAACTTTGCCCGAAGGCAGTGGCTCTGATCTACGCAGAAGAGTTGGCTCGCTTTTTAGGGGCACCCAGTTTGGCGATCGCCCGTTTATTTAGTCCATTTATCTGTATCCTAAATCAATCAACTCGGCTGTTATTGCGCAGCTTTGGGATTCGCTACGACCCCGAAGGCTGGTATGACCAGTTGACCCCAGAGGAGTTACAGCGAATCATCGCCGCCTCGACTGAATCGACTGGTTTAGAGGCAGAAGAGCGCGAGCTTTTGCGCAACGTGTTTGAGTTTGGGGAAGTGACGGCTGCTGAGGTGATGATCCCCCGACCCAGTATTGTGGCGATTCCCTATGAGGCAACGTGGCGTGATGTCCTCGCTGAAGTCGCAGATTCGGGTCACAGTCGCTACCCAGTCATTGGCGAATCTCTGGATGACGTGCGGGGGGTTCTGCATTTTAAGGAGTTGGCAGAGCCTCTAGCCGCTGGCAGCCTGGAGTTAGATAGCCCAATTCAGCCTTGGATTCGCCCAGTCCGGTTTGTTCTAGAAAACACCCTCTTGGGTGAACTGTTGCCACAAATGCAGCGATCGCGGCAGGCCATGACAATGGTTGTAGATGAATACGGTGGCACCGCTGGCCTGATTACGATCGAAGACTTAATCGCCGAAATCTTAGGAAATACAGCAGAACCCATCAGCCCCGAAGACCCAACAGTACAAATTCTCGATGATCAAACCTTTATGGTGCAGGCCCAAATCGATCTCGAAGAGCTAAACGAACAGTTGAACCTCGATTTACCCCTGACTGACGATTACCTAACTCTGGCAGGTTTTTTAATTTATCAATTGCAAAAAATTCCCCAACCGGGAGAGCAGTTGCGTTATGCCGACCATGATTTCACGATTATTTCCATGGAGGGCCCACGACTCCACCAGGTGCAAATTCGTCGCATTGACTCTGAGGCTGAATCGGACATGCGCGACCTCGAGGTAGAACCCGCAGAGGCCCCACCCCCGGCTAGCAAAGAAGCCGATGATTTATTGGAGTAAATCTGCCTTCCTGCGCGGGGTGAAACCTCTGGGTTGACAAGCGTACCCATGACAACTTGCACCGGGTACCCAGAGCAAACAGGTGGCTGCCTGGTTAACCAGAGTTTCAAGATCCATCACGTTTATATAGCTTTGGAGGAGAAAGTTCATTTTCTCCTGACTGCTGATTTAATCCTTGTAGGGATAGGCAGCTTTGTTCTAGCAACAGCCTAAACCAATCAAGATCCAAATTTTATGCGGGTTTCTCAAGTTTCATTGGTTGCCGTAACCACCCTTGCAGTGATTGCTGCCCAAAATTTAGCCAATTCAGGAGAAACTGAAGCTCCCTTGGGGTTTGAGCCAGCAGCACCGTTGCAGGCCGATTTGCCTCAGCCGCTGATAATGTCACGGATGTCACTGCACTGGCTCAAAACCACGGTGGATTTAGAAACCATCATGACCTATCAATTTAGCCACGTCATTAGTCAGGCTCTGGCGCTACAAGCTAATGCTTCTGAACTGAAGATTTCCCCTGCCCCTCCAGAGGAAATCGCATTGCCGTTGTCAGTCGATCATGCGGTCGCCCTCCTCCAGCCATGGTCTAGAGTGGCTGCGCCAGAATCGATTCAACTTGTGGCCATGGCCCAGTAATAAGGGTTTCAGTCGGCCTATCTCCTTACAGGCTCAAAGTCAACCCTTTTCGGACGTGGTTGGACATTGGGCCGAGGGAGAAATTCTTGCCCTTAATGCTCGGAGAATTGTAGCGGGTATGGGGGATGGTCAGTTTCACCCAGATGCCAGGATTACTGCTGCTCAATTTAACCAGATGTTGAAAAAGGCTAATCTGGAAGCGGCGATCGCCTACCAGGATCTGCTTGAGTATTTTTCTATGCCGACACGGGCCGACGCCGCCAGCCTGATTTATCGCCTCCTACAGGCACGACATACCCTCGGAAAAACCAAGGTTAGCAAACTATCAACCCTACAGGAGAGTAGCCCAATGGCTTTGCCCGTGAGTTTTACCCTGGTGGAAGCCAGCGCTTCAGTAAAATCTGATCAGCCCGTATCTCCAGGCACAGCAATGCCATTGGAACTTCATTATTCTCGCCATTCTAAAAGTCAGGCTCGCTTAACCGCGGGCGATCTCCTGCGATTTGAGCTAACCCATTTTCCTGAATACAGCGGAGAGCATACAGTACTAACGAATGGAGATATTAGCCTGCCCTTAATTGGTCGCCTCTATTTAGAGGGGAAAACATTACGCCAGGCTACAGCAGAAATTTCCCGACGGTATGAACCTCTGATCAGCCAACCTCGGATCAGGTTGACGCTGCTGGCCGCTCATAAAGATAATTTGTAAAGCCTTGTTTCTGGCTTGTCGATGCAGATGCTCACGGTTCATAGGGCGCTGCCAAACCACTGCGTCTACCGGCTGCCCATCAAAATGTTGAGCACACAGGAAAGTCCGCATTTTTAAGTCAGTACCTCCCCTACTCATTTTGACCAAACGGCATAAAACAGTCGCTCTTTCTATTTCTTGACAGCAACCGTTTGGTTAGCACAGTAGGATATTCAAATATGATCAGAACCGCATCAAACCCATTCCATCTCAAGAATCAAGAGCCATAACCTAGGGGATGATTTCCCCCGCCAAAGCCGCTATTTTTTGTCAAAAATATTAGTCGAAAATATTAAGCGTCTGTATCTTCAGCGGGTTTTAAATTACCTGTCAAAACAAAGGTTAAATGATTCAGGAGTAAACGCCAGATCATCTATAACATTCCTTAAGATAAATAGGGACAAAGTCGTTAAAACTTGGGTCAATTACCGTGATGGATAGTCTACATGAGCAAATCAGTGTTCTCACTCGCAAGGTTGAAGAATTGACCCGTCGGATTGAACAACTGAGTAGTTCTATGACGGATGTCGTGTCTGAATGCCGCTTTGGTGCCGAGCAAATTAAGCGGTCTGATCAGCGATCTATGAGCTACCGTTCGACCTTTAACCACAGCGGCTTAGAGGGTGTTTCGGAGCATAAAGATATTTTGCTCGACGATGATGGTGTCGATAGCCATCGCGGCGATCGCCCCCTTGCACCCGAAATTCAAATTCAACGATTGACGGCGCAGTTAACCGCTGCTTATAACCGTATCGCCGCCCTTGAGGATCAGTTGTTGGCAAAAAAGCGAGTACAGTAATAAAGCCGGTAAAACACCGTTCAACCCACTTTTTTAAACATCAGGTTTTCTCCTAAATTTGTTTGTGATGGTGCCATTCCAGCCCATGGCGATGCTAACTTCAATGAGAGGGTTGATTGTCTTCCTAAGCATTGCCTGGACATTGTTCAAGGGTTGCGCTTGAAAGTTCGACGTGATACGACCAGGGTGGTAACTGCTGGGGGTTTAAGATCCCAGCTTGAAAGCCTCCACCGTCATGTTGTAAATCAACCCAATTTTGACAGCATTCAGGCTATCGACAATGAATGCCCGCTTGCCAGTGAGCCGGCGATACGCAAGAATACTCACCAGCTCAGTAAAGCCAACAACCACTGCGGCCACTGCTACATCGAGAATGGCTCGTTGCCCGGCAATTGTAGAAATGGCAGTACCCAGATAAAAGCCAAACAGAAGACTAATGATAATGACCGACCAGCGTCGCCAGGGATTCTGTAACCACTCGTTAAGGCGATCGCCAGTACGGCTGATGAGTGTATTGAAGCGAGTATCCTGCATGGGATCAAAGTTTCTATTAAATCTGGGCAAAAATTGCCCAGTAATGGCATTGTTCCGATCGGAAAGCTTGATATGGCTATATTAGAAGTGGGCGCTTTAGATAGGTATGACTGCGAAATTTTTCAAATCAAAAATATCCTGGTTCGTCGGTAGTATTGTGCTTCTGCTGATCGCAGCAGCAGGAGCCGGTGGCTTTATTCTAAGCCAGTGGTTTTGGTTAAACCAACCCCGGTCAGAAAAAATCACTCCTTTTCCGGAAGCTGATCCGTTACCTTCACCCTCTACTCTTCCAGTGGAGCCTGCTGTTGCTCCAGCTACTAAAGTCGCTCCTGTTGGTTCTCCCCCAGCAACTCAGAATACCCCAAGCGCCGCTGCGATCGCGGCTCAGGAAGGAGCTTTGCGCATTAGCAACCCCACCGATTTTCCAGTTAGGATTGCTGTTTTGAGACGCCGAGCCGAGACCAATTCAAACTCTGCTGGAAGTCCCTTTGATTTACCCGCCCACTGGGATTTTGCTCCCCAAGAGGGTAGTCTGCGCGGGTTGATTGTTTCACTGCCAGGCAAAGCCGTAAAGGTAAAGCCCGGCGATATTATTACAGCCTTCGCCCAGGATGGTTCCCGGCGTTATTGGGGTCCCTACGTGATTGGTGAAACTCCCGCCCCTGAATGGAACCGTGAAGTAGGGGAATGGAAGTTAACCCTGCAACCCTGAGCTATAATCCAGCGTACCACTCGTACCCTAAGTCTTCCCAATAGCCCTTCATGAGTTGGTTGTTTTGGGCACGCAAAAAATCTTCTGTGATCACAATGCGGGTTACCCATTTGCTCTGCTTGTAACCCAGTTTCAACGGAGACGCTAGTCGCAATGGCGCTCCGTTCTCAACAGGCAAGGGCGATCCATTCTTTTCATAGGCTAATAGAGTTTGGGGATGGGTGGCTGAAGCCAAATCCCAGCTACCAAAATAACCATCGGCTGATTCAAAGTAGACATAACGCGCGGTTGGTTTGAGTTGAGCGAGTTGCAACAGATCCGCCAGACGCACTCCACCCCATTGCACAATTGCCGCCCAGCCTTCGACACAGACATGCCGAATGACCATCGAAACCTTAGGAAATCGCTGTATCTCTTGCAGGCTAAGGCTAACAGGATTGGCTACTGCTCCGGTAATTTCTAGCCGAAAGGTAATCGGGTCAAGAATTGGTGTCAACCGAAAAGAATTGACGATAAGCTTATCCGGTTCAATGGCCGTTAGCGGAAATTCGGGGATCAACCGTTGTGGGTTGAAAATCATCGCTTCTACACGCTGGTTGATTGGCTCAAACAGCGTGTTAATCGGGCTTTCTAACAGGGTTAGCCCGGTAGCAGTGGCAATCCAGCCAAAGGCGGTGTAACCTGCAAACCGAAGAAAACTGCGGCGCGGCAACCCTTCATCCTCAGGCAGGTTCGTGGAAGGCGGGGGTAAATCAGAGGACATCAGAATCGAGGAGAAAGAGGAGAGTTAGGAAGTAAAGCCGTGGAAACGTCAGTTAATCGGATGAAGCCAGAATTTCAAACTTCAAAACCTACGCCCCATCGGCCCATCAACCGTGATTAGAAGCAAGGGCTACGACTTTGACAATGGCCAGGGCACCATGGCCTGAATCAGGCGATCACCCCCTGCTTTCAGGGCCAGCAAGGAGTGCACCCAGGTAAAAATCAAGACCGCAGGAACGGTCAGAAAATGCACCACTCGCAGGGCAAACCAATCGCCAAACAAGTTCACAATCCAATCAAACTGGGCCGGTTTATACATGCCAATGCCGCTCAATAGAGCCAGCAACAGCACTGGAACAATCGCAGTATAAACAACCCGGTGCCAAGCATAAATCCGGCGCTTGGGATTTTTACTCAATTGCAGGGCTTTGAGATCATTTGCTCCGACATAGCGGTGCCGCCAGCGGCGAGTCGCCAGAATATAAACGCCATACCAGAGCAGATTGAGCGAAAATAGCCACATCCCAGCAAAGTGCCAGTGTCGCCCGCCCGCCAGCCAGCCACCTAGCAAACCCACAAAGGGAAAGTGCCAACCTGCGCGCCCACCAAAGACTGGGTTTGCGTTGTAGATCTGAAGGCCGCTGGCAATCATGATGAATAAGCTGCCCACGTTGACCCAGTGAAACACTTTTGCTGCCAGGGTTAGGGGCGATCGCCCCTGGGTTGATTTCACTTTGGCTATGGCCGTCATGGACTTAACATTCCTGAGTTATTCACACACTCTCTACTTTAACGGAACTTGTCAGTCTGCTAGGCAGCCCTTGGCTAGTTAGGACGCAAATGTTACGATAAAAGACCGTGACTTTTTGCACTGAACTCAAGCGGTTTCACTAAAAGGGGAGACACAACTATGACCCAACGCACACTTGGCGGCACTCGCCGTAAACGCCGTCGGACATCGGGCTTTCGTGCTCGGATGCGCACCTACACTGGGCGACGTGTCATCAAGGCCCGTCGCCGTAAAGGACGGCATCGGCTAGCCGTAGCTTAACGGGGGCAAAGGCTGTCGGTCGTGGCATTGCCCAAGCAGCACCGGCTAAGAAGCCGCAAAGACTTTAGTTTGGTCTATCAAAGCGGCGATCGCCATAGATCTAGTGTAATGACTCTGCGGATCTTGCGGCGTCAAGCTACGCTTCTCAACTCTGCTGAATCTTCCCCTTCCCACTCCAGCAATATCCTAACCAGTCGGTTTGGTATAGCCGTGGGGTTAAAAGTGAGCAAGCGAGCCGTTGTGCGTAACAAAATTAAGCGGCAACTTCGGGCCGCCTTACAGCAACTTCTGCCACGCATTTTTCCTGGTTGGGATCTGGTGGTAATCGTACACCCTCCAGCGATCCAGTGCGATTACAGGCAATTTCTGCGAGAATTAGAGCAGTTATTAATCAAGGCTGAGGTGCTCAATGGGCATTCGTGAAGATGTTTTTTATGAAGGTGGCCCCCACATTGGTGACCTGATTTTAAATATTTTGTTAGGGTTTACAGTTATTTGCCTGCCCTTGACCGTTGGCAGCATTGTGCGGGCGTTATGGTTGCGCTACCGCATTACCAGTCGGCGAATTTCGGTGACGGGTGGTTGGATGGGGCGCGATCGCTCAGACATTGTTTATGGCGAAATTGCCAAAGTTGTGACCATCCCTAGGGGGTTAGGTTTGTGGGGCGATATGGTGGTTACTTTAAAGGATGGTAGTCGCTTGGAAATGCGCTCTGTGCCAAAGTTTCGGGATGTTTTTAACTACATCAATGAGCGGATTTCCCCTCAAGCCAAGTCAGTCAGCGGTGGAATAGGGCAGTAACTTGGTCAGTAAAACCGCTAGACTGGGCATGGTGTATTTGCGGCTTGGAGTTTCTCTATCCTAGAGCCATAGAGCGAATCTGAGGTGCACTCCTCCGGGTTTAGTTCGTATTGGCGATGACGAGCTTATTGTTGGGTGAACAGTCACTCTCTTAATGGGGAGTGCTTCCTTGCGGTAGTGCACTAATCGCTCAGAAGTAGTGTCTAATTGTGAGTACTTGAGGCGGATTCAGCGCATGGATTTTGGTGTTGGGTTTCTTTCAAATAATGTCATGTTGCCAATCCTGGATTTCTTCTACGGGATTGTGCCCAGCTATGGTCTGGCAATTGTGGCATTGACCTTGGTGATTCGGTTTGCGTTGTATCCCTTGAGTGCAGGTTCGATTCGCAATATGCGCCGAATGAAGGTCGTCCAGCCCATGATGCAGAAGCGTCAGCAGGAGATCCGCGAGCGCTACAAGAATGACCCTGCCAAGCAGCAGGAAGAAATGGCCAAAATTATGCAAGAGTTTGGCAATCCCCTAGCGGGGTGTTTTCCCCTCTTGCTACAGATGCCAATTTTGTTTGCTTTGTTTGCTACTCTCCGAGGGTCGCCCTTTTCTGATGTGCCTTATACGATTAACTTTCAGATTTTACCTAGGGAGCAAATTGAGCAGGTGCAACCCCAGGCCTATGTCACCAAGGCACAAAACATTTATCTGGCAGATGGAATCCATTCTTCGATTGTGGCGATCGCACCCTCTGGGACAAAGCTAGGTGTGGGTGACAAGACTCATTTAGAGTTTCAGTCTCAAGATGGAAAGCCTTTTAGCGAGTTGACCCGTCAATACCCCGATTCTGACCTTACACCTCGCTATGAGGTGGTGAATGGAGCAGAGCGCGTTAGAGTTAGTGAAGACGGCACCATTGAAGCACTCCAGCCCGGTGATGTGTCCCTGAAGGTTTTGATTCCTGGGTTGGCGGCCAACAAAGGATTTTTGTTTATCGATAAGCTCGGACGAGTCGGAGCCGTTGATCCCGATGGCTCAATCCATTGGGATATTGTGGGCATGATCCTGTTCTTTGGGATCAGCATCTACGTCAACCAGTTATTATCGGGCCAGGGGGGAAGTTCCGATAATCCCAATCAGAATACAGTCAATAAGATTACGCCAATTTTGTTTTCTGGCATGTTCTTCTTCTTCCCGTTGCCTGCTGGAGTGCTGATGTATATGGTCATTGCCAACATTTTTCAGACTCTCCAGACCTTCATTCTTTCGCGAGAGCCGCTTCCTGAGGAGATTCAAAAAATTGTTGAGGCAGAGGCTAAGGCCAGCGAAGCGAGAGCTGGAAAAGATGCCCTACCTTTTGAACCGACTCGTTCTAAGAAGAAGGCACAGAGTTAGACCTATGGATGAAACTCATGCAGAGCGGGGAAGACAGTGGTTGATTGAACTTCTGCATTTAGTTGGCCTAGATGCTGCGGTAGAGCTGAACCCAGCCCCACCCTTTGGTGAAGATAGTGATTGGCTAACGATTTCAGATGCGTATCTGACCTCGGAGCAAATTCAGATACTACTCGGTGCCGGGGGTGAGGTTCTGGATTCGATTCAGTATTTGGCGAATGCGATTTTGAATTTAGGTTTGCAGCCAGATCAGCAGGGAGCCTATACGATCGAATTGGCAGGCTATCGAGTGCAACGCTACGAAGAGCTGAAAGCGATGGCAGAGCAAGCGGCGGAGCGGGTTCGCCAAACGGGTGCGGAGTATGAGTTAAAGTCTCTTTCTTCAGCAGAGCGTCGCCAGGTTCATACCCTACTGAAGGCTTATGAAGACATCGAGACGATCAGTCGTGGCCAGGAGCCAAATCGCCGTTTGGTGATTCGCCGAGTGTCGCGGGAAGAAGCCTAGTTCACCGCGATCGCGCCTTGCTCAGAGGGCTTCTAGGTGTTATTTTTGACGGCAGCCAGAGAGCTAGCATGATCGATTCAATCACCTGAAAGACTTAGAGGGCTACCACAGATCCAGAGGGCTACCACAGATCCGCAGAGACTGCGGAGCGATTTTGTTATGACCTCTGTAGGGATGTTTCTTACTATGGAATCCTTGTTCCTTAGATGAGCACCGTAGAGGCAAAGGATAGGCGATAGTATGAAAAAGATTTACATTCCCCAGCTAACCAGGGCCCCTCAACAAACGGAAACGCTGGCCTTTGATCAGGCTATTCCTGGGCTGGAAACGCTTACACCCGTGCGGGGGCAGCTTCAGATCAGACATTGCAAAACCTATTTGGAAGTAAGCGCGATCGCTGAAACCATTTTGACCCTTACCTGTCATCGTTGTTTGCAGCAGTATAACTATCGGTTGGCGATTCAACCAACGGAGTTAATCTGGTTAGAAGAGCAGGAAGAAGCTGACATTTTTCCCTTTGACCAAGAGATTTCTAGTGGCGATGAGCTAGTTGAGACTCTACCACCGGATGGATACTTTGATCCCACCACTTGGCTGTATGAACAGCTATGCCTGGAGACTCCCCACCGCCAGCTCTGTGATCAAAATTGCCCTGGGATTCAAGTCACTGAAACGAGTCAAGCCTCGAGTGAAGTTGATCGACGCTGGGCTTCTCTGGAGGCGTTGCGACAGCAATTAAACGGTAAAAACTAAAACGGCCAGAGTTTTCAAACTTTGTCAGACAACTAACAACCACCCGAAACCCGCAGGGTGCATCTCACTTTTATCAGTTTCCCCACCCCGCGGGAAGAGCAAAGCTCTTCATTCCCCTTGCTTAAATGCCGCTTAAATGACCGTTATGGCCATACCCCTTTTCTCAAAAGGAACTAAGGGGAGCCAGATTCAAAGTCCCTCTCTCTTTCTCTTTTTATGGTGCTATCCAACTTGTTAGCGGATTAAGCCTGGCTTCTTCGAATACCGCTTACTGTAGTCTCACCTTGAATAGAGAAAGATTCTTTTGGTTTTTACTTTGTTTCTGGCAGCATGCACTTGTCGCTATCGCAGCCGGCTGGCCCTTCTGCCAGGCTAAAGCCCTGGTCGTACTGGCTCAGGGCAAGGTAGAAGTCGCTGAGGCGTTGCCGCTGCTGCACCTCCTGCTGCAACTGTAGATAGGTCTGCCGATCAATTTTCTCAAAGGGTAAGCGAGGGAAAGGGGCATCAAAACGAGCGAGGAGGGCAGCGCTGATATAGCCTTCGTTGTTTGCGATCGCCTGAGCAATGCGTTGCCCTAAGGGTTCGATTTCGGCCTCCGTGAGTTCGATGGTGGCGCTGGTGTTATGGGCAGTGTAGTAGGTTTGTACCTGCATGTAGAAGTCAAACTGAGCCAGGGCCGAAAATTTCTCAATTGCAATTTCATCAGCACCGGCAAGATTGGCCCAGGAAACCTCAACGGGAATTTCGACCAGCCATTCGGTGCAACGGGGGTCAAAGGGATCGGTGAGCAGGTTACCGGTTTCATCCTTATCGGATTGAGAGGGCACCACGTTATAGCCATAGTCTAGACAGGCAAGGGCCACGGGATCGTTTTTGCGGAAGGTGATCCGGCGAATGAACCGTTGAGCTTTGGGCGGATGCCAACCAGGAGAGGCCCCTGTTAGCAGTGACTTGGTGCCAGCGGGCTGAACGGTGGTGCACCGGTTGGGGCGCTTGAGGCCATGGCGATCGCAATAGTCCCAAACAGTCTCATGGACGATCGCCTTCCAGCGACTGAGGTAGGCCCGTTCTTTTTGCTTAAAAGCTAAGCCTGTCGGGGTATCAGGCCGACCCGCCTGCCACCAGCGTAACCACTCGACCCCAAAGGCATGAACAAAGAAATCAAACAAACCGGTGAAAGAAACGCCCACAATCGGATCTAGCTCCCGAGATTTTTGGTAGCGTGGTTCAACAAATCGATGGTTAAGCAGGGCCGCGACGGATAGTGCCCCGGCACGAAACGCAGCCGTTTGACCTGCTTCATCCTGAGGATCGAGCTGATTCAGGTGAACTTCGGCTAGGTTGCAATGAAAATCGGCACCGAGAATCTCTCCACAAGGGTTTAGCCCATAGCGTTGCAGACGATGCTCGCGCTCATCGGCAGGCATTTGGGGATAGTGCTGCTGGAGCCATTCCTGGGCCTGCCCATTGATATAAGCCCTTAGAAAGGCAAGACGCCGCTCAGTTGTAGTGAGAATGTCGCAGTTAGACCGGGCGATCGCCTCTGGTGCGTACTGAATGGCACCTTCACCGGAGTAAAACTGCTTGCGTACAGCATCGATACATTCCTGCTCAGTCGGTTTGTGATGGTAGACGCGGGTATGATTCGCCATCCGCAGCACATCTCGATCGGGGTCAATACGCCAGTTACCCGCTTCGTCCTGTTGCCACAGGTTTTCCTTGGCGACAGCAAAAGCCTCATCGCTACTTAGGCCCTGCCGCATCCCTGCTGATCGGCGAATATTGCCAGCAACCACTGTGGCGGCAGCTTCATCAATCAGCAGACAACACTCCACCGACGTGAGTTGTCGCCCAACCGCCCGGTTCAAAATTCGCGCACAGCGTTCGTAGAGTCCTGGCAGACGAATGGGGTTGGCAACACCGCCAAACCCTTTGAGGATTTCGCCCTCAGCGCGAACGTGATCTAAATTAACAGTTACCTGCACTTCTCCGGCAAAGCGTGGATCTGAGGAAAGTTCAAGCAGGGCTTGGTAAGACTGCACCCAACCCTGGCGGCTATCACCAACCCGAATCTGCACCTGCTGACCAACCACTGTGACGTCGGTCTCTTCCTGCCTTTGGGCGACTGGGGTAGTGCCTAACACTCCTGCCAAGTTCACGGTCAGCCGATTGCAAATCGTGGGCAATTGTGTGATGTAGCGAGGTTCTAGAACGGCACCGGTACCACAGCCCATCATGGCCAAATCCATCATCAACCCAAAGGCTCGCCAGTCGATGACATTTGTGCTGGTGCAGTTATAGGCCCCTGAGAAGTTTTCGGGTTTACGAATCCAGTCGGTGCCACCGACCCAAAGCCAACGCCCGGAGGGTAAGCTCTTTAACCCTTGCTGCATTTGCCGCAGCAAATCGGCTTCGGCGGGTGTTAGCTTTCCGACTTCAACTAGGCCCTCGGTAGCTCGCTGAATCACAGCCGCCAGGGATTCGCGGGCATTGCCCTGACGGCGACTGTAGGTGCGGTAAAACACTGGGTTGGCCGTGGGTGCTGTTTTAGGAAATTGCAGTGTTGGCTCGGTGGCCACGGTTGCCTGCCGACTGGGGGTTGAGTCAGTGATTGGACGCAGTTGATGAAGTTCTTGAACCATAGCAGCGTTTTGCCTTGCGAGGGGTATGAGGGCTAGATCTAGGTGCTAAAGATGACAGTCTACACCAGGGGTAGAGTGATCCTTGTCCGTAGAGTTTTAGCACAAAAATTAGCGTTTGCGATCGCCGTTCATGGTTTCTCAACGACAGCAATGATTCTGGGGGTCTCTGCGAGCCTCGTACCACTGTCAATTTTGGCTTTGCGATCTTGGCGAAACAAAGCCCCGCAGCACAAAGCATTCGATCAAGTAGCGGTATTGCCTCTTCTCAAGAGGAAACAGCTAGGCGACAGCGATCGCCATAATTGAGCGAATGGGTGTAATTTATCCTAAGCGCATACTGTCTTGAATTTGCGATTTTAGGGTGGAGAAACCTCACGATGCCCAGCGCTCAATCGGGTATCGACCTCATCCTCTGGATAATCTGGATAACTGGATAATCTGGATAAATTGTGATCAGATCATGATTCAGCTAGAGGTTGTAACCCATTTGCATTCTCAAGGAGAAAAAATGGGCCTTTATAAACGGGTCATTCGTCCAATTTTATTTTCAGGGTTAAGGGCCGATCCAGAATGGCTTCATAACGAAGCAATGGCGATTTTAACGGGGTTGGAGCAATCCTTTGACCAACCCTGGAGTCAATGGTTGCAAAAGCAACTGCGGCAAGCTTATGGATATAGGGATCCGCGGCTGGAGCAACAGCTTTGGGCGTTACCGTTTCCCAATCCCTTAGGGCTGGCGGCTGGGTTTGATAAGAATGGAGCGGCGGCGGGGGTTTGGGCAAGTTTTGGCTTTGGCTTTGCGGAGTTGGGTACGGTCACCCTCCAGCCCCAGCCGGGCAACCCACAACCCCGGTTATTTCGTCTGCTAGAAGATGAGGCTGTGCTCAACCGCATGGGGTTTAACAACCAGGGGGCGGCCCAGATGCAGGCCCGTTTGCAGGCGCGCTGGCAGGGGCAAGTGCCGCCGATTCCCCTAGGAATCAATTTAGGAAAGTCTAAGGTCACCCCTTTAGAGGCAGCGGTTAGCGATTATGTGGGCAGTTTCAAGCTTTTACAGGAGTGGGGCAGCTATTTTGTGGTGAATGTCAGTTCTCCCAATACACCGGGGTTGCGATCGCTACAGGCGGCGGCATCCCTAGAACCGATTTTGGCGGCTCTGCAACAGGCCAATACCCATCACAAGCCGCTGCTCGTCAAAATTGCACCAGACTTGGAGTGGGAGGCTATTGCCGCCGTGCTCGATTTGGCCCAGCGTTATCAACTGGCGGGTATTATTGCCACGAATACGACAACCGCCCGCACCGGGCTAAAGACCCAGGTCATTGCGGCGACAGGGCAACCCGTTGAGGCAGAGGCGGGGGGAATCAGCGGTGCCCCCCTGCGCCAACGGGCGACCGAGGTGATTCACTTTATCTGGAAAGAAACCCGTGGCCAACTCCCGATCATTGGGGTTGGCGGTATTTTTACAGCAGCGGATGCCTGGGAAAAAATTGCGGCGGGCGCGACCCTGGTACAGGTTTATACTGGGTGGATTTATGAAGGCCCTGGGATGGTGCGCCAGGTGTTACAAGGCCTACTCAAACGGCTAGAACAACAGGGGATGGCTCACATTTCAGAGGCGATCGGCAGCGCGCATCGGTAGCTCAGGATGTTATTGCCAATCGCTTAAACATTTCAGACCGGGAGAGAACAGAGTTCCTTGATGGAGGTGCACCTCGTTTTGACAATTAGGTTCGATGGGCTATAGGTTGGCGGCTCCACAGAGTATTGGAGGGCGAGTTCTGTTTTACCGATGCCCCCCATGCCCTGAATGGCGGTGATCGCGATGGGATCGCGCTGCACCCAGTGGTGGAGGTCGGTCAGAGCCTGCTGCCGTCCGACAAAGGCGATCGTGCCAGAGCGGGGGAGATTTTTGGGAATGCCAGCGGGGAGGGCGTCGCGATGGGGCTGGTTGATATGGATTTCACCGACATAGGCCGTGCCCCCTTTGACTTCGGTCTGCCAGCCTTTGCCCTGGTCGTGAATATTTTGCTGGTTCATTGAGGGGGCTGCTGATTGATGTGAATGTCGCCAATATAAGCCGTGCCCCCTTCGACCTTGGTTTGCCAGCCCTTGGCCTGACCGCCGATGCTATTTTGGGTCATGTGGCTCTGATCCACCAGCTTGCCTGCATTGATTTCCTGGGCCAGCCGCCGGATGTCGTTGGCAAACTGGGGGTCTTCATCCATCGCCACCTGCAAGTAGGCGGCAATCTGGTTCACCTGCTCTGGGGTGATTTTGTGGGTGCGATCGATCGCGACTTTCACTTCTTCCACACGCGGCTTGCCCATCAGCTTCGCCCAGATGCGCTCTAGCAGTGTCTCCATTTTGGCGATCGCCTCTGTGGAAAATTTCTTGGCCAGTTCCCCCGCCCCGGCTTCAAGGAACTTTTGGCAGGCCAGGGTGGCGATCGCACTGGCCGTTAATGCTGCTGGATCCGTCATTCTCCCTCCAGAGAGGCCGCTTTTCTGTTCAATTTTGGATTGATTGATTGAGCTTTGCCAACAATTTGCCAATTACTTGGTGAAGGGGTTGAGCAACCCTTGATACCGAGGCAACCAGTCAAAGCTAGGGGCGCAGTTTCCAGGCACTTAGGCCAGCAATCAGTAGGGCAAGCCCCAGGGCGGTGGCAAAAATTGGTAGGTTGTCACTGCGCTTGAGCGCGATCGCCACAAAGGCCCAGACAAATACCAGCGCCAGCGCTACATCCCGCCGTTGCAACAACAAGCTCACCGGAATCACACTACTCACCACTAACATTCCCACAGTCCAGGTGACAGGAGTTAAACCCCAGCCATTCCACTGCGCATCGTAGAGGGCAGTGGCAACATTTACTACCGTGGCGATCGCAATCCACCCCAGATAAATGCTAAAAGGGTAACGTAACAGCCATTTTTCCTGCCAGGGGCGCATTCTTGGCAGCTTTCCGAGGATTTGATAAATCCCAATCAAGCCCGACAAAATCACCAGCATGGCCAACACCGACCAGCCAAAGGCCAGCAATTGAAATAGATAAATCCAGAGCGATTGGGCTAGGCAAGCGAGCACCAGCAGGTAGCTGATCGGAGCAAGGCGGGGATGCTGTTTCGCTGTCGGCAAAAACTGGTAGACGAGAAAGCCAATTAAACCCAGGTAAATCAGCCCCCAGATGGCAAAGGCATAGTTGGCGGGTGTAATCAGCACATCGGCAAAGCGCGTATTGGAAATCTGCCCTATATTCGCACCATTGAGCGGATAGATATTTGATAGGGTATTGACCACAAAGGAACCCAGAATGGCAACAACGGTCACAATCTGGCGCGGGCGATCAAGGGCTAAGGCAGACTGAGCGGGTTTCATAAAAGCTAGGCAGTGGGGCAAATCACAACAAGCTGATTGTAGACCCTAGAGAGATCAGCGTCAGGCTGAGGAACTGAGAATGCCATAGCTACCAAAAATTTTGAGGGTTTCTGTGTGCTGGCGCAGAGATGCCAGTGCAATTTGCATCGCTGCATCGGTGGCATTGGCTTCGATATCCATAAAAAATAGGTATTCCCCTAACAACTTTTTGGTGGGCCGCGACTCAATCCGGCTCATGTTGATGTTCTGCTCAGCCAAAACCTGCAACGGTTTGACCAGGGCACCGGGACGATCCTGCACACTAAAGGCCAGGGAGGTGCGATCGCCCCCAGGGGAGGGGTCTAGGCTCAACACCCAAAAACAGGTGCAGTTATCGGGATGGTCATTAATCGAGCTGGCTAAAACCGGCAGTTGATACAGTTGGGCTGCCCGTTGAGAGGCGATCGCCCCAATGGTAGGGTCATCCTCTAAGTGTTGCAGCGCCTCTGTGGTCGAGTTTGTCGGAATGAGCGGCACCTCCGGCAGATAGTTTTCTAACCAAATCTGGCACTGAGCCAGCGCCTGGGGGTGCGAATAAATGGCTTGCAGGGCAGACAACTGCTCAGCGCGGGAAATCAACACATGGGCGATCGGTAAAATCAACGCCCCCTGAATTTGCAGAGCATCAAACCGCCAGAGGGCATCTAGAGTCGTCGTAACACTGCCTTCAACCGAGTTCTCAACCGGTACAACCGCCACATTCACCTGCCCTAGGGCCGCTGCCCGCAAACTCTGAGTAATGCTGGGGTAAGGGCAGAGTAAAGCTTGGCGCTTTTGCCGCTCTAACCAGTCGGCATAAAGCAGGGCAGCGGCCTCGGCATTGGTGCCTGCTGGCCCTAAATGGGCGATCGATACAGCCATAGGCGCTTCTCTCAACGGCTAGAAAATTATCATACTCTTCAGTGCTGAATCCAGCATTCTGCTACAGCGATCCGGTTTTTCTACGGCCTTTAGAACCCCCAATCAAGTGGTGAAACGCTGACAAAGCCTGGTTTTTCCCTCCTTACTTAAAGTACTTAAAGTGCACATTATGAACATTCCGTGCATTGGTTCAATGCTTGAATAACGGTGAACGAGATGAACCCAAATCATGACGATCAGAAATTCGACGTTGCTGAACCCTGGATCAGAATCACCCGATTCACCTTCACCCTAGTACAGCAAGGTGGAAATTTCTAGACCTGTCTAAGCCACCCTCACCCCCTACCCTCCTCGCTCGATGGGAGAAGGGAACATTGAAGCTCCTCTCTCAAAGCAGGAGAGTTGGGTGGGGGTGAAGGCAGACAGACCGATGCTTTAGTCTACTCGCCCCTCCTCAGGGAAGAGAGAATCGGATTTCTCACTCTCTTCTCCCAAAGGATGAAGGGTATAGCCCTGAAGGGCATTCGAGAAAAGAGACGAAGGCTATCTCTTTGTTCAGTAACGCCATAAATTCTAAAAATGCATATCTCTGATGCAAAAAAGTCATAACTTGAAATACTTTGTAACAACTGCTACGAATCTGGCAGGGCCTCACCTTTAATCTTATTTTTATCGTCATCGTTCAGTTTGGTTTGGCGATGCAGTTGGAGTCAGTTTCTGGCTCTAGTGGTGATTGTCTAGGTGCACCAAGTTTTATTCTTCAGAGGACATTGCGATGACTGGGACTCTCCCCACAGCAGCTAGTCTTAATAAATTTGAAAAGATTAAGGCTGAGAAGGATGGGTTGGCGGTTAAGGCAGAGATTGAGCACTTTGCCAGGATAGGTTGGGAGGCGATGGATGAAGCAGATCGCGACTACCGTCTTAAATGGTTGGGGGTATTTTTTCGCCCAGTAACCCCTGGTAAGTTCATGATGCGATTGCGGCTACCCAATGGAGTGATTCGCAGTGAACAGTTGCGTGTACTAGCAGAGATTGTGCAGCGTTACGGAGAAGAGGGTAATGCTGACATCACAACACGTCAAAATTTACAACTGCGCGGCATTCGAATCGAGGACTTGCCCGATATTTTTCAACGTCTGCATCAAGCAGGCCTGACTAGTGTGCAGTCGGGCATGGATAACGTGCGCAATATCACCGGGTCTCCTGTTGCCGGTCTCGATGGAGATGAACTCTATGATACACGCGAGCTAGTGCAGCAGGTACAAGATCGAATCACTAATCGCGGGGAAGGAAATCCGGCGTTTACTAACTTGCCGCGTAAGTTCAACATTGCGATCGCTGGTTGTCGGGATAACTCCGTTCATGCCGAAATCAACGACATTGCCTTTGTACCAGCCTTTCAGAATGAGGTGTTTGGCTTTAATGTTTTAGTTGGTGGCTTTTTCTCTGCTAAGCGCTGTGCAGCGGCTATTCCCCTAAATGCCTGGGTACCTCCAGAAGAAGTGGTAGACCTGTGCGAAGCAATCTTGGTGGTATATCGCGACCATGGGTTGCGTGCCAATCGCCAAAAGGCTCGCCTTATGTGGCTGATTGACGAATGGGGTCTGGAAAAATTTCGGGCAGCGGTTGAGCAGCAGTTAGGCCGCCCTCTCCAACCTGCCGCCGCGAAGGATGAAATTCTCTGGGATAAGCGTGACCACTTGGGGGTTCATAAGCAACGGCAACCAGGGTTAAACTACGTCGGCTTGCATGTACCCATCGGGCGGCTCTATGCCCCGGACATGTTTGACCTGGCCCGGTTGGCTGATGTTTATGGAAACGGTGAATTACGCCTCACTGTTGAGCAAAATGTAATCATCCCCAACGTGCCCGACTCCCGTGTGGCTGTGCTGTTACAGGAGCCATTGCTGCAAAAATTTACGCTGGAACCAGGCAACTTGACACGGGCACTCGTTTCTTGCACGGGCAATCAGTTTTGTAATTTTGCCCTGATTGAAACCAAAAATCGTGCCCTAGCCCTAATTACGGAGCTAGAAGCAGAGTTGGATTGCCCCAAACCCGTGCGGGTGCATTGGACGGGCTGCCCCAACTCCTGTGGGCAACCCCAGGTGGCCGATATAGGCATGATGGGCACGAAGGTGCGCAAAGATGGCAAAACCGTTGAGGGGGTGGATATTTACATGGGGGGCAAGGTTGGTAAAGATGCCGAACTGGGCACCTGTGTGATGAAGGGGATTCCCTGTGAAGACCTCAAGCCCGTACTCAAAGATTTGCTCACACAACATTTTGGGGCGAGTCCCAGGGTTTCGACTCCGGTTGGCTAGTCGCCTCAGCGGGGTTGCGACGATGGTGCACGCACAACTTGGCTTGTGTACCCATGCGGGTAAGTCGTGTATTTCAGGGTGACTGGCTGCTGGCGATCGCCGCTTCATTCAGTCACCCACTCAACTCAGAACTGATTCAGAACCTATTAGGAAAAAGCAGGACAGTCTCACCTATGGCAAGCAACTTTTCTCGCCGGAAGTTCATCACCATCGCAGGGGTTACCGCTGCGGGCACCCTACTGACGAACGGATGCACCTCCAGCGTCAAATCCTCTGGCAATAGTGGCACAGGTTCGACAGCGGCAGTCAATGTCAGCGAAGGCGATACCCCGGAAACCGATACCGCGACCCTCGGCTTTATTGCTCTGACCGACGCTTCTCCTCTGATCATTGCCAAAGAGAAAGGTCTCTTCGACAAATACGGCATGAAAAATGTCCGCGTGGTGAAACAAACCTCCTGGGCTGCCACCCGCGACAACCTGGTAACCGGCTCCCAAGGGGGTGGGATTGACGGTGCCCACATCCTCACACCAATGCCCTACCTGATGACCACTGGCGCAATCACCAACGCCCAGCCAGTGCCAATGTATATTCTGGCGCGCCTGAATTTAGATGGCCAGTGTATTTCTGTTGCCAGCAGCTACAAGGATATGAAGCTGGATGTGAAGAGCAGCAGCCGATTGAAAGATGCCTTTGCCAAGGTCAAAGCCACCGGTAAGGACACGAAATGTGCTGTCACCTTTCCCGGCGGCACCCATGACCTTTGGATGCGCTATTGGTTAGCCGCTGGTGGTGTTGACCCCAACCGGGATGCCACCCTGATTGTGATTCCCCCACCGCAGATGGTAGCCAACATGAAGGAAGGCCAAATGGAAGCCTTTTGCGTAGGTGAGCCATGGAACGCTCAGCTTGTGAATCAGGGGATTGGCTACACTGCCTTAACCACAGGTGAATTGTGGAACAACCATCCAGAAAAAGCCTTCAGCATGCGGGCGGATTGGGTTGATAAACATCCGAAAGCCGCTAAGGCTTTGTTGATGGCGGTTTTAGAAGCCCAAATGTGGTGTGACAAACTTGAGAATAAGGAGGAAATGGCGAAAATTGTGTCGCCGACGCAATACTTTAAGGCCCCAGCCAAAGATATTGTTGAGCGGGCCAAGGGCACCTTTAACTACGGCGTTGACAAGGTCGTCGAAAATAGCCCCCACATGATGAAGTTCTGGATAGATGGGGGGGCCTCCTACCCCTATCAAAGTCATGACCTCTGGTTTATTACCGAAGATAAGCGCTGGGGGTATTTGCCGATGGATCTGGATGCCAAAGCGTTGATTGCTAAAGTCAATCGCGAAGATATGTGGAAAGAAGCAGCGAAGGCGATTGGTCAGGAAGCGGCAATTCCTAAGAGCACTTCTAGGGGGATTGAAACCTTTTTTGACGGAGTTAAGTTTGACCCAGAAAACCCAGAAGCTTACCTCAATAGCCTCGCGATTAAGGCAATCAAGGCGTAGTTGTCTGCCCAGAAAAGTTCTTGGGGTTGTTGGTGGATTGCGGTGGCATGGGCTTTGCCTCAATGGTTGGCTTCCACCCATGGCCCCCTCTCCCACAACCCCAAGGAGTGAGGTTGGGTAGCTCCCTCTATAAAATCGGCCAGTTCAGGCTCATGCTTTTGCAGACGAACATTCATTCCGCACGCAATATCACGCAGTATTAAGGATCAATCACCATGGCAACTGTAGCCGGTCGAAACCGACTCCCCCGCTTTAACTTTGCAACCTACTTCAAAAAAAATGGCCGTAATGTCATCGCGCCTAGTGCAGCCTTGGTGGTGGCGCTCATTTGTTGGGAGCTATTCTCGGCGGTGACTCAATCGTTGCCAGGGCCAATCCAGGTGATTCGTGAGACGTGGGATCCTCTCATTATTTGCCCATTTTATGTGGGCAATCAGGCTTGGGGGCTGAATGGCCTTAGTGGTGGGGATGTCGGCTTGGGCTGGCAGGCGATCGCGAGTTTGATTCGGGTGAGCATTGGCTATTCCCTCGCCGCAATGGTCGGTATCTTCGTTGGGGTTTTAGTCGGGGCCAGCAGATTGCTGTATCGAGCCGTCGATCCGATGTTTCAGGTGTTGCGTACGGTGCCACCCCTGGC
Organism: uncultured Leptolyngbyaceae cyanobacterium; assembly: GCA_938023035.1. GTDB lineage: Bacteria > Cyanobacteriota > Cyanobacteriia > Leptolyngbyales > Leptolyngbyaceae > DSRU01. The sequence continues at coordinate 32,614 of CALIDI010000051.1, read as the reverse complement.
TTGGTTGCCGATTGCCCTGGCGATTTTTAGAGACTCTGGCCCGGCAGGAATTTTTATTATCTTTGTCACAGCTATTTGGCCGATTATCTACAACACTGCGGTTGGAGTCCAACAAATGCCTCAGGACTATAAAAATGTGGCAAAGGTGCTGCGCCTGTCTGGCAAGGAGTATTTCTTCAGTATTCTGTTGCCATCGATTGTGCCCTACATGCTGACGGGTTTACGTCTGGGAATCGGTTTGGCGTGGTTAGCGATTGTGGCCGCTGAGATGTTGCGGGGTGACACCGGGATTGGCTTCTTTATCTGGAACTCTTATAACAGCGGCAACCTGAGTGAGGTGATTTTGGCTCTGTTTTACATCGGTATGATCGGTTTTCTGTTAGATCGCCTGGTGGGAGCGATCGCCAGTTTTGTTGCGGCTGATCACTAACTGAAGTCATGCATTTGACATTTGAGTTGATGCACCGTCTCTATTTTAATCTTTGCTAAGCTCTGTTAGATCACTAAGCTCTATTAGATCGACTGTCAGAGTTTCGAATATCTTTCCGACTGCTCAAGTTCTTTTATCTTCTCTACAGTTATGCCTGCCTTTGTTGAAGTTGATCATATTGATCGGGTTTTTGACTTACCGAATGGGGGTCATTATATTGCGCTCAAAAATGTTGATCTTAAAATCCGTCAGGGTGAATTTGTTTCCCTCATTGGGCACTCTGGTTGTGGAAAATCGACTCTGCTGAATATCATTGCTGGGTTAGATCAGCCAACCGTAGGCGGTGTCGTGCTAGAGGGAAGACAGGTGCGCCAACCGGGGCCTGATCGAATGGTGGTGTTTCAACATTATTCGCTGTTGCCATGGCTGACCGTGCGCCAAAACATTGCCCTAGCGGTAGATAAGGTGATGAAGAACTTGCCGGCAGCAGAACGGCGCAGCATTGTCGAGCACCACATTAACTTGGTAGGCTTGCGCCCTGCCGCGGATAAAAAACCGGGACAATTGTCGGGGGGGATGAAGCAACGGGTGGCGATCGCCCGGGCACTTTCGATTCGGCCTAAGGTGTTGCTGTTAGATGAACCCTTCGGTGCCCTGGATGCACTGACCCGCGGCAATCTACAAGAACAACTGATGCAGATTTGCCAGGAGAGCCAAATCACCTGCGTTATGGTGACCCACGATGTAGATGAGGCCTTGCTGCTTTCCGATCGCATTGTCATGCTCACCAATGGCCCAGAAGCTCACATCGGTCAAATTATCGACGTTCCCATTCCCCGCCCTCGCCAGCGCATGGAGGTGGTCAAACACCCCAGTTATTACGCTCTGCGCAATGAAATGATTTACTTCTTGAACCAGCAGAAACGGGCTAAGAAGCGGGCCGCTCAAAAAGTGGTAGCGATTGCTCGCCATGGCCTGGAAAAAATCAATCTAGAGTTGGGCTTGATTCCCTTGACTGATTGTGCACCCCTGGCAGTGGCCAAGGAAAAGGGCCTTTTTGCCAAGTATGGTTTAGAAGAAGTTACCCTCAACCGCGAACCAAGCTGGAAGGCGATCGCCGACGGAGTCGTGAGTGGTCGCCTAGACGGGGCCATGATGGTCGCTGGTATGCCCCTGGCCCTGACCCTGGGCATGGGAGACAAGTCGCCCGTGCCAATGGTGACTGGCATGGTACTATCGCGCAATGGCGATGCTATTACCCTAGATCGGGATATTTATGACCAGGGGGTGCGATCGCTGCCCGATCTCAAGGCCATGATCAACCGCACTGCCGATAAGGTGCATACCTTTGGCATGGTGCATCCCGCCTCTATGCAAAACTTACTTCTGCGCTACTGGCTGGCATCAGGAGGCATCGATCCCGACCAGGATGTGAATTTGGCCGTCATTCCTCCAGCGCAGATGGTTTCTAACCTAATTGCCAACAGCATTGATGGCTACTGTGTGGGAGAACCGTGGAATGCCCGCGCGGTTTACGAAAATCTGGGTGTGGTGATTGCCAGCACCCTAGAACTCTGGTCGGGTCACCCCGAAAAAGTCCTGGGCCTGCGCGAAGACTGGGTGAACCAATACCCCCAGACCACGATCGCCCTGGTAAAAGCCCTGATCGAAGCCTGTGAATACTGTGACGATCGCCGCAACCGCCAAGAAATTTTAGAAATTCTCTGCCGTCCAGAATACGTCGGTACCGACCCGGCTTACACCCGCATGGGCTTTTTAGATCCCTACAACAAAGGCACGGGGGAAGAAGCGAAGATGCATTATCGCTTTAACCAATTCTATGTGGAGCATAGCACCTGCCCCACACGTGCCGAGGGGCTGTGGATTTTGACACAACTGGCCCGCTGGGGCATGACGCCCTTCCCCAAAAACTGGGTGGAGGTATTAGAGCGGAATCGCCGGCTGGATATTTACGGCGAAGCTGCGCGTCAACTGGGTCTGCCTGATGCCAAGCCAGACCACGATCCCTTCCAACTTTTTGATGGAATGGTATTTGATCCCAATGATCCGATTGGTTATCTCAATCGGTTTACTATCCACCGTCCGCTTCGCATTGAAGAAATCATCCTCGATGCTACAGCATCCCCATCTGCTTAGCCCTATCTTTCGCAATCAGCGATTGCTACTCAAGATAATCTGACCCTGCTGAAGTAACCTCTGCTCCTAATGCCATCCTGCTCCGACTTCTTCCCACTTTTATTGGCTTCATTTCATTGGCTTCATTAGAAATCAACAACGGATTGCCTCAACGCGCGCGCTTGGTTTACTTACTTTTGCTCCTTAATCCTTAGCCCTTCTAAACTTATGACAGCCCAAATCTTAACCAGCCCAAAGTCAGCCCTAGCCAAACCAGGGGATCCCTATCTTGAACTAGATGGTATTTCCAAGGTGTACCCGACGGCAAATGGCCCCTTCACCGTGATGGAAGATATCACCCTGACCGTGCAGGAAGGCGAGTTTGTCTGCGTGATTGGCCACTCGGGTTGTGGCAAAACCACACTGTTGAATATGGTGTCTGGTTTTGCTCAGCCCACGACTGGCGAAGTGCGACTGCAAGGCCAGCGCATTACGCGCCCCGGCCCAGACCGGATGGTGGTGTTTCAAAACTATGCCCTGCTACCCTGGAAGACCGCTTTTGAGAATGTCTATCTGGCCGTGGATGCGGTGCAACCCGAGCGGCCCCGGCGCGAAAAGCTGGAAATTGTTCGGGAACACCTGGCTATGGTGGGCTTGGAAGAGGCGATGCACAAAAAGCCCGGCCAACTCTCAGGTGGCATGAAGCAGCGGGTGGCGATCGCCCGTGCCCTTTCGATTCGACCGCAGGTATTGATTCTGGATGAACCCTTTGGTGCATTGGATGCCATTACTAAAGAAGAGTTACAGGAAGAGCTGCTTAAAATCTGGACCGAGCACCAGGTCACCGTCATGATGATTACCCATGATATTGATGAAGCCCTATTTTTGGCTGATCGGATTGTGATGATGACGAATGGCCCCCATGCCCGCATTGGTGAGATCATGGCCGTGCCCTTTCCTCGCCCCCGCGATCGCGCCCGGCTGATGGAAGACCCCTACTACTACACCCTGCGCAACCAGGCCCTTGACTTTCTCTACAGCCGCTATGCCCACCATGAGTAAGGGCAGAGGGCCAATCTTTTCCCATTCATTTCCTACCATTCATTTCCTATTAGTCCATGATCGAGCCGATTAAAACCCTATGCCCTTACTGCGGTGTTGGCTGTGGGCTAGAGGTTTTGCCCCCAGCGCTGCCAGGTAAGGCCGTTAACCGCGATAAGGAAGGTACCCCTATCTGGCAGGTCAGGGGCGATCGCGGCCATCCCTCCAGTCGCGGCATGGTCTGCGTCAAAGGGGCGACCATTGCCGAAGCGTTACATAAGGATCGGTTGCTTTACCCCATGCTGCGTGACTCCCTCGATGAACCCTTTCGACGAGTCAGTTGGGATGAAGCCCTCAACCGGATTGTGGAATGCATTCAGACCGTGCGACTGACCCAAGGAGCCGATGCCCTCTGCTTGTATGGCTCTGGCCAATTCAACACAGAAGACTACTATGTGGCCCAAAAACTGATGAAGGGCTGCCTCGGCACGAATAATTTTGATGCCAATTCGCGCCTTTGTATGTCTTCAGCAGTCGCGGGTTACGTCCAGAGTTTTGGCGCAGACGGCCCCCCTTGCTGCTACGAGGACTTAGATTTGACCGACTGTGCCTTCTTGATCGGCACGAACACGGCTGAATGCCATCCCATCATCTTCAATCGGTTGCGCAAGCACCATAAAAAAAATGCTTACGTCAAGTTAATTGTGGTCGATCCCCGACGCACCGAAACCGCCGCGGTGGCCGACTTACATTTGGCCATTCGCCCTGGTACGGATATTGACCTGTTGAATGGCATTGCCTTTTTGCTGATGCAGTGGGGCTATTTAGATGAAGCCTTTATTGAAGAATGCACCACCGGGTTTCCAGAACTGGCAGAGGTAGTACAGAGCTATACCCCTGCACTCGTAGCGGATCGTTGTGGCATTTCCATAGATGATTTGGAAACCGCCGCTGCCCTCTGGGGAGAGTCAAAGCGGGTGCTGTCTCTCTGGTCGATGGGGCTAAATCAGTCTTCAGAGGGTACTGCTAAGGTGCGGAGTCTGATTAACCTACACCTACTGACTGGGCAAATCGGTAAACCAGGGGCCGGGCCGTTTTCTTTAACCGGCCAGCCTAATGCCATGGGCGGCAGGGAAGCGGGCGGTTTGAGTCATCTCTTGCCCGGTTATCGATTCGTGACGAATGACCAACATCGAGCGGAGGTCGAGCAGTTTTGGGGGTTGGCACCAGGGCAAATCTCGCCCACTCCCGGACGCACCGCCTGGGACATGATCATAGGCCTGGAGCAAGAAGCTGTGGGTCTGTTGTGGATTGCCGCAACCAACCCTGTGGTTAGCATGCCTGACTTAGAACGAACCAAAGCGGCCTTGCGGCGATCGCCCTTTACCATTTACCAGGATGCCTACTACCCTACCGAAACCTCAGCCTACGCCCATGTTCTGCTGCCAGCCGCCCAGTGGAGCGAAGCACCAGGAGTTGTGACCAATTCAGAACGGCGCGTTACCCTCTGCAACCAATTTCGCACCCCCCTAGGAGAAGCCCGCCCCGATTGGGTCATTTTTGCCGAAGTGGGGCGACGCTTAGGCTTTGCGAATCAGTTTAACTTTAACGCCGTGGGTGAAGTGTTTGATGAGTTTGTCCAACTGACTCGAGGGCGACCCTGCGATATGTCTGGGATGAGTCACGATCGCCTGCGAAAAGAGGGGCCGTTGCAGTGGCCCTGTCCTGAAGAAGCAGAGCCGATCGCGGCTACCCCCCAACCCAGGGGATGGCTACACTGGTTGTTGCATCGCCCTCAAGCAGAACATCCTGCCAAACGACTCTATACCGATTGGAAATTTCATACCCCCGACGGTAAAGCCCGATTTGGGGCTTACCACTCCCGTGGCTTGGCAGAACCCCCTGACCCTGAGTTTCCTCTAGTGCTGACAACAGGCAGACTCTACGGCCACTGGCATACCCAAACCCGGACTGGGCGCATCCCCAAAATCCAGCAAATGTATTCCCATCCCTGGATTGAAATTCATCCCCGCGATGCCGAAAAACGAGGAATTCAACCAGAGACGCTAGTAGAAGTGCGATCGCGGCGGGGGTATGCCCGCTTCTTGGCCAAAGTTACCACCGCGATCGCCCCAGGGACGGTATTTGTGCCCATGCATTGGGGGAGTCTCTGGGCTGACCAAGCCGAAGCCAATGCATTGACCCACCCTGAGCGCTGCCCCGATTCAAAACAGCCAGAACTCAAGGCCTGCGCGGTGCAATTAGCGCCCGTCTCTAGTGTATCGATTGACATGAGCGTTAGCGATAATGCTTTGGCATCGCTCCATCCCCTGCCCAGTTAGAAACTGCAAGTGCATCCTAGTTTCGTAACCCACCCTGCGGGAAGCAAGCACCCCCCTCAATCTCTCTCCTCCTCAATCTCTCTCCTAAGGAGGGAGAAGAACTTTAAGTCCGATTCCCCTTGGCTCATTTGGGGAGAAAGGGGGTAGGAGATGTAGCGCTCTGCCCTTCCTGCGGGGTGGGGCAACTCGCAAAAGGGGGATGCCCCCCTTTTGTTATTTGTCATCAACCTCTGCCATTGCAGGGGCAGGGCAGGTACAATAAAGCCCTGGTGCTTTTGTCTGTGGCGTTCTTTGACAGGTTTATGGTTGCTTCACTGGCACAAATTGAGCAGGATCTGGCGGCGATCCATCAGTCGGTTGTGCAACTCTCAGAGGATCTACAAGCGGCCTATGGCGATTATCTCAATGTGCTGGGCGCGGCAGTGCAGCAGCAGCTCATCATGGCTTGTTATTCAGTTTGTACCGAGGGCTATCCAGAGCGGTTTCTGGCGCTTTCCTTTGGCCAGCGACAAGAGTTACAGCGGATTCTGCGGCAAATTGCGAACCAGACTCGGGAAGAATTGCTAGCGCAGCTTTATCCGCCTACGGCAGAGGTTGAGCCAGGTGTGGATCCGCTGTTAGCCGAGCCGGCAGTGGAAGGGGCAGAAGGGCAGGCTGACACGACGATCGCCCCGGCCTCTCAAGTTCAGGATAAAAAGCAACCCCGGCTAGACCCACCTCGTTTGGCCCAATGGCAACACAGTCTAGAACAAGCGATCGCGACCGAACTACAGACCGTTTCCTATGCGGTCAATCGCACCCTGCAACAGGCCGGCGTGTTACCAGGCAATTTGCCAGAGCCGTTACTGGAAGCCGCCACTAAGGCGGAATCGGGCGAAGTGGGGTCAGGCAAACCTAATTTGCTCAATCTTTTAGTCGAAACGCGCAAAGATAGTGAAGGAGAAGGCAGTGCGTCAGAGGACTCAAAACCCCATAACTTGCTGCATATTATTGCGGTTAACCTACGGCTGGCCGAAATTGAGTTTGCTGATGTTGCTGTCGGTACTGCCCGCAATCGCATTCGACAGCTATTGGCGCAGTTGAGGAATCTCGGACGGGATTATCAGAAAAAACAACGAGAACGAGCGATCGCTGAAGCTCAGGCGGCCTGGCGTGCTGGCTGGTACGATGAGTAAACAATGGTAACGACACCTGACTGGCTCCGGCTCCAAAAAGCGCTCTCTGTTGAGGCAGAGCGAGGGTTTAATGACCTGGAGGGGAAACACCAACGGTTTAGTGAGTTCCTTAGCTCGACGCTTAGCCAAGTACCCGAATCGCTCCCCAATCTGGATCGGGAGCGCTGGCAGTCGCTTGGCCAAGCGTATCTCACCTATTCAGAAAAGACCTTTGCTCAACGTCAACATCTGGTCGCGGAAACGCGGCGGTTTTTGTTTCAGGTGCGGCGATCGCTGGAACAGTCAGATACAGCCCCACTGCAACGCAACCCAGCACCTACTCCTAGTTCCAGAACTGAGGTGACACCTCATGTGGCCCCCGTCACAGCCGCCGCAACCCCTCGCCTCACCCTGGATCAGGCGCTGACTTACCTACCGGGGATTGGCCCCAAAAATGCGGAAAAGCTGGCTAAGTTGGGGCTGTACACCGTGCGGGATTTACTTTACTACTATCCCCGCGACCACATTGACTATGCTCGCCAGGTGGATATTCGCAACCTCACCGAAGGCGAAACCGTGACTCTCATTGCGACGGTGAAGCGTTGTAGTTGCTTCACCAGCCCCCGCAATTGCAAGCTCGCCATTTTAGATCTGCTGGTGAGCGATCGCACTGGCCAAATTAAGCTGAGTCGCTTCTATGCAGGTAACCGCTACACCAACCGGGGGTGGCAAGAGCAGCAAAAACGGCTGTACATCCCAGGGGCGACGATCGCGGCATCTGGCTTAGTCAAACGCAGCAAATATGGCATGACGCTAGAAGACCCGCAGATAGAGGTTCTTGGCCAGGCAGGAGGCGCGATTGATTCCCTCACAGTCGGACGCATTGTGCCAGTTTACCCTCTCACCGAGGGGGTAGGGGGTGATCTGGTGCGACGAGCAGTGGTAGCCGCTTTACCGGCAGTGACCCAAATTCAAGAGGGCCTCCCCAAAGCCCTGCGCGAAGCCTATGGGTTAATCGGGAACCAGGCAGCGATCACCCACATTCACTTTCCTGCGGATGCCACCACTCTGGAGCAGGCCCGTCGTCGTCTGATTTTTGATGAATTTTTCTATCTGCAACTGGGCCTGCTCAAACGCCGACAAGAGCAGCGACAAACTCAGACGGCTGCGGTGCTGGCCCCCACTGGAAAATTGATTGATCAGTTCTATCAACTGCTGCCCTTTACCCTCACCTGTGCCCAGCAGCGCGTTGTGAATGAGATTCTCACAGATTTGCGTCAGCCACTCCCCATGAACCGCTTAGTGCAAGGAGATGTCGGTTCAGGTAAGACGGTGGTCGCAGTGATTGCCTGTCTAGCCGCAATTCAGGCAGGCTTTCAGGCGGCAATTATGGCTCCTACAGAGGTACTGGCTGAGCAGCATTACCGTAAGATGGTGGGCTGGTTTAACCTGTTACATCTACCCATTGAATTGCTAACCGGTTCAACCAAAGCGGCAAAACGTCGCGCGATTCATACCCAGTTGGCAACGGGCGAACTGCCCCTATTGGTAGGCACCCATGCCCTGATTCAAGACTCGGTTAATTTTCAGGCGTTGGGATTAGTCGTGATTGATGAGCAGCATCGCTTTGGGGTAGAACAACGGGCCAAACTTCAGCAAAAGGGACAAAATCCCCATGTGTTAACAATGACAGCAACGCCTATTCCCCGGACGCTGGCCCTAACGCTCCATGGGGATCTGGATGTCAGCCAGATTGATGAACTGCCCCCCGGACGTAAACCCATTCAAACAACGGTGCTCACTGGCCGCGATCGCCTGCAAGCCTATGATTTAATTCGGCGGGAGGTGGCCCAAGGGCGCCAGGCCTACGTGGTTTTGCCGCTAGTAGAGGAGTCAGAGAAAGTCGATTTGAAGTCGGCGATCGCCGCATATCAGGAACTACAAGACCAGGTCTTTCCTGAATTTCGAGTGGGCTTGCTCCATGGCCGCATGACAACGGCAGAAAAAGATACCGCGATTCAGCACTTTCGCGATAACCAGACCCAAATCCTGGTTTCGACCACAGTGGTGGAGGTGGGGGTAGATGTCCCCAATGCCACCGTCATGTTAATTGAACACAGCGATCGCTTTGGTCTCGCGCAATTACACCAGTTGCGCGGGAGAGTCGGGCGTGGGGGTGCTCAATCCTTTTGTCTGTTAATGAGTAATGCTAAAACCGAAACTGCCCGGCAACGGTTACAAGTGCTGGAACAGTCCCAGGATGGCTTTTTTATCGCCGAAATGGATTTGCGCTTTCGCGGGCCAGGAGAAGTGTTGGGCATGCGCCAATCAGGCCTACCCGATTTTGCCTTGGCCAGCTTGGTAGAAGATCAGGCCGTGTTAGAGCTAGCCCGCACGGCTGCTGAAACCATCCTGGCCGAAGATAAAACCCTGAGCCAGTCGCCAGCGCTGCAAGCGGAGCTACACCACCGCTATCAACGGCTGCTGGGGGGCACCATCTTGACGTAATCCCAATTTTCTGGAGCGCGCCCGATCGCAGAGGGCCAAACAACCGTTTCCCCAACCTCCCAATACACGCAGCAACCCTGGCGATAGCGATCTGATTCAACACAAATCCAGCCGGGGATCGTACCTCGGGGACAGAAAATTGGGCAGACAGTTTCGGGCAAAACCCAGTGCTCAACTGCCCATGCTGGATAGGTTTTCTGACTCACGATCGCGATGGTGCGCTCAGCGACCGCCATCGCAGGGCTTAAGCTTCTTGGAGCATCGTACTGGTTGGGTGCTTTGGTAAGGCGATCGCAAACGATACCTGACCGTTGTGACAACGGGCTTGAATCTGCCCCTGCAACAACTCGACCAGGCGCTTAACCAGGGTCAGCCCCAGTCCCGTACCTGCCTGCACCGAGGGATGATGGCGGTGCAGGCGATAGAATCGATCAAAGATACGGGCCAATTCTTGGGGGGGAATTTCCAAGCTGGTATTGTTGACCACCAGCTCGATCTGACTTGGTGCAGAAGATGCTTCGGTCTGGGGTGGCAGGGGATGAGCCAGCACGCAAATCTCACCGCCTGTCGGCGTATATTTACAGGCATTATTCAAGAGTTCTGAAACAATGCGTTCGAGGTAGTTGGCATCAGAATGAATCGGGGGAAGCTCTTCCGGGATGTGCAGCGAGAAGTGCTGCTGGTTTGCCTTGGCTCGCTCCACAAAGGCTGGTGCGATCGCCGATAGAACATCCTGCAAGCGAATCGCCTCCAGATTCAGTGGAATCGCCCCTGACTCAATCCGCTGCAAGTCTAGCAGCTCATTCACCAGTTGAATCTCGCGCTGGCATTCCGTTTCTAGAATATTCAGATAGCGATCGCGCTGAACCGGTTCAGTCGCCAGCCGCAGCATCTGAATTGCCATCTTCATATTGGTCAGCGGTGTGCGCAACTCATGGGAAACGGCTGCCAAGAATTCATCCTTAGCACGATTGGCAGTCTGCTCTGATTGCAAGAGTTGCTCTCGTTCAGCCTCCAGTTGCTTGCGTTCAGTAATTTCCTCTAGGAGTTGGGCATTTGCCTGTAGCAGTTGTTGATTGACTTCCAAGAGGTTTGCGTTCTGCTGTTCTAAGCGCTCTTGTAACCGCCGAATCATAATCTGATGCTCAACTCGCGCGACCACCTCCTCGGCTTGAAAGGGCTTGGTCAGGTAATCAGTGCCACCTACTTGAAAGCCCCTTACCTTATCGGTGACTTCATCTAAAACCGTCAGAAAGATGACAGGAATCTGGCGCGTTTTTTCTTTTGCCCTTAACTGTTGACAGACTTCATAACCATCCATCTGGGGCATGCGGACATCGAGCAAAATCAAATCGGGAGGGGCCGCTTCAGCCCCTAACAGAGCCATTTCGCCATTAATCGCTTTACGCACCTTGTAACCCTGGTTAACCAGGGTTGTCGCCAGCAGGCTAAGATTATCTAGCTCATCATCGACAATCAGGATGTCGCCTTTAAAGGGGTTGGAGAAAGAATTGCTCATCCCGAAATTACCTGGTTGATGAGATGAATAATGGCATCAAAGCGAACATTCTTAACCAAGTCTATTAAGGTCTGTGCCAGCACGGTTTGGTCAGGGGGAATTTGCTGAATTAAGTCTAAAGTCGTGTCTTCATCCAGTTGGGTGGCACTCTGCTTGAACTGGGCTAGCCAGGGCGATGGCAAGGTTGCTAGTGCGCTTACTATTTGGGAGTGATTGAGCATGGCAATTGGCTCCCGTGAGACCGATGCATCGCTGGAGGCAATGACTTCGTACTGTACGCCCAAAAATTGAGCCATCGTTTCATAAATTGTCTCTGGCCGAAAGGGTTTGCGCAGGTAGGCATCACAGCCTGCTTTCAGGATATGCTCATGCTCATTGTCGTAGATACTGGCTGTCAGGGCGATGATTTTAACAGCAGACGGGGGTGGCTCAGCGGCTGGACTGGCGTCCCTAACCACAGATGATACAGCGGCTTCTCTCGCACGAATTTGGCGTGTGGCCTCGTAGCCATCCATCACGGGCATGCGCAAATCCATCCAAATTAGGTGGGGTTGCCAGCATTGCCAGAGCGCGATCGCGGCTTCGCCATTGGCTGCTGCTTGCGTTTGAAAGCCCGCCAACTCCAGCAACCTGACCAGTAACTCGCGGTTGTCTTGTTTATCTTCGACCACCAGAATGCGATAGGAGGGTTGCCCTGGAGCCAATCGCAGGTGAGGCTGAGGTTTTAGGCGCGGATGAACACTGGTTACATTCGCCAAGCGAATCGGAAGTTCAAACCGAAAGGTAGAACCTTGCCCAGGGGTACTGCTGGCGGTAATGTGTCCACCCATTAAAGTAACAAACTGGCGGGCGATCGCCAGCCCCAGACCCGCCCCCTCCCGTGCTTTTTGGCCGGCTTCCGCTTGGACAAAGACATCAAACAGGCGCTCAATTTCAGGGTCGGCAATGCCAGGGCCAGTATCTTCGACCTCGACTCGCAACCAAGGGCGCGTATCTTTGTCAGCAGGGGGTTGGTAACCAACCCGCAGGGCGACCCCACCGGTCTCAGTAAACTTGATCGCATTTCCTAACAGATTAATCAAGACCTGGCGCAGTTTCCCTTCGTCGGCTCGCAGGTACTGGGGCACACTGGGAGCCAAATCGACGACCAGAAATAGCCCTTTGGCAGCGGCCTTCATTTGCAATAGCTCTTCAATTGACTCCAACAAAAAGTAGAAATCAAATTCGGTTTCGGTCAGGGTGATCTGCCCCGCCTCAATCTTCGACATATCCAGGACACTGTTGATCAGTTGCAGCAGGTTCTCACTATTGTTGTTGATAATCTCCAGGTAATGATATTGGGTGGAGTTTTGGGGGGCATCGCGCAAAAGCAGTTGGGTGTAGCCAAGAATGGCGTTAAACGGTGTGCGCAATTCATGACTCATATTGGCCAGAAACCGGCTTTTAGCCTGGCTGGCCGTTTCAGCGGCTTTTTTAGCCATCTCTAGAGCTTCTTGGGTAAACTGGCGCTCCAGCTCTGCGCCGGTTCGCGCAGCAAAGATGCGCAAAATCAACTCTCGTGTCGGATCACTTTGCATCGGCTTGACATCTAGCACTGCAAGATGACCCAAAACCTGGCCAGTTGCATCTACCAGGGGAATGCCCAGATAGCTGACAACCCCCATTTCGATTAGTTCACGATCCTCTGGAAATAATTCTGGGACATGATTAGGGTAATAGCAGGTTTTGCCAGCGATGACTCCTTCGCAGGGGGTTTGTGCCAAACTGTACTCGATGGGTTCACTCCAGCCATCTCCGACCCAAAAGGAAAGGGTGCGCACCCGATCGGGGGCTGTCTCAAGGCGTTGGGTGACCAGGGCGTAGCGGACTTGTAGAATCTCAGCGAGATAACGCACGCAAGCCTGAAAAAACTTGCCCCCAGTGGTTGCGGCAGTGCCCTCAACAATGAGACGGAGAGATTCTTCCCGGCGTTTGCGATCGCTAATATCTAGAGCAGTGCCCTCCAACCGGATAATGGCTCCTTGAGCATCACAAACCGCCTTACCCCGAACGTCAACGTACCGAACTTCCCCATTGGGCCGTAGGATGCGCAGATCCAACTCGTAGTGAGTGCCATGGTTCTGCAATTGAGAAAAGGCCCGTTGCCAGCAGAACCGATCCTCTGGGTGAATGCAGGCTAACAGCTCGGCATAACTGGGAGCACTGGGTCGGGGCGGCAACCCAAAAATCTCAAACATTTGCCTCGACCAAAGGCGCTCATCCGTCCGACAGTCAATCTCCCAACTGCCGATATGGGCGACTGTTTGGGCAATCTCTAGAATCGTGGCATTCCGCCGCAGTTCTTCTTCTGCTCGTTTACGATCGGTGATGTCGGTATGGGAACCTACCATGCGAATGGCAATGCCAGCACGATTCCAGAGGGCTTTGCCCCGCGACAAAATCCATTTATAGGAGCCATCCTTACATCGCAAGCGATATTCAACCTGATAGAAGGGGGTTAGCCCTTGCAAATGCTCTTGATTTGCCTGCATCACTCTGTCTAGATCATCGGGATGCACACGCAGAATCCATTCTTTATAAGCATTGCTCACTTCTGCGTCTTGATACCCCAGCATCTCCTTCCAGCGGGTAGAGTAAAAACTTTTGCCCGTGATCAGATCGATATCCCAGATGCCATCGTTATTTCCTTGCAGAGCCAGTTGCCAGCGCTCTTCACTGGCGGCAAGTTCGGCCTGAGCCTGTTGCAGGTCAGTCAGAGCACGTTCACGCTCGGCGATTTCCTGCTGTAGGGCCGCCGTCCGCTCTTGCACACGTTGCTCGAGGCTTGCCAGGGTTGTTCGCAATTGCTGACTCATCTGGTTGAAGGAATGGGTCAGGGTACGGACTTCTGCCGATCCCTTAATGGCTAGAGGCGGCGGAGCCACCGGGTCGCTGCTGGCCAGGGCAAACGACTTCGTTGCCCGCAGCGCGATCGCCGATTGGGTCAACTCCTGGAGGGGGCGAGTCAGCCAGCGCGCCAACTGATAGCTGATTGCAGCCGCCACAACCACTGTCCCCAGACAGATCAGCAGGGTTTGGCGATGATTGGCTTGAATTTGTGCCATAAAATCGGCTTCTGGAATCGTGACTACAACGAGCCAGTCAATTTCCCGATATTGATAAGGCACAACCGTCGTAAAGAAACGCTGCCCTTGCTGTTGAAATTCAAACTCAACGGGGGTTTGGAGGGTCTCCAGCGGGTAGCGTGCGTGTAATTGCTGTGCCACCTTGCGCACCAAGTCATTCGGGCTACGAACAACCGCCATCCGCTGAATGTCGTTACCCTGCAAGCGGTAGGGGAGGGTTGCGGTTGAGTCGGCGATCAGTAACCCAGAGCGCTCGATGATAAAAGCCTGCCCCGACTTGCCAATGCGCAACTGCTTGAGAAAGTGGCCAATATCCCGTAGGGAGTAGTCTACCCCAGTGACCCCTAACACTTCACCAGCAGGAGTCGAAACAGCCAGGGTAAAGCTCAGAATCAGTTGAGGCTGGCTATGATCAGGGTAAATCGGGCTGATGTAACTGTTTCGAGGGGTTGCGATCGCCCCCTCATACCAAGGGCGACGGCGAGCATCATAGCGACCGGGAATAAACTGTTCCTGCGGCCCCCGCCGCCCCTGAGAATCTGCCCGATAGTAAGAAGACTGAAACTGATTCGTGGCATCGTTAATCGCGATTTGAAGCTGCTGATTGGAGAGACGCTTGACTCCCACAAACGAGCCATCCTTTGCCGCTCCGTAATAGATCCAACTCGCCCGGGGAAACACTTGCATTTGATGCCAGAGGTACCGCTCACTGGTCCGGTCTTGTGTTTTTAGCTGACCTTGCAAGACAGCCTCGGCATTGAGTTGATTAATCGACTCTGGAATCGCCAAATAACTGGTGAGCTTTTGCTGAATTTGGTTAGAGATTTCGGCACGAAGTTGTTGAACCGTCTCATTCACAGCACGTTGCCCATCCCGCTGGGAGAAATAACCAACCAGCCCGGCAACGCTCGCCACCTGCACAACTGAAATCACTCCCAAGACAGTGCCCAGGGACAGCCGATCAAACCGTTGCCCAAGATAGTCACCAATGCGGTTGAGCATATCTGAAAAGGGAGCCTTAACCAGAGCATGGAGGCCAGACCAGATATTTCAGGGGTGCATGTCACTTTTGCCCTCACCCTTTTCTGGTATGCCCGGATTGCTTTGAGCCCTCTCCAAATTTAGCAGAGGAACTTTGAGGTGGCTCGACCTACCTTCTCTCAGGTTAGGAGAAGGGGGATGAGGGCCTGCAAAGGTGACATGCTCTCTATCTCAAAGTCTAAGGGATGGGAATGAAATCAGCGAGAGCACGACACAGGAGCGACTAAATAACCGGGTCAACCCGTCAAAGCAGCGGGGTCAAGCCAGTACTTTAGCCGCAGCCCCAACCAATTGATTCATCTGCGCTTGAAAGGCTTCTTCCGTAATGAGGTGGTGGGCTGCTTTTACCCGATCCAGGAAAAGCAGGCCATTCAAGTGATCCCACTCATGTTGAAAGATGCGGGCAACAAAACCTGTTAGGATCTCTTGCTTTTGCTCACCCTTGGGGGTCAGATATTGCACCTCAATTTGCTGATAACGGGGCACGAACCCACGCAAACCTGGCACACTTAAGCAGCCTTCCCAGCCCCATTCTTGCTGATCAGAATAGGCCATGATCTGCGGATTGATCATGGCCACTGGTGCCATCATGGGCGCATTGGGATAGCGGGAATTAGGACGAGAGGCCACAATCACCAGGCGTACCGAAGCTGCGACCTGCGGGGCCGCAATACCAACGCCATGACTGGCTGTGAGTGTGTGAATCAGATCCGCAACTAATTGATCAATCGAGACATCCGGCAAATCAGCGATCGCCTCAGCCGTCTGCCGCAAGATGGGATGACCAACCTGAAGGATAGGACGCTGTTGGGGCATAGGAGAAAAACGGAGTAGGAGAATAAAGGAACGGGGAAAGCAAAGCCCAAAACTCAGAATAACCTGGAGGAAGCGCAAAGCTATCCAAAATTCAAAACTTGCCTTCCCAATCCCTCAATCCTCAACCCCAACTACCCACCTTAGTTTTGCGCGGTTTGAGCGGGGAAGGCTCCAGGGCTAACCGCCAGTTTAATCGATTGCCCATTGCGCCTCAAACCTAGTTCTAAGCGTCCACCAACCGAGCTGCGCTCTACCGCTTGGGTGACTTCATCGGCAGACTTAATGGCCCGTCCGTCAATGGTTTGAATGACATCCCCAACGCGCAGACCCGCCCGTGCGGCTGGCGAGTTCTGCATGATGCGTACAATTAGTACGCCCTGGGCTTCGTTAATCTTAAACGGGGCTTCGGGGTCGTTGTTGATGCGCTGGCGTAGTTCTGGTGTCAGTGTAGCCATCTGCACCCCCAGGTAGGGATGATCAACCCGGCCTTTGGTAATCAACTGGTTAGCAATGTTTTGCGCCGTATTGATCGGGATAGCAAAGCCTAAACCCTGAGCACCACCGATAATCGCCGTATTCATACCAATCACTTCTCCACGCTGGTTGAGCAGAGGGCCACCAGAGTTACCAGGATTAATCGCCGCATCAGTTTGAATAAAGCTTACCCGCTTGTCAGGAACACGCACCTCGGCACTACGCCGCCCAGTAGCGCTGATGATGCCAACGGTAACGGTATTGTCTAACCCCAGGGGGTTACCGATCGCGATCGCCCATTCCCCCGGGCGCAGCATCTCTGAATTGCCCATCGCCACCGTGGGTAGGTTGCTGGCATTGACCTTGATCACAGCAACATCCGTAAGGGAATCGGTGCCAACCACCCGGCCCTCAAGCTCGCGACCATCCTTCAGTGTCACCGACACAGTATCCGCCCCTTCTACCACATGAGCATTGGTCAAAATCACACCATCTGACTTGATGATGAACCCAGAACCAGTGCCCCGCTCTACGCGGGTGCGGGGTTGCTGATTCGGGACTTCACCAAAGAAGTCGCGGAAGAAGGGATCATCAAAAATAGCCGGGCGACGCGAACGCACCGTGCGAGAAGCATTAATCCGCACCACAGCGGGGCCAGTGCGCTCCACCGCATTCACAATAAAATTAGGGTCAACCGTGGCGGCGATCGCCCCACCCCGACTAGGAGCTTGCGCCACCGCCACCGGATTAGTAAGCTGCACCAGGGCCGCCTGAGGCGCCACGGCTGATGAGTTGAGCCAGCGCCCCCCCAGAATCGCAACCCCTGCTCCTAAAAAAGGCAGAAGAACGTAGGTGACTGGCTTTTGCCACTGAGATTTACGAATTTGGCTACGATTGTCGGTTGGTCTTGTCATAGGTCGTTTGGTGGTGGGGGAATCGATTCTCTTAACTGCAAGCTAATCTTACAAAAACCAGGTGATTCACACCTGAGCACTCATGAAGATGTGAGAGGAGGGGGCAATCGCGATCGCTGGGGAAAGCAAGAGGCCAGGTCGGAGTTCACCCTAGCTTAGGACGTAAGTCACCGCTCGGTTAGGGACTCTAACCCAATTACGGCCCTAGATCAAGCGTCGCGCTTCAAGCAACAGATCGTTTGCTTAGACAATGCCCCCAGTTGTCTATCGCCAAAGCCAGATCGTTGCCAGAGCAACCTTCGATTATTAGACAGCCGTTCGACCCAAAAGTTTCAATCGGCTCTCCTGATTTTGATTTAAAGTGACAGGCTTAAAATTACAGGCTAAGCTTTGCCATTGCCGATAATCTCGAAGTCTATCGATGGCCGCTACAATCTCAGATCTCCACATTTCCGGTCTTTCACTCACTCGTAGAACATATAACTCGTAGGCACTCGTCCCCAGTATCGAAACGAATTGAAGCCAGCCTCTTCTTGGCTTAAGCCTGTCTGATAGATTTACCATTCCACGTTAGCAAATCGTCAAGGCGATCGTAGGGTGGTAGCCGCAATCGCCAGTCTGGAGATAACCCCGTTTTTACAGGCACCCAGAGTAGTGTGCTTCGTTTGAGGCAATCGTAGGGTTGGTGGCTGATGGACTGACAAAACCTAGGTACCAGGCGGTTGAAACCGCTGCTACCCTAACAAAATCGGCCTCCACTGACTCTCGACTCTTACCGAAAGCCCTACCGAAAACCCGTCTGCGCAGGTTTTGCCTCTATCGGCGCGCCCTCCAGCCGCCAGCGAAACAAGTTTTGTCAGTCAACGAGGGTTGGTGGACAAGATCCAGTTTGTCTGAGTCCAGATCTCAAGTTTTGTTTCTTTGGGAAACGCCCCACTTCGAGCGAGTCCAGCAAGACAGAAATTTCTGGACTCGTCTGATTTTAGGCCGCCTTTTCAGGGTTTTTCTGTACCAGCAAAGTACAGTCGTTCCTGATAGCGGGGCGTGCCGGGCCGGTAGTAGGACTGGAGCCAAGTGTCATCGGGAGTCAGATGATAGGGGTGCCCCTGTTCTTCTTCCTGCACGACATAGCGGTAGTAGTAGTGATTAAACAGGCGAATGAACTCGCCCAGGTAAATATCGGCCACCCATTTGTCTCCCTGAATCAACAACATATTTTCGTCGTTATTTTTGGTCGAGGCATTGCTAAAGTTAGCGGAGCCGGTAATCGTCAGTGGATTGTCGCTGAGGGGATCAATCAAAAGGTATTTGGTATGAACAAACCGGACATGGCGGTTGAGGCCGGTGAGGGTTTCGCGCAGGACTCGATGGTAGGCATCTTCTTTCCGCAATCCGCCAACGGCGATGCGGTTGTTGGGGTCACGGCGAAGGCTCTCCATGTTGCCCCCCTCTTTTTCGAGCAATACATAGCGCAGACAGTTGCTCGGCTGGGTCAAGATGGCGCTCATTGAGGCACTTACCCCAAAAGCGGCTGTAAAGAAGATGGCCTTTTTTGCTGTGGCCACCTGTTGGGCATACCATTCCAAAGCTTCCAGGCTAGAACGGGGGCTAAACAGCACTGTTGTTTGGTTGGGGGATGGAGTTGGCACAGGCACAGGAGTATGGTTTTCATTCCAGTGGCGCAGGGTTTTGGCCGGGGGGTCGGTGCTGAGGGTGAGCCAGTATTCCATGAATTGGGTGGCCACGGCGCGATCGCGCACGATATGCCCAACATTGGACTGGCCAAAAATTCCCCCCATGGTGAAGTTAGTGGAACCGGTCCAAACTTGGGTAGGTTCTCCATTCTCCAGTAAGATGATGAATTTGTTGTGGGAAATATAGCTACGATTTTCTTCGCGGGGTAGGGTGAGCGCTTCAATGCCAACATCGGCGATCGCCCGACGGTTTGCCTGATTAGGGACATTCTGACTATTCAGTCGCCCATCAAAGATAATCTTGACGTCTGCCCCTGTTACGGCCGCCTGGGCAAAGGCAATTAGGGCCGGTTGGTATTGAAATTCGTAAACGGCGGCTCGAAGCCCATAACGTTTTCCCTTTGCCTGACGGATAAAGTCAAGCATCGCTTCTTCTAGCCCACGTGAGAGCCAGCGCCAGGCCTGGCGACGGGGCACCTGACCCGGTGGCTGGTTGCCAAAGCGGCGGGCATAGGCCTGGGAACCGGCTACCCCCCGGTTGAAATAAACAGCATGGTTACCCCTACTTTCATCTTCGGTTTGTACCCGCACTTCTACAGTTTCTGCCTGCTCTAGATTTTTGGGCTTACCCCGCAGAGCCACAATTCGGTAGGTGTAATCATGGTGGGGTTTTGCGGTAAAGTCTCCCCAGAGAAAGGCCTGTACAGGATGCTCTAGCGTTGAAACTAAACTGCCAGGAGGCATCCCCGGATCGGTTTCGGCGAAGGTCTTAAACCCCCGCAGCCAGTAGCGTTCGTCTTCGGTATGGTCAGTGCGTTCGATCGCAAATCCTAGCACCCCGGCACTGTGGGCCTCGGCAATATCCATACCGAGCAGAACCACATAGGTACCTGCTATGGCCTGTACGGCGATCGCACCATTACTTGCTTGCTTGCGCATAGGGCCTCCTCAGGGGGCACAAGACCGTTCATTTTTCCCCATCCTGATTCTCTGGATGCTTGGTTGAGCGCGACTGACAGCTATCCAGGCGATCGCAAATTGCTTCAATGGTGAAAATACCACAGGCATCGCCAAGAAAGGGGAGATGACCAACAGGAGCCATCAGGTTAAAGGTTAACTCACGCTGACTCTTCCAGTGATTTTCTCGAAATAAGTGATTAATTCGCCAACCAACGCGATCGGCAAAGGCACTCCAAACGTCGGCCTTATTCCAAAACCGCTGATCGTACTTGCGCCAGATAGCCCGCTGCACGGTGAAACCAAAACATCCCTGGCTGTAGGTTATCCACAACTGGTCAATCAGACGTAAATCTTGACAGGGCAACTGCTGAATCTTCTCAGGCCGCAGGGTTTGCTGAAATTCCAGCCCCAAGGCCCGCAACATCACAATTCTGGTTTCCTGATCAGCGGCCTGCCACTGGTGGGCGCTCAGCAGTTTTTCGAGCTGGGCGTAATACTGCCGCTGATAATAACGTTCTAATGCCTGCTGCACCTTGGGTTCAGTTCGGTCTTTGAGCAGATGATAGGCCACCTCCCGTACCGCTGGCTGCGGATCGAGCAAGGCCCGCAACACCAAGTTGACTCCCTTAGGGCCATGCTGTAGTGCTTCGCTAAGCGCCGCGCTACGCTGCTGTGGGTAGGGGCTAAGCAGGCGCTGCTTGAGGCCCGCAAACCCACCTAAAATGACTACGCCCTTTGGCAGAGCCGTTTCTCCCCCTAGGACAACATCTCCAGGCTGGGGTTGGTGGGGTGCGTCGGGAGGCATGGTTGCATTGGGCCAAGGAATACTCCTTTCAGTATGCCGGAAATATTGCCAGCACCATCTCATTGAGGAGGGTGTGCAAGGGTAGAACCCTTGGCTGGGGGCACGGACTCAGCCGCTTGGCGATCGCCCTATCTCCTGGAGCCGAGGGGAGAGCAGAAGGGTTGATTTGTTACCATACTACACAAGCAGGGTATGCCGATTAAACCAAAGAATGCGCAGATACCCAATTAAATGCTTGGCGTTGTAGGGCTTTTGCTAGCCAAAATCGCCAAGCATTCGATAAGCTCAGCACAAGTCCAAAATCCCAAAGGGTAGTCAGCAGGCAAAAAGCCGGAGTTTGAAAAATTAGCGCGTTGCTCTGCCCAGAATTTGTTTCACTAGAGTAGCGGTGCTTTGACGCAATTGGCGCTTGAGGCGATCGCCCCAAGTCCACTGGCGATGGCCCAACAGCGTGTAAGGAGCGTCTTTAACCTTAGAAATGCGATAGCCCCTGGCCCGCACCAGTGCTGACAGGCCAATTTCGCAGGCGACAGCTTCTCGATAGGTTGTCCCCACCAGCAGCCCACCTAATTGAGTCAAAACCGAGCTACTGCTAAAGCAGATTAAAGTCTGGATATGGGCAGCAATCGCCCCTAGGGGAATGCCCCGTTGCTTCAAATACTGTTGATAAAAGTCCAGGGGATGCATCGCTTCACCGGGGAACCAGTCAATGCCTAGGTCGCGATCGGTGGCAATGCGGACATACTCCCAGGTCATGTTGTCCCACATGATGGTTTCGCCCAGCAGACCGATGCCGGCATCGTGCTGCATCCGAAAAACAAATTCTGCAACCCAACCCGGACGTTTGATAAAGCATTCATCCTGTAAAAACAGGTAGTAGTCATAACCGGGTGCCGCCTGCCAGCCATAATTCCAAGCCCCCAGGTTATAGCCCTGATTCACACGGTTTAGTACCGTTGGCTTCAGCTTCTGAAGCGGTTTGGATAATTGCAGGGGCTGGCGATCGCCACCATTGCAAACAATCACCAAGTCAAAGGCAGTGCCCGCATCCATCTGTTGCATTTGTCGCAACAAACGATAGAGAAACTGGCGTGGATGCCCAACCCAGTAGGAAACGATGACGCAAACAGAAGGTTGACGCATAAGGTCTTTGCCAATCACCTATCGAAGGAACACAGAATTTATCAACCTCCCAAAGGAGCCAACCTCTTTGACAAATGGCAGACCCAGTTTGGCTTTTGCTGGTTTGTTGCTCCACCTCATCATAGAAGCATAAGGACGCTGCCCTTGCTGTATCCATCAAAAAGTAGGGGGTGTAGCGGGGAAATGCTTGTAATCATGGGTACGCTTCCCTTTGCCTCTCCTCCGGAGGATGGTCAAAACCTATGCGCCTGGTTGTGTCCTCCGCTTTCTGAGCAAGTTGATCAAAAGGGGGTGAGTTCACTTCCCTGAAACTAGTACAGCAAGGTGGCAATCTCTGGACTAGCCTCCGCCACCCTCATCCCCTGGCTCTTTCTCCCTGAATCGGAGAAGGAGAACCCGATCAAAGCCCCTCTCCTGCTCTGGGAGAGGGGTGGGGGGGAGGGCCGTCAGACTAATGCCGTGGTCTGCTCCACTGTCTGCTCTCCGGAAAACCGATCACGGCTCTATGGGTGTACCCCCAATCAGGGGGTGCCACTCCCTCTAACCCCCGAAATCAGCGTCAATTTAATGATGCTCAGCTATTTATATCCGTCTAAGATAGTGGACTGTCTTCATTTAGCGGGCGATTTGCCGTAGGGGCGTGGATAAGGCCGAAGCAACGGCCCAGCCTGGTAAATCTGAAGGGTTTGCACGACTACGCCGCCCCGTTGTAGGGGTAAATCGGCCAATTTTTGAAAAGTGGCAAAGTAGGGCTGGTATTGGCGGATCGCCTGCTCGGCCTGCTCGAGTCGGGTGATTAACAAGCCTCGTTGTCCAACCCATTCGGTGGCGGTAGACCAGAAGGCAAACCCGCGTGGATCGGGATCTAGGCAGGTGATGGGCTGTTGGGGCAGGGGAGCGATCGCCAGGGCTACCTGACCCGCTAAAAAAATATCGTTGGTAAATAAAAAGTCTCCCTGCTCTGCCAGGTTTAGGGGTGCCAATTGCTCCCGGAGTTGGTGAATGGCGATTTGCTGGGTCGAGGCATCGGTAGCGGGAGGCAGAAACCCCCCGGCCAGGGCAAATTGGCTGGGTTTTTGAAAAATACCGAGGTTTAAGTGCAGTAGGGCTAGCAGCAAAATCGGGGCGATCGCAACGGCTGACCCTGCCAGCCATGGCCACACCCAGCGGCGAGAAAGCTGGCTGGCTGCTGCGCCTAGCAAGAAGGTGGCACTCCAAAAGCCGGGAGCAATCCAGGTCGGCAAAATTGAACGGTACCCCCCCATCAAGGTAAACAAGAGCATCAAAGGTAGAGCCATCCACAGCAACAGGGCGATCGCGGGATCTGGCTTGCCCTGCCGCTGCGGTCTTGGGATTTGCTGCCACAGTGCTTTGCCACTGACCCACCAAAGGGGCAGCCCAAAACTGGGAAACAGATAGGCCACACCAGCGAGCCAAGTGACTAGCAAATCGAGCAGGTGGTAGCCCTGAGCGGGGATAGCACGCCCTGACTGAAAGCGGAGAGATACCCAATCGTACTGGGCATTCCACACTAAAATGGGGGCGATCGCTAGACTAAATAAACCCACACTCACCACAAGCCAGGGGGAGGTAAAAACCCGCCAGTAGGGGCGCTGGGTCAGGCAAAAACCGAGCAAACCAAAACCTAAGGCGGCTCCGTGGTACTTGCCCAGACAGGCCAGCCCCACCAGCAATCCCAGTAGTGCCAAGCGCGGCCCAGGGCGATAGGCCAAGGGAGAAGGGATAGCTTCAGAAGCCTGCGGGAAAAACTCACCCGCCGCGATGTAAAGCGTCGCTGACCAGAAAAACATTAATGGGGCATCGGGCAGGGTCATCACCCCAAACCCCACCATAAAAATGGGCACCAAGGAGGCGATCGCCAGGGTTAACCAACCAACTCTGGCCGTAAACAACCGCTTCCCGGTGAGATAGAGCAACCATAAAGCCCCCGTATGCAACAGCAAAGCACCCCAGCGCAGGGTAAAGGGGGTAGCTTGCCCCGTGAGCCAGACCCCCAAGCCCGTCGCCAGGGCCACCAGCAGGGGATGGTCAAAATAGCTCCAATCTAAATGCTGAGTGTAGAGGTAGTAGTACGCTTCATCAAACCCAACAGGAAGAACAGCGGCGATCGCAATGCGAACTGCCAACCCCATCAGGAGCAGAATGGCAGACCAGCGATTGTAAGATGGGGCATGCCCCTGATTTATCGGCATTCAGCAATATTTCCTGCAAGCTAGCTATCGCCTTGTTTCTCATAGCAACGACGAGTCAGGAAGCCAACCCAGCATGGCCGTTGAGCACTTAGTTTTGTCCTAAGGAGTGTGAACGAACTAATAATGTCGTCCTGGAACAGAACCACCCGATACCCAGAGCTTGCTTTGTGTCCTGTGTATCTTTGTGGTGAGTTTGACAGGTTATTACATCTCAATCCTAAGCTTTCTCACCACAGCGATCGCCAGTTGGCCGAATCCAGTAAGAGTTCGGGATGTCTGAGGGCAGTGCCGTCAGGTAGGGGTTTCACTCCTACACCCCGTTCTCAATTGAGTTTCTACCGCTACACGTATATCCATACGACTTTACCGCACCCCACCCTCTGAATCCTGAACCGGATGGACTTGAAAAGCTCGGCGCTCGGCCCGAATCAACTGATATTGACCAGCCTCACCCAAAACCTGATAGGCATCACCAGGTAGGGCCAGACGGGCAATTTCATCGGTTTTACCAATAATCAATAAGGCTCCCGACTGGGAGGAGACCATCTGCACATATTGCTCAATGTGGTTAGGTGTGCGCAGAAAGTTTACCTTGTGCCGCGCATAAAAAACCACACTTGATTTACGGTGCCCCATCATCACATATTCATCCCCCGGTTGAAAATTAGCGGTAGCCTTGTGGGCTAGCTGGCGCAGGGGTTGCTGGCGTTCGGTATCAATGACGCTTAACAAGGGTAAGAGCACAAAAGCGACCAGGGCTACCATCCCGCTCAGGTTTGGCACCCACAGTAACCAATACTTGCGCCAAAGCCAGAGCACCAGGATTGAAAGGGCGATCGCCACACCCAGAACCATCCCCCGAAAGGGCAGATCGGCGCCTAACAATAGGGGCAGAAACCGAGACTCGGATGGTCGCTGGGTCAGTTGAGCTGGCAAGGCCCAAAAAACGCCCGCCAGTACTAAAAAGAGCAAAACATTGAAGCCACTGCTCAAGCTCAAATGGAGCCGTTGCCAGCCCGATCGCAACGGGATCATTTGCAACTCAGCCCAGCCCAACGCCACCAAAATCGCCGCCGGGGGAATCAATGGCAGCACATAACTGGGTAATTTGGTCATCGCCAAGCTAAAGAAGCCAAAGACTCCCATCAGCCAAAACCCGGCAAAAAGCCCGAATTGCTGGTGGCGGGAGCGCTGCTGCCACCAGTGCCGTCGCCATAATCGCAGCCGCAGAATGGCACCAGGCAAAAACACAGACCAGGGTGCAAACCCCAGAAAGACAACGACAACGTAGTAATACCAGGGGCCTTTCTGGCGGCTAATGACGCTGGTAAAGCGCTCCACATGGTGATAGAAGAAGAACTTGTCGATAAAGAACTGGCCGTGGGTCGTGATCATTACCCCAAACCAGGGAGCCGCGATCGCCAGGGTAAGCCAGATCCCCCGACCTGGGCGCAACTCTCGCCAAACCTGGCGAGCATTGCCGCAGTAGAGCAAAAAACTGGGCAAAATTACGGCCGGCAGGGCGATCGCCACCAGCCCCTTCGCCAGAACGGCTACCCCCAACAGGCTATAAAAAATCGCATACCATCGCCGCTGGTTTGCAGGGCAATGGGGCTGGCTATAGCCAATAAAAAAAGCCAGCAGCGCCCCGCTCAGGGTGCTGACCAGAAGCATATCAGCAACCCCAGCCCGCCCCCACACCAGCATCAGGGGATTAAACGCGGCGATCGCTACCCCCACCATTGCGGGAAACCAGAGTTGCCCTGCCTGCAACAAAAGGGGGTTGGGGCCAAAGCGTTGCAAACTATAAAAACACAGACTTAGCAGGGCAATTGCTGCTAGCGCCGAAGGTAAACGGGCCGCCCACTCATTCACCCCCAGCAGTTGATACCCGATCGCCACCAACCAGTACATCAGGGGCGGCTTATCAAAACGCACATGATTATTAAAATAGGGAGTCCCCCAGTCATGACGCTCTAACATTTGACGGGCTGTTTCTGCAAAAACAGGCTCAGTCTCATCAAACAGCCCCGTATCGCCTAACTGCCATAAAAAAGCAATTCCCCCCACCCACAAAACCCAGGTGATGGCCAAGCCCCGCCTCCACCAAGGAGACTTCCAGTACGGCACAAGCTGTTTCACTTTGTTCTCGTTCCTCACACCATCCAAACGCCTATCCTTCAGGGCGATTCAGGAATTCTCCCGACCCAGCAGACAGACTTTTCCCCCTTTGACTCAAACTATCGAAAGAATTTCCGTATTCTCAACGACTCGTTCGCTAAAATCAACTGGGTTCTTCGTTTGTTTTTTCTCCAATGAGCGACTTTAATGCCTTACCTGTTCCCGACGTGACGGGGGGCCTAGTTCCGCCCGCGCCTGCTGGCTTTCGTTCTGGGTTTATTGGCCTGATTGGCCGTCCCAACGTTGGCAAATCAACCCTCATGAATCAACTGGTTGGGCAGAAAATTGCGATTACTTCGCCCGTCGCCCAAACGACCCGCAATCGGTTGCGTGGCATTCTTACGACCCCGATCGCCCAGATTATTTTTGTCGATACCCCCGGTATTCATAAACCCCACCACCAACTGGGGGAAGTGCTGGTCAAAAATGCCCAGATTGCCATGCGCTCTGTGGATGGTTTGCTATTTGTGGTGGATGGCTCAACGGAATTAGGCGGCGGCGATCGCTACATCGCCGAACTGCTACAAGAAGTTGAGGGGCCAGTCATTCTGGGTATTAACAAGGCCGACCTGCAACCACCGATGGCGGTGGAGCCGGAGTCAGTCACAGCGCTTTCCCATCCTCTCGATCAGTCTTACTTCAACCTAGCCCAATCACGCCACTGGCCCGTTGTGAAGTTTTCAGCCACGACTGGCGTCGGGCTAGACCTGCTGCAAACACAACTCATTCAGATGCTAGATCCCGGCCCCTATTACTACCCGCCGGATTTGGTGACCGATCAGCCAGAACGCTTTATTATGGGCGAATTGATTCGAGAGCAGATTCTTTTACTAACCCGTGAAGAAGTCCCCCATGCGGTGGCGATCGCGATTGATCGAGTCGAAGAAGCGCCTCACATCACCCGGATTTGGGCTACCATCCACGTGGAGCGCGACTCTCAAAAGGGGATTGTGATTGGCAAAGGGGGGGCGATGTTAAAAGCAATTGGCAGTGCCGCCCGGCAGCAGATCCAAAAGCTCCTGATGGGAGACGTTTATCTGGAATTATTTGTCAAAGTACAACCCAAGTGGCGGCAGTCCCGCACTCGTTTAGTGGAATTTGGCTATCGGGTGGAGGAGTAAGAGCATCTATTAGGTTTGAGTCATAAGGAATGCTGGATAGGAATTTAACCCTGCCTCACCAGGTTCAGGCCCGATCACCCGTTCAAAGTTCCTCCGTGTTTATCCTGAATTAGTCATTGCTCTGATGTAGCTAAGTCTTGCTCCAGCCCCAAATGTCTCCTTTTTAAGGGAAAAATATGCAATTTTAGGGTGGGTTTGGTCGTTATCATTCAAGTTGACATTGTTCGCTTGGGAAAACGCTGCATGTGCTCAGACGTTCTTGATGGCATTCACTGAAGATTTATTCCACCTAACAGGGGTGAGGTTATCGATGTTGCAAAAAATCTTGCGTACCATTTTCGTACTGGTTTTTGTCTTCTGCCTGGTGCAACCCGCTCAAGCGGCCACCGAGTTACCCTCGACCAACCCAGCGGGAGATTATAACCGCACCAGTCACCGTTACTGGGTTGTCGTTGATCCAGACCCTAAAGGGGTCAACTGTCGGTGGTCGGCGTCGGCCCCCCAAGAGTGGTATCGCCCCGATGCTCAGTTTGAGACAAACTTTGGTAAGTGGGATGTGGTGCATCGTTATGAGCGCAATCAAGCTTTGCTAGCAAACATTACGCCCGCTGGGTTTGCCCTGATCAACGACAGCAATAACAAGCCCTGGTTAAAAGTTAGCCTTGGCAATAATGACCAGATCTGCCTAGTGCGAGCGAATGCAAAGTATATCCGCCCCTATGAAAAAGAATGAGTTTTCATGAACCAGCCTGGTGAGTAAATTCGTTTAATAGATCGGAATGGCCGTGATCCAGTCTTGATAGGCGGGGTCACGGTTTTCCGTAATTGCCGTGAGCTGATGGCGGAGCTTTTCGGTAATGGGGCGATCGCTAGGGAGTTTATAGTTCTCAATCTGACGGATGGGGGTCACCTTTGCCGCCGTGCCGCTCAAAAACACTTCATCGGCGATAAACAGCTCTGACTTATCCACCGCTCGCTCAACCACAGGGATGCCCAGTTTCCGGGCGATCGCCAGCACACTATCGCGGGTAATGCCCTCTAAAATATCTTGGTCAAACCCTGGCGTTATCAATTGTCCATCTCGCACCAGAAAAATATTCATCCCTGAAGCTTCGCAAACCTTGCCCTGGGAATTCATCAAAATCGCCTCATCAAACCCAGAAGCGACCGCCTCGGTCTTGGCCAGAGAAGACGTGATATAGGCTCCTGAGATCTTACCTCGAAGGGGAAAGCTGCGATCCTCCTGCCTGACCCAGGAGCTAATCCGACAGGTGACCCCATCGGGGGAGAGATAATCACCCAGTTCGATACCGTAGATAAAAAAATCATGCTCAATGTTATGTAACCGTGGCGAAATCCCCAAATCTGAGGTGTAAACCAAGGGCCGGATATAAAAAGAAGCCTGGGGCTTATTTTGTCGCACAAACTCCGTAATTAACCCCTGAATCTTATCAGCGGGCAGATCGTAGTGCAAAAACTTGGCGCTAGAGCTAAGGCGACGGCAGTGGCGATCGAGCCGAAACAGCAAGATTTGGTCTGGATTCTGGGGGTCAGGAATGCCCCTTAACCCGCCAAACGCCCCAGTGCCATAGTGCAGCGCATGGGTCGCAATGGATAAGTTGGCTTCGGCAAAAGGGACAAACTGGTTGCGAAAATAAGCGATGGGCAAAAAGTTGTGCATGGTGTCGATAAATTAAAAAAGCCAAAAAACCGCAAGCGCTCCTTCTACGGAGAGGCAGTAGCGACAGAAGTAAGGAAATACCTCCTAATATAAACCCCGACGACAGCAGTTCGATGCATTTTCATCCTGTCTCGTCTAACAGCAACCAATCCTACCTGAACGCGGTACACTGTTCCCCTATAATTGGCTGGGATTTACCCCAGATATCCGTTTACAACAACAATGGTGAGGCTATGACCCTACGTGAACAGTTGGCCGCAGTTGTCAATCACAAGCATCTGCTCAAACACCCCTTCTATGTGGCGTGGACTGAAGGGAAGCTCAACCGTGAGCACTTAAAGCAGTATGCAATTCAGTATTTTCAGAATGTGCAGGCGTTTCCTACTTATCTCAGCGCCGTTCACTTTAACACTCTCGATGTGCCTGGCGCGATCACGATCCGGCAGGAAATCTTGGAAAACCTGATTGAAGAAGAGCGGGGCGAACACAATCATCCCGCCCTTTGGCAGCGGTTTGCGATTGCCCTAGGAGCCACTCCCACAGAGTTAGAAGCTACTCCTGCACTACCGACAACAGCAAACCTAGTCAGCACCTTCCGAAATCTTTGCTTAAATGCACCCTTCTATGCGGGTTTGGCCGCCCTCTATGCCTACGAATCTCAAATTCCTGAAATCGCTGGGGTCAAAGTTGAGGGTTTAAGGCGGTTTTACGGCATGGAAACCGCTGAGGACTACCAGTTCTTCACTGTGCATCAAAAGGCGGATGTTTATCACACAGAAACCTCTGCCAAACTGATCGAACAGTATGCAGATACCCCTGAAAAAGTGGCCGAGGTCCTCACCGCTGCCGAAGCTGCCGCCACCGCCCTCTGGCAATTTCTGGATGGAGTTTACGATACCTACTGCCAAGATCTCAAACCGGCGATCGCAGCCTAGGGCCGTCTCAATTAACCTGCTGTGCAAGCAGCCAACACACCCTCGCCCTCAATCCCTCTCCCAGTTTTGGGAGAGAGGCTTCCACCCTTTATCAACCCCCTGCTCCCAAGTTTGAGAGCAGGGAGATAGCCGTGACAGGCATTCAAGCGAGGGGAACAAGGCCAGAGGGGGCTGACAAAACAGGTTTCCTGAATGGCCGTAGGGCTGTGTCAATTTCTGACTGGTAGCAACCCAAAACTGTAATCAACCAAGGTGGGTAGCAGACTTTGCCCATGGGGAGTGCTGCCTGAGAATCAGGGGTGAGGGTGGGCGTTCTCGCCCCTTGTCTTTCCTGTGGATCACATCCACGTGACTCTTTGAGTCAACTCGTCGATGGCGATTGCGCGTTGTGGTACCAAAACCGCCCCCACAACGTTAAGAGTCAGGGCGGTTCGGCGCAAAAGTGTGCAGACTATTGTTTCTAAGTTAATCTTTCTAAAACTAAGATCTTTCTAAGAAAGACCGAAGACCTGTTTTGCATGGGTCAGTAACTCCAAACGGTCTTGCAATCCATTAAAACCGCCATTCACCACTCGCGTGATCGTACGAATATCATCCTTATCCGCATCTGGATTAAGCTTGCGGGTACTCCAAAACCAGCCAGCACTGCGACAAGCCAAGTCTGGATCCGCTAACCGCTGTGGATTGTTAATCAAATCTACCCCTAAGGCTCGCCCACAGTCAGCATAGTTGGCGCGACCCGTCACCTGAATTAGGCCCCGACCCTTATAACGTACCCCATCTCCAGGCTGGGTATTGCCCAAGTCGAGCCGCCCTTCATAGGCTCTGCCAGAGGCGTATTCTTCCAGTGCATTAAACCGATCCGATTCATGGGCAACCTGGGCCAAAAAGTGGGCTTGCCGCAACGGGGTAGAAATCTCAAACTCAATCATCGTCTGATTGAGATGGGGAACTAGCTCAACTACCCGGCTGCGGCGCGCCTCTGGCACAATTCTCAGCAAATCTTCTGGGGTTAAGACCGCAATTCTCACTTCTGGGAAGATGCCTGCATAGGGTTGGCGCGTCGCTGGACGAGGCGGCAGCCCACTTAGAGCACGAATTAAATCATCAATCACTGCATCAATATCATTTAGCGCGCCCGTCAGGTTCACCCGTGCCGCTTTTAATTGGTTAAGGGCCTTCACCCGGCCTACGGTTGGGTCGGTTGAACCAAAAATGCCCGCATAGGCTGGTTTATCTGCGGGGCGGGCGGGCAAGCGGTTAAAAGCCCGAATTAAACTATCAATTAAGAGGTCATGGGGGGTCGCACCAACCGGAATTTTTTTAATCAGTTCCTCCAGGCGATTAAAAGCTTGAATTCTCCAAAAATCAATTTGTTGCTGATTTGTTAATTGTTGAGTGGTCATCGATGCACCTCGTCAGTATTTTATAGATTACCCAGGGCAGAATGGGCACTATTCACAGTACGGCTTTTTCCTCTAGCGTGGATGAGGTTCAGGTGCAAAAGGCCACCCAGACTGATCGCCATAGCGACCTGGTGGAGGCCGGGTGCTGGGGGCAACCCTATCGGGGGCAGCGCCTATACCCCCTTAACCCCGAATAGACTGGGGCAAATGGGCGATCGCATTAAGTGCAAACTGCGATGGGCGAGACGGTCACCCGCAATCAGAAGACCGCAACGCCTTGATCTCGCTGTGCGGCAATTCCCAAATAGAAGCGGCCTGAGTTTCCACTTCCAAGTTAGGATGGAGCAGGCGAAAGCCCCTTGTGTTCCCTGAGACAAAATTCTTATTCCTAATGGCCTTGGCACTTTCGCTGATCGCAGGGTTTGCTTTGTCCTATGAGCGTCGTCAACTTTTTAGAACATCAGCAAAATCGTAGACCGAAGGGGCAGCCTTCGTTTTGGGTATCGGTTGTGACTGGGTCAATGTTGTTCCATTTGGTGGGTTTGATTGCGTTACAACGCTATTGGGTGCAACCGGTCAAAGTGACACCGAATGCGGCTCCGATTGAGTTGACTTTTATTGATGGTCGTGCGCCTGCTAGCTCTAGCAGAGGGGTGGCAGCGGCAGCACGGCCCGCGCCCCAAAGACAGGCAACGGGGTGGCCAGAGGCGCGATCGCCCCAGCCGCAACCGGCTGCATCACAAAGCTCTGCCCTCTCCCCTTCCATGCCACCAACCGCTCGTCGTCCCACGCCGCCAACCGCCCACCCCCGCTCAGAAACTGGGTTTCCCACCCCGGCTTCTCCACCTCGCACCTCCCCACCTCGCGATCGGCCCCAGCCCGCCCCTGCTCCTGAGAACATTCCACTTAGCCCTCAAGCAAAACCTGCGGCTGACCCGGTGGTCGATCCCCTACCCCCGTTTCCCAGTACCCCCG
>CALIDI010000050.1 GCA_938023035.1 uncultured Leptolyngbyaceae cyanobacterium | reverse complement strand
TAATTCCAGTAATGCGCTTAAACCGCTTTAGCAGCATGGGGCAACTCACCCACACCACAGGCTGACCGGGGCAAAACACCGGAAACCACACCAAGGAGGCATACTCAAACTTCACTAGCGCTTCTGAAGTTCCCCCATCTTTTGGCCCTTCGACCGCTTCATGACCATACCAGGTCTGCTCTTGTCCTTGCTGACTACCGCGCATATCAGCCCGGAATCGTCCCCGAATCGAGCTACCAGGAATAATACCTGTTTGGGTAAACTGATCGCGGAAAATCAGATTGAGGTTGCCGGTTTCTTCTCCGGCAGTTGCCCCTACATGGAGTGGGGCAAGGGTTTCGATAATGCCGTAGGCTTTTGTGTACATAGAGTTTTACTACCAAATCAATGAACTGAAAAATTAGGGTCGTGTTTTTACAGTGAGAAATTAGGTTTGTAGTCGGCGCTTTAGCGCTGAAGCGCTAACTACGAACTAATGGGTGTTATCTTGGGCGATCGCCTTGGCAAAGGCCTCGATCGACTCCACCGTCAATGCCAACCAAATCCAGGCTTCTAGAGTTGTGTTCGTCGCCTGCTCAATTTGTGCCATCACCGGGACAGGAATTTGTTGAAACCTTGCTCTCAAAGTTTCAACGAGCGATCGTTGGCTGCTTTCCCTAGCTAATGCCTTGGTGAGTTGAAAGAATTGTTTGCCCTCTAATGGCAATATAGTTTTGATCACCTGCAACCGTTCCTGAATCGCATTCGGTTCAGTGGGAGAACCAAAGCGATCGTTCAATAACTCTTCCAGATGTTGTTGATGATCTTTTTGAATACTCTCTGCTGAGACTTCTTGGTAGAAGCGGGTTTCTTCTAGCTCGTACAGCTTAATCATGTTGGCAATCTCCTCTCGACTGGCATTGAACTTATAGATCAGAATCGTTTCGACGAGATCAAGGATTTCTGTTTGGGAGAGGCCAAAAGTGGCACCTTGATCAGCTCGTTGAATTAATATCTTCGCTTGATTGATGCTGGTGGGTTCCGGTTCAACAATCAATTGTATGAAGCTGATTCCTAGGGGCAGGGTATCAGCATTTTCAAGTTCAGTCAGGTAGATTTCCTGAACCTTAGAACTGTCAATCAGCGACTGATACAAGGGAGTTTGCTTGGGTCTGGTTTGCCGATCGGGGTAAATCAACACCCCCGCCAGTCAGCCGTATTGGGGTTTTGAGCCAAATACAGAAACAGTTCGGCAAAAAAGCGATGGTAGAGATAGGCATCGGGTTGGAACTGCACTTCTACAAAGTAGACGGGCTGGTGTTCTACATCCTGAGTAGGAACCAACACCCCATCAATGCGAAAGGCGGTTTGCTTCAGTTCCACCGAGCGAAACTTGTAGCCGGTGGCATCGGTTGGCGACGCACCCGCCAATTCCAGCAAAATCCCTGGAGCCGTCTGGAAGATGCGATAGAACAGGCTATCAGTCTTCATCGAGCAACTCCCTCAGCTTGCTTCGGTGTTCCTTGGATATTTACAGGCAAACACAAGCCACAACCCAAATGCTTGAGGGGAAAGCCTTCCTTGGGAAACCATTCATCGGGAAAATCCCACCAAGTCATATTGAGTGGTTCTCTGAAAACATAAACACTGCCTGCTGGTACAGCATAGCGTCCTCGGCTTAACCGTCCTGTGGCACTGGCGTTATAACGATCGCCCACCCTCTCCGCTTTTGCCTGCCCGATACGGTAACGGTAGGGTACTGCCTTATCCGTCAGCAGTTTCAGATCCCGATTGGGAAAACTACTATGTTGGGGATAGCGATAGGAAAGTTTATTTGACCCCCAAACCCCAGGGGTAATCAGGGCAAAGGCATGGTCAATTTTTTGCTGCAGAAGACGGTTGATCTTATGTTGACTTGACAGAGCATGATTCTCAATCTCCACCAAATGCCCCTCTCCGCCCAGGCGATACCATCCTGCAAAGGGAGTTAGTTCCCCTTGGTCGATATTCGTGAGGTAGACCAAGCACACATCCTCTGGCAGTTGCACGGCATTTTCCAGAAACAGACCGTCTTTGTCCACCACATGGCGTTCATCGGGCTTGATTTTGGGATGGAGGAAGGGAGCCGATCGCCAAGGGACTTCTGCTACGGCTTCCCGTTCCTTGAACTCATCCAAAGGCACATCCCAGGCATCGATCGTCTGCCAGGAATAAGCCGCTTCTAACTCCTTTTTGGGGCGATGCCACTGGTGTTGGTTTAATAACCATTGCCCATTAGCAGGTTCTTGGGCTGGGCTGGGCTTGGGCTTCTTCACTAATTGCCATTCATCGTGATCCTCCTTGCCAATCAACCGATGTCGGGGAATCGGCACATAAAACCGTTGGGGATGATCCCGATCTCGGCTCCAGAATGGCCCCGCCACCACTAACTTTTGCTTCAACAGGTCAGGGTCAATAAACCGTTGCTCCCGATTGGCATTCAGCAACAGTCCGGCTACCGTGGCGGCATCGGGGGGGAATTTGGTATTAGAGCGTCCCACCAGGTTTTCTGGAGAAAGAAACCCACCCGCACTACCATACATCAACCCCAAGGGGGAAACTGAAATTAGCGATCGAAATTGCGACATAATTGCCACCCCACTTGAATTAGGTCATCTATCCAGGTCACGATCGCGCTAGGGGTGTTATCCCCCGTCAGAGTGTCCCACAGTCGTTCTGCCTCAAAGATCCTACCCGCATCATCGAAGTAGAGATCAAAGAGGGAAAGGGCAATTTGCTTATTCACCTCAATGCCTTCCATGGTTTTTAGCCGGATGGCATGACGAGCCTTGAGGGTGGCCCAATCGCTGTAGAGGTGGTTCCAGTTTGCCCTTTTCTGGGAGCCTTTCTGGACTTCTTCCTGGGTGTTGACGCCATTCCGATCGCGGTACTTGGTCAAAATATCCAAATAATCCCAGGGGCACGTCCACTGCACATACTGACCACTGTTGAAAAGGACTCGAATCGTCACCCGATCGCGCCCCAAACTCTTGGCTCGTTTCTCTGCCTCTCGGCAATGCTGCAACACATCTCGCTGCGGCACACTATGCCCCGCCCAAACAAAGCCAACGCTCACGGTAATATCTTGTCCGTGGGTTTCCCATTGCTTATTCAATCCCATCAGCCATTTCAGGGCTTGTTGCTCAGCAATAGGCTGATCGGGGCTTTTGCTATAAATCACCCCCAGGAAGTCGTCTCCCCCGGCATAAATCACCCGTCCTAGATCGTCTGGAAAATCCCGCTTGAAATCGCTGCCCCATTGCCGCATGGCATCACTGAATGTTTTTAAGGGCTGGGTATCTTCGGGATTCTCCGCTAACTGCTTGAGCTTGTCGCCCACCTTATCCCCATCGCCCATAAACCAGCCTGTCCAATGTCCGGGCTGTCCGGGTTGGGGCAGGCGCACCATTTCTGCAAGGCTGTCAAAGCGAAACTCACTGCCAAAGTGTTTGCCAATATCGTCGTAGCGAGTTACCAAACGCTTCACTAATTCCGGAATGCTGAGGCGTTCGCTAGGGTCGAGAAATTTACCCAAGTCGCTACTCGATGAGGCTGATCCTCCTGAGGCTTGGGCTAGGTCTGCATAGAACTGATCAACCGATTCCTTATGCCGAGACCATTCCCACGGGCGATCGGATTCTTTACCCAGTCCATCCCAGGCGATCGCATCTGCCCCACTCAAGCTCGAACTTTCTCCCACCCAATTGATGGCAATCCAGTCCCGTTTTAGCTTGCGGGTTTCTAGATCTTCCATCGCTGCTTTAACCGTATCGCCATAGCCCCAAAATACTTCCCAGGCATAGCTTTTCCAGCGTTCCCATTCGCCTTTGAGCTTTCCTTTTTCGTCTTCTTTTTGCGCCCAGTGATAGTCGTCTCTCTCGACGCGCTTTTCTACCCAGGTTCGACAGCGATCAAGAATGTTGCCCCACTCCTGGATTAGCGTATTTTTGACTTCATTTCGGTCTAATGCTGTAGAGCCCTTAATCAAAATCCGGTTGGGCATACCCTCTTTCAGGGTGAGTAATCCGGGCGAAATCACCTCAAAGTTAAGATCTTGAGCACGATCGACCAGCTTTGCACTCAAGTAGGACAAAATCAACGAGGCACCAAACAGATCACGCAGTTTGCGAGATTTTTCGATAAAGCCCTGTACTGGCGCAAAACTGATAGCGGTATACACCGCTGGTTCAGATGCAGACGACATTTTTCTTCCTGTCTCAAGGTTCTTCCCAACTGTAACCAACTCCCCTGGCAGAGTGCCATATTTTACTAATATTCATCACTAAAATTAAGAATCGCTCTAACTCCTGTCAAAAAACTTTTTCTGCGATTATCGTTCTATACAATGAATATTGTCTTTCCAAGAAACCCAATGGCAAAACGACCCTCGCTCCACCCCTATGCCGATCGCGCCAGCTTTGAGCGCCTGCTGCTGCTGATTGCCACGATCATTCGCTATCCCGGGGTGGGGAGTGCCACACCCGGCCAGCCCAACCCAGACGGCCATAACGCCCTAGAGCAGGTGCGATCGCGCCTCCTTGAGATGGCCGCCGAACGGAACATCCCTTTTGCCGATTACTCAATCCACACATTGCGCAAAGACCTATTAACCTTGCGGCGCTACGGCATTCTAGATCAGCGGATGTACCGCTGGGGCTACTACCTGGGTACAGGCGCCCTCCAGCAAGCAGAGTTACAAATGGCCCTACATGCGCTGGCCTCCCAAGCGGTGTATCAGGGCGACCCGCGCGTGCGCCAGGTGTACCAGACCTTGGAGCGGCGCTTACGCGGCCTAGACCTAGAGTTGGGAGGCGAGTTGTTTTACCCGGTGCGGCAACACCTCAATCGCGTGATTGTACATACCGATCCAGAAGAAATGATGGCTCTTGGCAAATCGCAAGATACCCTGTTCCACCAGCTTGAGGTGCTAGAGCAAGCCATTGTTTCAGGGCAGCGGGTAGAGCTGGTACGTGGCAGCAATCGCTTCCCAGTTAATCGCCCTGGGCCGTTTGAGGCATATCCCCTGCAACTGCTGTATCACAACACCGCCTGGTATCTCATTTGTGAAGACCCCAGTAACGGGCATCTATCGACCCATCGGATGAATCGCTTGAAGAACTACTGTCGCCTGTTATCGTCGGAGGGGCGGGGCATTGAAGCTCAAAAACAAAGTTTGGCGATCGCCCATCAACTCTTGGAAAACGGCTGGGGATTATTTTTAGGCGAAGTCGAAGAACAGGCCGCTGAACGGTCTGGAACACTAGTTTACCAGCAGGTCAAGGTGCGGTTTTTTCCGCCGGTGAGTCATTTGATTCTAGAGGGCGAGCGGCGACACATTCACCAAAAAGTTGTGCCCGGCCCCAAAGACCCAACCACCCAGCAACTCTTCTATGTGGATTACCAGGTCAAACTGCCGCCCCGGTCACTCCAAGAGTTTAGCCTCTGGGTCAATCAAGCCCTCGATAGCGCCCAGGTTCTAGCCCCCGCAGAACTCGTCGAGCAGCACCGCCAGGCAGCTCAGCGCCATTTCCAGCGATACACTTGACACTTTTATATCGAAGTTGCTCATAGAAGCGATGCAGCCTGTTTTTTGTATCTTTCGTAACTATTTTGTACATTAAAGTTGTGACTGAGAATAAGAGAACGAAAGCAGGAGGTAAATCCTATGAAACGCCGTCAAACAAGCAATTGGACGCAACAGCAACTGATTCAAATTAGTAACGACTTGGCCACCGGCTATAACGGACTTGGTTTTGTGGCTCCAGATCAACCAGGAAAGTCTGACATCTGGACCACCGAAGCTCTCATCAATATGAGCCGTGCCAAGGGGCAAACCTACTTCCCCTGGCTATAACAGCCTAACCGCCTACCAAATCAGGGAAAGCCGAACTCTGGCAGGGCGGTTATCTCTGCTTCAGAAGCGGTGACGCCAGTGACCAACCTGACGAAAAATTGCTAGAAGAGACATTAGCAAATTCGTCAGGTAGGCGTATGACAACTGTTCTAGAGAAAGGCAATATCTCGATTCATACCGAGAATATCTTCCCCATCATCAAGAAGTGGCTCTACTCTGATCACGAGATCTTTTTGCGAGAACTGGTTTCTAACGCTGTGGATGCCATGCAAAAGCTGCGCATGGTTTCCCATGCAGGGGAGTTTGCTGGAGAGTTGGGTGAAGCTGAGATTATCATCACCCTTGATAAAGTCGCAAAGACCCTGTCTGTCTCAGATACGGGCATTGGCATGACCGCCGACGAGGTGAAGCAATACATTAACCAGGTGGCTTTTTCTAGTGCAGAGGAGTTTGTTGAAAAGTATAAAGCGGCGGGTGACCAGCAAATTATTGGTCACTTTGGGTTAGGCTTTTACTCGGCGTTTATGGTGGCCAGCCGGGTCGAAATTGATACTCTCTCCTACAAGCCAGAGGCACAGCCTGTCCATTGGGCCTGTGATGGTTCGACCGAGTTTGAGCTGAGTGAGTCAGCTCGCACGACTCGTGGTACAACAGTTACCCTAACCTTGATGGAGGAAGAACAGGAGTATCTGGAACCATACCGAATTCGCAGTCTGATCAAGAAGTACTGTGATTTTATGCCTTTCCCGATCCGCTTAGAGGTGAAGGAAGCCCCCAAGGAAGGGGATGCCCCCACCGCCGCCACACCTCTAGAACAGATCAATCGCCAAAAAGCCCCCTGGAAAGAATCGCCCAGTTCTCTGAGTAAAGAAGATTATCTAGAGTTTTATCGCTACCTTTACCCCTTTCAGGAAGAACCCCTGCTTTGGGTACACCTAAATACGGACTATCCCTTTGTAGTTAATGGGATTCTTTACTTTCCAAAGTTAAAACCTGATGTGGATATCAACAAAGGGCAGATTAAGTTGTTCTGCAATCAGGTGTTTGTCAGTGACAATTGTGAAGAGATCATTCCAAAGTTTTTGCTGCCCCTGCGGGGTGTGATTGACAGTGTGGATATTCCGCTAAATGTGTCGCGCAGTTTCTTGCAAAACGATCGCACCGTGCGTCGCATTGCGGACTACATTGCCAAAAAGGTGGGCGATCGCCTCAAAGAACTCTACCGTGATGACCGCACCCAGTACATTCGTTCCTGGAAAGACCTAGGAACCTTTGTTAAATTCGGCTCCATCAACGACGATAAATTTAAGAAACAGGTCGAAGATATTCTGATTTATCGCACCACCTGGCAGGAACCCGCCACTCCTGGTGAGACAGAGGCCGCCAAAGTCGAAGTTCAAACCGATGGGGATGTCTGGCAGGATGTTTCAAAATCCGCTCCCAACACAGTGGATGGCGAATCCTACACCACTTTGAAGGAATACCTGGAGCGGAACAAAGAACGCCATGAAAACCGGGTGTTTTACTGTACCGACGCTGCCACCCAGGCCACCTATGTAGAATTGCACAAGGCCCAGGGGCTAGAGGTGCTCTTCCTAGATTCTTTTATCGACACCCACTTTGTTAGCTTCCTGGAGCGGGAGCATCCAGAGGTGAAGTTCTCGCGGGTTGATGCTGACTTGGATGAGACACTGATCGACAAGAGCAAGGGTGAGTTGGTTGACCCTGCGACCAATAAAACCCAAGGCCAATTGATCAAAGAATTGTTTGAGAAAGCCTTGAATCAGCCCAAGCTCAGCATTCGCACCGAAGCCCTGAAAGGGGACGACCCGGCGACGACTCCTCCGGCAATGGTGCTACTCCCAGAACATCTCCGCCGGATGCAGGAAATGGCAGCCCTCCTACAGCAGCAGAATATGCCGTTTCCTGAAGAGCATACCCTGCTAATTAATACCTCCCATCCTCTGATTCAACATTTGATTAGTCTGAGCCAGGGGGCAATTATTCAAACGGGGGGAACGTCGCCCACTGCCGAGTTGGCGAATCTCATCTGCCACCATGTCTATGATCTTGCTCTCATTGCCCAGAAAGGCTTTGATGCTGAGGGGATGAAGGCTTTTGTGGAGCGCTCTAACCAGGTGTTGACGAAGTTAACAGAGCGAGCGGCGGGTTAGTACGGCAATGTTGTCGTCACAATGCCTACTGGCAAGGGTAAAGCTCTACAAAATTGAAGATCTGGGTGAAACGAGGGGAATCTGGGGGCTTTGCCCCCAGTCAGGGGTTCTTTCTCCCTTACCCCCTGTCTAGCAATCAGATGGCTATGGCCCTATTAGGCAGCCAAGAGTTGTTGCACCTGTTCTTCCTGGCGATCGCGCATCTTTTCAGGAAAATGTAACTCAATGACCACTTGAGGTTCTGCTGTGTCGGTTGTCAATTGGGCCTGGTCAACAGTAACTAGCAGGCGATTTTCTCGCCGGGAGTTAGACTCTCCACTTTCCACTAGCAGCCCGACGACGGGCTTTTTCAGATTTAGCACTTCCCAATTGGGCAGATGCCGGGCATGGACTACAAGGCGCAGGGTTTGCGCCCCCAACTCCGTAATCACGGCTGGGTGCAAGTGGCCTTCCCAGAAGAGCTGCGCTGGTTTTTGTACGCGCTTGCGCACCTTCACGCCCTGCATCGGTTTCGGATCCTGGAAGGCCCGGCGTAAGCCGGCGGCAATAAACCGCAGCGATCCGAGGGGGTCATCAATCACCTGGCGCTTTTGCGAGTACCACTCCTGCACATCGGAATACAGCACCAGGGTGAGTGCATCCATCTGTTCGCGGGTGGGTTCTAGAAAGTCCAAAATTAAAAGGGATTGGGATTCATTGATTGGCACCCCCCGCACAACACGGGCGGTCAAAAAGGCACGGGCACCGTAATCACCCACTAACTCTAATTCCACCACATCGGGGATATTGGGCCAAGAGTCAAGAATCACTCGCGCCCCTGTTTCACTCACGTCGGCGGTTTTGCCCTGCCAAGTTTGACCCTGGCTGTAAATGATGGCAGGTAACTCTCGGTTCAACCGGTGCGATCGCCGCAACTGGGGCTGCTCAAAGGCGGCCAGCAACGCGCCGGCCAGCAGCAACAGGTTAAAGAGACTCCATAGACCATTCACCAGCACTGCTTCGTGATCTTCAGGCCGCAGCAACAGCCAGAAAGGCACGGCCAGTAACGAAGCCACTACCAGCACCAGCACCACAATCAGAGGACGGGCTGATTCCCAATCAAAGCTGCGCTCTATCACCGACATGCCCTTATCGGTCACGTTAAACGAACCCATCTTGGGATTAATCAGAGCAGTCAGAGTCACCACTGCCGTGTAGAAAGATAGGGCAAACTCAAACACCTCATTCCAGAAGGAGAAGCGCACCCGTTTTGAGGTGATGTAGTTGGTATTCATCGACAACACGATATGAGGAATGGCAAAGGCCAACGTTTCTAACCCCAACCCCTGAATTGGGTTAATCCCAAACAAAAGAAACAGCGTTGGGGCCACCGCGTAGATAATTCGGGGAATGCCATAGAAGAAACCAAACATGGCAGAAAAGTAACAGAGTCGCTGTGGCAACGTCAGATTCAAACGCCGATTCAATAGCGGATTTTCCAGCCGCAGGATCTGCGCCATGCCTCTCGCCCAACGCACCTGTTGCCCCACCAGCGCCGAGAACTTTTCAGGAGCTAGCCCCGCCACCATAATCTTGTCGAAATAGGCGGACTTGTACCCCAGAGAATGTAATCGAAACGAGGTGTGACAATCCTCTGTCACCGTTTCTACAGCAATGCCACCAATTTGCAGCACATAATCCTTGCGAATAACAGCGGCTGAACCACAGAAGAAGGCGGCATTCCAAAAGTCATTCCCCTTTTGCACGACTTTATAAAACAGCTCATTGCTGACGGGCACTCGCCCCTGAGTCAGCAGATTGCGCTCAAATGGGTCGGGGTTATAAAACCAGTGGGGGGTCTGCACGAGCGCCACTTTGGGGTCATAAAAAAACCCCACCGTATTCTGCAAAAAGTCGCGGGTGGGGATGTGGTCACAATCTAAAATCATTACCAAATCACCATCGGTGCGCTGCATAGCGGTGTTGATGTTGCCTGCTTTGGCGTGCTCGTTATTAGGCCGGGTCAGCATGGTGCAACCGACCTCATTGCACATCTCCTGCAATTGCTGCCGCCGCTCTAAGTTTTTACGCCCATCATCCAATACATAGACATGCTTTTTATCGGCAGGGTAATCCACTGCCAGGGCTGCCACCGCCGTCTTGCGCACGATTTCTACATCTTCGTTATAGGTGGGGATGTAGATGTCTACCTTGAACCACTGATCCACGGGCCGGGTATCTAGCGGAATGGGCTTACGATCTTTCAGCTTTAGGGTTTGAAAGTAGGAAAGTAACAGACCAATCAGGGCATACAATTCTGCTAGATACAAGATCAACGAGAAGGTACCGTTAATCCAATCATTAAAATTGAGGGTGTAGACGGTGCGGTAGTAGAAGTAGCGGAAGGTGGTGATTAAACTCAACCCTATTAAGAATAGGTGAAGGGATTCACTGACTCTGGAATCGGATTGTTGCCCGTCTAGCCGCACAATCACCCAGCCTAGAAGAATGAGGGTAACGGCTACCAAGCCCTGCTGCCAGATGCGCAGAGGAGTCGTGATTAATGGCACAGAGGCGATCGCCAATAACCCCAATGCAATCAGTAACTGCCGCTGCCCAAAGGCATTGAAAACTCGATCAAAAAAAACAGGCACAGTCTCCAATAACCAATCGGTCAGCCGTTGTGACCAACGGGCTTGCCTTTGCGATTCGAGAAACGGAGGGGTCATTGTTTATCTCCTAAAGCGGCAGTTCGTTTGAGATAAAGCTGGCTGATGCCATAGAGGGCTAGCGTTGCCAGCACAATACCCGTTGGCAACAGGTACCAATTTTCACTGATAAAGTTAGAAACCCGATTGAGCGGGGAGGTTTTATCAATCCGGCGTTGCCGATCCGCTTCCTTAAACGATTCCAATGCATAGGCGTTGGGGTCATATTCGGAGGGGTTTTCCTCCGTGGTGTTGACGACAACGGTGTCATCTTGCAGCCGAAAGAACAGGCTATCTTTCTGAAAAACATCCCTGACCCGCTCCAGGCCAGCGTCATCCTGAGCGGTGAGCGCCAGCACTACGCGATCGCGGTTCCAGGGCGAAACAATTTGCTTCAGCACCCCGCCCCTATCGGGCAAGGTTTGCACCTGACTGTCGCCACTCCGACGAGTGAAAAAGTTACCTAATTGAAAGCCTTTGGCTTCATAGACCTCTGGGAAGGGAAACCGCTCTCGGCGGCCAATCCCCACTAGGTTGGCTTGTTTGCGCACATCGTCTGGCAGGGTGCCCGTGGTGTATGCCTGCAACTTCACTGTTTCGGCCTGGCTGATGCGCCCCATGCGTTCGCTAAATTTGAGCAGGGTCAGCACCTCTGAGTGGGTGGGGTTATCTGG
Source organism: uncultured Leptolyngbyaceae cyanobacterium (assembly GCA_938023035.1). Taxonomy (GTDB): domain Bacteria; phylum Cyanobacteriota; class Cyanobacteriia; order Leptolyngbyales; family Leptolyngbyaceae; genus DSRU01. The sequence continues at coordinate 13,758 of CALIDI010000050.1, read as the reverse complement.
CAGGGCGATCGCCGTGGTCGAAAGATCCTGCGGCGAGGTAAAAGGATAACCCACCCGCAGCAGGCTTAAATCGGGCAATTGCACCGAGTTTTCACGATTCAAGTCAAAGCTAGTATCGCTATGCACCTGCCCCCAGAGTTGTTGATCATTGCCCTCACCACATTGCCCCAATTCCTTTGGCGTCAGGTTAAACACCACTTGCATTTTTGAATCGGGTTTGACCAGGTCTTCTGGGATCGTGAGCTTAAACGATTTGCGCGTTGCGCCGCCCTCATCTCGCAACTGTTTGCCCCCAATCGGCACGCCATCAATCCGTACCTCCAGCGTCGAAAGGCGGGGATTGATCTGAGGACTATGGCTGTAAACCAGATTCATCGAACTGCCCCGCTTAAAGCGATCATCTGGCAGGGCGCGAAAATTAAACTCCACAGGCGGGGCATAAGCCCCCCGCACTGTGATATCCTGTATGGGTTTATGGTCTAAGCCCGTGAGGTCGGCTAATTTGAAGGAGTCTCGCTCTGGCAAATGGCGCGCCCATTGCCGGGGGGCAGGAGTCGGCACATCGGCCACCTGATCTACCAGAATCGCCGCGCCGGTTGCTAACTTGCGAGACTCGGTTTGCAGCAACGCCTGTACCGCCTTCGCCACTCCTTCGGCCCCGTTGCCAGTCACCACTAATACAGGGATACCGCCCGCGCGAGTTGTGGTTAGCATCAGCAGCCCCACATCGCCAGCCAAGGGGGTTTTGCTGCCATCAACAAACTGGTTATTGCTGAGGCTATAGGGTAGTTGCAGCGATTTTAGGGCAGACACTTCTGCCGGTGTGCCAATCACTACCAGGCGTTGGCCAGGTGGAACTTCTTCGAGTTTTCTAAATAGGCGGGTTTCTATCGGGCGAAAGTCGGCCATGCGTCCCAGCCCCGCCTGCAAACGAGCAGCAGAGGTGAGCCAGGCTTCGCTGGGCTGATTGGGCACCAGATAGGCAATTCGACTAGGGTCTAAGTTTAACTCATCAAAGAAGGGATAGGGATAATGACTAAAATCCAGGGGTACAGCCTTCGGACGAAAATCAAAGGTAATTTTAGAGTCCGGTAATACTTCGGTCCACAGGGTTGCATCTCCAGGGCTAGAGCACTGGGGGGCATTATTTTGCTGTGCCACCAAGGTGAGTTCGTTATAGTTCTGGATGACATTGGCTGGGATATTCACCAGCAGTTGACCAATCTGCCCCGATTTGCGATTAAGCGGGGTGCTACCGACGCTAACGCCATTGACACGCACGGTCAGGTTAGAGCGGTTGGCCAGCAATGCAGGAGAATGCTGAAAGCGAATCAGGGCTTTTGCTCCTTGTAGACTCCAATCGCGCGGGCGGGTAAAGCCAAACCGTGCTTCGGAGTATACCCCGCGTAGACGCAGGGCATTGCCAACCACAGGGCTGCGGTTGAATTCCAGGATATATTGGCTGAGGGGGCCTAGATTGGCCGCAGCCGGGGCCGGAGTTGTTTCACTGGTGGGGACAGCGGCGGGTTGGGGTGCTGGAGTTGGGCGCTCTGGGGTCTCTGGCTGGGCGGCGGGGGCAGCGGCGGGTTCTGCCGGAGGCCGATACACGGGGGCCGGAGCCGGAGCCGCGGGCGGTGTGTATTGCCGAATAATTTGATCCTCTTGCCGTTGTAGCGAGTCATTGGTTTGAGCGGTGGTTGTCAGATGGCCCAATGCTAGCCCGGTGGGGGTCGATAGTAACAACCAAATGAGCAGACGCGGAAATTGCGATCGGGGGCTACGTTGCTGAGGAGACTCAGGACGGTAAGTGCCTTTCATGATTCGGTTGGGGTAAACGACAACGAAGAAGATGGAGCAAATACGGGGAAACCGGTTGGCAGCAAGCGCAGCAGAGAACGGAAACTAGTTTCTGATTTAAAAACGTTAAGGCCAAGGAGCAGTAGCGGGGGAAGGCTGACCGGCAGCCGCTATTCCCTTTTTCCTACTATTTGGAGGAAATCAGGGCGGTCAGCAAATCTGGGGGAGCTAGGCCTAGCCAAACCATGTTTTGGGTGTAGTAAGCCTTTTCGTCATCCCATATCCCCTGGTGATAACGCGGGGTGAGCTGGCGTTGTTCAATCTCGCGGGCGATCGCGGGATCCACCAGCCGCATCACGGCATACATCATGCCGTACTGGGAGGTGGCCTCGTAGTTGGCGGTGGCTGTGCCCTGCAAATCAATGCGGGCGGGTAGCTTTTGGTGCGATCGCCAGAGCTGGCGCAGATGCCCCGAATTTTGTTCTAAGTACTGACGCGCGCGGGGTTCATTAAACCACTGCACATCCCAGGCTAGCCGCCACCAAACCCGATAGGCATCAAAGCCGTATTCGCTAGTACCCGGTGGCGGTAGCGCCAGCGCGGTAACCTGGCCAGTCGTTAAATCTAGTACGACCCAATCATTTGGCAACCGCACTTTTGATAGGGGCGTGGCTTGCTGCAACACCTCATAGCTACTATCTACTAGGCTGAGCCAATCGCGTTTAGGATCGACCTGGGCAAACAAGCGAAAGGCAGCGGGGGCAAAGTAGGAGGGGTTTAAGATGACCAGGTTATTTTGCTGAAAAGCGCCGATTGGGCCTGGAATCAGGTATCGCCGCTTTTGCCCACTGGCGTTCACCCCCTCCACGGTAGAAAATCGCCACAAATCCACCAGTTTGCGTTGAGCCAGGGCCAGATACTCCGGCACCTGCCAGCGTCGAGCGGCTAAAATTAGCGCCATAATCGCATCAATATCAGCATCGCTGGCAAAGTTGGCATCGATAAACTCCCATTTGCCCTGGGGTGTACGCCCCCACTTCCAGCCCCAGAGGGTATCTAGTGGCTGACCTCTGGCATTTTTGCGCTGGAGGTTGACTTCTGCCCAGGTCAGGGTACTTTCAAAACTGTCGCGATCGCCAATCATGACAGCCCTTAGCATGGCGTAGGCCTGCCCCTCAGAGGTCGAGCGGCTCTCAGCTTCCCAGTCAATCACCCGCCCATCAGTCTGGATAAATCGCTCCCGGTAGGCCGCCCAGCTTTGCTCCAGCAGATCCTTGCGGGCTGCCGCCAGAGCCAGTTCTTCTGGGCTAGTCACCGATGCCGCAGGACTAGGTGCGAGGATTGGCGATTCACCAGACGGCGGTTTTTGAGACCGACAGGCACTCACCCCCAGAGTTGCAATCGCGAGTAACAGTAATAACGAACGAGAAAACATGGGCATAGATGCAGGCAGAAATCCAATAAGAGTGGAAAAGCGAGAGCACACGATACAACCCTACCGCGATCGCTCAAAAGCGCTCCCATGCAGGCTGAAACCCTCGTCTCCTGAGAAAATCTTCCTCCAACTGTTGGCGACGTTTAGCCACACCCTGGCTGCCCAACTGTTGCAGTTGCAAGTCTTCGAGCTGGCGCAACGCTGTCAAAGGGCGATCCTGAGCCACAGTCACCTCGATCAAAGCCTGACGCACCCCCACATCATTAGGGCGGAGAGCTAAGGCCGCATTATAGTAAGGCTCCGCTGCATCGGGACGGCGTTGTTGCAATCGCACACTGCCCAAACCCAGCAAAGCATCTACATTGCGGGGGTCAATGGCCAGAAGCGTTTCGTAGGCACTAACCGCCAGCTTAGAATCACCGACAGCCTGGGCGAGCTGGCCCTGAAGCAGGAGTGAATTAGGGTCATTCCTGCCACTCACTCGTTGCTGGGCCACCAATTGAGCCACCTGCGCACGAGCTGCCGCCGGGTTACGCGCCGCTAAGACCTGAATCCGGCGAAGTTGAACCGGGACAGAGTTTGGGTCAATCGCTAGCAACTGGTCATACACCCGCTCCCGCTGAGGGCTGGGGGGCAGTGCCCCTACCAGGCTAAACAGTTCCGGCGGAGCATCATTGGCCGGGCGCGTTTGCAGCCAGTTATCGAGAACCGCCTGGGCCGCCTGCTCAGAGACCTGGTTGGCCTGGTAAGCAATGCTGGTACGTCCCAGAATCAGGCGGGCATCTTGAGGGTTGCGTGCAATCAGTTGGTCGTAGAGTTGTAAAGCTTCCAAGGTGCGCCCCTGGCTGAGGCGAATCCCCGCTAACCCTTGCAGGGCGGCATTGGCTACATCCGCTTCAGGGTTTGCCGCCAGAATTGCCTCATAGCGCCGCCCAGCCGCATCAGCGCTGCCTTCCCGCCGTTCAATTTCAGCCGCCAGCAGTTGCGGGGCCAGATCCCGACTCCCCTGAGATGTGGCCGTGTAGGCCGCTAAAGCATTACGTGCCGAAATCAGGTCGTTTCGTTCAATGAAAATCTGGGCCAAGCGAAAATTGAGGAAGGGTTCTGCCTGAATCGCTTCGGTTTGGGCCAACGCCAGATAGACAGGCAAAAACTCTGGATCCGGCTCAAGGCCAACTAATGCCTGGGCCAGTACTCGCCGTTCTCGTGGGTCAGCAGGCAAGGGTTGCACGAGGGGCTGTAGTTGTTGGCGTAAATCCGCTTTGGAAAGATAGCCTAATTGACTTTCTAGGGCCAAGCGGCGAATTTGTAGCCCTCGATCGCCCGGCTGGGCGGCTGCTAACTGGCGATAGATTTGCAGGGCACTCTCCCGTTCTTGGGGTTGCCCACTAAAGACATCGGCCACTTCTCGCAGCAGTGCAGGAGATGGATTAGCGGTCTGACTCAGGGCACGGCGATAAAGGGCGATCGCCTCAGCGCTTAGGGTTGGCTGGTTTGTTTGGCGACCCAACTCGTTTAAGGCCCGTGCTAAAGGCAGTGTCGCTTCGGGACGATTACGCAACGGTTCAATGACAGCCAGCGCCTGAGTCGGCTGGTTGTTTGCCAAATACGCCTGGGATAGCTCTACCCGGGTTTGAATACCCAGTTCATCCAGGCGGCTAGAAAGCTGCGGGGCCAGTAGCTGTACCGCCTGAGAGGCATTGCCGGTATTGCGCAGGGCACGAGAATAGGCGATCGCAGCAAACCCTTCAATTTTGCGACCAGTCTGCCGGTAGCGATTAAACAGCTCAATCGCTTGGGCTTCTTCCCCCGCATAGGTATAGCTTTGAGCCGCCCCAATTAAAATTTCTGGATCAGACTTTGTTTGCAACACAATCTTGTAATCTGCCAGTGATTCAGCAAAGCGGCCCTGGTAGCCGTAGAGCAGTGCCCGCTGCGCCCGGGCATCGAGATCATCGGGTCTCAGATTCAGCAATACCGTCAGCGCTTCAATCCCCCGGTTTTGCCACTCTGGGCGAAACCCGCCCAGCAAACCGACACTTTGTAGCGCCAACACATTGTTGGGATCTTGAGCCAGCACCTGCTCATAGGTGCGAAAGGCATCGGCATCACGGCCTGCCCGGCGGTAGGCAATCCCCAGCCCCAGCTTGGCCTCTAACGATTGAGGATACTGTTGCACCGCCCGCTGGAGCACCCGAATCGCATCATTGACAAGACCACGACCCAGTAGGGCAAACCCCTCTCGTACTTCAGCCGGTGCGACTTGGGCTTGGGCTGCCGGGGCGATCGCCAATTCACTGGTCGCCACAACGCTGGTAAAGAACAGTCCCAGGTATAGTGGACTGGCACACAATCCGGTCAGACATGGCCATAAACGGAGCCGCTGCGTCGGTTGGTCATTTCGTTGCATAGGGCTATCTCCTCGGTTGCAGCAGATCAAATTCGGTCTTGACTCGCACACCAAAAATGCTTTCCGAAAACTGGTTCAGCGCCTGGTATGAAAAGCCCAGCCGCAGGTTCGGTAAAAAGGCAAAATCGTAAAACGCCTCAAACACATCCGGGTTGCGATCGCCCGCCTGCCGCCGCAAGCCCGCATTCGACAAATTACGACCGTAGGCAATACCGGCCCGGTCATTGGGCGAAAACACATCTAAAAAACTGACCCCCAGGTTAAAAGTGGTACCACTTTCCCCAATCGTTTGGTTGGTGTACTGCCCATAGCGGGCAAATATCCCCATCTTGATTTCGGGAATAAAGAGTTCTCCATTAATGCCATAGGCCTCTTCGCGATCGCCCCGTAACAAACCCGTGCGACCATCGCCCCGATCTAACCGAAAGATTTCACGAAACCCACTCCTTGCTCCAGAGTCTCGCCCCGACGCATAGGTCGCTCGCACAATCAAATTGCCATAGCGCACCCCCAACTCCCCTGCAAAGCCATCCAGGCTAAAGTCATTCAAACTGCGGGAAGAAGAGAAAATCGCGGCCTTGGCCTCAACATTATCAGTAACGCTCCAATTGACCAAGGCTCCGGGTCGCGACCCAACCCCCGTCGCGGCTAGAGCAGGATTCGTTTGAAAAACCGGGTTAAAGAAATGGGTCGCTCCATCCTTCGCAAAGCTGTTGCGGTCAAAGTAAGAGGTCAAATCAATTTGCCCCACGACAAACCGGAGATTAGGAATCGCCGCCAGGGATGTGGCAAAATACAGCTCATTAATGCTGAAACCTTGTTCCGGCGAATCAGAAAAAGCAACACCCTCCGTAAAATCCACCGTTGCCCCCACTAAAGCCCGTGGCGACAGGTAATAGAAACCCGTCACACGCGCCCTTGCCGAAAAGTCATCGCCCTGGTAAGTAGCGACGCCCTGGAGTTTCAACGAGGGCGGCGTCAACGCTGCACTACGAGTTGAAGGTCGTTCTACTGGAATCGGTTGCGGCTCTTGTATCGGCTGTGCCGGGGCCTGAGGTAAGGGAACAAATTGCCCAGATGGCAACGTCTGAGTCATTTGAGGATAGGCCCCAGGGGCAAGCACCTGCCCCGGCTGATAGAGTTGCCCCGATTGGGCATAGAACGACCCCGGCGGATAGGATTGACCCGCTTGCCCCAGAGCAACAGACTGTTGATAGTGACTAGGGTAAGGCAGCCCTGGTTGATAGTAAGGCCCTGATGGAGGCGCCTGAAAAGACGAATCATACGATCCGTATGGGGGAGCCTGACCAATCTGGAGATACTGAACTGGCTGAGGGTAGGGAGTCGGTTGAGAAGAGGAAATCGCTTGAGGGTAAGCTCCTGGTTGTGCGTACTGCCCCGGCTGAACATATTGAACCTGGGGTTGAATCGGCGGCAATGTTCCATTGCCACCAGGGTAGCCACCCCCCGGATAAAAGGAGGGAGCATTTACCGGCGGTGGAGGCAAGGGTCGGGGCTGACCAACAGGCGGCGACACCTGCCCCGGAACCCTGAGTTGACTAGAGGCAGCCTCAGCACAAACGCCCATAACACAGTCTTGGCCCCAACTGCCTGTGGCTGAACTGCCATAGGGCGATCGCCCGTCACTTCCTATCCCCAGCGGCACAGTCCCCGGAGCAGTAGAGGGTCTAGGCAAGGGGGGTAAAGGAGCCACGCGGAGATTGGAGGGATAGGCCACTGGCACCTGACCACCGGCGACCACTCCCTGCGGATTATACGGATAGGCCACTGGCACCTGACCACCGGCGACCACTCCCTGCAGATTGGAGGGAGCACCAACAGGAGCTTGTCTATAGGAAGGAGCCGTCGGAAAACTGGTAGGCTTCGTAATCACAATTTCACGCCCAACCGTCATGGATGCGGTGAAGCTGTTAGGCGAATGCGCAGCCGGTAAAGGAGGGAGGGGCGCAACCTGGGCAACGTGCTGAGCCGGGGGAGCAAACGCCTCACTATTGGCCGATTTCAACGCTTCTGGCTGCCAGATAGGCACTGAAGCCGCTTCTGGTGGCTTCTCCCCATTAGGAGTCTTTCCTGTCGAGGGCGTTATAGCCTCTGTCTCAGACAGTACCCTCTGACTCGTCAACACCGACGGGAGAGATCCAATCTGGGTGAAATCCTGACTAGATAGATTGGCAGTAGGCAGCAGAGTCACAGGTTGCTGCCAAGTGACCGCAGCCGCAGTGGCGTGATTGATGACCTGATGCGACGGATTCAAGGAAGGCATATCCGTTGCCGATGCCTCTGTCGAGGTGTGGTCATGATCGCCGGGTGGCTGAAAAGATGGAGGGATCGATTGGGCGATCGCGGGAGAGCAAACTCCCAAGCCCATAACCCAAAAGAGGGTCAAACCACCGGCCAAGCTGAAACCAGTCGTCGTTACTGGGGGAATGAAGAAACGCTCAGGAGAAAAATTGTGCATTGCCAAATGAATGTAGAACTGGTTAGCTTCTTGAAGAGGTCGAATCGACTCGACCCAGAAAAATCCTGCGATAACAGCAACCTAACTAGTAACGCAGAGGCATCAAATCTCAATAGTCACTCCCGTGATTCAACCGTTGAACGGTAAGCGTGCGGCAGCCAGATTTATGCCAAGCTCTAATAGGGTTTCCGCATTACCTTTGAGAACACTGAAAGTCATCCGTAACTCCCGATAGCCGAGTCCAATAGATGAAAAACGTTAAATCAGTATCGGCAGTACCCCTGCCATCTATTCGTCCGAGAAAGCACAGAATCCCTATTTTTCCCCAACAAAAAATTCTTTATTTTAACAATCGAACCGATGAACTTAACGCCAATTCTCAACCACTTCTGCACGGCTGTTTTTGTTACCACCGCCTCTTTATTATTCACTACTGGCTGCATTCAAACCAGGGAAATACCCCTGCAACTGAATCTGGAGGTTAAACCGACCAACAGAGCAGGGGTCTATCGCGTGACGGGCACAACCAACCTCCCAGAGCAAAGCAAAATTGTTGTCACAGGAATTCGCTACCTACAGCCCAGCAATGCGCCTGCATCCCAAACAATCACAGAAGTCAATTACTCCATCCTGGCGCGTCAACTGGTTGAAGTGACCGAAGGCAAATGGGAAGCCAATCTCAACCTTTGGCAAGTCGCACCCGATGGTCGGTATGTCGAGAGTTGGAATTCGCTTTCAGCCCTGGCCACTGCAAAACCGCTTCCACAGGTCTTCTTTACAGCAGTGTTTGAGCCAGATAATCAACCAGCCGCAATCCAGAAGGAGTTTAGCCAACGCGCTAAACCAACTGATGGCACCTTGATACGTTTTACACCCTCTGGTCAGCTTTATTTACAAGTCAGCCAAACACTAGTGCTAGAGCCGCCGACGGGGAAGACCACCCCCCCGGCGATAACCCAGGCTGACCTGAATGATGGTTGGGGCGATCGCAACCGCACCGAACTCTCTGGAACCACAACCACTCCATCTACAACGAGGCTACCGGCACCTCGAGAACCCCAGTCAAACGCACCCTTACCGCAGTCTCACCTAGCGCGATGACTTACACTTTACGGCTAATCTCAAACAGTGCTACGCGCCACTGCTTACCACAGCCTCACGTTGGGCGATAACTCGCATCAGCTTCAGACACTTTCCTGGAAAATCCTTCCTGGCATCACCCAACTAAACCGGTTGATGGGGCTTTGGACTCATTGAGAGCCAACCAATCCCGCCCCAGCCAACTCGTCTTCCTTCCTAAAAGCTTCTCCACCTCCAGAAGTAGAGCCTTTGAAGTTTGTGCGCTGATTACTCAAGAAGCTGGGCGCTGTTGCACCCAGTTCGATTCGAGTAATTGCAGCCGCTGATGTAAATGCTCAATGACCTGGCTAGAAGAGTCGGGAACATAGGTCGGCATGGTCTCTTTTGTTTCCTTAAGGGAGCTTTGTAGAGTTTTCATGCGCTCAGCGATCTGATTCATTTGGGCTTGTAACTCATTCACCTCTGCCAAAACATCAGTAACGGGATGAGAACCAAGTTCCTGAGGCTGGTCAACCCCTTCGCTAGGAGCATACCCAACCGTTACAGGTGCCTTTGTGAAAGCCGTCACAACATGAACGGTGCCATTGGGCTGAGCCACCCCACTCACCGATGGGTTTGACCGGGTTTGGCTTCTGGCAGACTGAAGCAGGGAAGGCTCTGCTCGCAATACAGGAACTTTAGGTAACATTTCAGGCTGCTTGCGGGTTGGCTCACTCGCCTCTACTGCCATACGGGGTGCTGAGCCACTTCGCAAAGTGGTCACCTGAGCCACTTCGCGCAACTGCGGACGATTAGACTCTACTATAGCTGCGGTTGGCCGATTCGCCGTCGTCGCCGCGGGGGCGATCGCCTTGTCAGGTTCCAAAAAGGTATCCAGGCCAGAAGCTTCTAGAAAAGAGTCCGTCAATTGCAGTTCTTCAATCCGCTTTTCCTTTTCTTGCAACTCGGCCTGTAGTTGATTCAATTGTTTTTGAACTTGGGAAGAACGCTTCGAGGAAGTACTCCACTCACGCATTGAAAGGCTAACAGCACCGGCCCCTAGACTCACCATCGCGGCAACTCCAAGATAAGGTACAGCAATGTCTCTCAGTCTGCCAACAAAGATCTGCTCCTTTTGAAACTCAATTGAGATAACTTTTGACCCAGAAGCTGCCAGAGGCAGGGTGAGGGCTAAAAATGCAGCACAGGTAACTAAGGCGGATGGTAAAAGTGAGTCCTTCATAGGGATGATCCAGTTTCTGATTTCAGAGAGCAGTGGTTTACGGTTTACAACAAACTTGGGTAGAAACCGCTGATAGAATCGCTCTGTTCACTAAGTAGGCTTTGCTCAGGCAAACCCTTTCATCTCAATTGACCTACATCCTCAATTGCGACATCGAAAGCGATCCAGCTATCAGCAACTAACAGGCTTTTCATAACCTCCGATTACTTCGATGTATCATCTCGAACAAGGAGCTACTTTGGAGATTTTACTGAGAGAACAGCGCTCGTAGAAGTATGGGTAGATTCCCGCTTCACTAAGTGAAAGATAACTGAAGCTAAGTAGTTCTTCGGTGTAGAATCAGTGAAGATCCAAAAATTATTTGCCAAGCTTTTATAAAGTTTTTTGACAGCCTGATAGCGTAATTCCACCAGAAGCGCGGCTAGGAAAACGGCTAAACTGCTTTGAGGTATCTCTTCTTACTCTATCTAGCTGAGATTTTTCCGCAGCCTAACGGATTGATTTGTATCCCATTCGTATAGACCTAGAAGCCTTATATGAGGAGTTCATAAAGTTTAATGCCCGGCTGAAACTCGTTTGGCAGACCTAAGAATGTTTTTTATTTCAAAACAAAAAAGACGGCTCACTAGAGTCCAGCTATCAATAGAAATAAAGTTAAGATATTAGGCAGTGCCACTTTTTAAACAGTCTACTAGTATGTTTTTATACCCAGCTTTCAACTAATAAAAACGGAAGTTAGTCATTTAAAGACTTGAGCTAACGATACTTAGAAATCGATAGATACTCAATGATGGGTTGTCAAAATGGACACATTTTTATTTCTTTGATGCATTCCCTTCGGTAGGATCTATAAAAATCCATTCAAGTGACAGTTATCAAACTGGTATTGAAGCGCTTCAAAAATATGCAGCCTTCAGGGCTTTCTAGAAGCTATCCCCCAGCAACCCTGAGAACTAACGGCCCGACGAGCTGAACCAAACCTGCGGAGGCGGGTTATGGAAGGCTCCTGTGTTTTTTACCGACTTTAAACAAAAATGCAGCAGATACTTGATCGAATGCTTTGCGCTGTGTCTAGCATCGCACATGTAAAATTCAACAATGGTTTCAGTCTGCATAGGCAGACTTGACTCATGTATGGCGATCGCCAGGTTGCTTGGCTATTGGGGGTTAAGCGAGTGTGGGGGGCTGCTCCCACCAGCCAAGAGCTTTACTCGTGCGCCCCGTCTTTACCTTAATTCGTACTGCGATCGCACAACGAGATCAACAAGATAGAGAGGTTATCGCCACAACCTAACCAAGCAGCGGGAGATCGGCTTGAGGGCAGCGCCGCCGCTCGCTCTTGTCTTTTTAAACATTGAGTATTGAGCGGCGGCGAAAGACAGCTTATAACCAACGGCATCGTTTGAGGGTCTTTGTATGATTTGCTCCCAAGCTAAATCTAATCACAAATCACCAGGGGTATCCGTTAGATCGAGCTAGAGCCACCCCCAGCTAAGGTCAAAGCACCCATTGTGTCAGTTGAACCAACTTGTTGCTGCAACCGTGCGAGGGCACCGGTAAAGCCTGCGTTGTAATCAAGCGCGACTTCATTAGTAATGTAATTGGTGCGATCGTCCACATAGGCGTTGTCGTTTGGGGCAGAAGGGCCACCGACTAGAGCGCCATAGAGGATGTGGCGATTGTTGGCTGGCGAGGCAATGTTGTTGGTGGTAGAGCCATGGGAGGCGCGATGGTGGGGGTTTTGAGGTGAGTTACTGCCAAAACCAACCACGTAACTCCGGTTGTTGGGATTATCTCCCAGCATGTAGTTAATTTGAGACTCTGCAAAGTTAGCATAACGCCCGTTATAGTCGTTGACGCGATCGCTATAAATACCTGCGATAAATGCCGTATTTGCGCTATAGCGTAACGAACCCCACTGATCTAACCAGGCTAATCCTCCCTGGGTGTACCGCATCCCCGGGCTGTGGCCACTCCAGCGATTCAGCCAGGTTTCCACATCCGTTTTATAACGAGCCTTGCCCGTTTCTTGGGCCAACATCACCGCCACCCCGTAGGATTTGTCATCCCAGGATTGAGTCCAACCGGGGTTTAGCCCCTGGTAGTGGCTTTCGGCCTTGGCCAGATAGGGAGTTGTAACATTCCCCTTTGCCTGAAAGGCCTCATGCAGCCAGATGGCACCCCAAGCTAGCTCATCGTTATAGCCACTGTAGGAGTTATAGAAGTTGGCCGCATCAGGAATAGAGTCGGAGTATTTGCCGCGATAGGTATCAGCAAAGTTATAAAGCTGTACAGCATTTTCTAGCAGCACGTCGGCATAGGCGCTATCCGTTGGGCGAAACACAATAGAGGCAGAAGCCAGTGCCGCCGCCGCTTCACCTGCCAGATCAGAGCCAGGGTTTTGAGCGTCAATCTTAAAGGCGGGGCGAGCCATTGTCATGGTTTCGGGTGGCCCCCAATAGGCATGATCCACACTGCCTAACCCCACCTGTCCATAAAATTCATTTGGGCCGGTATGGGCCTTGAGAATGTAGTCGGTGCCCCACCTAATGGCATCCAGAATGTAGGGCAGTTGGCCACTGCTGCTATAGCCGTCGCGGTATTCGACTGCGCCCCAACTCAGTATGGTCATTGAGGCTGCCATCGGGAAGCCAAACTTAACGTGGTCACCGGCATCGTAGTAGCCTCCGCTCAGGTCTACCCCAACACTTTTGCCGTCGTTAAGAGCGGAGTCGCCTCGCCAAGGCACTCGATTGGTTTCTGGCAATTTCCCCGATCGCTGCGCTTCATAAAACAGAATCGACTTCTCTAGGGCTTCTCCATAGTTAAATTTGCCGCTGCCAGTGGCCGTATCGTTATCCAAAATCGTCACCGTTGCCTCTGATCGAGCGATCGCACCATTTACTGGATTCGACAACCGCACCTTAAAGGTTTCTGTTGGTTCACTCAGGGTGTCTCCCACGATCGGAATGGTAATTGTCTGGCTAGTCTGCCCTGGGTTAAAGGTCAGGGTGCCAGAGACGGGGAGAAAATCGGCTGTGGCGGTCGCGGTTCCCGCTACGGTGGTGTAGTTGACCCGCACAGTTTGAGTACTAGCGGCAGAGAGTTGCACCGTCAGCACGGCATTGCTAGTGCCACTATTGCCCTCCGTCACCGTTAAATCAGCGATGCTGAGCTGGGGCAGCGGAGTCGGAGCCACATCATCATTGAGAATTGTGCCGGTCGCCCGTGTCCGCGCTAGGGTCGCATTGGTGGGGCTAGCGAGATTGACCACAAAGGTTTCATTCGGCTCGACCTGGGTATCACCGTTGATCACAACACCGATGGTTTTGCGG
>CALIDI010000049.1 GCA_938023035.1 uncultured Leptolyngbyaceae cyanobacterium | reverse complement strand
ACAGGAATTGCGGGCAGCGGAAGACCCAGAATTTGAAACGTTCTACACCAAGAACATTCTGCTGAATGAGGGCATCCGTGCTTGGATGGCGCCTCAGGATCAGCCCCACGAAAACTTTATTTTCCCCGAAGAGGTTCTGCCCCGTGGTAACGCTCTCTAATAATTCAATCATCGCAAGCGGTCGCGATCAAGAATCAACCGGGTTCGCTTGGTGGTCTGGTAACGCTCGCTTGATCAATCTGTCTGGTAAGTTATTGGGTGCCCATGTGGCCCACGCTGGGTTGATTGTTTTTTGGGCAGGGGCCATGACCCTGTTTGAAACAGCCCATTTCATTCCTGAAAAGCCCATGTATGAGCAAGGGCTGATTCTTTTACCCCATATTGCGACTCTCGGCTGGGGAGTCGGTGCTGGTGGCGAAGTGATCGACACTTTCCCCTTCTTTGTTGTGGGTGTGTTGCATCTAATTTCTTCGGCAGTGTTGGGTATCGGCGGCATTTACCACGCCGTGCGTGGTCCTGAGACCCTGGAAGAATACTCCAGCTTCTTTGGCTACGACTGGAAGGATAAGAATCAGATGACCAACATCATTGGTTACCATTTGATTCTGCTAGGCTGTGGTGCCCTACTACTTGTGGCCAAGGCCATGTTCTTTGGTGGCGTTTATGACACCTGGGCACCTGGTGGTGGTGATGTGCGGGTCATTTCAAACCCCACGCTTAACCCTGCTATCATCTTCGGCTATCTGCTGAAGTCTCCTTTTGGTGGCGACGGCTGGATCGTCAGTGTTGACAACATGGAAGATGTGATTGGCGGTCATATCTGGGTTGGTTTAATCTGCATCTTTGGTGGTGTCTGGCATATTTTGACGAAGCCCTTTGGTTGGGTACGTCGCGCCTTTATCTGGTCGGGTGAAGCTTACCTTTCTTACAGCTTGGGTGCTCTTTCCCTCATGGGTTTGATTGCCTCTTGCATGGTTTGGTACAACAACACGGTTTATCCGAGTGAGTTCTATGGCCCGACTGGCCCTGAAGCTTCTCAAGCTCAGGCTTTGACCTTCTTGATTCGTGACCAGCGTTTGGGTGCTAACGTTGGTTCTGCCCAAGGCCCTACCGGTTTGGGTAAGTACCTGATGCGCTCTCCTACCGGTGAGATTATCTTTGGTGGTGAAACCATGCGTTTCTGGGATTTCCGTGGTCCCTGGTTAGAGCCGCTGCGCGGTCCCAATGGGTTAGATCTGAACAAGATCAAGAATGACATTCAGCCCTGGCAAGCCCGTCGTGCTGCTGAGTATATGACTCATGCGCCGCTGGGTTCCTTGAACTCGGTGGGTGGAGTTGCAACGGAGATTAACTCGTTTAACTACGTCTCTCCTCGCGCTTGGCTAGCCACTTCTCACTTTGTGTTAGGGTTCTTTTTCTTAGTGGGTCACCTCTGGCATGCGGGTCGCGCCCGGGCGGCAGCGGCTGGCTTTGAGAAGGGGATTGACCGTGAGACAGAGCCAGTATTGTCTATGCCGAATTTGGATTAGCCTCCACATTTGGCTAAGTTGCTCATTTGTTTTTTGGCTCCCATGGTTGGGAGCCTTTTTTATTGGCGACCTTACCTTAAAGACCCGTCCTTACTCCCCTACAATGGTGGGATGCACTGTTATTGAGTGGATTTGGAACTGTGGCATTCAAAATCGGTTTGCTCGGCTTAGGAACCGTAGGGGCAGGAACGGTACAGATTTTGCAAGATCCGGCGCAGCGGCATCCCCTAGTACAGGAATTGGCAATTTATCGAGTGGGAGTGAGATCGCTCGATAAGCCCCGAACGGTCACACTTCCACCTGAGCAGTTGACCACTGATTTAGCGTCGATTGTTACCGATCCCAGCGTGGATATTGTAGTGGAATTAATAGGCGGTCTTGAGCCAGCCCGATCGCTGATTCTCAAAGCCATTGAGCACCGGAAACATGTGGTTACGGCCAATAAAGCTGTGATTGCCCGGTTTGGTGCAGAGATCTACACCGCTGCGGCCCAAGCCGGAGTTTATGTGCTGTTAGAAGCCGCCGTCGGGGGGGGAATCCCCGTGATTGAGCCACTCAAGCAATCTCTTTGCGCTAATCGCATCCATAGCGTCACTGGCATTGTGAATGGCACGACAAACTACATCCTGACCCGGATGAAAAATGAGGGGGGAGATTTTGCCCAGATTCTTGCGGATGCCCAACAGTTGGGTTACGCCGAAGCTGACCCGACCGCCGATGTAGATGGGTTTGACGCTGCCGATAAAATTGCCATTTTGGCTAGTCTTGCTTTTGGTGGGCGTATCAAGTTAGAAGAGGTTTACTGCGAAGGCATTCGGGGTGTTAGCGCGACGGATATTGCTTACGCAGAGCAATTGGGGTTTGTGATTAAGCTGTTGGCGATCGCAAAACGCGCATCGCAACCCACCCCAGATAGCCTTGATCATCTCCAGGTGAGGGTGCATCCCACCTTAGTGCCAAAGCAACACCCTCTAGCCAGCGTCAACGATGTCTACAACGCCATCTTGATTGAAGGCACCCCTATCGGACAGGTGATGTTCTTTGGCCCTGGGGCTGGGGCTGGCCCCACCGCCAGCGCTGTGGTTGCCGATATATTAAATATTGCCGCCATCCTCAAAGTTGAGCGCGGCTGTGCCGTACAACCCAGCGGCCTCCCACTGCTCGATCCGCTGCTGGCCTGTTCCCACCAACATTACTGTACCGTTGCTCCAATTTCGGATGTCGTCACCCGTTTCTATGCTCGCTTTTTAACAAAGGATTTTCCAGGGGTGATTGGCAAACTGGGCACCTGTTTTGGCCACCATGAAGTCAGCCTAGAGTCAGTCGTACAAATTGATCGCCGTTCTGATACGGCAGAAATTGTCGTCGTCACCCACGATGTCAAAGAAGGGAACTTTCGCCGTGCCCTTGAGGAAATCTGCACTTATCCTGCGGTTGAACAAATCGCCAGCACTTTTCGCGTGTTGTGAGTAAGGCGCTAGGGTTTTCTTGAACCTTCCCCCTATCCTCTTGGTCTAATGGAATACAACAAACGGATCCGATGTTGTGTTTAACCCTTCAGTCACAAAGAGGATTTCTATGAAAATCAAGCCCTTGGTTCTATTACCTGGCGCGATCGCTGTTTTGTTTGTTGCTGCTGCCCCCTTGATGCCACCGCTCACCGATGGAGTCGCGGCCCAAACTGCACCGGGTGTGCGCCCAAACCGAGCCGATCAGATGCAGAGGGGCAAAGGGTGGCAAGAACTCAATTTGACCGATGCCCAAAAGGCACAAATGCGGCAAGTGCGAGAATCAGCCAAGCAAAGAATGGGCGCGATTCTAACCGGTGAACAGCAGGCTCAGCTCCAGGCGGCCCGGCAACAGCGGCAGCGCCCTAACCTAAACCTGACGGAAGCCCAAAAAGCCCAAATGAAAGCCGTGCGGGAAGATACCCAGCGTCAGATCGAGGCAATTCTCACCCCTGAGCAACGCCAAAAGCTACAAGAAATGAGGCAGCAGCGCGGCCAGCGCTCTAGCCAGCGCCGCCATATGCGTCCTGAGCAATAGGTGCCTAAGACATTGCGATCGCCTGATCTCCCCTAGCAGGCGCAGGAGTTAATTTTGCGCCTGCTTTCCCAGGGCATCGCTCGGTTGCTCAGTTCCTTGGAGGTTAAGGGTGTGGGAGGCGGCCCCCAGCTAGGGGTTCCACCCCCATACCTCCTCTTCAACTCTTCAATCAAGTGGCTATAGTCAAGTGGCTATAGTCAAGTGGCTATGACGATCACAGCCAACAGCAGCGCTATAGCTCGCCACTCAGCAGGCCATATACCGCCCAAATTGCCATCGGGCGCAGGTAGTGACTGGCGCGAAAGGTGCGATTGCCTGTAATGGCTTCTGGGGTACGAAATTGCAAACCGTGATCATAAATTTGCCGAACCACAGCTTCTGTGATTTCTAAACCCTCGTCATACAGGCCCATTTGAATCATGAAAGCGGCTAAGCCAAAGTTAATTCCAATCCAGACTTCTAGGGGATGGGTGGCATTGGGGTTTTCTGGAGAGCCATCAGGCAAAACGCCGTTGGCCGCCCCAATTGGGGAATGATCAGAAAGCGGCCTAGCTGGATGTGGCTGGTCTGGGGAGTGGTCATCTGCAACTGTCGCCTTTTCACGCTCAGCCGTTTCGGCGGCGCGCGCTGCGATCACAGAAGTGTAGGTCTGGGCCGCGATCGCCCCTGAAGCCACATATTCATTAAATTTGACAAAACAAGCCTGATAAATCGTGCGGAGGGCTGTTTTCGTACAGCTTTCAGAAACCACATCGGGTAACCCCAGTAGGCGCGCATAAAATTGGCCGCAGAGTTGGTCAGCCATCACCACCTCCGAACCACTCGCACTATCAATGCGATAATAACTACCATTCCAAAGAGTTTCGTGGTAAACCGATCGCGCCTGATCCAGCCAGATTAGAAACTCGCCTAACACCTGTTGGAGGCTACTCACTTGTCGGAAACTACTGGTGGTCGAGGCGAGAAGGCGCCCGATCGCGATCGCTGCTTCCAAGGCTGCAATCCATAACCCGCCACAGTAGGCGCTAACTCCCTGCAACTTCCAGTCATCAAACGTTTGATCAGGGGCACCCGAATGTTCAGGAATGCCGTCACCATCCTGATCAAAGGATTTGAGATAACGCAACGTTTGGACAATCGGTTCCCAGCAATCTTCTAGAAACGCAACATCATCTGCCCCTGTCAGTAAGTAGTCACGATACACCTGCAAGACAAAATCGCAGGGCAAATCCTTCCACTGGTTACAGTCTTGATAGCTGGTGTAATTAGTTTGTTGCCAGACATGCTCATTGGGTGCGCCCAAATCATGGGGAGTCGCTCTCGCCGCCTTGCGAACGGCCTGGGGACTCTCGACGCCAATCGTATAGTAATAGCCAATTGGGCGGGTGCGGGCATCCTCGGTTGGGATCGCCCGCGCAAAGGCACGCAGCACCGCTTTCTCTAATTCGGGAAATAGCATCAACAGGGCAAAAGACCCATAGAGCCGCACATCCAGACTTTCGTACCAGCGATAATCAAGACATTCAAGAATCGCAAATTGCCCCACCGGGTCATCTTCTGTCGCTGCTGTCCACAGGGTGCCGCCCTGGGTGAGATCGTAGAGTTCGTTAAACAGGGCAGGTTTAAGCCAGGAGGGAACATTCGGTCGTTCTAAAATAGACTGCTGCCATTCGCTGATCTTTTGCTGCCAGGTAGGATAGTGCTTCAAAGCAGTACGCACCATACTCCAGGCATTTTGACCATTTCGCCCAAAAAAATCTGTGTAGCGTCGCAGATATTGAATCCCTGGGGCAAATTCTGTAACGGGCAAATCCCAGGCCAATACAAAGGGAATTTGGCGGGTTTGCCCTGGCTTCAGGGTAAATCGCACCGCGATCGCAGCCGCTATTTGCTCACCTTCTGCAGCAGGGGTTTCCTCTTCCTGGTTGCGCAGGGATCCATCCTGAGAAAAGGACTGCCAAATATCCGCCCCATCTCCCGCAGGGTTCCAGCGCGTGTCGTAAAACACTTCCGTTACCAGCGGGTTCAACAACGTCGCGATCGCCCATTGCCCTTCCCCTTCAGCCGGTGGTGCGATCGGCTCGCGTCCATTGCTTAGCAGAATTCCCAGCCGTTGCTCATCTCCAACCAACTGGTTCACATTCCCCTGACTTTCCCCCCAGCAGGGTGCGTAGTCATAGACAGGGCTGCCATCATCCCGCAGCTTAACCTCTGGCGATTTCAAGCGATTCGTAAACCATCCCACCAGATTTTGCCAGGTCAGCAGCACACTCAGGGTAATCGGCTGATCGGTGGGGTTATGGGCCGTCCAAACAAAGACGGCGATTGGATAGCTGCTTTCCTGGTAGTTGGCCGCCCAGATCGGTGAAAACTGTTCGCAGGTGAGTTCTGCATTAAAAACTCGCTCATAGGTAAACCAACTACGGGGATAAAGAGCGTGATAAGTACCCGTAGACTGGGAGATGAAATCCTCACCTGCGGCTTTGTCGGGATACCAGCCCCAAGTACTCAAACAACCATCAGCAGGCGGTTCGGTACACAGGGCGTAGGCGTGGGTTTGCTCCCCGACTTGCTCAAACACACTAAATTGGCAGGCCGCAATGCGGCCAAAGGTATGTTCACCTCCATCTAGATGCCAGAGATTAAAATCGCCTCGGGGCGATCGCCCCAGACATCCGGCTCCTAGCCCACCCAGAGGCGCCCCATGCCAAGGGCCATCGTCCAGGTTACTCGAGTAGCGAACCTGATAGGGGTTTTCCCAACCTTGCCCGAGGGGGCGGCTCCAGACATAGGGTGGAATTGCGGCAGTAGGGTTTGATTTTTGCATTCCCTGATTTTACGGCAATCAGCTCTTCAATCCCGGTTATCTAGAAGGTCAGGGCAGCAAGTAGGCAATCCTAACTTACTGTCATCAGAGAAGATTGGGGGCTATGTCTACCCCTACAATCATCTGCAATTGCATTGCGCCCAGCAACCTAGCACACCACAGCAGCAATTCGCCGCCTATTCAGGAATCTTAAAATACGGATATACCCAGCATTTCTTACTTTGAACTGTGTCGTTCGAGTTCCGCATAGCGGCACTGGTCTTGCACTAATGCAATTACCCGGGGTGCACTGTAGCAGTACCAATGATTGGATGGAGCTGACGGGAGTCGAACCCGTGTCCGCTCTGGTTATTGGTGTATCGCTCATTCACAGGCTTAGCTGATCTAACCCTCACAGCGGGAACCGTTACTTATCCCTAACGGTGGGATGCTCTGGTAAAGTCTTAACCAGTGGCTGACCAGAGGCAGAACACTAGTGCATCCGTTGGGGTTAAGTCTGCTATTCTTAACGGAGTCAAATCGCAGACGCTCGAACCAGAGAGTGGTTATTTAAGCAGCAACAGGTGCAGCCTTACGAGCAAAAGGTACGATGTTGTTCGCATGTACGATGTTTGAGCCATTGATTTACGAGAGTTAGCTCGCTCTCGGCCTGAATCACAATACAGTGTTCGCCAAAACGTCGAAACCGTTACAGCCCCTTGAAGGTCTTCTTACCATTATAACGTCCTACCCAGTGGTTGACCATTGCCCGCTACTAACCTGAGCCATTCCATGAATCACCTCGTCGAGCAATGGAGCTTTGATCAGAACGCTGCGGACAAAACCAAGTGCTCAACCGTCGATGTTGCAAGGCTGGTTGACTCGCGATCGCCATAGCTACCCAGCAGCCACAAAGCAAGGTCGGTGCTCTCTGCCCTCTAGGCAGTCTATGCCAATATGTCCTTATGGTTCGGTTCAGGATGGTATCTCAATTCGTCCATATTCCCGGCTTGATATTCCCTGAGGAACCATTCTCAGTCAGTATGGACTGACTCGGATCTCAGTTCATCCCTATTCCCAGTGATATTCCCGGCTTGATTAAATCTATGTGCCTAGCGCTTTGAAACCGCAGGAGAGTCGGCCAAGTACCAGCGCCAGGGTAAATCTCCCCCCTGGGATAAGCCAATTCGCGTTGTTTGTACTAAGGGCGGTTGACCTTGAGGATAGCGATCCCTAAAGCTCTTTGGGCGGGGTTCCAACCAGAGAGGAGACCCTGGTTGGAGCACCTGAGCGGTGAGGCTGAGATCAATTTGGAGAACTCGACACAACTTACCAGGGCCTGCGGCGAGACGATGGGGTGATTCTCGCCTGGAGGTTGTGAATGGAGGAATCGTTTCTAGCTGTAATGCCCGGATCAATACAGCACTGGCAAACTCTGGGCGATCAGTCACAACATTGAGGCAATGATACATGCCATAAATCAGGTATACGTAGGTAAACCCGGCTGGCCCAAACATTACGGCATTACGCGCCGTCTTGCGGCGATAGGCGTGGCAAGCCGGATCTCCAGCTTCATAGGCTTCGGTCTCAACAATTTGCCCCCGCAGACAATCGCCATTAGGCAACTGGCGCACGAGGGTACAACCAATTAAATCTGGGGCGACCTGGGTCGCGGGGCGGCTCAACCAGTGAGATGTTAAAAACGATTGCGCCAATTCGCCAGGCTGAATCGGTGAGGGGCCAGAGAGATAAAGGCTTTGAGGGTTTTCCACAGAACTTGTTGAAAAAGTATTGGTTTTCTTAGAATCGTTAAAAACTGTTTTACAATGCCTACTAACGTTTTGGGAAAATTCATACCCTTCTGACTAAGCGTTGAGGCATCAATTTTTACTAGAGAATCTTTACCCCTATGGATGTAAAAACAATCTTGCTTGTATTGACAGGGATTTTTACCATCTCTTGCCTGTTTTTTGGAACCCGCAACGGCTTCTACGACTCGGATAACTATCACGGCAATGGTTCGGCTCACTAAAGGCACAGGCGTGATAGCTAGCCAGTCTTACCAGAGCCGGTGGGCCAACCTAGACCGACTGGCTCAATGTCTGGCGATGCAAACCGGAGGAGCAACGACTCAGGCGTGAGTGAACTGGAGTGTCTGACCTATGGTGTTGGACAAAATAACGAAGGGGTATGCTTCCTATTACAGCTAGGGAAGTACCGTGTTCTATTAGATTGTGGCTTACCTCGTTTATCGGCAGCATTATTAGAGGGGCTGAGTTCTGTTGACTTAGTGCTTTGTAGCCATGCTCATCAGGATCATGCCGCCGGGCTGCTGGATCTTCATCACAATTTTCCACGGTTGCCAATTTATGCTAGTGAGGTGACGACTCAACTGCTGCCATTAAATTGGCAAGAGACGGTTCCCCCCGGCTTCTGTCGGGCATTGCCTTGGCGAACACCCGTTGAGTTTTTTGATGGTCTAACTGTTTCTCTTTACCCTGCTGGACATTTGCCAGGGGCGGCTGCGATCGCCTTGCAGTATACGCCCCCGGCTAGCTCAGGAGCACTGCGTGATCGGCATCGCCCCTATACCGTGATCTATACGGGTGATTTTTTCTTGTCAAACTCTCGCCTTGTGGAGGGCTTGCCTCTAGAAGAGATGCGCAGTCTCGCGCCCGATGTGCTAATCGTA
Organism: uncultured Leptolyngbyaceae cyanobacterium; assembly: GCA_938023035.1. GTDB lineage: Bacteria > Cyanobacteriota > Cyanobacteriia > Leptolyngbyales > Leptolyngbyaceae > DSRU01. The sequence goes on along the minus strand of CALIDI010000049.1, from coordinate 113,761 downwards.
GAGGGCAGCTATGGCACGGCGCGCCACCCCCATCGTCGGCAGCAAGAAAACCAACTAGCCGAGCGCATTAGTCGGGCGATCGCAGCGAACTGCAATATACTACTACCCGTCGCACCCCTGGGCCTCGCTCAGGAATTGCTGCTGCTGCTGCGCAGTCACCATCACTTTACTGGCAAAGACTTTACGATTTGGGTGGATGAGGCCGTGGCGAGCGCCTGCGACACCTACCTAGAGATTTTGCCCCATCTGCCTGTGGCCGTGCAAAACTTCGCGCGGCACCAGCCCCTCTTTTGGGATGAAAAAGTGCGCCCTCGAATGCGGCGAATGGCTGGCTCCACTGGATTTAGAAAGAGGATCAATCAACTCGATTCACCCTGCATTGTCCTGTGTGACGAAACCACCGACATAACCCCCTACTACGCCGATCAGCCAGAAAACTGGCTCATTTTGACTCCCCACGAACCCCACCGCGCCGGTTTTAGCGCAGTGCCCCATCAAGAGCTACTTGCAAAAAAACGCCAAAATATCCCCTGCCCGCTTGATGAAACCTACCTGTTAGCCCAACACTGTGATGGGCATGGAACAACACAACTGATTCATAATTTGCGTCCTCAGCATGTGGTCTTGCTCCACGGAACCTCCAGCTACCTGGCAGATTTAACCGGTTTAGAAGAGTTGCAAAACCGCTATCACTTGCATCTACCAGCCGTTGGTAGCCGGGTAGAATTGCCCATTGGTGCAACCTTCTTGCAACCTGAAGCCCCAGAAAGTATCTATGAGGGCGAACTGTTAGAAATGGATACGGTGGTTACAATTTCTCTGCCAAGCTCGGTGACAACGGATCCTCGCTGGCATATCCTGGCCGATACCGGATTGATTGAGGCCCGCTGGCAGGGAGATGAGTTGGTACTCAGGGGACTGCCGCAACAACAGCTCCTTCGCCAAGGGAGCGATCGCTTAACACACTGGCGCGACGTTTCCCCTCAACCCTGGAATTGCTGTGCCAGTTGCCGCTATTATCGAAACCAACGCTGCTGGAACCAGCACTCTCCCTTGTTTGAAATGAAAGTGGCCCCAGAGGGGAGTTGCCCCGTTTATGAAGCTGCAACGTGATTGAGCCGTCGCTGAAGAAACGTGTTCTGCACCCAGTGCCACACATACATAAATTATATGAACATGTTTAGTAATGGTCGCTGAGGAAACGTGTTCTGCACCCAGTGCCACAGGCAACAAGACCAAAACGTTTAACCCTGACTCGTTGACAAAACGCCTAAAATCTTTCTAGGAAAAAAGATTGGTCAGTCAGCCCGCATTCAAACTTGTCTCAGTCTTTCAAAAAATCTTTTCTTGAAAGGCCCAAAGGATTCAGCAAAAATGCGGATTACCTATCGACGGGTTCCGAATGGCTCGCTAGACTAAGAAGAACCTCCTTATTCAGCAATCCACAGGATGGTCTGTGTGGTTTTGTTAGGCTTGTCATGTGTGATGCTCTGCCTACAACGACATCCCTACCTCCCATTGAGGTTCCCTACTTGTTAGCAACCCCGACATTGCCGTTTTATCTAGATGAGTCAGGGAAACGTTATCTTGACCCTCTCTGGGTTAAGGATTTACAGGGGCATGTGAAGTATATCGAGCATTTAGTTTTGGCTGCTCCGCTCCGCAGAGGTCCACCACCAGAGGAGTATGTTTGTCTAGATCACCTCGCTGATCTTGCAGGAGTTTGCTACGTTGACTTACCTGCCCCGGATAGTATGTATCAGGCATTTCTGAGCTTGCCAGCTACTCTTGCCTCCTTGTGGCGGGTCACTCAACAGGTTGAGGTCGTTCATTCTGGGTTAGCCGGCTGGCCCTTTCCTTACGCTTGGCTCTTGCTACCCATTGTGCTGCTGCAAGACAAGTTTTTTTTCATTAACGTTGAATCGGCTCCCTGGCGCTTAACTTCTAATCGGTCTCATTCCTGGCAAGAAAAGCTACGCGCCTGGCTTTATGAGTCGGCTGGCCGCTGGTGCATGAAGCGGGCGGATCTGGCTACCTTTACTCAGTCAGAGTATCGCCAAAGCTTGCTGACTGGCCATTCTCAACAGGGCTATGTGATGCATGCTTCCTGGATTGATGCAGCGCAGGTTCTTTCTGAGACCGTTGCCCTGGAAACCTGGCAGGAAAAACAGCGATCACCCCAATTACGGCTGCTATTTGCAGGTCGGCTGGTGCAATCAAAGGGAATCCTGGTTCTTTTAGAGGCGATGCATCAGCTTCAGGCTACGACTTCGGTTCAACTTGATATTTTGGGCCAGGGGGATCTGTTTTCAGTCTGTCAACAAGCCAGTGAGGCGATCGCGCCCCCCCACAGCATTCGCCTGCTGGGTACGGTTCCCTATGGCGACGATTTTTTTGCCTTATTGCGAAACTATCACGCGCTCGTTGTGCCCAATCTGTCTGATGAGCAACCTCGTATTGTTTACGATGCCTGGTCTCAAGCAATTCCAGTTCTGGCCAGTGATACGGCGGGCTTGCGCGATTGCATTCAGGATGGCCAAACAGGTAAATTGTTACCCGTCGGAGATAGCCACGCCCTGGCAGTAGAGATTCAGCGGGCCGCCAGTGAGATAGCCGCCTTGCAAACAATGGGAATGACTGCCCTAGGGTACGCACGGGGGTTTACCCATGAGGAAATGCACTACCAACGCTGGCAAATCTTAGTGCAGGAGTTGGCCGCTTACAAAAGCCGCAAGAAGCACAAACTAGGCCTAGTCCGCAACTTAGTAGCTTCCCTACAGGCAAAACGACCCATCTGAACTTGGCAAAGGCTTAAACTCTCTAGTGTTGTCTGACGGTTACAACCGTGGCGTTAGGAATCCGAAGCTAGGAGTCCAAGTCTGCGGCGGCAGACTTCACCCAACCGGAGCCTGCTGTCACCTGTGGCGGCAGGGTTTTGTCCCTATCGCCGCGCCTTAAGTCATCAGGGCTACCGGGAGATGGGCTTTTAGGGCATCCTCTTAAAATGATTGCTGTGTTTCAGACAACAGGGTGATGCCTTAAATCTCCCAAGCAATGCTGAAAGATTTAAGGAGCGCTGTTGCTTGTGAGACGCTTATGATTTGATGCGATGGGCTAGTATAACCGTTGCTATCTTTAGTAAGCCAGTAGCGATCAGTCAGTTGCCCTAGGCAAGTGGCATAGCAGGCCAAGACTGGGTTTAAGCAAATTCACCAAACCTAAATTTAAATTGTTGGGGAGCTTAAAGCCGATCGCGTCACCAACGGTGCACAGTCGCTAGCAAATCTTAACGAATCATTCTGATTGGAGGAGCATCCACAAATGCAGATTAAGCAAATCCATGCCTACGAAGTTTTGGATTCTCGTGGTAACCCAACGGTGGAGGCAACCGTCATCCTGGAAGATGGCACAAAGGCCTCTGCGATTGTGCCTTCTGGTGCTTCAACCGGTGAGAAAGAAGCCGTAGAACTACGTGATGGTGATAAGTCTCGCTATGGCGGCAAAGGGGTTCTCAAGGCTGTTGAAAATGCGAACACAAAGCTAGCTCCAGCTCTGGTTGGCATGGATGCCACCCATCAGAGAGCGATTGATGCCAAGATGATAGAAATTGACGGCACGCCCAACAAGGCAATGATGGGGGCAAATGGGATCTTGGCCTTTTCTCTGGCGATCGCCAAAGCAGCGGCCAATTCTTTAAACTTGCCACTTTATCGCTACTTGGGCGGAACCAATGCCTCCTTGTTACCGGTGCCCTGTATGAACGTTATTAATGGAGGCAGTCACGCAGACAACAACATCGATTTCCAGGAGTTTATGATCGCGCCCCATAATGCGCCCTCATTTACAGAGTCGATTCGGATGGGGATGGAAACGTTTCATGCCCTCAAGTCAATCTTACGTGACAAGGGCTATAGCACCGGCGTAGGGGATGAGGGTGGCTTTGCCCCAAATCTCAAGTCAAACGACGAGGCCATCGAGGTCATTCTTGAGGCGATTCAGAAGGCCGGTTATCAGCCTGGGGGCGACATATCCATTTGCCTTGACCCAGCAACCAGTGAAATGTGGGAAAACGGCAAATATGTGTTCTTTAAGTCTACAAAGAAGGCAATTGCACCTGAGGAAATGGTAGCTCTGTGGAAATCGTGGGCCGATCAGTACCCGATCGTCTCCTTAGAAGATGGCATGGGTGAAAACGATTGGGAAGGCTGGAAACTTCTGACGGATACCATTGGGGATCGGGTGCAACTCGTCGGGGATGATCTTTTCTGTACGAATGCCAAAATCTTAGCTGAAGGCATTACAGCCGGCATTGCAAATTCTATTCTTATCAAAGTCAACCAGATTGGAACCTTGACTGAAACCCTGGACACCATTGAGTTAGCTCAAAAAAATCGTTATACCTTTATGGCGTCTCACCGTTCGGGAGAGTCTGAGGATACAACGATTGCAGATCTGGCAGTAGCCACAGCAGCCGGACAGATTAAGACCGGTTCGGGCTGTCGCGGCGAACGGGTTGCCAAGTTTAACCAACTCCTCCGAATTGAGCGCGAGTTGGGCACAGCAGCACGGTTTGCAGGTCGGTCAGCCTTTAAGCAGTAAGGGTTCAACCGATTCATCCTATATCTTATATCTACAGAGGATTGAGGATCGTCGTTTTGTAGAGCGCCTGCAACGCGAGCAGGCTTGAGGTCTTGATGAAACCAGTCTTGATGAAACCAATGGAGCAGAAAGTGTTACTTTGGTTAGAAGGCTGAGAGCAAAGCCAAGTGCTCAATGACTAATGCTAGTGGGTAGGCTTTCTGACTCGCTGTCGCAATGTTACTGATGACGATCGCAGTATCGGGCGACTTTGCGACGTCCTAAGAAGTATGGACGATGACCATCGCCTGGTTGCTGGGTTTATTGGAGGTTACAGAGGTGTGAGGGTGCTGCCCCCAACTCGGGGGTTCGCTCCTGCTCCTATTCTCACCTGAGTTTCTACCGCTAGAAATCAACTGAAAACGCTAGAACCTCACCACCAGGCTACCCTCCTGCAACCCCTGTCTCTTTATAGTGAGCGTATAGTGAACGTTCCGAATGATAAAACTCACGCTGCTAAGGTGCTTTCTCAATCTCAGCTTTCATCCGATTTAGCGTCAGTTGCATCTGTTCAAACATCTGTTGTGGGGTAATGCCAAACTGACCCAGTTGCGTTTTAAGCTGCTCAACGGTCATCTTTGCCATGAAGTCTTCAGATAGCTCAAACCGCTTCATAAAGATACGATAGCGATCCATCAAAGCTTCCATTTGTTCAATGAAGATTTTCTTACCTTCCCGATCAAACTTACCGTAGTCGGCCCCCAGTGTTATCAGGTTTTGGTAATCCTCAAAAAGCTGTTTGGCTTCCTGTTGAACGATTTCTGAATCAAAGAATCCCATAGCTATTCGCGGAGAGAAACGGCAGTGGTAGCAATCGCCTTTGCAGAGTGAATCACACTTACGAGGTGATTAATTTTATTCTAATCAAGCCGTTTCCATGGGTTAAGTAGGGGTTCCACTACATCAGCATTCATCGTATAGCCAGCATTCATCGTATAGCTGAGATCATCGAGTTCGAGAAGGCACTTGCGCCATACCAATGGGTGTTCTTCCCGGGTGTATCCCGCCTTTGCAAGTTGCCCCACCCTGCGGAAAGAGCAAAGCTCTCCATCCCCCAGTCCCTTCTCCCAACAGGCGAAGGGGATCCGGCTTTAGGGTGTTACCGTATTGGCTGGTGCACTCATTCACTCACTAATCATGCAGATCGGCCTCCCATACAGCCATGTAAATTCGGTCTTGTTCATTGCGTTCAATCACTCCCTTGAACCCTTCCCGCTCAAAACTGAATTGGTTCATCTGCCGTTGTTGAATTTGCTCTAGCCCTTGCAAAATTTTAAGATTCGCCCGCCCAGCCAGCATATTGTTAAGGGCCACTTTCATTTGCAGGGGATCGGCTGTCGAGGCAAAAGAAGCTTCTGATTGGCGTACTCGATTTGAGGTCAAGTCGTAGATGTAGCCTAAAACAATTTCTTTTTGACGCAGTTCGTACAAAACAGCACGGGTATTTGGGAAAAAACCAGGGGTTTCTCGTTGGGGTTTGCCTAATTGGGCAATGACATCTGCTTCAGGAGTACCAGGAACAATCCCGGGCACGACAGGGATCTCTTGGGAATATTCTGGTTCTGGTAAGGGTGAGGGTGACGGGGTGAACGGAGTTGGGGTTGGAGCTGTGGTGGGAGAACCCGTCGGCAGCGGGCTAGGGTTAAGGCTAGGGCTGGGTTTTGGCCGTACCGGACTAGAACTTGGGCGAGGCGGAGTAACGGGTGGGCTGGCCGGAGGGGAATCTGAAGGGCTGGGAACCATGACCGCTGTAGGCTGGCGCGATCGCAGGTGAAAAGCGCCAACGGTTACCCCCAGCAGGGTTAGCAGCGACAGCCCTAACAGCCCCGTTAGCCATCGATGCCCCGTAGAGTGATGTGCGTCCGGTGAAAGGGCTGGGTTAGTAATACCAGCAGGTAAAGCGATCGTCAGCGTTTTCTCCGTTTGAGTTGAACCTTGAGCCAATCTCTCCACTGGCACGGCAGCACTTGCCCCTGCTTCTGGCCGGTTTAACAGCGTTAGCCAGTCATCGACTGAAGAGGGGCGGTGCTGCGCTTCCATGGCCATGCCTCGGATAATGGCCTGGTTGGTGGCTGCACTCAAATCAGGGCGGAGGCTACGCGGGTCAGGCAGGGGCTGGCGATCGCGGAGAATAGCGGCAACAGGAGCCACCGCCGTCACCAGACTGTAAAGGGTAGCCGCTAGACCATACACATCCGTTGCAGGAGTCCGCTGCCCCTGGGTCAGGTATTGCTCAATTGGCGCATACCCCGAAGACACCAAGCTAGTATGGGTTTGGGTCGTGCCAAGGGCAAATTCTCTAGCCGTGCCAAAATCAATCAGCACAACCTGGTCAGTACCACGCCGCCGCATAATATTGTGAGGTTTGACATCGCGGTGGAGTAACCCATTGCGATGCACGACCTTAAGCGCTTCCCCTACCTGCTGAATATAGTGAATGGCTGTTGTTTCGGGTAACGGCTGATCTGGAAAGATCACCTGATCGAGGCTCGTTCCATCAATAAACTCCATCACCATATAGGCGTGACCGGCTTCTGTAAAGAAATCACTCACCCGCACAATGTTAGGATGCAAGCATAGAGCCAAACGTCGGGCTTCATCCTGAAACTTACGCTGGTAGTCAGCATAGTTCGGATCTTGCCCAATCATTTCATTCAGGGTTTTAATCACCACAGGCTGTCCCAAAAGATGGTGAGTGGCTTTGAAGGTAATGCCAAAACCGCCTCGCCCTAACTCTTGGTCGAGCGTATATTTTCCGTTTTGCAGTGTTTTCCCCAGCAATGAAGTCATGATGGTTTAAGGTTGATTGAGTCTATTTTGCGCGATTTGGGTGAATCGCTGTTGCCTAATTCATGCGGGCATGGCAAAGCACAACAATGGCCAAGGGCAGTCTCTGCTCAGAGAGTAACTCGCTGCGCTAAAGTGGGCTTGCCTCAGCACAGCGAGATTTGCCCCTTTCCGCCTCTCGTTCTGACATTCTTGCCTATTGCCCTGCCTGTCTTGGATCCGCTCTTCAGAGGCCATACAATGAGTCTATTCTTGGCAAGAAACTGCATTCATTAGAAAAACATCCATGATTCAAGACAATCGGGCAACAGTACAGCGCGTGCTACTGATTACCTTGCTGTTGAATCTTTTTGTTTTAGTACTGAAGGCCATTATTGGCTGGCTCACGGGTTCCCTGAGTTTGCTGGCTGATGCTTTGCATAGCGTGACCGATAGTGCGAATAATATTCTTGGTCTGGTCACGACCCGCCTGTCTTCACCCCAGCCAGACCGAGATCATCCCTATGGGCATCAAAAGTTCGAGGCGATTGGAGCATTGGGCATTGCTGCGTTTTTGGGGATTGCCTGTTTTGAAATCTTACAAAGTGCGCTGACCCGTCTGTTGCGATCATCTTCTGCCAATGTTGAGATTGGCGGCACTGAACTGTGGTTGATGCTGATCGTTCTGGGAGTCAACATCTTTGTAACTTTCTATGAGCGCAGGGTTGGGCGCAGAATTGGCAGCCCAATTTTGATTGCAGACGCTTATCACACCATGAGTGACATTTGGGTCACGATCAGTGTGCTTGCAGGGCTGATTGGCATCTGGCTGGCAAACTGGCAATGGCTGGATACGGCTTTGGCTTTTCCAGTAGCGCTGCTTGTGTTTCGGAGTGGTTGGCAAGTGTTGCGAGAAAATTTGCCCTGGTTGGTTGATGAAATGGCGATCGCCCCAGAGGCGATTCATCAAACGGTCATGCAGGTGCCAGGAGTCATCAACTGTCATGCCATTGCATCACGGGGGATTGTAGGCCGCCAGGTCTTTATTGAAATGCATTTAATCGTAGACGCCAAAGATATTGAAACTGCTCACCAAATCACAGAAACCGTCGAAAGTTATCTAGAAAAGCAATACTCTCCAATGCGTGCAACCATCCATATCGAGCCAATGAATTATCAATCGAATCAGATTACTTATGAAAAGTAAGCATTCAGGAGTATGAAGAATTTGTAGACCCGCATCGCGCTATAAACTAAAGCGAGATCAAGATGAAGGGGAAAAGCCATTACCGGATGCGCCTGCCCTATCCCCCCTCCCTTTCTTTCACTTAGATCCCATAGCAGTCGGTGAGATGGTTATACCATTTGGGGTTTGCGACTTTGACCAGTAGCCTCAGGCATTCGCTTGGCTGCCCTCACCCCCACTCGGCTCTCCCAAAGCAGCGGCTAGGGGATGAGGGTGACTGAGACGAATTTAGAATTTCCACCTTGCTATCCTAACCAAGGAGTTTAGGAGAATCGACCGCAGATCCATGCCATTTAATCCTCCTTGGATTGACTGACGCTAACTTTTAGGCCAACGCCTCTGGCTGAATCAGCCTCAGGGCCGATTGCAAAGCATACAAGCGATTTTCGGTTTGGTGTAGCTGCGGAGCGATCATTCCCGGTGAGTGGTTGGGCGTTTGGGGCCGCGCAAAAATTTTATGCAGGTCGAGGTTTTCTAGCCGCTGCTTCACTTGTTTGGAAGTTGCAACAATCCAGACATGGCGTTGATGGGCAAAAGCATCCTGCACAATCGATTCGATCGCCAGTGCTGCCGTTACCCCAAGCGTTGGCACCTCGCTTAAATCTAACACCAGTACCTGATAGTGCTGTACAAGCGACATCCGCCGAGAAATGCTTTTCGCTGCTCCAAAGCTCATTGGCCCACCCAATTGCAGCAGCAGAATATTCCCAGTCGCTTGAGCCAAAATTTCCTGTTCAGCCACCTTCAGGGTCTTGCCGCTATTTGAATCAGTAATGACTTGGATACTGTCGTTTTGCACATCGGTAAGGCGCTTAATCGTTAAGATATTGGCGATAAAAGCCCCCACTAACACGGCAGTAATCAAATCCACAAAAACGGTGAGAAACAGCACTAGGTACATTAAGCCTGTGCCTTTGAGCGATAACTTGGGTGCTCGCTTGATAAATCCCCAATCTAAAATATCTATTCCCACTTTTAATAAAATTCCCGCTAGCACAGCGTGGGGAATGGGTGCAGTCAAGGGGCCAGCCCACAACAAAATCAACAACAACGCCAGGGCATGAATCACCCCAGATAAAGGCGTTTTGCCACCCGCCTGCACATTAACCAGCGTCCGCATGGTTGCACCAGCGCCGGGCAATCCCCCAAACAAACCAGCAAACAGGTTGCCAATCCCTTGTCCAATCAGTTCCTTATCTGAATCATGCTGGGTATGACTGATATTGTCAGCCACTAGGGATGTCAGCAGCGAGTCGATCGCCCCTAAGACGCCCAGCATCAGCCCATAGCGAAGCATATCTGCCAACTCCTGGAGATTGAAGGTTGGCATCCGCAGGGTCGGAATCCCCTTGGGAGTATCAATATTGCCGATGCGGGCGATCGCGGCATCTTGAAACACGAGAACCGACAACAGGGTAACTGCCACTAATGCCAATAGGGGCGCTGGCAAGATCCGATTTAATTTACGTGGCACTGTAAAGACAATCAATAGGGTTAGTGCCCCCAGTCCCACTGCAACCGGGTTAGGCTGACGCAGGTAATTGGGAAGTTGCTGTAGCGTTGTCACCACGCCCCCGGCCCCGCTGTATCCTAGCAGTGGCGGCAACTGCAATAGGATGATGATGACCCCAATCCCAGACATAAAGCCGGAAATCACTGTGTAAGGAAGCAGGGTAATATATTGCCCCAGGCGCAACAGACCAAATGCAATTTGCAGCACCCCACCCAGCATCACCACAGTAAATGCCATGGCCAGCCCCGTATCGGGATGTCGCGCAACCAAGGTAGCAATAATGGTGGTTGTCACAACCGTCATTGGCCCTGTTGGCCCAGACACCTGCGCTGGGGTGCCACCAAACAAAGCAGCCAAAAAACCCACGATGATGGAGCCATACAACCCAGCGAGTGCTCCCGCCCCAGAAGCCACCCCAAAGGCCAGAGCTAGGGGTAGGGCCACAATAGCGGCAGTTAAACCACCAAATAAGTCGCCGCGCCAGTTGTGCAAATGAAGAGGGTTAATCAGATTCATAGTTCCCTACGACCAGGAAGTCAGTTAAAGGATAGGGCCGGGGCAGGTTACACCCTAGAGTTTGCCAAACCCGTCAGGGTGACGATTTCAAACCGCTCTTACCGGTCAATGAAGTCAACAGATTAAGCCACTGGGCTTGCCAAGTAGAAATTATCAGACTAAAACTGCCCAGGCAGGTGAAACGTAATCTCATCCACAATCTTTAGGATTTTATGCCAATGGCAGTAGCCAGTAGGCTTTGAATGACCGTGTTTCTGTGACAGATAAAACGCTCAGGAATGTAAATTAGTTAAGATGTCGTCCTGGAACAGACCCCCACGACACCCAGAGTATTGAGAGCTTGCTTTGTGGCCTCTGCGTCTTTGGGGTAAGTTTTACAGGTCATGCCATTTTCGATTTTAAGGAATGAAGGTAGCTACTTAGGATGCATCCCAGCTTTGCAAGATTGCCCACCCTGCGGGAAGAGCAGAGCACTACATTCCCATGCCCTTCTCTCAAGCCAGAAGAAGGGGGCTAGATTTAAAGTCTCTCTCCTGTCCTAGAAGAGGAATTTGAGGAATTTAGGGTAAGGGTCACATAAGTGGAATTTACCCACTACTTAGACGATTCTCAAGTGCCGAACCGCTCTCATCCTCCGTTTGGCCATTTAAGGGTCACGCAAGCTGGTAAGCCCCTAAATTTAGCAGGCCTTCTCCTGAAGGGATGGAGAATTATTAGGCCTTTTCAGAAGGCTTTTCAGCAATCGTTCCCCGGGTTGAGGCTATTGTTTCTCCACCCTTTACATACTTTTACATCAGGGCGCTCCCCTTAATTGCAGGGGTTACCCCAGCTTTTGCCCAATCTTCTGGGGTGTTGCAGTTCAGTAGAAGGGGGCGATCGCCCGGCTCTAGTGCTAACTCCTGCACAGTTTCACTTGCCAGCCAGGGTTGAAAGGCCGTACACCCCTGGGCGATCGCCCGATCAAGGCGATCGCGACAGCTTGTCCGATAAAAACCACAGAGAGGTTCCCAGCCTTTCTCCCCTCTGGGCAACAAAATAGGGTTAGAACAATTCTGGCATTGGGCAGACCAACGGCGGAGTATCCGTCCTTCTAGTCGGGGCAAATCGCAGGCCAGCAATAATACCCACTCAGTAGCAACCAGGGGCAACACCTGGGCAAACCCAAGCAGTGGCCCCTGAGAACCGTCTGGATTCCCTTGAACCTCCATGATTAACCGGCAGCCGGGCGGCACAATCTCTCGATAGCGCTCAACCCAAGGGGTGAAGACCCAAACGGTTTTGGTACATTCCAGAGCAACCCTACAGGTTCGCTTGAGTAAGGGTTCGCCAGCCACCAGCAGGGTCGCTTTGTCTTGCCCCATCCGACGACTGCGCCCTCCAGCCAAGACAATTGCGGTCAAACGACTGCAAGACATCTGCAATTACCAGGAATGTTTAAGCAAGATATTGCTCAACCACACTAGCCAATGCCCCCGTCCAGTAATCAACCAAATCCTCCGTAGCGGCTTCTACCATCACCCGAATCACAGGCTCAGTTCCCGAAGCCCGTACTAAAACCCGGCCTTGGTCGCCCATATCCGACTCGGCTCTGGCGATCGCCTGTTGCAGCGCCCCACACTCCTGCCAGCTCAGTCGCCGTTGTCGATTTTCGACTCGGACGTTTTGCAACCGCTGCGGATAGGTTTTGAAACTATCGTCCAGCAAATCGGCGAGAGAAACCCCCAGATGGCATACCAGCGCCGTCAGATGGAGGGCAGTCATCAAGCCATCACCACCAACCCCAAAGTGCTGGCAGATGATATGCCCTGACTGCTCACCCCCCAGGGCCGCTCCTGTTCTTTGCATTTCTGCATAGACATACTGGTCGCCTACCGCCGTGCGCAACAGTTGTCCGCCTTGCTGACGCCACGCCCGCTCAAACCCCAGATTAGACATTACTGTTGCCACAATAGTGTTATAAGGGAGCTGATTGGCTTGCTTCAGGTGCTTGCCCCAAAGATACAAAATATAGTCGCCATCTACCGTGCGCCCCTGACTATCGACCGCCAGAACACGGTCTGCATCCCCATCAAAGGCAAAACCCAAGTCAGCTTGATGCTCTTTAACGGCGACTTTTAGAGAAGCCAGATGAGTCGATCCACAATTCACATTGATGCGATCGCCATCAGGGCGATCATGCAAACAAATCACTTCAGCCCCCAGTTCAGCGAAAACCGCCGCCCCCAGGGATGTTGCCGCCCCCCAGGCCAGATCTAACACGACCCTCAGCCCCAAAAACGGTTGGGCTGTCTGCATTTGCTGCCTGACTGGTGCTTGCAATGCCTGATGATACACCTTCAAGAGTTCGCCTCGGTGATAGCACTGACCATAGGAATCCGTCTGAACAGATAAATCATTAGAGTGCCCCCGTAAAGCAGCCTCAATCTGCTCTTGCAGGGCCAGTTCCAGCTTGCCCCCCCCGGCTCCAAAAAACTTGATGCCATTATCTTCAGGGGGGTTGTGACTGGCAGAGATCATCACCCCTCCCAGCGCTCCAAAGGCTTGGGTGAGATAGGCCACCCCTGGAGTCGGGCAAAGCCCTAAATCCCACACATCTAGCCCCGCCGCTGTCAGCCCTGCTGCCAGCGCCATCGCAATCATGCTGCTAGAATTACGTGAATCTTGCCCAACCACTACGGGAGCCAACTGCTCTCCCTTCGCCCGGAAAACCTGCCCTGCCCAAAAGCCGACCTGGAGTGCTAAGGGGGCCGTCAGTAACTCTCCGGCTTTGCCACGAATTCCATCTGTACCAAATAGACGACTTTCGGGCAGCGTTAGACTACCCCAACTAGCCTCCTTTACTCGTTTTTCGGTTGCAGGTGTAACTGATAAAGCTTGTTCCAGTCTTGTAGCAGATAAGACCATAATTGCCAACTCCGCACATCACACACTGTGGAGAATAGCACTTTATTCACAGGGCAAACCGACATTTCCGCCAGCAAACTAGGGAGATTCTAAAGAAAATCTGCAATAAAAACGGAGGCCATACCAATCTTCAGCGGCAGGCTTGCAATCGACTCAAAAAACGCAGCCAGCTTGGCCTATCAGCTTCATCGAAAGATAGCTTTGTCACGAAGCTCAGGAAAGCCCAGTGCTCAACCACCCTGCTGGCTAGGTAGACTTTCTTTGTCTATAGCTTTTAGAGTCTGTAGCTTTTAGAAACTTGACCAGCCCTTAGATGCCTACGGATTGCAGCAGGGAAACGATCGCTGCTCCTGTTAAATCTTTCTGGATATATTGGGGGGCTTCAGGATGGTAGGGTGCGGCTAGTCGATCAACAGTCAGGATCACAGCCGTTTCAGGCAAGATTGGTATATCTGGATCAAAGGCCGTCGGTTTTGTTAAGGAACTGGAAAAACCCCGAAAAATCATGATCTGCTCCGTTTCATCGCCGATTCCAGCCGTCACTAATAAGACTTCCTGTCGCCGCTTTTCGGTGTAGCGCTCCAGTCGAGCCAGAAGACTCATCCTTTCTCCATCTCTCGTAAGTTATTGGCCAGTCGCAGAGCGCCCCTGCCGGGCAAGGCGCACCACTAAAAACCAAGCAAAATACAGCGCATAAATTCCTAAGGCAATTAAACCCAAAAAACCCAGGAAGTAAGGCTTAAAGCGATCAGTATGCACCATTTGGTAGTAGAGCCAGGGAGGCTCAAACCAAATCTGGCAAAATCGGTCATTAATCAGCGTTTCAACCGGTTTGAAGGCACAGGGCAAAAAGGGAATCAGCGCGATCGCCCCCAGCAGGTTATAAATCGATACCGCCCAACGCCAGGAAGTAAAACAAATCTTTAGCAGACTGGATTGTTGCTCGCGAATTTCCTCATTCAGATCAACCCAAAACCATAAACTAATGGGAATAAGGAGCCGAGCCACCCAGCCGCTGATAAAACTAATCGGGAATGCCCCAATCATCAAATACACTGTAATCGCTAAGAGGCTGGCAACTCGCCAATAAATAATCAGCGATCGCTGAAGCACCTCATTGGCTTTAACCGCTGACCAAATCAGCAGAACGAGTGGTGCCACCACGGTAAATAGAACCGCTAAGCGATAATCAGTCCAAACAAACGTTGGCAACCACGACAAATTTGGCATAGCAAAACAGGCGACCCGCCCCTTAACAACATAAAACCCTCCTTCACCTGGTAGAGCAGACGAGAGAAGGGTATCTAACAATACTATAACGGTCGTCTTTGGAAATACAGCAGAGGTCAGTAAAAACCTCGCTTCAAATTGACATTAGAACCATTGGTTTCATGCTTAGGTCATTGGCTAGATTGCCATTACCACCCCTGCTAGCTTTCCCAATCAATCAAGGTTACTCATCATACACTCGGCATTCTGCCGCTTCGGGGTTTTCGTCGCAATAAATCTCAAAGGAATTTTTGGGCTTGTTTTGCTTTTGGTGAGACGCTTCTGCCTGAAGCTCTTCTACCGCATCCCAAGCCGCAGCACACGCGGGAGACTCACTACCATTCACGTCGCAGACGGTGTGGGCGTTATCAATCTCTTGCTGAATCTGTTCTTGAATATCACTCATGGGCGTTTGTCTCAACTCACTCTATAAACTATAAAAAGGTGGAACTTGCGTCATGGCATTCGCCAGAGCGGGCAATGCCGCCACTCGACTGTGCCAAGCTAAGGAGCCTATTCATCTAGACTTCACCGCCGAAGACTACAGCAGTAGTAGCACGGTTGCAGGTTTATCTGCATACAACGTTAACAAATTTAGCGTTCAGCGACGAGCAACCATTCAGAGAACTGAGCTTGCTACCCTAACCATTTTGACTTTTAGATTTGCGATTTTGGTGAGCAGAAGCCCCGCAGCGCCAGGCGTTCAACCGGGTCACTGTCGCATTCTTGGTTGCAATCTGTATCAAACAACCGTCGCAAGAACTGATAGAGAAAGCAAGATTTTGAGGGCAACGTCAGGTCATTTCAAAACCGATCACCCCTCTCAGTTGCCGCTTTGCTCTGCTCGCTTTGGACAAACCTGCTTGATTAAGCTTTGATCAGCTATCGTCCAGTGAGCAATCTGGCTCATCCCCCGGAAATGACTAACCCTCTACCTCAATAGCTAGCCCTCCCAATGATTGGGCGACTGACAGAAACTCATCGATGCTGCAACCCAACCGCCAGCGCGACCATCCCCCTTACCCATGATGCAGATTTGAGCAGGTGCTTTCAAAACCTCGGTAGCCCTGCCACCTAAAGCAACCATACGGACAAAACCCTACCGTCGCCAGTCACAGAAGGCCCCTGCTGATTTCGGTTCGCGTCGGTAGGCTTGACTCATCTCGTCGCGTTTAAGCCCGCCGGCCACTTCCCAAACGTCCCTCTGCAATTTTCAGAGGATCTGGCAAACATCTTCATTAGGCGATCTTAAGATGCGATCGCCTTAGGTGCATGTCACTTTTGCCCTCACCCTTTTCTGGTACGCCCAGAGGGCTTTAATCCTCCCCCAATTAGGAGAGAGACTTTGAGATAGCTCAGTTCCCCTTCTCCCAACCTAGGCGAAGGGGCTAGGGGATGAGGGCCTACAAAAAGGGGATACGCTCTCGACCGCCTCCGCATCATTAACCTTACTTATTAAGGAGATCCTGCCAACGGGATAACATTCCCCAGGCAGAGCAGAAAGAGCCTTTTCAGAAGAAAAGCTTTCCAAGATACACCCTTTTCTAAAAAATGAAACACTTTTTAGAAAAATCGTTTTTGACACCTAATCAAAATTTTCCAAGATACACCCATTCTCAAAAAACGGATCAATTTCTTTGAGATAAACAAGAAAGATCCCAAAATTTAGCGTTGACCAGATTCTCTTCAGTCAAACCTCTTGACAGAGTAGAAAAATAAGGTTTTATTAAACAGGGCAAATCTTCTCATCAGTTATAGCCCTTTAGATTCTTCTATATTTCTCCTGTTGAATCTAAGGGGATCGCACAAGGAAGAGCGACTTACAAAGTCGGGTGCCAGCCTTCCTGTTTGGGTGCCTCATTTAAAGCAGGTTTTAGCTTTAAGTCGGTCGAGTCAGATCTGTGTTTAAATGCCATGGAATATCTTTGATTTGAGCAGGTGTGATATCTTCGGTTTAATAGTTGGAACTAGAGCAGGAGATCACTAACCCACAAGGTCTTAGGGCGACTTAAGTTATCGAAACAAAAATTTAGAAAGAATTTGAGTAAGCAGGGTTACTTTTTCACTTTTTTTGCTAAAGTTGGGGCAATTTTACATCATTTCTAAAGAGTTGTATGTGAGTCGATATGAACAGCAAGTTACCCACTGAAATCGTTGACATAGATACGCCTGGTACGGGGCCAGGTGATGTGGAGTTTCCCCTTGAAGAAATCGATGACCTAGAGGCAGAAGTGGCAGCGGCAAATGCCACTTCTTATCAGCCAACAACCGCCGATCGCTTGGGTCTTTCTGATGACTCGGTCGGCATCTTTTTGCGAGAAATGGCTCGTTACCCTTTGCTTACCCAAGCCCAAGAAATTGAACTGGCACGAGAAATTGCAAAGGGGGGTGAACAGGCAGAAAAAGCTAAAAGAAGATTAGTGCGTTCTAATTTGCGCTTGGTCGTTTCTATTGCGAAGAAGTACCTAAATCGAGGAGTTCCCTTTTTAGATTTGATCCAAGAAGGCTCAATGGGTTTGATGCGGGCGGCGGAAAAATTTGATTACGAACGCGGTTATAAGTTTTCAACCTATGCCTACTGGTGGATTCGTCAGGGAATTACGCGGGCGATTGCATCGCAATCTCGAACAGTTCGTTTGCCCGTGCACATGGTAGAAAAACTTAACCAAGTGCGGAAGGCCCGTCAAGTGCTGTCACAGCAGCTAGGACGCAAACCGACCAAACAAGAATTGGCCGCCGCTCTGGAAATTGACGAAGATAAGTTAGATCAGGTGCTGGATGTCAGTCAAGGTACCCTATCGCTCCATGCCTGGGTCGGTCGGGAAGAAGATACCGAATTGATGCAGCTGATTGAAGATGCCGATAATGTTGCACCTAACGAATGCTTGGATCACAAGTTACTCTGCGATCGCCTCAACTCGGTACTTGACCATTTAAGTGACCGGGAGCGCGATATTATCAAACTTCGGTTTGGCCTCACGGATGGGCAGCACTACACGCTCAGTGAAATTGGCGAAATTTATCAACTATCGCGAGAGCGGGTACGTCAAATTCAAGCCAAGGCCATGCGAAAACTGCGCCATCCCCGTCGTCAAGCGCTCCTCAAAGACTGGAAGTAACTGAAAGAGGGGATTTTGGCTAGAGCTTAGCCGCCCCAGGAAAGTCAATTTTAGTTTGGCAAGAGGTTTGGAGCCTAAATCCAGCCCTTTCAGGATTCATTCACCCTACGATAGAGGCAATCGGTATATCGCAGCACTAAACTAGAAGAAAGTGGCACAACGTTACTTGAGTTTTTGCTGTGGTGATGCAAGCATGGCGACCCTAGAAGAAAAAAGAGTGCGCGTTTTGTTAGTGGATGATCATGAGCTAACCCGCTTGAGCCTTCGTCTTGCACTAAGTAGCCATGTAGAAGTGACTGGCTCTGCCTGCAACGGAAAGGAAGCACTCGAGCTAGTCAGAGTGCAAAACCCTGATGTCGTGGTTTTAGATTTACAGATGCCAATGATGGATGGGTTTTCGGCATCTAGTCAAATTAAGAACTTGTGCCCAGCGGTTAAGATTTTGGCTTACTCTTCTCTGAACGACCAAAAAGCCGAGGGTGTTAAGCAAGTCCCAGGTTTTGATGCCTTCTGCAATAAAGACACCAGCACGACAGACTTGGTCAACCTACTTCAAGCCTTGGGGAAGCCCAGCAACGGCTTGAAGTAGGGCAAGCTGCTGCCGTTACCGATCCGTGCTGAAGCCAGTAGGCTCCCCGATTGAGAAGATCAGTCTCAACTCAAGCAACGATCTCAACCTTAAAGATCGCTACCAGGAAACACCTGCTTAAACTCTTCAAGCAAGTCATCCATTTCTTCAATTGCCTGATTCACATCGATTCTCAGCGTTCCCAGGTCAGGTTGCTCTAAAAGGCGTAAGAGCGCTTCGCGCTTGCTGGCGATCGCAGCAACTTGTTCGCGTAACTTTTCGATATCAATCACTTTCGATCTGTCCTATATTTTGAAGGGAGCGACTGCGAGTATAGCAGCCCGCAGCCGATTGGCCAACCCAACTTGGCGTCAAAGCATTTAGCCATCTGAGCAGATACCGCGCTCACTGTGAGAACCCTGGCAACCGCCCATCAGAAAGACACCCCAGTGAACATTTGCATGCTCTGGTTGTATCCTGCGCTTTCTGACCTCAGCAATACCCTGGGAGATGTCTAGCAAACGAACGCCCAGCGGTCTTGGGTGCATGTCCCTTTTGCCCTCACCCTGAATTTTTCCCCAATTTGAGAGAGGGCCTGCAAAGGCGGCATGCTCTCGCAATCTTTCCTGTTTCAGAAGATTCAACAGAAACAATAACGCTCAGCCAACTGCACCCTGAACCGTCCTAAGTAGTGTCGCGGGGTGATCGCTTAAAGGGATAAGCGCTTTCCTCGCAATCTCCCTCATACATCATAGGCGCAGTTTACCAGTGCCCCGACTTGTTGACATAACTCTCTTATCCTCGTTGATTGACAAAACTTTTTCGCTGGCGGCTGGAAGCCGCGCCTACAGATGCAAAACCCGCGCAGGCGGGTTTTCGGTAAGGGTAGAGAGGCAGCGCCCGACTTTGTTGATGTCGCAGCGGTTTCAACCGCCCGGTGCCCAGGTTTTGTCAGTCAATCAGCTCCCTTACCGCAAAAACGGTGGCCGCTTGACATCAAGCGGCTTTGATTTAATCATTTCATCTAAAAACCGCTTTAATGCCCGTTCGCGATTTTTCATAAACAAGGCCCAAAAGCCTGGCTGGTACTCATCCATCGTCTTGGCCAAGGCCCATATATCAATCGCCAGAATGTTATGAAGCATTTCATCTTCTCGCTTAAGAGAGTTGAGTTCTTCAATCAAAGAACTTTTATTGACTGGGGATCGACCATTATTTTTAGGCATACATTTAGTTTTGCGGATAAACCTGAAGAATAGAAGGCTGCATCAACATCGGTTGACAAACTTGCTTGAAACTCAACGCACCTGAGTCATTGACTTAAGCACTATTGCTCTTCAAAGACTACATTCGGATTAGCCGACAACAGAGGATAATAGAAGACGAATACCAGTTACTCATCGTTTAGGTTGCTAACCCTATGTTACGGCAGATTTCCTTAGGTAGTTTGGGGCTAAGTTTGGGTGGAATCCTTACAGTTATTGGCTTTGTGGCTTATTTTAATGGCAATGCAACACTCAATCTAGCTGGCTTTTTTTATGGGATTCCTCTGCTGCTCGGTGGGTTAGCCCTCAAAGCCGCCGAGTTAAAACCCATTACTTACACCCAGCAACCCACAGAAGTTGTGTTGCAACTGCGCGATCGCCAAGCGACTACAACTCAAAATCAGGTGCGCCAGGATGTGATGCGTTATCGCTATGGACAGGAAGCCCATCTTGACTCGACCTTAAAGCATTTGGGATTAAGCCCCACCGATGACGAACGCCCTATCCTCACAGGACTCCGGGAAGTCGAGACAGAGGGGGCTTATACCCTGGTGTTAGAGTTTGATTCTCCCTTGATGCCCTTAGAAAAGTGGGTTGCCAAACAGGATAAAATGAATGGGTTTTTTGGCCCTGGAGTTAGGGTCGCGATTTCGCAACCGCAAGAATCGAAAATCGAGTTGGCATTGATTGCGACGGATAGCAATCGTACTGAAGCAGCTACTAGTTAGTAACAGCTTAGTAACAGCTAAGCTCTATTCGAGGTTAGGGGTTCACCCTAGTGACTTTCGCCGCTCTTCCAAGCAGTTGGCAATCGGTAGCTAGACTCGGTTTATGACTTTTCCAGGCGAACAACGTACCACTGGAGGAAATTGGTTGCACCCAAATCGAGTTCGCAGGATGTCTCTAATAAATGAACTGCTTGCTCAGATACCGTTGCGAATCGTTGCAAGTCTCTAGGCAAGTCATCCTGGCGATCGCGCAAAATACCTTCCAGCTTTTCTAACAGCTCAGCCCGCGTGAAAAACTGCTCAGACTGGTTTGTTTCGAGCACAACGTAATGGTCACTCTCATATAAGCGTGGATCGGGCATTGTTCGTTGAGATAGAGGAAAAGAGCTATCCAAGTTTGACTCAGTCTGCTGATGAACTCAGGAACTTGGCTGACTCCTATTGTGGCAGTTACCGCAAGGTGCGCTGAACTTTTTTAGCCCTTACTGTGTCTAAAAATACAAATCTAGCCATAGCGACATGATTGAGGTCAGGATGCGGGAATGGCACCCCTGGCGAAGGGCAGCGCCCCTCTCCCCTTAACCCCCAATCGACGCAGCAACCTGGCGATAGCCCTAACACAGCAGCGCCAGGTTGCAAGCAGTTCGTGCCGCTAGGCGAAATTTAAAATGACAAAATTCAAACTGACAGAGGCTCAGTTATCTGTATTGCAAGCTGCCTGAATAGGCGAATCATCAGCAGCCATTCATTAACGAAATCAATAATTCGTATTTTTCAAAGTTTATCAACTCTTTTCAATTCCGAATTTTCACTTTTCTATCTTCAAAAATCAAAGAGATAGATCAGTTCCCATTGAGAGCCTGTCACCTTTGCAGGCCCTCATCTCCTAGCCCCTGCTCCTAAACTTGGGCGAAGGAGTGCCGAGCCATGTCAAAGGCTCTCTCCCAAATTGGGAGAGGGATTTAGAGTGAGGGTAAAAGTGACATGCACCCGTTCCCATTTTTGTGCCAGTTTAGAAACAGCCTATCTCATCGACAAAGGTTTAAAGATACTCGCTAAACCATTCAATATAGGTTCAATTTACCTTCACTCTACAGCTATTTTAAGGTGTAGCCATAGCCAACTGCCTGATTTAGAATGGAATGTCGATTTAGGGAGCGAACCCATTACTGGAGGCAGCGCCCTCCCGTTAACACTAATAGACTCAGCAACCTGACAATAGGGTGAAAATAGCGATTGATAATCCGACCAACCTCCTTACTAAAAGGGGAATTGATGATTGAAATCTCTTTTCGGTAGATCCCCTTTTTAGTTTTTTCTTGCAAAGTGCTATTCATTCAATCCATGCCCTTCACTTTAGCAGGAATTGCTATTGGGTTGAAATAGAATACCTTTTGAATTGAAAAATTTGGATAAGCACCAGCAGTAGCATTTCAGAAATTTGATCCATAAAAACTGATCGAAATTGGAACTATCTATCAATCACTTCTGTCTAATTAGCTATAAAGCACACAATTAAAGCTTGAATGAGGAACAAGAAATGCAACGCTCTCTCAATCGTTTAATCATGATTTCTGTAGTTTCCGTAATGGCGATCGCCCCTACTTTGATGGCGAATTCAGCAACGGCAAATCCTGCACGGTTTGATGGCAGCTACGTTGGGGCTGGGGTAGCGGCAGGTGTCACTAATGGTGGTCAGAATAATGATGCCGCCACCCTCGGAGGTAACATTCAGGGGCGGATCGCGGTTCCTAACGCACCCGTTTCTGTGCGGGGTGCCGTGTTGTTTAGTGGCGATAACGCTGCCATTGTGCCGACAGTGACCTACGACCAACGAATCTCCGACAATGCCAATATCTATGCTGGGGTTGGTTATTCCTTTATGGATCGAGCCAACCAACCCTCGCCCTTAGGCAACCGGGAATCTGTTGTCATTACCCTGGGCGCTGAAGCAGAAGTGGCGCGGCGGGTTGTCGTCTACGGTGACGCCAAGTGGGGAATTAACGCCTACGAAAATAGCCCTGCAGATGCCCTCAGCTTCCAGGCTGGGGTTGGCTATCGCTTCTAATACCGATTAGCCCCTTTCACCTGACCACCTCTCCTGAGTCTTTCAGACTGGCGCTCGTATTACCTCCCCTTGGGCAGGGGAGGTGGCGCGGGGTGAGATTCAGGGCAGCAAAGGATCCACTTGAGTTCTATGCAGATTAAATGTCCAATTAAACTTGGCAATTCGCTGAAGCGCTAGAAAATGGGTGGTGCTCAAGTTTTGCGGCGTAGACCCGCAAAATTTGACTGACAAAAGACCCGTCATGACTTTGGCGAATCTGCGCCATTACCTAATCAGAGTCATGTTTTTCGGCGGGCGATCGCCTGCTTACTCAGTCTTTTTAACACCTCAGACCAACAGGGCCTGACTTCTTTAAGGAGTTTCAGGCACTTTGTTTTAACCAAGTCAAGTGGGCCTGGTGAAGTCATCACGTGTAAACCGCATTTCAACTTGCCTTAGCGCTCCATGTCTGCGTAGAGAGAATTGCAGTCTCTAAGAGCACATTTGAAAAGCGCCCAGCGGCTAAAACCGTAACTCCATGAGTCAAGTCCACCGACACAGACTGAAACCGACCAGGGCCTTGCTGCACCCGCGGCAAGGCTTTTTGAGCAGCTTGTCTTGCGCAAGGCCGCAGCAGTCGAAAGGCATTAAAAGGCGCTAGCGTGAAGGGTCAGGTTTTCCTAGAAATTACCTGGGCGCTCAATGTATCTCTGTTCCATCTATCCATCATGGGCACACCTCGATTTTGCCCAGTTAGCCCTTTTTCATCCCGTTGCTTCAGTCCTGCCACCCTGATCAGCGTGTCTTTATCGATCAGCTGTACTTATGCCCCAGCGACAGTCGTTTTCCCCAGGAAGAAGGGTGTCAATTGTGCCAGTACAGCACAAGTTTGTAAAAAATTATAAATTTTTGCAGCCAACCCATCGGCGCTGGAGGGTGGTTTTCCTGGGGAAAATTGAGCTTTTTCTGGGGATAACCTGGGGAAAGGGTGTCTAAAACCCGAATAAATTTTGGGAAAACCTATCTAGGTAATTCTACTGTGTGGTAAAATCCTCACTTTTTCCACAACTTTTCCACAGGCGATCGCCAGATTACAAAGATGACTTTCTGGAACTTTCAGCGCTTTTTCCCCATTTTCCACAGGTTCTACTACTACGGTTTAAATGAGATTTTCTTAATTCCGATATCGTTAAGTTAATCGGAACACAGAATCCCAAAATTGGCCTGGTTTCTTCCCAAGAGGGGTGCTAACATCTGTTGGCATCAAACCTGAGTCAGACAATTTCTGCCCCTACAAAGGTCTAACAACTTCAGATTTGCGGCCCATTCTCAGAGTTGCTAGTGGTTTCCTAATTTTTATCTCTCGACAGACTTATGAAATTGGTTTGCGCTCAAAGCAGTCTCAACGCTAATCTGGCCCTTGTGAGCCGTGCTGTTTCTTCGCGACCTTCCCATCCTATTCTGGCAAATGTGCTGCTAGAAGCCGATGAAGCTACTCAACAGGTAAAGCTAAGTGCCTTTGATTTGAGCCTGGGCATTCAAACGAGCTTTGCCGCTCAGATCGAAGCAGGAGGACGCCTAACCTTACCAGCAAAGTTACTGAGTGACATCGTTGCCCGCCTGCCAGAGGGAGATTTGCTGCTAGATGACGGGGAAAAAACGGCAGACCCGACTTATCTGACAACCTTAACCTGTGCCTCTGGACGCTACCAGGTGCGGGGTATGAGCGCTGCGGAGTTTCCAGAGTTACCCAAGGTCGAAGCCGGTGAACCCCTAAACTTGCCCGTTGAGGCTCTGCTTCAGGGGGTGCAAGGTTCTCTGTTTGCGGCTAGCAGCGATGAAACAAAGCAAGTGCTGACGGGGGTTCACTTAACGATTCAACCCGATGGGTTAGAATTTGCCGCAACCGATGGTCACCGGTTGGCTGTAGTGCAAACAGTGGAAGAGGGGGCGGCAACCCTTGCCGCCCAGCCAGAATTGAGTGTCACGATTCCTGCGAAGACGCTGCAAGAGCTAGCAAAAATGCTGGAACGGCAAGCCAACACGGAACTGCAAGTGCAGTTTGATACGACTCAAGCTGTGTTTCAATGGGCAGATCAGCGGCTGGTAAGTCGCTTACTAGATGGGCAATATCCCAACTATGGGCAACTCATTCCTCGACAATTTGGGCGGCAACTGACTATCGAGCGCAAGTTGCTGCTGGCCGCACTAGAGCGGATAGGTGTATTCGCTGACCAGAAAAACAACATTGTGAAACTGAGCCTCAACAGTGCCGAGCAAGAACTAACCCTTGCTGTTGATGCTCAGGATGTGGGCAGTGGGCGTGAACAAATTCCGGCTCAGATTTCGGGGGACGATCTCGATATCGCATTTAATGTCCGCTATCTGGTGGATGGACTAAAGGCGATGAATACAGCAGAAGTGCAAATTCAAATGAATACTGCTACCAGTCCAGTGGTTATGGCGCCTGTGGGAGGAATGAAAGTCACCTATCTGGTAATGCCAGTGCAGATTCGCTCCTAGGCCAGTCCATTGAATCTCTGGGGGCTGATGCTTCCCTCCCTTGAGGCAGAGAATAGCTTTGGTCAAACAGCTTAGAGATAAGGTTCTATGACTTGAAATCTGACTACAGAGGTCCAGAAACCACAGAGTCAGATTTCGGTGCCCTCTGTGGTTCTGTGCTAAAGCGCCAGGGTTTTAAGTCGATTAAATTCATGAGGCTCAAGCCAGAACCCCAAGCGATTCCCCGATGATCCGGATGCTGAGTACGCTTGCATCCGTTGTATAGCTTGATTCATCTGTATTCCTTAGGAAAAAATAGGGACTTAACTGTCAATGCTAGTCAGGTTTTTTAACTCGTCAGGGTAAGTTTTGTCGGTTCGTGCCATAGTATCAGTCTTCTCCTAAGATGGCTGCTGCGTTGCCCTATTTGACGGCAACGACGGCTAAATTCCAGGCAAGGCGAGGTAAAAAGGGTAGTTTTTTGAGTTTCTGGTCAAGCCGTTCTAGAGGATGATAAATCGGTGCCAGTCGTTGATGCTCCAGGATGATTTTTTTCCAGTAGCGTTCCCGGTTTGGGTTGACGCGCTCAATGAAATAAAAGTGCAGAAAAATCCACAGGGTTGTTAGCCAAAAGGTTTCTGCATTAACTTGGGAAAACAGCGATCGCACCGTCTCCAGAATCGCAATATCCAGAGGGGCCTCGTCTTCGGTGCGAACTTGCTGCGCGATCTGACGGTAAATATTAATCACGGGATTATGCTTTAAGGGATCCCAAAAGCACACCTGCCCTCCCGGCTTTACAACCCGATGCATTTCCCTCAGGGCGATCGCTGGGTCAGGGATGTGATGTAGTAGATTCGCTGCATAAACAATATCAAAAGTATTGTCTGGGAAATCGATCTCCAAGGCATTGATTACCCTACCAGTGACACTCACCTGATTTGCCCGAGCCAGTTTCAGTGCTACCTCCACCATCCCAGGGGAATAGTCTGCTGCTACACAACTAACTCCCCGACGGGCAAAATAGACACTATTTTCTCCAGCTCCGCAGCCTAAATCCAGCAGTAATTTGCCCCTAACATCGCCCAAGTGGTTTAAGATAAAGCGGTTTTCTGGAGCAGTACAGGCCTCAAAATAGTCAGCCACTCGAATCCCATCAACATCAATACCGGCTGCCCATTGATCATGAAAGGAGCGCTCCTTTTGTAGCCGATCCGCTAGCCCCATACCGGTTTACCAGACTCCTCGTTTGCCGCTGGGGCGCACAGTCATCCAATTTGTACGTGCCATAGCTAATTGCTCCTCAGTCAGTTTGGCCCCGGTGAGATTTGCGCCACAGAGATTGGCTCCGCGGAGATTAGCATTGAGCAAATAAGCAGCACTCAAATCGGTTCCGCGTAAATCAGCCCCTTCCAAATCCGCATTACTCATGTAAGCTCTCGTCATACTGGCATCCCTGAGATTGGCTCGTTGCAGGTTTGCTCGACCAAAGTCAGCATTGGCCAAGTTTGCCCCCTGCAAGTTAATCCCACTTAAATTAGATTGGTGAAAGTTGGCCCCAGACAAGTTCGCTTTCGGCAGATGGAGTGATGAGAGATCGTGGGAGGCAAAATCACGTTTGCCCTTGCTGTAATAACTTTGCAACCCTTCCGCATCAAGGCGTGTGGGTTGACGGGGCTTTTCGCCAGTAAAATCTCGCCGTTTGCCTGCCGAGTTGCCACGCAAAGGGCTACTGTGGCTAGTTCTCAGATCATGAGGGCGGCCTCGGGTTAACCCCGATTGTATGCCACTTACATCCGGGCGAATCTGCCGCGAGCGAATGGCCATCGCTGCTCTAGCTGCCGGAGAAGCTGGGTTACCCCCTGTATCTCCGGTGCGGCGTTGGGGTTGGGGCGCGCGGGGAGCCGTCACCATGCTGTTAGCCAGGCTATCTAGGTAAGGCTCTAAGTCGAGAGCACGAAAAATCTCATCGGCGGTCTGATAACGGTGACGCACCGAAACTTCTAGCATCTTACGGAGAACGGATTTAAAGTGGTCGCTGATATGGACATGTTTTTCCCAAACGAGTTCTCCTGTTGTCGGGTCATAGTCGAGATCCTTCGGAGATTTACCGGTCAGTAAATAAATGCACGTCACCCCTAGGGCATAAATGTCGCTGGCGGGCACGGGGCGCATGGCCATTTGCTCTGGTGGCGCAAAGCCTGGTGTGCCAATAGCATAGGCTGTCAGCGCGGTTTGGTCGGAGCTGCTGGTTGGCTGCTGACTCTGGTATTTCACGGCACCAAAATCAATAAGTACCAGCTTACAATCTTGCAGGCGGCGAATCATGTTAGCGGGTTTAATATCTCGGTGAATCACCCGATTGGAGTGGATATACTCCAGGACAGGTAAAATCTCGCTGAGAAATTGCTTGGTACCTGCTTCAGTAAAGGGGCCTGAGCGTTTGACTTCTTGCTGCAGGGTGGAGCCACTCACAAATTCTTGAACAAGATAAAACTCTTGGTTGGCTTCAAAGTAGTCGAGTAGTCGGGGAACTTGGGGGTGGTTGCCAATGCGCCCTAGGGTTTGAGCCTCCCGTTCAAACAGCTCGCGTGCCATTTGCATCATATGAGGAGCGGTGGCATTAGGGCGCAGTTGCTTGATAACGCAGTTTGGGTGGCCCGGCAAAGATTCGTCAATAGCTAAAAATGTTGCGCCAAAGCCACCTTGCCCTAGTGCTTGGATGACTCGATAGCGATCGCGCAAAAGCAGCCCTGCCCCACACGCTTGGCATACATTCACATCCGAAGGATTTTGAGGATTCGGGCATGCTGGGTTTAGGCAGTAACTCATTTAGCCTTGCTCGTTGTAGGTTCAACTACTGTGGGGGTAGTCCTTCACTCCATTATGAAGAAACTAGGCAAAGAAGCGAAGCCGCATTCTTGCCAGAAATCTGCTGAAGAGTTGCTAAAGGCACCCTGATTATCGGTAAAAGTAGGGGAAAACCAGTCAGGATTACGGATTTAAGACCAGCGCTAAAACGTCCCCTTGGTATTAAGATTGCCCAAAACCATTGCCAGAGCAACAGGGGCAATACCTCCTAGCCCTTCTCTCTCTTTATTCTAGAGGAGCCTTTAATCAAGCTCTGCCTCTATTGTTGCGGAATTTGTAAGGCCCTTGCAGAACTCCAGGATTGGTGAAGCATCTGCAGGGATTCCTACTTAATTTAATACTGATAGAATCTTCAAATTCCGTAATTATCTGACGGTTTTTCAGAGCAAGAAACGCCACGGACAGCTCCGCTCAACGGTAGAATGAGTGGGTCAATCGCGATAGGGCGACGTTTTGCGTTTTTCTCACCCCTAGTGAGACTTGGACCGATTCAACCCCTCCTGCACGGGGCTAACTTTAATGTTGGCGTGCTTTTGGGTTAAAAAGCTTTTGGGTTAAAAACGAGAGGCTATGCGAATTTCCCTCAATTGGTTAAAAGAACTGGTCGAAACGACGCTATCTCCGACTGAGTTGGCGGAAACACTGACGATGGCGGGTTTTGAAGTGGAAGATGTGGAGGATCGTCGTACTTGGGCCGAAGGCGTGGTGGTGGGCCATGTTCTAGAACGACAGCCTCATCCAAATGCGGATAAACTCAGCGTTTGCCAAGTCGATATTGGGGCGGATCAGCCTTCTACCATCGTTTGTGGGGCCGCGAATGTCAAAGCGGGTCTCTATGTGCCAGTGGCAACCTTAGGTACTTACCTGCCGATCATTGATTTGAAGATTAAACCCGCTAAGTTGCGGGGAGTGCAGTCTGAGGGAATGATCTGCTCCTTGGCCGAATTGGGGTTAGCGAAAGAGTCTAGCGGGATTCACAGCTTTGAGGGCGACAACTTAACGATCGGGCAGGATGTCCGTCCATTGTTGGGGTTAGATGATGTCATTTTGGATTTAACTTCTACGGCGAACCGGGCAGACGCCCTAAGTATGGTGGGAATTGCCCGTGAACTAGCGGCTCTGACGGGGGCAACGCTAAAGCTTCCTCAGCCCCAGCCCTGGGATGACCTGCTAGCGGGAGAGGGTCTTACTCTATGCTTGTCCGAAAGATCGGCTTGTCCGGCTTATATTGGCACCATGATTGAGCAGGTAAAAATTGCTCCATCTCCTGCTTGGTTGCAGCAACGGTTGCAATCAGCGGGGGTGCGTCCGATCAATAATGTAGTGGATGCGACCAACTATGTCTTATTGGAGTGGGGCCAACCCCTCCATGCTTTTGATCGCGATCGCCTGCAGGCAGTTGCCCAATCGCAAGTCCTGCAAATCGGAGTCCGCTTTGCCGAGCCAGGAGAAACGCTGACCACGCTGGATGGCCAAACGCGCAATTTGGCAGATACGACGCTGCTAATCACGGCAAATGACCATCCGGTAGCTTTGGCGGGGGTGATGGGTGGTGAAGCTACAGAAGTTCATGCTGGTACAACGAATCTCTTCTTAGAAGCCGCTTTATTTGACCCGGCAACAATTCGCCGCTCTGCTCGCAGCCAAGGATTGCGCACAGAGGCTTCGGCTCGCTATGAACGGGGAATTAACCAGGCAGAGTTAGGCATTGCCTGTCGCCGTGCATTAGACTTAATCACTCAACTGGCGGGGGGAGTTGTAACCCATCAGGTTATGACCGAGTTGCCTCAGCCACAGGCTTATACCCGTTCCATTGAGCTGCGCCTGGATCGAATTAATCAAATTCTCGGCCCTATTCAGATAGAAAGTGACTTGGGCGAGCTACCGGCACAGGTGGTTGAAACAATTTTGACAGATTTGGGCTGTGTGATTACTCCGATTACTCCTGATCAAAGCTGGTTGGTCACTGTGCCGCCTTACCGCTATCGCGATCTAGAGCGGGAAATTGACTTGATTGAGGAGGTTGCCCGGGTTTACGGTTACAACAACTTCTGCGACACCCTTCCTGAAAAAACAGAACCTGGCTATCTCTCCATTGAAGCAGAGCTTAAACGCAAGATTCGAGAAGCATTTCGGGCGGTGGGTTTAACAGAAGTCAACCATTACTCGGTGACAAAGCCAACCGGGGGACGACAGATTGTGTTGATGAATCCCCTATTCAGTGAGTATGCCGCCTTGCGAACCGATCTGATTACGGGGTTGGTGGATGCCTTTCAGTACAATCTTGAACAGGGAAATGGTGCCCTGAATGCCTTTGAAGTTGGCCGCATCTTTTGGTCAGAGGAAGAAGGCTTGAGTGAAGCGGAGGCGCTGGGTGGAATTATGGGGGGTGACCCAACCCAGGGAAAATGGCAGCAGGCCGGTCGCGATCGCCCAATCAATTGGTATGAAGCCAAGGGACGGCTGGAAAATGCACTCCAACGGTTAGGGCTGGTGGTTGAGTACCAACCCGATCGTCGGGATGAACGGCTTCATCCTGGCCGTACCGCCTCACTCTGGATTAGGGGAACCCGGTTGGGTACGTTTGGCCAGCTACACCCGCAACTACGCCGTGATCGAGGCTTGCCCGAAGCGGTTTATGTATTTGAGCTGGATCTAGAGGTCATGCTGGATGAGCTGAACGATGACACAACAGTTGCACGTTTGTTTCAGCCCTATTCGCCCTACCCCCTATCAGGGCGGGATATTGCCTTCTTTGTCAGTACAAACACCTCAGTCGCTGAGCTAGAGCGAACTATCCGGCAAGCAGGGGGTAGTCTCCTCGAGTCTTTGGAGCTATTTGATGACTATCGTGGTGAAGGGGTTGCTGATGGGCAACGGAGTCTTGCATTTCGACTCATTTACCGGGCCAGCGATCGCACCCTGACAGAAGATGATATTGAACCTGTTCACCAAAAAATTCGAGAAAGTCTGGTGGAAAAGTTTCGTGTTGAACTGCGTAGTTAAGCGCTGCTGCGGTCTCCTGGTTGGCTTGTTTCCATTCTATGCTGTTGTCACTTCGCTATGCCTAAATATGTTTTAACTGGCTTCTATTGCGATGATGTGCTCGAAAAACGTGCTCCCTATCGCCAAGCTCACCTTGATGGGCTCGCTCAACAAAAAGCAGCAGGCATTCTAATCACAATTGGGCCAACCATAGATTTACGCCAAGTCTTTGGCATTTATGAGGCACCCGATGAAGCAACGGTACGTCAACTAATCGAGTCCGACCCTTACTGGCAGCAGGGAATTTGGACAGAGTACACCGTGACAGAATGGATTCAAGCCATCTAATGGGCGATCGCGTTTGCCCCAGCCAGCCTTGTTCGCCAGAATCAAGAGGCGGTTGATCACGCAGCATCGGCTGCTTACCAACAGCTTGCTACGATTGCGGGATCTGAGGGGAGGCTAGCCAGCTACCTCGCTTAGGTGTAAAGGAGGGCGTGTGACCTCATGCACCCCCAAGCAACAAGATTGAGCCAGTAAATCGTAGTCCAACACCATCTTTACCCCTAACGTTTCAATGATTGGCTCCCATCCTGCCCCTCTAAAATGAGCGAAATTATCATCTCCGTTAAAAATATCTCTAAAAACTTTCGCCGTTATCATCATCCGGCAGATCGCCTTAAGGAACTGCTTCTGCCAGGTAGATCCTATGCTCAAGAATTTTGGGCGTTAAAAAATATCAGCCTAGAAATTCCAAGGGGGCATACACTCGGAATAGTTGGCAAAAACGGCTCTGGCAAAAGCACCTTACTGCAAATCATTGCAGGAACCCTGCGCCCCACGGCTGGAGAGGTAAAGGTGCAGGGCAAAGTTGCCGCTCTGCTCGAATTAGGCAGTGGATTTAATCCAGAATTTACTGGACGACAGAATGTTTTCTTTAATGGCAGACTACTCGGGTTAACCCAGGCAGAACTCGAAAGTAAATTCGAAGCCATCTGGGCCTTTTCTGAGATTGGCGATTTTATTGATCAGCCCGTCAAAACCTATTCAAGTGGTATGTTTGTGCGACTTGCTTTTGCAGTCGCCACCAGCATCAATCCCGATATTCTCGTAGTGGATGAAGCCCTCTCTGTTGGGGATGAAGCCTTTCAACGCAAGTGCTACGCTCGGATTCAAGATATTCAAGCCCAGGGAGGCACTGTACTGTTTGTCTCCCATTCTGCCAGCACCATCACCGAATTCTGTGACTCCGCCGTATTACTCGATCATGGCGAACTGTTGCTACAAGGCAGCTCAAAGCTAGTCATTTCTCAATACCATAACCTGATCTACGCAGCAGCAACCCAAACAGAATCGGTTCGTCAAAGTATTCGCCAATTAAATCAAACGGCTAGCTTGCAGAATCCCCTGGAACTAGATGAGGATACATTAACCAGTACCCAAATCATAGAATCCCAGCTAGAAGCGCCATCCGCAACCTCAGCCGTTTCCCAATCCACTCATTCAATGGGGGTACTCAAATCAGGCGAAGCCTACATTCCTGGGCTGGTTCCTAAAAGTACGATTTACTATGATTCCCATGGAGCCATAATTGAGTCACCGGGTCTTACAACCCTCTCAGGAGACCCCGTCAATTTTTTAATTCGGCGCAAGAAGTATATTTATACCTATACGGTGAAATTTAATGAGCCGGCAACGGATGTCTGTTTTGGAATGTTGATCAAAACGGTATCGGGGCTTTCGTTGGGAGGGGCGTCGAGTCATCCACCCTTGCAAGGAATAGCCCGTATTGAAGCCGGGACAATTTTTAAGGTTTCATTTACATTTCAGTGCCTGCTTCAGCCGGGGGTCTACTTTTTGAATGCGGGCGTACATGCCAGAAAAAACGATCGCTATATCTTTTTACATCGACTCATTGATGCCGCCATGTTTCGGGTTCAACCCTTATCAGATTTGTGCGCGACAGAAAGTGTTGATTTTTTAATTGAACCGGCGATCGAACAGTTAGAAATCCACTTAGCAGAAGCAAACTAGTAGACCACAGCAGAAATCAGCCGGTAGTTCAGAAAGTTTGAAACACAAGCAATTTGCATTTTTCACTAGGTATTTTGAATTTCGTATCGTGAGGTTGGGCTTTTTAGGATGAGGAACTGAACAAAAGGACTCGCCCGCGCCCATTTCTGAGAAAAATGACGCATTTGCTTAGAGCGAGTGCGCTGTTCACTGCGGGGGCATCCCACTTTTGCAAGTTGCTCCACCCTGTGGGAAGAGCAGAGCGCTACATCCCCCAGATCCTTTTTCCCAAACGGGCGAAGAGGAACCGATTCAAAGTCCCTGCGCGATATAAAACGGACTGTATCGGCGGAGAGTTAGCTGCTAGCTGACTGCCTGACAAATCTTTTTACCAATCCCTCAATTCCTTTTCCTACTAGGGGAGAAGAGATTTCAAACCGAGCATCTGGGTGCGAAGCCCCTCGCCCGTTCCTACCCATTACGCAAAATTCAGTGCAAGCCTGATCCAGAGAGGATCTTGGTAGGTTAGCGCTTTCCCAAGCAACGTCTCGTCTTAGCGAGAGTTTCGGATTGCAGCTGATCCCCTGAAACCGTTATCCTCATTGCTTCCGTACAACGAGAAACTAGATTGCAGCTCTGGTAAGGTTTTCAGGGAGAGCTGTATGACGAATAGCCTGTTCCGGAAGAGGGGTATAGCCCTAACGGGCCTTCAAGCAAGGGGTGAAGGAGTTTAAGTTTTGTTAGTGAATCAGGTTAACTACATAATAAGGTTTCTTTCTTTTTCGGGTGGTTAAAGCCTTAGCTAAGCGATCAAAGTCTGCCTTTGCGGCTACGGAAAACCCTGTGACCTATCCAGTACCTATCGACTGCACAGAAACACACTTCAGTCGTTTAGGCACGCTTTTAATCGCCCGCTTCACAGAAGGCATCTCAAAGGGCATCTCAGAGGTTTTAGTTGTTTTGTCAGCCAAGCAGCGGTGGCGAGACGGCCTAGCAAAGAAGGTTTGCTGAAGCTCACGGGAGTTGAAATGCTTATTCTTTCCAGGTAGATTCCCAGTCAGGGCACTTCTCATCTTCCCAACCATAGGGATGCATGGCGCAAATAAGCAAGTTGCCATTGTAGGAATGACCATGATAATTGCGGCAACCAACGCAAGCAGAATGATTGTTGAGGATGGGATCCACGGTGTGAGTAATGGGTTGAATACTATTTTCAACAGTGATTTCGAAGCCAAGATAGGCTTCTAGAATTGGATCAACTAGAGTGTTTAAGCCCTCTTCAACTTGGGCAGTGACCTGCTGAAACTGGTCGGCAAGCTCTTCGGTTACCTCAGCGAAGCCATCAATCATGTCGTTTAGGTCTTCGGCAACATCAGCCAAGAAGTTTTCAACATCTCGTATCATCTGTTCAATTGCTTGGGAGAAACCGTGTGACCAACCTTCCATCGCACACCTTCTGCTACCTTTGATTTAAGAAGTAACCTTTTGTTACGATTTTCGACTAGTTTCCACTCCTAGCCGGGTATCGTTGACTCCGTCAAACCCTCTGACGCAAATCTTGCTCAAACAGATTCAGTCGAAGCCCATCGCAACAAATGGTGGTATTTTAACTCGCAGGATCTTGAGTTGGGGGGCTATCGATTATTTCGTAACCGATTTAACTCTGCTTGCAGGTCAGCCAATTTTTGCTGCATGTCATCTACCGTTTCGTCAGGTGGAGAGTCTGGATCCTCTTCGAGAATCTCAATCTGGCGAGGTTGCTGCGGTGCTGCTTGAGAAGGCTGTGGCGGTGATGCGGTGGCCTGCTGCGTTTTGTTGACCCATTCATCCACATAGCGGCGGGCTTCGTCGGCTGTGATTTCGCCGCGCTCAACCATTTCTTGAGCTAGCTTTTGTGCCTGTTCACGCAGTTCTTCGATAGTTTTGCCCGCTTTTTCTCCTGCATAAGAGGCTAAACCGACACCGAGGTAGACGGCTTTTTTCAGCAAATCTCCAAAAACCATGGCGCGATCGCTCCTAAAACCCTTGGACTGGTTTAATCTCACAGTCTGATTAACATCTTTAGCATAGACAGAATTGAGTGGCATCATCCCAATTTGTCAGAGTTGAAAGCCGAACCGGAGCAGAACGAGTTTGCAGCTTTCTCTGAAGTTTTCTAAGGTTTATGCCCCATTGCTGGTCTCACAAAAAGACCCGGAGTCCACGCCTATCACAAGCATCCCGTGTTGCTGCTACCTTCCGGTCCTGACAAGGTTTGGGCGTTGTCATCGCATGGATCCGAGCCATCTTTAGCATAGCACTGCTATGGCCAACCCAGAGGTTTAATGGGCAAGACCTCTGACTAAAGTGGGATAGGGCCGTTATGAGTCGGCAATCGATGACTGTTATACACTGGGTGTGGGGATAAGTAGGCGAGGCGGTTGCAGGCTGTTTATTTCGCAGCTTGAGGAAAGTCCGGGCTTCCAAAAGACCAAGCTTGCTGGGTAATGCCCAGTGCGGGTGACCGTGAGGAGAGTGCCACAGAAACATACCGCCGATGATAGGGCGGAAGGCAGAAGATAGAAACTCGTTTCATCCTTTATCCTTCCTACTTCATTCGTTCATTCGGTAAGGGTGCAAAGGTGCGGTAAGAGCGCACCAGCAGCATCGAGAGGTGCTGGCTCGGTAAACCCCGGCTGGAAGCAAGGCTGTAGGAACAAGGGTTGGTCTTTTTCCAGTTCCAGGTTGAAGGTAACTTCAACGAGTCCGCTAGAGGCATTTGGTAACAAATGCCCCAGATAGATAACCGCCCCCCTTGTGGGAGAACAGAACCCGGCTTACGTCCTGCTTAGCCCCTTCCCCAGTGACTCTCTTAACGCTCAAGGATAGAAACTAACTTTAACAAAAGGATGTAACAGGCTGAATAGTGTGTAGATTTGGCGAAGTCTATCTTAAGAATTCTGAGGCAATCCATGGGCCACACTACGATTAGCTCATGGGAGTCATGAGTTGTGCACTGGCTAGTCAAGGGTAAGGTGGTGAATATTCGTATTTCACATATTGACAGGGCTAAATGTTCTAGACTTGCGTCGGGTTCTCAACGTTTATTGGCGGTTAGTGAATGTAAGAAAAGCGCATTGATTTTATGTAAAGCATTCCATGCAGAATTTGCTGGCCCCGGTGCGGCTGTTTCTCTTGCTGTCGAGGAAAATTACGAAGCGGTGTTAGCGATTGGTTCGCCTAGTTTGGTTGAGGTTGTTACTCCGGAAGCTCGACAAGTTGCCTATAGTCGGCGGATTCAGTGGCTACGCTGGTTACAGAAAATTGCTGAGTTACCCCAGCCTGCTAGTCGGGCTGAAAAGCTTCTATCCAGTTTTGCAGCTTTTTTTGGGAGTCAAATTGCTGTGGATATTCCCAATGAGTTGATGGCGATGCTGGTGGGCGTGATGCCTCATACAATTGCGATCGCAAAGTTGCAATATCGCCAGGTGCAGGCTTCGACGAGTCAGCAGTTGGAGTACTTTAAAGTTGGTGCTGTTGCCCAAGCCCACGGAACTCTGGCAGCGTCTGAGCTAAGGGCGGCAGCCCCGATGTGCGTGACTCCAGCCTCCTTGCTGTTATCGTCTTTGAGTGGATCGTCCTGAGGCTTCTTCCTTCTAAGTACAACTCGTCATTCATTTGGCATGAATCGGGATCGGAAATCAGTGATTAGGTTGGGAGTGTCCACATATCCTCTTAATCTCTAATTAATCTTTAATCGGTTCAGTAATCTAGCGATCACTACCCTGTAGTGAGGTGTACAAAGAGTTTTCGCTAAGGAAAAAATTCAATAAAAAACTCAATAAAAAGCAAAAACCTGGCGGAAGTGAGCCAGGTTTTTTTAAGATTTGAAACTAGAGGTTTGAGTAACAGAACGTTCAACTAAACAGTTTGCTCAAACGGCCTACATTCATTAGCAAAGCGTGAAGCTAGTTTCCTCCTTTTTTTACTCTTGGAAGATGAGTTATGCCAACTGACAACAGCCAGTTAAAATGCGTTAATGTTTTTCTAACGCAGCAAAAAATGCGACACAGACAAATAGACAAGCGACTCGACAATACTGCTAAATCCTGTAGGTGCTTTGGGAAGGAGACACAGTCCCGAAAGCTAGTTGGAGAGAGGGTTTCGTTCCTCTTTGTGCCTATATATAAGTTATCATCCTTGCTCAGAAGATATCCCTGCCTTTAACAGAAGTTTACTAGTAGTTAAACAGCAACATGAACCCTTAAACCAACGATAAACTCCGAGTACCTAAAAATAATTTCTGCATCTTGTTATGAATAGGCATCGATTGGCTCAGGTACTGCTAGCAATCTGGATGGGGGGAGCCTTGTCAGGGCAGGCGGTGCAAACGGTGGATGGAGTGGTTTATTTTGATCGCCCGCCTCGGCTTGTGCGGTCATCTGCAACGTTTACGACCGCAGGCTCAACGGTTGCCACTTACTGGTTGACCTTAGAGTTATTACCAGATGCAGGAGCGCCTCTCCAGCGGGTGGTGTTGACCCAGCAATCTGGTAGTCAAACTGTGCGCTTTCGAGTGCAGGCGACGCGGGCTTATGTGGGCGATCGCCCGACTGGTCAGGAAATTCCGCTTGCTGAAGTCCTTGCTACTAAGCCAGGCCAAATGACGATTGTGTTTGCAACTCCGGTGCAGCCTGGAGCAACGCTGACGCTCGCCCTTTACCCAGTACAAAACCCGACGTTTCCTGGGGTTTACCAGTTTGGTGTAACTGCTTATCCCCAAGGGGAGCGCGCCTATGGCCAGTTTTTGGGGCTAGGGCGGTTTACGATTCGGCGACGGCGAGGCGTTTAAGTTTTGAGAGTTAAGTGTCTCGATGGGGGGGCGTTGCCGGAGGGGTGTTGGCTACTGGGCGGGGCGTTTGCTCTGCAAAAACCACCTTTGCCCTTAGTTGGTGGTCAATTACCTGTCCAATGCCTAGAAAACGCCCGTCTTCTTGTTGAATCTGTAGGGGCTGTTCGGTGATTTGGGTAGCGGTGGCAAACCCTTCAATTTTTTGCCCCTGGCACCAGCGCCAGGCGGTTTCTGCTGAGAGTTGGAGGATCGGCAAGTGAGCGATCGCGGTAGCCGGTGCCACAAGGGGGATCTGGTTGGGGGTCTGGTATTGTTCAATTGCGTCAAAGGTAAGACTATCAGCCAGGTTAAAGCCGCTGCTTTGGGTACGCTCTAAGGCCGCGAGGGTGCCGCCAACCCCCAGCTTAGCCCCCAAGTCACGGGCGATCGCCCGAATGTAGGTGCCTGCCCCACAGGTAATCATCAGCTCGATTTCGGGAAATTCCCCTGGATACCAGGCCAGCACCTCAATTTGATACACCGTCACCTGGCGGGCAGGGATGTTAATGTCTTTCCCCGCCCGTGCCAGATGATAGAGCCGTTGACCCTGAATCTGCACTGCGCTATAACGCGGGGGAATCTGCTGGATCGTGCCTAGAAAATGAGGGATAGCTGCCTGGATGGAGGCTAACTCAAGATGGGGTACAGCCTGGCTGTGAGTGACTTCTCCCATTAAGTCATCGGTTGTTGTTTGCAGACCCAACCGAATGGTCGCCCGGTAAGCCTTATCGGAGGGCAAAAACGGCAGCAGTCGGGTGGCTTTACCAATGGCGATCGGTAAGACCCCACTAGCGGCAGGATCCAGGGTGCCTGCGTGACCAATGCGCTTGAGTTGAAGCAGGCGGCGCAGTTTGGCCACACAATCGTGGGAGGTCAGACCCAGAGGTTTATTGAGGTTGAGAAATCCGTGCACAGATGGCTCTAAGATACAGATGACTGGGAGAACAGTCGTTTCTGGGAGTAATCATAGGATTTTTTGCACTACTCAGGCGATTCTCGGGGTGCCGAACTGCCCCCATTCCTCTGCTCCTTCTCCCAAACTGGAGAGAAGGGGAGCCAGGTTCAAAGTTTCTCTTCCAAATTTGGGAAAGAGTTTAGTGTGTCGCTTGCTTCTCGCAGAGTGGGCAGGCTAAGACGTCACAATATTTTCTGATTTTCGCCCAGTTAAGGCTAGGTTCAGCAGAAAATTTCTCCAGGGTGGTGAGATGAACTTTTAAGAGAGACAGATTCCCTCTACACTGAATGAGGCAATCCAGCCGATCCCAGTTTTAGCAGCCTGAAGATATGCGAATCGTAGCCCTTATTCCTGGTGAAGTTGGCGATCAGTTCCTCTTCTTTCCAACCCTTGATGGTCTGAAGCAGGTCTATCCAAAAGCCCAAATTGATGTTGTTGTTCCGCTTGCCTCTAAAGCCGCCTATGGTATTAACCCGATAGTGCATGAGGCGATCGCTTTCGATTTTCAAGCCCGTAATAGCCTAGCTGATTGGGGAAACTTATTAGGGAACCTACGCGAGCGAGAGTATGACATTGCGATTTTCCCAGGCAATGATTGGGCCACAAGTTTTGTGCTCTGGTTGGCCGGTATTCCCGTAAGAGTTGGGTTTGAGCTATCTGCTGGAGCCAACTTTTACACCCATCGAGTCCCTAAAAAAGAGAATCAATATGCTGCTGCGACCTACTACGATCTCCTTCGAGGGCTAGGTGCCTCCCATCCTTGCCCAGAAATAACAGTCACCCTACCCGTTAAGGATTTAGACTGGGCAGATGCTGAGCGCAAGCGGCTAGGCATTGGTTCAGGTGGGTATGTGGCTATTTATGGCACCAATGAGGAAACCGACAATGGCAATTTCTATCCGGTTGAAAAGTGGCAGGGGATTGTTCAAGACTTTCAACAAAAGCAGCCTGATTTACCGTTAGTGTTGCTAGGTGATAAGCAGAATGTAGGTTTCGTCGAGGTTTTCTCTAGGCTCAATCCTGGGCTGAAGGTGACAACCCCACCAGATCTGGGCAAGCTGACGGCGATGATTGCCGGGGCCAATCTGTTGCTTTGCGTTCAGAGCGCGCCGATGCAACTGGCGGTAGCGGTTAAAACCTATACCCTGGCTTTGTTTGGCGCAACTGAACCAAAACGATTGTTGCCCGAAAGCAATCGCTTTGTGGGAATTAAATCCCTCAGTGGGCAAATGTCAGATATTGCGCCTCAGACGGTCTTAGAAAAGATATGGGGTGGTTAATGGCGGTTAATCGGTGAGTGAAAAGGCATGGGTGATGTAGTCTTGCAGACAAAACCAGGTGTCTCCTAGCAAGACGCTATTCGACATTTTGGGTGGAGAGGTGACTGTAGTCTGACATCGTACTAAGGCCACGTCAAATTGGCAGGGTACCTCCGCCCAGCTTGGGTGTTGCCCCAGGTAATACTGGGCTGTTTTCCACAGCTTGGCTTGCTTTTGGGGCGTAATCGCCAGGGCACCATTACTGTCCCAATTATGACCGCGCCGGGTTTTTACCTCAACGAAGGCGATCGCTGCCAAGCCACTCGCTGCTTCCTGCCTGGGGTAACCCATCACCAAGTCAAGCTCGCCCCAGCGACAGCGCCACTGTCGATCTAGCAACTGCCAGCCTCGTTGCTCTAACCACTGGGCAACAACCAGTTCTCCGAGGGTGCCCGTTTTTACAGGCAAATGGGTGGGGAGTTGAGGGCCTGTCACAAGTCAAATAGCGAGGGAATAGATAGCGGTTAAGAAACGAGTAAGGATAACCCAACGCCTAGCCTGAATCAAGACTGGCGTAAAACTAACGGACACCGTTGCGGGAGTGGGGACGAGGATTCATGATAGGAGGCTTGAACCTGTCAGGCCGCTTCTTAAAGATTTCCTTAAAAAATTGTTGCATCGCCACGAAGGAACGGTGATCTGCCTTCACATTGTAGGCGACTCCTGTGGAGGGATCATTGCCAGCCCTAGGGTTGCTAAAACTATGAACTACTCCACCATAGGAAATCAGTTGCCAATCCACCTTGGCGTCTGTCATTTCCTTGTCAAAGGCGGCCACCTGCTCTGGAGGCACCAGGGGATCGGCGGCTCCGTGTAACACCAGCACTTTTGACCGAATATTTTGAGCATCTGCCGGGTTGGGCGTATCCAGATTGCCGTGGAAGCTGACAACTCCAGCAATAGGGGCACCACTGCGGGCCAGCTCTAAGACGGCTCCACCACCAAAACAGTAGCCAATAGCGGCAATGCGGCGAGTATCCGTTAGTGGGTTAGATTGGAGAACCTTTAGCCCTGCGGTGGCGCGATCGCGCAGTAGAGGGCGATTGGAACGATATTTAGTTGCCTCCTTACCGGCATCGGTGGGGTTATCAGGGCGGATTCCCTTTCCATAAATATCGGCGGCAAAGGCAACATAACCGAGTGCAGCGAGTTGTCGAGCACGCCCCTTGACATAATCGCCAACTCCCGTCCACTCATGCACAATCAATACCCCAGGGCGCTTACCGGGAAGTGCGTCATCATAGGCCAGAAACCCTTCCAAAACGACCTTTCCATGCCTATACTCGACCACCTGAGTTTGAATAGCGGCTACAGCCGAACCAGCAAACAGAGAAACTGCGGCAAGGGGCACCCCAAACAATGCAAACAAACCTTTCATACCAGCACCTTTGCGCAGATTAAACCATGGGTAAGGCTCAAATCAGATCGGTTGCTTCTTAGGCTGCTCTCGTAGCACGTAACAGCAGGTCTCGATCTGGCCCTAGTCTAGAACCCCCCTAGTATAGTCAGGAATCGCTGAAAAGCCCAGGGCCACATCAACGCAATCAGTGTTTTGATGCTGCAACGCTGCCAGTGATCCAGTACGACGTCTTAAGATCATTGTTTCGCAGGGCACTAGTACAGCAAGGCGGAAATTGCTGGACTCGTCTCAGCCACCCGCATCCTCTAGCGCCTGCTTTCATCAAGACAGCAGGGAAGATCAAAGCCCCTCTCCCAAAGCAGGAGAGGGGTATAGCCCTAATGGGCATTCAAGCAAGGGGGGGAGGGTAGACAGACGGATGCCTTCGTCTACTAGAGGGAGAGATGGCTAATATAGGTGCTGCTAACCCGTCATTGGTGCGCTGGAAGGAATCGATCAAAGCTCACGAATGGGGGAATCCAGGCGAGTGTGCCAGTTAAAAGTCGGGAATAGAAGCGAGAACCGTTGCTCGGTATCTATCGTACACAAGTAGACAGATAAAAATAACCGCCTTCTTTTAGGATACGCCCTGTCAATTCCTGGCGTTATTTGGCCGCTTTCAGCCCTTTCGTTGGCTGTTTAGGTAATTTCGCTGCCCCAAGCGCTTGGGGCAGACTGAGGAGGCGCACCTTATTCCAGTGCAAACCAGACGAGTTTGCCTCTTGGAAAAGAACCGTGATTGGGGTTAGCCATGCCCAAGCCGTTCAACCGAAATCTAGATTCAGGTGATTGAAGTTAAAACAAGTCCAGCTCAAAGCCTGTAGTTTTTCTACAGACGAAAGGACTCGCTTGCATTTGAACAAGGTTGATTCTCTAGCCTCTTTCAAATTCCTTAAATAAAGAAATAAATACCAATGAATATTACCCGCCCTCGTTTCATTCCAATTATTCTCTGCTTATTTATCACCGGTTTGATAGCAGCAATGCTTCCCTATCCGGGGTTTCAGACTCCGATTGAGCCATTGCCGCCGCCGGATTTTCAAAGGGGTGATGCTTCTACGGCCCCCCACAATCATGGGCCGATACCGGACACTGTATCGGAACCTAAACTATAAGCCTGTTGTACTGAGATAACGCTGAACGATGCAAACTTTAAATCGCCGATTAAAAGTCTGGATCTTGGTGGTGGGAATCACGCTCCTCCTGCTGCTAGGGGGTGACCGCTGGGTAGTGGCACAGTCAGTTGTTAACCTGCAAGCAGATATCAGCCAGTTACGGCTAGAAGTGAGTCAGTTGAAGTCTCAGGTTTTGGCATTGAGTCGGCTGCGATCGCCGCTGCCCTTTCCGGCTCCTGCCAGTCGTCCAGGGCGGCCAGAGGCCCCTAGCGATCGCCAGATGCTAGATCGATTGGCCACCTTGGCGATCGCAGCAAAGGATCGGCTAACTGCTTTAGAAAAGCGCGTGGCACAGTTAGAGCAAAAGGTAAAGCCAGAGTAGGGATCGCTCTGGCAGACTGCCAACCCGTTTGCAATTTTGTCTATTCTATTGATTGACACGTTTCATGCATTGCTGGACTGGTTGCGAGCAGAGATATGGCTGGACATAGTAAGTGGGCAAATATTAAGCGTCAGAAGGCACGGGTGGATGCCAAAAAAGGCGCAGTTTTCACCAAGATTTCGCGAGAAATTATTGTTGCGGCCCGTAGCGGGGTGCCCGACCCGGCAGGAAACTTTCAGCTAAGAACAGCGATTGAGAAGGCTAAGGCGGCAGGAATTCCCAATGACAATATCGAACGGGCGATCGCGAAGGGGGCCGGTAAATTAGGATCTGAGGGGGCTGCTCTGG
Organism: uncultured Leptolyngbyaceae cyanobacterium; assembly: GCA_938023035.1. Lineage (GTDB taxonomy): Bacteria > Cyanobacteriota > Cyanobacteriia > Leptolyngbyales > Leptolyngbyaceae > DSRU01. Next base: position 70,423 of record CALIDI010000049.1, on the reverse strand, counting down.
AAGCAATTCGTTATGAGGGCTATGGCCCCAGTGGCGTGGCCGTCTTGATTGAGGCCTTGACCGATAATCGCAACCGAACTGCCGCAGATTTGCGGGTTGCTTTTAGCAAAAATGGCGGCAACCTAGGTGAAACCGGCTGTGTGAGCTGGATGTTTGACCAGAAGGGGGTCGTTGAGGTCGCTCTGATGCCGCCTGATAACGGGCGGAAGCGACGGGAAGAACCGGCCCAACCCGTTGACGAAGAGGCCTTACTAGAAGCCTGTCTGGAAGGCGGGGCCGAAACCTATGAACTTACCCAGGGCGAAGAGGTCGCAGTGGCCGTGGCGATAACTGCTCCGGCTAATCTGGAGCAACTCAGTACTACCCTCAAGGAGCAGGGATTTAACGTCACCCAGGTAGAGTTGCGCTGGATTGCAAACAATACGGTTGAGGTGAGTGATAGTGATCAAGCGCGATCGCTCCTCAAACTCATGGACGCCCTAGAGGATTTGGATGATGTCCAGACAGTCACGGCCAACTTTGAGATGAGTGATGAGCTGATGGCAATGAGTCTAGCTTAAGAACAGCGAGTCACTTAGCACCGAATCAGGTCAAGAGCGCTCTGGATATGGCGAAATCTGAAGTGTCATCACAATTGAAACAGAGAATGCAGCATAAATAACCGCTTGAATTCTAAGCGCTGCAAGGCTTCTGCTACCCAAAACCGCAAGTTGAACACAAGGTGCACCACCTTTGGGATATAACTCAGGGAGACGATGCTGCGCGTATCCCCACGCATCAGTTGCTGCAAATCTTCGCCGTTGAGCGTAAGAGGGCATTTGACACAGACACGCAGAGAATCGCCTAAGTCCTTACGAAAAAGCCTTGAATAAAATAGGATGGAAGTGGAAAGTACGTCACTTTGCAGGCCCTTATCCCCTAGCCCTTCTCCAAACTGGAAGAAGAGAAGAGGGTCGGAGCCATTGTAAAGTCCCGCTCCTAATTTGGGAGAGGGATGAGAGCAATTCGGGCACACCAGAAAAGGGTGAGGGCAAAAGTGACACGCACCCTTAAAGTGTCCTTAGTTTCTGATGAAATCTATCAATCGTTCATCAACAAAGAGGTTTCTTTAAAGTGTGGGTAAACTCTTTTTAGGATTGCCTGACAAAGATGCTAGGCAAAAGCATATGTGATTGCCTCAGGCTTATTGAGCTGAAGTGTTTGTCTCTTCTCACAGTTGCTTCTCACAGTTGAATGAGTGCCCGTGAGGGAAATTTTGATGGGTTGTAGACTCTTAAAATTTAACCGTAATCCACTTTAGGGCACTCAGTGATTGCTCCAAGTTTCTCAATCTATGGGGGTTAAGGAGGTTATCGTTGTCCCCAGCAGTAGTTTTCTACTCCTGCACCCTGTCTTTAATTAAGTGGCTAGATTATATTGATTCAACCAATGACCTCTGTCAGTTCGCTCAAGCCATAATCCACAGAAACGAGGGGAGTTGAAGCCCTCACTCCCGTCCTTCTAATTCGTCTTCTCTAATCGTTGGTGCCTTTGGCTGTCCCTGCTGGGGGTGGCTAACTTATAGTATAATGATGGTTCGTTGTGCTTCGGACAGAATTGGTTGGGGCGAAGCCTCACAGACAACCGCTTGGGTTAATGGTTTTCGGGGAGAAGTCAAAAAGATAAATGCTAATCACCCTGATCACCAATCTTGTGTTTCCAATAAATGTATGGATACAAAAATTTAGAGAAATTTCAAAAAATCTTGTGTTTTTTGCACTTGAAGAACCGGGGAAGCTCTTTAGAGTCAAGGTTTTCCCAAACATGAGATTAGGTCGGTTTTTTCTGAAACATCACATTTTTCTGATTGGTGCATTTACGTTTCTGTTCTTGGTTCTAGGTCAAGCGGCTATCACCCACCCCCGTTCGGTCACTGTGCGGGTTGAGCGATCATTAATTGTTCAACAAAATTCGGGGCAGGTGACTTTTCAAAGTAGAGGAACGTCGCGCCCTGTTGTCAGGGGCGATCGCCTGCAAGCCGTGGGCGATGGCGTGGCAACGGGCAGTCGTTCAGCCGCAGAGTTGTTGGTAGATACCGGCATCGGCTTCATCCAGGTTTCAGAAAATACTCAAGTCCGAGTTCGGGCGATGGGGTTTGCGCCTGACAATGGCCGTACAACGTCTCTAGAGGTGCCCTATGGCCAGGTACGTTTACAATTACGCCGCTTCACCCACCCTGGCTCTTATCTCGAAATCCATACGCCAGCAGGGGTCAGTGCCGTCAGGGGGACGACCTTTGGTATAACTGTGCAATCGGATGGGAAGACAGGACTCGCCACCTTAAGTGGTGCGGTCATCAGTACGGCCCGAGGAAAATCGGTGCTGGTGCGGGGCGGGTTTCAAAATTTTGTGATTCCAGGAAAACCACCTTCGCCGCCGGTGCCGCTCAAAGATAACACCGACCTGAAATATGAAATCAAGCCGCTGATTCACGCAGGGATTCGCAGCGTCCAAATTGCGGGCCAGGTCGATCCGGTTAATATAGTGCTTGTGGAAGGAAAGCCTCAAGTCACTGATCCGAATGGACGGTTTAGTGTGCCCTTGCCAGCACTTTCGACTCAAACGCTTGAGGTTACCGTCATTACGCCCCTAGGCCGACGCCAGGTCCATAAACTGTTCATTCGCTTATGAATTGGCACCTTCGCAAGTATGTTTGGCGGTTGCTTCCAGGGACTTTGACGGCTGTGGCGATCGCCCTACTGTTGCGGTTGAATGCGTTTCAGTCCTTAGAGCAAATTACCTACTACCAATTATTTAACCTTTGCGGCTCTAAGGCCCTAGATGATCGATTGGCGATTATTGCAGTGGATGATGCCAGTTTGCAGCAACTAGGGCGCTTTCCCTTATCACGGCGATATTACACCCAACTGTTCAACATTTTGGCAAAGGCAGAAGCCGAGCCAAGTGTGGTGGTCGTCAACCTAATCTGGTCAGAACCTAGCCCAGAAGACACTCAACTGGCAGAAGCAATGGCAAAACAGGGGCATGTGGTTTTAGCTCAAGCCTGGGATAAAACAGGCGCACTATTGATGCCCGTCCCAGAGCTAGCGGCAGCGGCGATCGCCACCGGCCACGTCCTCAAGCAAGAAGATGCGGATGGTTTAGTGCGCCAGGTTAACTTACAGGTGGCTGGCCAGCCAGCCTTGAGTGTAGCGGCCCTGCAAGTCTATGGTCTAACCCAGCAGCTAGTTGCGCTCCCTGATTTAGATCGGCCTCTTTGGCTAAATTGGACGGGGCCAATGGCTAACTTTCGCGCTTATTCATTGGTTGATGTGCTGAAGGGGCAGGTTCCCGCCCAGACCTTTCGTAACAAAATCATCCTACTTGGGGTCACGGCAACGGGCCTTGATCCTTTGGTGACCCCCTTTAACCGAAATCCACCCAGTAGTGGGTTGCATCTTCATGCGACGGTTATCCAAAACCTATTGCAGCACAATGCGCTGCAACCGCTGCAAGGAAAAGAGCTGTGGTTAGGAATTCTTTTGAGTGCACCGGGCTTGAGCTGGTTGATGTCGGGTTGGAGCACGCGGCAGCAGCTAATCGCAATCGTAGGTCTGTGCTGCGGTTGGGGATTCCTTAGCATCATCTTATTTCGGGCTAATTACTGGTTGCCCACTGCGGCACCGATTGCGGTATTTATTACGACCGCCGTCACGTTTGCAATCAGCGATCGCTTTCGTGAAGACTACCTGCTCCGGCAACAGGTGACTCGACTCTGGCAATACTATCGTCAGGATTTGATCATTGACGCGATTGAATCGGATCCTGCCCTGCTGCTTACCCAAAAGCCGCAACTTCAGCAGCCCCAGGATGCCGTCTCGCGGGTGGCACAATTAGCAGCCCTGGCAGAACAATTGGGGCGATCGCAGTCGATGCAAATTGCTATTGCCCGAACGCTTTCCATTGGTTTGCTCGCCGCTGAATTCGATGGCAGTGTGTGGTTTTGCAACCCAGTGGCTGGGAGTACGCTACAGGTCGAAGTCGGAACCAATCTCAGCGCCTCGATGGTTCCTGGTTGGCTTAGCCTGGAGCAATGGCGCGCCACTATGGCCTGCCTCAAGGCCGGAACTTCTGTTAAGCATGACAATCTACAACAGGGCGATCGCTGGTATGACCTGATCTTTCAACCCCTGATCTATCGCACGCTAAATAAAAACACAGAAGGCCCCGTTCGGCCTGATAGCTTTTTACTCATGCTCGAAGAAATTACGGAGTGGAAACAGGTAGAAGTTGAACTGCAAACTGCCAAGGAAGTAGCCATCCGAGAAGCCGCCCGGAGCGAAAAAGCGAATCGCGCCAAAAGTAAATTTTTGGCTCACATGAGCCATGAATTGCGAACTCCGCTGAATGCCATTCTCGGTTTCACCCAGGTGATGAGCCATGATCAAACGCTAGCTCCAGAACATCAAAATTATCTAAAAATTATCAATCGCAGTGGCCAACACTTATTGGAATTGATTAACGATGTCCTCGAAATGTCTAAGATCGAGGCTGGGCGCATCCGTCTCAACCCAACGCGCTTTGATCTGTACCATTTGTTGAATCACTTGGAAGCAATGCTACAGATTAAGGCAAGTGCAAAACAGCTTACATTGGCAGTTGAATGCGCACCGGATTTACCCCGATACATTCAAACCGATGAAGGGAAACTGCGGCAGGTATTACTGAATCTAGTTGGCAATGCCATCAAGTTTACCGAGAGGGGCAGGGTGACGCTGCGGGTCAAAGTGGATGATTTGCAGTCGGGCCAGATCAGTCACCCTGGGCAAGAGCCATCCTCTCCGGCTCTGGACGTGACTCAAGCAACTGATCGCAATCACCCTGAACCAGGAGACGTACCCCCACTGGATCCATCTATCCCCTTGATCACACTGATTTTTGAAGTAGAAGATACCGGGCCAGGGATTGCTCCAGAGGAGATTGGCCAGTTGTTTCAACCGTTCTCCCAAGCGCGAGCAGGGCAGCAGACGAACGAAGGTACCGGCTTAGGTTTAGCGATTAGCCGCAAGTTTGTTCAACTGATGGGAGGGGAGATCACGGTTCAGAGTGTGCTTTCCCAGGGAAGCCTGTTCAAATTCCACATTCAGGTTGGAAGGGCCGCCGCCGAGGCGATACCAGCAGCAACACCCAAGCATGTGATTGCCCTAGCCCCGGGTCAACCAACCTACCGTATTTTAATTGTTGAGGATAAGAAAGAAAACAGCGAGTTTCTAGTGAAATTACTAGTTCCCCTAGGGTTTGAGGTGCGCGTAGCTGCTAATGGCCAAATGGGCGTCTCACTGTGGGAACAATGGCATCCCCAACTCGTTTTGATGGATATCCGCATGCCTGTGATGGATGGGGTTGAGGCAACTTGCAGAATTCGCAGAATTGAGCGGGATCGGCAACTACACCAGGCCAACAGAGCAAACTCTGGGCGCCCCTCTGAATCTTTTTCCCCCACTAAAATTATCGCTTTGACTGCGAGCGTCTTCGAAGAGACGAAGGCGGATGCAGTCGCTATTGGTTGTGATGATTTTTTATCTAAACCGGTTGAAGAAAATACGCTGTTGCTTAAATTAGCTGAGCATTTGGGGGTACGTTATCTCTATAGCCAGTCTGAAAGGGGTGACCTCCGCAATAGTCAGGTTGAGACAGCTTTCACGCTGCGCGATTTGGCCGCTGATCTAATGCAGATGCCAACTGACTGGGTACAGCAAATGTACCAGTTTGCTCTCATAGGTTCAGATGATCCAATTCGTCAGCTAATTGAACAAATTCCTGAAGCCCAGGCTTCTCTGGCAGAAGCCCTCACCAACTGGGTTGAAAACTTTCAGTTTGATGAAATTATCCACTTAGTGCAGGTAGCTCAATCTGGCTTAATGTAGAACCAGTGAAACGGCTAGCTAGAGAAGGACATGCACTGGTCAAATCAGGTCTTTACAACTAAATCCATCTTGTCGGCGTCGGTGACGCTGCGCTAACCCTTTCTATGCTTCATCCGACTAATCGGCTGAGAGGTTTGATCGCCATCGTTCAGTTCAGTTTAGTTAGGACGGGGTGCCGCCCCCACCCATTTCCCCCTTCCCCACGCTGTCTGGCTGAAGTGATGGTGACAGCGCCCCTAAAACTTTTTCGTCAGGTGTTTGGGTAACCCCTGGCGATTCTCTAAAGGATGAAATATGACTGACCAATTAGCGAGTCCATTGCAAGGCGGCATTTTACTGGTGGACGACACCCCAGATAATTTGCGGGTGCTGTCAGCAATGTTAACCAGGCAAGGCTTTGAAGTCCGTAAGGCTTTAACCGGCCAGCGGGCGATCGCCTCCGCTCAAATTGTCTTACCTGACTTGATTCTGCTAGATATTAAAATGCCTGAAATGGATGGTTACGCCGTTTGTCAGCACTTAAAAGCGAATCCAACAACCTCTGAAGTTCCTGTTATTTTTATCAGCGCGCTGGATGATGCGTTAGATAAAGTGAAAGCTTTTTCTGTTGGGGGGGTGGACTATGTGACCAAGCCCTTCCAAGAAATTGAAGTTTTGGCTCGAATTGAACATCAATTGCGGATTCAAAGACTGCAACAGCAACTGGTCGTGCAAAACCATGAGCTGACTCGTTCAAATCGAGATCTGGAACAATTTGCCTATATCGTCTCCCACGACTTGCAGCAGCCTTTACAAAGTATTACCGGATTTACTCAGTTAATTCAGGCAAGGTATCAAGATTATCCCGATGTAACGATTCGAGAGTATCTGCATCGAATTCATGATTCCGGTAGTCGAATACAGTGCCTGATTCAAGACTTGCTAGTTTATGCCCGCGTTGGGGGAGACTACCAAGAGCTTCAACCGGTTGACTGTAATCGATTGTTACACCAGGTCAGCAGTGATCTCCAAAGTGCGATCACGAAAAAGCAAGCGGTCTTAACCTATGATAACCTTCCACAGATTATGGGAAACGAGCCCCAATTGATTCAACTGTTCCAAAATTTAATTAGCAATGCGATTAAATTTGTACGACCAGATATAACTCCACAGGTAAAAATTTCAGCCACACTACAAACCCACTACTGGTTGTTTGAGGTGAGTGACAACGGCATTGGAATTGAAGCCCATAACATTGAACGGGTTTTTGAAATCTTTCAGCGCACTGAGTCTGCCAAAAACTATCCTGGTACGGGCATTGGTTTGGCCACCTGTCGAAAAATTGTTTAACATCATGGTGGCCGCATTTGGATGCAATCTCAGATGGGAGTCGGAACCATGGTCTACTTCACGATTCCGATCCTGGAATAGCGTGCAGTGCTACGCGGAATTCAGAATGCAACATGAAAAATTCTGAGTGCGACTGGGTTTCATGTTCCCTGAACTGCGGTCTAAATTAGGAATGGGTAGCCTCACTGGATTCTGTAAGGGAGTCAGTCAATTGGGGTTCTGCCGCATTTTCTGATTGGGACAGGTCGGGGGTAATCGCGTCGCTCGCACTTGCCGCTAAAACAGGTTGGGCCGGTTTTTCCAGGGTTGCCTGCATCGGCTCATCCTTGACGGTTTTCTCGATGCGCTCGGCCTCGCGCTTAAATTCTTCTTCAAACTCCTTTGATGCTTCCTGGAAGCTACGAATGGCTTTACCTAAGCTTTTGCCAATTTCTGGCAGCTTTTTCGGGCCAAAAATGAGTAGCGCTACGACCAAAATGAGAACCATTTCTGGTAAGCCAATTCCAAAAAAGTTCACGGTGCTGTCTCCTGCGATCGCACAAGTAACTGCCTCTACCCTACATCCTAACTCAGCGCTTTGATCAGACGAATTCATCAGAAGATGGCTCAACGCCAACCAATGCCAAACCAGAGCCATTGCTGCGATGGTACGACGCGAATAGGTTAAGACATTTGGGCAATAGAAAGATCTAGCTCATATTACAAAGGGAGCAACACTCAATGCTGTCCTAATCTGAGTGTGTATTGCCAGGGCGTAAATAAGCACTAAAAAAACCCGGGCAAGCCGGGAAGAACGAGGTAAATCACCATTCAACCAAAAACTCAACCGCCCCAAGTCACTGTGAAGTCGTTTAGGAGGATAGAAGAATTATAAATTTGCAGAATAATGAGCAAAAAGACCAAAAACAGGCCCATGAAGACAGCCATTAAAGGCGTCGTTCCCCAGCCGGGAACGACCTTACCGTATTCAGAATTGAGGGGGCGAAGGATATCTCCTAACCGAGTCCGCTGTGCCATGAAGTCACCTACTCCAATCTCGACAGAAATGTTGATGCTTTGTAACATTATAGGGGTAACGTACTCATAATTTTTATCGCACCTATGGAACCTGCAATAGCTCTTAATATTTCTATCTGTGCCGTGCTGGTGGGCATTACCGGTTATGCCATCTACACGGCTTTTGGTCCTCCGGCGAAAAATCTGAACGATCCCTTTGAAGATCACGAGGACTAATCGGGCGCGGGTGAGAGTCGGAAGCTCGCGACCTGCCAAGGGCGAATGAAAATGCTTTCTTCCCTAGAGTCGCTAGAACGAGTTGGGCACTCTAGCAGGTTAAGCCACTCTTGTACCTTAAGATGAAGCGGGTTTTTGGCTAGCGCTAGCTGGGTTGCTTCACCCTGGCACTCGTAACAGCGTAGAAGCCACCCCTCAGTTTCTTCCAGTTGCTTCAATGCCATGAGTACCAGGTGATCACTGCCTAAATCCAGCAATGAATGTTCGGGTGGCAAAGCGATTTCTCTTGAGAGGGCTTCTGGGGGAGCGGCGACAACTTCTAGGGGCAGGTTAAGTTCGTAGCCTCGTTGCGTCGTTTGGGCGGTTTTCCAATTACCCCTATGGGGGTAAAGCGCATAGGTAAAGTGGTGAACACCCCGGTCGGCCTCCGGGTCGGGCCAGTTCGTTCCTCTCAGGAGCGTTAGCCGTAACTGACTAGAAGTTGCGTCATAGCCGTATTTACAGTCATTTAGCAAGCTAACTCCATGGTGATCGTCACTGATGTCGGCCCAGTGCTGGGCTGGTACTTCCCACTGGGCTTTTTCGGCCTCACTTTGGGGATTGGCTGGGCGTTGAATGGCACCGCAGGGGATCTCGTAGGTTGCAAAGTCGGCTTCTAGGTTTAAGGGAAAGGTGGCCTTGACCAAGATATGATTTTCTTGCCAGGTGACTTGGGTGTCGATTTTGAGCAGGGGGGATTGGGCTTCTAGCACATAGTCTTGGACGAATGTGGACTGGTTCAGTTGGCGGGTCACCCGCAGCCGCGATCGCAGCGGATTCTGTTCGACCCAGGCAATGGCTTTTAGCTCCAGCGGCGGGAGGGGGTAGGCTGCATAGTTGGGGTCAATGTTCCATGCATCCCAGTATTGGCCTTTGTCGATAAAAGCCTGGAGTTGGTTGCCTGCGCCTTTGAAAACTTCCCATTGTTGTTGTTTGTCAAAGAGGCGGGTCAAATTACCCGTCCCGGCATCTACCTCGACTCGAAGGAAGGCATTTTCTAACACGTAGGGAGGTGCTGTTGCAACGGAGGTTAAGGAAGGGGGTGTGGGTTGCCCCTCTAGCCAGAAGACCCGATACCCGATTGAGGGAATGGCGGCGGCCATAAACAGCAGTTCATCGGGCTGGGTTTGAGCAAAGGCGAGCGGTTTCCCAGAAGTGTCGTAGACCTGTTGCACAGTCATGGCGGTAGGCAGCCGATAGCAAACCACCTCTGAACGAGGCCAGTTAAGGGCATTGAAAACAATCAGGGCGATCGCTTCTGGAGAAGGAGCCGCTGGTCGCTGAATGGTGTGAGCGATTTGTTCCAGGGCGTTCTTTAAAACCTGGGTTGTGGAGGCGATTACCGTTTTCCAGGCCGCATTGGCTTCGACAAAAACGCTGGTAATGGAGGAACCTGGCAAAATGTCGTGGAACTGGTTGAGTAGGGTGTGCTTCCAGGCTTGTTCCAGGGTCTGTTTGGGGTAGGTTGCCCCGGTGGCAATCGTCGCGATCGCCGACCACAGTTCTGCCTGGTAAAGGAGAGCTTCGGCTCGGCGGTTGGCCTGCTTTTGATCGGCATGGGTGGTATAGCAACCGCGATGAAATTCCAGATAGAGTTCCGAATTCCAGATGGGCAGAGGGCGAGAAACAGGGGATGCCGGGGCAATGGCAGAAACCCCAGGAGTCTCTGATGTGGTAAGCGCTTGTGCCGTAAGTGCTTGTAAGTAGGCGGCGGCGGTGGTAAATCGCAACTCCGGGAAGAAGGGCGATCGCTGCCAGCGCTGGGCGATCTGGAGCATGTCGCGGGTAGGGCCACCGCCGTGATCGCCGACACCGGGAAGCCATAGCGAAATCGGCAAACCAGTTTTTTGCTCCCATTGCCAGGCATAGGATGCCATTTTGACAGGATCAATCCCCTCGCCGATGGGAGCCGACATCAAGCTCAGGATTTGGGTGCCATCGGGGGCCTGCCACTCAAACAACTCGTAGGGAAATTGGGTTGTGTCGTTCCAGCGCAGTTTTTGGGTGACAAAGTAGTCGATGCCTCCCTGTTGGAGGAGTTGGGGCAATTGCCAGGGGAAGCCAAAGGTGTCAGGTAACCAGGCAAAGCGGCTAATAGCACCGAACTTTGCTTGAAAGTAGCGTTGTCCGTAGAGAATATGTCGGGCGATTGCCTCGCCACTGATGAGGTTTAACTCTGGCTCAACCCATAGCCCGCCAATGGCTTCCCATTTTCCCTGGTTCACTTGGGTTTGAATGGCGGCAAATAGTTCTGGGCGATGCTGCTCAATCCATTCATAGAGGGCGGGGGTAGAGTGGCAAAAGGTCAGATCGGGAAATTCCTGCTGTAGGGTGAGCACCGAGGAAAAGGTGCGTTCTGCCGCTTTCCAGGTTTCATCTAATGTCCAGAGCCAGGCCATATCCAAGTGGGCATGACCTAAGAGGTGAATGCACCGTTGCTTGATTGGAGTTGCCAGAGGGTGTAGGGTCTGGCGTAGGTCAGTTAGGGATTGGTGAAACGCTGCCAAGGACTGTGCCTCAGTAAGGGTTGACCAGTCTAGGTGAGCGATCGCCGCTTCTAGCAGGGGCAGCTTTTCCGCTTCAAACTGTGCTAAATAGCTTTGCAATACGGCCAGTTCATCGGCAACAAAGCTAGGCTCCAGGGGATGGGCCGGAGTAGGCGCTTCGTAGTGACAGAGCGATTTCATCAAGGCACCGTCATCATGACCGGGGCTGACTAGCCGCAGGGCGATCGCAAAGGTTTCTCCTGGCTGAACCCCTCGGCTCAAGAGAATGCGAGGCTGGCAATCAAAGAGATCTCCCTCTTGCACAAGCTGACCATTCACATAAATCTGGGCTTCCTGGGCCCACCAGAGCAGTGCCAGCCGCAGGCTTAACCCCGCCAGGGGGTGACCTCCTCGCTCAGCAGGCACCGTGAGGACTTGAGTAAACCAACGCACTACGCCGCCCTTGGCCCAGGGGTGGTGATCGCGTGCATTGACTTGGCTCAGGGGCCAACGCACCCAGTGAGAGGGGGTAACGGCTTCGGTAACGGCTAGGTCGCCGTCATAGTAACGCCAGCCCGCCTGTACACTCACTTGACTGAGGCTGCGCAAACGGGCGATCGTGACCGCAGTTAATGAATCGGAAGGCGACACAAAACAGTCCTGGATTGCAGTTTTCACCCTTCATGATAGACGGAAGTTCCGAGTGCTTATGATTTGTGGAAACGGAGGACGGTTCAGTTAAACGGTGGGGTTTGGTAAATCTTTACCAGGGCACCGGGTGGCCTCACTGGATGGCTGATTGGCTCGCAGGTGCTCCAGTTGAGCCAAGGTCCAAACCCTAAAAGCAGAGATCTCCCCTTGGGGCAAGTCTGCCAGATTCTCTGCCGCCAGGGGAATGCGGTACACCTGTTGCTGGCTCAAGACTTCAGCGACGACTGCGGTCAAAGCTGGAACGAATTGAATCTCTATCCCACTGCTACTAACATCTATTCCTTCTGATAAAAATAAATTCAATACGATGCTGGCAAAAATCTCCTCCAGGCTGGCTTCTGCATCCTCAGGAAAGTTGCTCTGGTTGACTAATAACAGGATGGAAGCGCAATCTGGGTGCTGGGCGATCGCCCGCAAAACGGCGGCGACTTCTTCGTAGAGAGACTCTTCTGGTTGCTGCCAGTCGGGAAATATGATCAAGTTCAGGGCGCGAAGATGAAAGACAGGTAAATCGACCGATTGAGCGATTTTTTGTGGTACGGGTTTAATCACCTGTAAAACGGCCCGAATTTGGATCACCTGATCCGGTGCCTCTGGTTCGTGCTCTAGAGAAACCAGGTGAAACGCACCTTGAAAGCCATAGCTATGGCAAAGTTCCAGATAGGCGGGAAACTCGACACAGTAGTACTGAAACGAATTCAGATTCCAAAAACTGACATGGGTAGGGTCTTGAAACGCCCCTCGCCCATCGGTAGAAGGTACGCGAATATACACCTCGGCTCCTGGTTTGCCAATCCGCCAGATTTCATTCATAGTGTGGATGCGATCGCGTAAATGTTCAATCGCATCAAAGGCCCGGATAACATCCACACTACTATCTGGAAAGGGAAAGGTTTGATTTAAGTCGGCCACTACATCGACCTGAGGCCCTAGAACCACATCCACGCCGACAAACCCCTGAGGCTTATGGGCACCGCAGCCTAAATCGACGTAGACAACCTCTGAGGAATGAGGGGTTGTCATTGCCGTTAATTTTGAAAAGATATAAGCCACAGCCTGATCATAGGTACGTTTTTGGCAAACATCCTGATGCAATTGTTCGGCGATCGCCCGCCGCTCGGCTGGATGTCGCAAGTAGTAAATGATCTTCTGATTTAATTCCTCAATTGTGCAGTAGGAAATTTCTTGATGGACTGAAGTCAGGTTTTTCAAATCATCGCGCCAATCAGTCAAAATAAACCCACCAGCGGCCCCTACATCCACAACCCGGTTATTCAGCGCGTCATCAAAATGAATGCCTGTAATGTTGAGATTAATTGCCGCCTGAGCATACACCTGTTGACTGGCTTCGGGAGTAGCTGTGGGGGCAAAATAGGTGATATTGGCTTGCTCAATCACTTGATTGCCAGGAGCGCCAGAGAGGTAACTAGGGTCGCCGCCAAAAATGGCGATCGCCACTTCCGGCGTAATCAACCTTAGCAACTCACCCCGAAAACTGGTCGCCAAAATACTCAAGGCATATTGGTAAGTGCCTCTGACAGAGACATAATCAGCCCCCTGCATTGGCTCTCCAGTTTGAGCGGCGTAAAGCGAAGGGGGCCAGCTTAATTGACAGATCGGTCCACCGAGACCAAAAATTAGCCGCGATGTGATGGCGGTAAGGAAACTGCTGCAAATAGTGAAAGCCAACTTCAAACCTAGGCAAGACGTGCCCAATAAATGCAAGATCATAGACAGGACTTTGCACGACGCGATCGAGTGCAAATTGAGAAGCATGGAAAAAAGGAAACACATGAGTCAGCCCCAGTCTCCGTAAGTCAAGATAATTCGAATACTCAATACAAAAATGCAGACTTTTGGAATTGACCCGACGCCAGGCAGCTAGATAACTGGGTCGTTGCCTTTTTTGAGCATAGGCACAACTACTCCAAATATTGTCATGATGAATGAAGATAAGTGCTGCTGTTGACTGTTCAAATACACATCTATCAACCTCTTCTGAGGAGCTAAGCAAAAATTCTGAGTTATCAAAAACCAAAATATAATCGACAGCCTCTAGTTGCTCTCGAAGAGAGTGAAACGCACTAGAAGCATCAGGAAATTGATCAGGTGCAAAATAGATGGCTGGATAGCCATGTTTGATCAGTGCATCCCGGTAGCCGGCTGTAATGCGCTGGTAAATTGGAGTCGGTGCACTTTCAATCAGAAAGGACGGTTTTGACTGGCTGGAGTGATTCATTGCGGCTGGTTGACCCATCCATGCTCATGAAGGAGCGTAAATTATAGCTTTGGTGAGAAAGCTTAGGATGCAACCGGCTCTATTTGAGCTTTCAAGCTGCTAAAAACATCCCCATGAGCGAGTAATGCGGCCCTGGCTAACAGCGTGTTAAAGCGGTTTTGCTCTGGAGACGCTTTTAACCTAGTAGGCCACGGCGGTAATCAACCGGCGGTTCAGGAAGCCTGAAACACAACTGCACTGAGAGTTTTGTACTTTGCCTGTTGAATTCTGCTGAGTGGTAAGTTAATCGCTCGGAATCGTCTTGACCGGGTTAACCCCTGCGGCTGCCTTGCGCAGTTCAAGATAGCGATGGAGGTACTCGGTGGTGATGCCATGTAGCAACAGGTTGCGAGCTGCCGCAAAGGGACTCTCAGGTGCCAGCGGATGGCGATTGCTAATCACGTGGTTCCAATCATAGTCACCGGTAATCTGACTAAAGTAGCAGCCAAAATTTTCATCAAATTCTAGCGAGAGCACAGCCCGCTCAAACTCATCGCTGGTCAGGCAGAGGGAATAGAAAACCTTGAACAGCTCGATCGCCGATTCTAGATCTAAAACCTGGAGCCAATGCCGTCGCCGACAATCAATATCGATCTCAACGGGCTGAATACTATTAAAGTTCAGGGTCTGTTTGGGAACCTGCTGAAACCAAGTCGGATTAGAGCGCTGAGCAGCAGCATAGTCCAGCACAAAGTTATACAGAATCAGATCATGTTCAAGAAAAGCGTTATCTGCCAGATCTGCGACTGTACGCGGATACAGTTTCGATTTCTCAATGGTGGGATCAGGCCCATTATCAACCAAAAAGTTGACAATGTTGGAACCAAGACAGATGTGGCGCACAATCAGGTAACAGGCTTCTGGTGAGACAAAGGTTTGCAGAAACCAAGCGGCTGTGTGGTGCATCAACCAGTAGTGGCTGAATTGAAAGGGGAGCAGCCGCTTCACGGTCATAATTAGGGCTAGCAGTAGGTTCGCAATGAGCTTAATCGGAATGAGCAGATAGGCCCGCGTCCAGCTTTGCAGATCACGCACCATATAAGCTTTGGCAATGGGGTCAACAGGAATGGCCTGGTCAAAATAGAGGGCTTCCCAATGATTAGGGTTACGCCGATCGCGAGGGGGGGTTGTCATAGATCTGGAAGCAAAAAAGCGGGGGGTGATAGAACTCGAGTCAACTTTAGAACAAAAATAAGGAGGCCGCGCCCGACAGCAGACCAGGTTTTGGCAGGAGCAATCGCTGATTTGCCATCTGTCAAAGCGCTCCCTGTTTGCAAACAACGAGCCTGCCAGGATGGTTTTGAGCGAACAAAAACCCTCAAAACACCTACAGAATTGCTTTTTGCTGGGAGGAAGCTCTCCTAGCAAGCCCGCTAGATGACTACTGCACTTCCTCTAACTGAAGCAGATAAAGACGGGCCGTGACCTGCGCCGTTTTGAGAATGCGCTGGGCGATCGCGGTAGTCATCCACTCGGCATGCACCAGTGCTTCTAACTTACCCAGATGGGATTCATCATTGACGGCGTGGTAACCCAAAAACGAGACTTGCTCATCCTGTAAGCCGAGCTGAGCTTTGATTTGCGCAGCCCATTTGCCCGCCAACTTGTTACCCAAACCCTCAATGATGAACATACTGCCAATCAAATCCACTGGGTTTTCCCGCGAGGCCTGATGAAAAATAAACGCCGATAATGCCTCACTCCCCACATTCTTCTCCGCCTGAGTAATCTCTTCGAGCTGGCCGCCCACGGCTACATAGTTTCGCTCTAGCATTTGGAAATCGCGATGTTCATCTTTGGCATGGCCAATGAAGGTTGAGCGCAACTGAAAATCGGTCATATTTGATGCGGCGCGGGCAATCCAGCGTGCTCCATCTACCACCTGAGGCCACAGATTGCGGAGCAACGCTTTGTAATCTTCTAAAGTAAACTCTCCGCGATGCAGCTTGCGAATCAAGGGCACTGACTGCAACTTACGTTCAAACTCCAACCAGACGAGGGCCAGATTGCGTAGCAAATAGGCCGAAGCAGGTTCCGTTGTAACGGTTTCAGGCAACAGCGGGGGGTGGAGCAGCGGCTCGATCTGGTGAGGTGTTTGATTTGCCAGGTTTGTGGAGGCTGTGAGTTCACTCCCCACGACGGTCAACAGCATGTAAGCAGCAGTAAAGCGGCCACTTTCAGGAACAAAGCAAAAGATTTTCTGTCCTGGCTGCAACCTGCCCGAGTGAAACAACTCCTCCAGCATCAGATAGATTGAGGCGCAACCAGTGTTGCCACGGGTGTAGAGATTGGTGAACCACTTCTCTTCTGGAATCAGACAACCTGCTTTATCCAATAGCTCAACAATTTTGCCCTTAAAGAAGTGAGAAGAATAGTGGCACAACAACCAATCAATATCATCGGGGTTCACTCGTCCAGCCTCGATCAAGCGTAACCAGCCCTCCACCCCTAACTTAACAACGTTATCTAATAGTCGAATATTCTGCCGCAGATTAATTGCCCCAGCTTCAGCGGCATCCTTGTAGGACGGGTAATGCATCCAGCTTTTTTTAGCGGTTTCATCCTGAGCGCCCGCATACATGCAAACAGGA
Source organism: uncultured Leptolyngbyaceae cyanobacterium (assembly GCA_938023035.1). Taxonomy (GTDB): domain Bacteria; phylum Cyanobacteriota; class Cyanobacteriia; order Leptolyngbyales; family Leptolyngbyaceae; genus DSRU01. The sequence goes on along the minus strand of CALIDI010000049.1, from coordinate 53,850 downwards.
TAAGCATTGGCGTGGGAAATTAGCTCAATCCACTCAACTTTGAGGCTGATTCCCATTGAATTGGGATGATTTTGGATCAGGCAAGCTCCAGCTCCATCCGATAGCATCCAGCGCAAAAATTCGGTATCGAAGCTTAGACTGTCACCCTGTTGAATCCGAGTTTCCGCTTCAAAGTGAGTATGTTTAAATAAGCGAGAGGGTTGTTCAGAGGCAACGGCGATCGCCCGCTGCTTTTCTCCTAACTTGATCTGAGAAACCGCATATTTTAATGCGCCAACACCCGCACAACAAACCCCCATACTAGTCATCACCTCTAGGGGAGAAAGTTCAGGTAATTTGCCGTGAACCATATTGGCAAAACCGGGGACTAAAAGATCCGCCCAGGTCGTTCCTGCTGATAGCAAGTCAACGGCTCCCGGGTCAAGATTGGCCTGAGCCAGGGTATCTCGAACAGCAGCAGCGGCCATTTCACTATTCAAACAAGTCGATTGCTGGGACTTATCTAAGGCATAGTAACGTTGTTGAATACCATTACTTTTAAGAATTCGATTTTTCACCTTAGATGGTCGATGATTGACTTTTCCTAGATAATCTTCCATCACATCATTGGTAATAGGATCACCCGGTAAAAATTTGCCGATCTGGGTAATAAACGCACTATGCATGAGAACGCCTTAAAATGAAGAGTAACGATTTCAAGAACTCCAAAAAGAGCGAGTCATTCCAATGACTCTACCTGAGCTGCTAAAAAAAGAACCAGATCGCCGACCCCTTCTTTGATTAGAGCCTGCCGGATTTTGCAAACATCTCAATCAAACAGGGTTGAGGCAGATTGCCACCTTTGATTCAACCCCTACCTCTGGCTTCTGGGTGAAAGAAGAAGACAAAAGCCCCTCTCATTTCCAACAAACTTTCTGGAAGTCTGAACCGATTGATGCACTCACCTTGGAGCATCGTCGGTATCCCAGAATTGCTATTACAAAGGTTATTACTGGAGAATCAAAAAGTTTGACAGCCCTAGCAGGCTTAATGGTTCTATTTCAGTAATCACCTGGCAGGCTAAAAATTACTTTTCTCTCATGCCACTTTGATAAGTGCAACGCTAGAATTTCAGATTAATCTAAGAGGATGTCTAACGAACCATCTCCCGGCAGCCCTGACGACTTAAGTCGCAGCGATACGGACAACACCCTACCTCCGACAGTGACGGCAGACTCCAGTTAGGTGAAGTCTGCGACGGCAGACTCGGACTCCTATCATCAGGATTGCCAAATCGCTATAGTCAATTGAGGCTCCTGGCTTTTCACTCAAATACGGGTCCATCCATTACCCCAGCGCGAATTCATCGATCTAAAAGGTGAGACTTCCTCATTGCTTCAGACCATCTGCGGATGCGGTATTGAGGTTTCATGGTAGGTTTTGATTGGGGTGATTAAAACTTACCCTGCGCTCCTATCCGCAATTCCTCTTTTGTTCAACAACGTTCTTGGGACGCACAGAGAGCCTGTCTGCTGGTATCCAAGTGTACTCGTTCTTATAACTTTGGTATAATTTTGGTATAACCAAAGAATAGAACTTGAAGCTAAGGCCGCTATGAAAACTGCCATTTCGCTTCCAGATTCAGTTTTTGAACAGGCCGAAGCACTTGCTCAGCAAATGGGAGTGTCGCGCAGTGAGCTTTATACAAAAGCACTGGAGGCATACCTGAAAAGGCACAACCGTGATCAAATCTTGCTCAAGTTGAACTAAGTTTATGCTACAGAGTCCTCTAAACTTGCTCCAGTAATGGTAAGAATGCAGTTTATGTCTTTGCCTCACGAGGATCGGTAACATATCGGGGAGAAATTTAGTGGGCGAACCTAACTGATCCTGTCGGTTCAGAACCTGGATAGCGTCTATCACTTCAAATATTCAGTTGGCAGAGGCACCAGGTAATGTACTATTACCTCGTGAAATATCAGGTTTGTTGAGAGACTCCGTTATAAATGTCTCTCAAATTATCACAATTGATAAGACGTTTTTGGTTGAGCATATTGGTTCGCTCCCAGACTACTTACAGGAGGAGATAGATGAGGGCTTACGAACAGTTTTATATCTCTAGCCGCTCCATCTAACAAGTTGATACAGCGGCGAATATCAGTTTCTTGATTCGTTATCGCCGCCAGCATTTCAGCAAAACCTTGGAGATGCCGTTGGGCTTTGGGTTGTACCCATTGATGCAAATGGTATTGCCATTGACGATGCATGACATCACCCCCTTCAAACTAGCCCTAGCTCATTTGAGAATCTACCCATAGCAAGTTTTTCAAGACTTCTCTGCACCACTAAGCAGCTAGGATGGGGATTTTTCTCGTGCAGGTGAGATATTTACCCTAAGGATTTTCATGATTCGTGCAGGCTTGCTATATTAGCTCCTTTAGGTTGCCCTTGAAAGAATGGCCCAGATACTTTTTACTCTTGATATAATTTTCAGAACTTCAAGGTTACTAAATAATCATAGTTAACTTTTATTCTGATTCCAAATGCTCCATTACTTCGAGTGTTTTAGAGTTGAATAGGTGAAACAGGGCGAAACTCAGAATCGAGAGTGACAAAATATAGCTCAACCGCTAACTCTGGATATCGTTGATGGATTGCGTGATAGGCACGACTTAAATACTTGATATGAACCTGTTGTTCTTGTTGGGGATTTTGGCTCAAGTTTGGGTCAATTTTACTAGCAAAGGCGCCACAATCCTGATGATCAAGAATGATGACTTTCTCAATCTGATGGAGTTGTCGTGAGAGCGCAAGTTGATCCCAAAATACTTCAGCTTCCGCTGTGTGTGGAAAGCCTGAAATAGCAAGAGATGCTCCTGCTAAAGCTGTCCAATCATATTGTTTCTCTAAATGGCTTAAAGATAAGAAGTTTTGTTCTGCTTCGATAAAACGAAAGTCGATACAACTCAGTACTAGAGCTTTTGCCTGGTTACGGCTCGCCATAGCGATGCCTGGTTTCCAGAGCAAGGGCATGGTAAAGACCATGGCTGAAAGACTGCCTTTGAGAAACCAGCGTCGATCTTTATGATGGGTTTGACAAGCCAAACAATTGCTTGCCTGACACTGATGAATAATGGAATCTGTTTGCATGAGTTCTAGTAAGGTAGCTTGGTTTTTCTAGCATACTTTTTAATGAGCAAGTTAGGTGCGGGTGCGTTGTCACTACTGCTGTTATCGGGTTTTGGTTAACCCAATTCCTGAATAAATAGAATATTTGAAATCACTTCAGTAATCGGATTCAGGCCTGATGTAAGCCCAGCCCTAAAGTTTATCGAAGGGAAAAGTAATAGGCTTCGATCTGGATTGGGGTTACTTGCTGGCACTGCTTAGTTCTTCCAAGGACTGCTGTTCTCCAATATGAACAGGATGATCCTTGGTTGGAGTCGCAAGGGAATAAATAGCTGCATCAGTTGTTTCAAAGCAATTTTCTTGGCCGACTTTTTCAAGTAGCCCGCTACGTTGTAGCAGAGCGCGGACTTCTGGCTGTAAACCCGTTAGTAAAAGGCGGCAATTGTGGCGTTTTAAGTCGTGACAAATATCTTCTAATGCTACGAGGCCAGTTGTGTCAATATTAGGGACAAATCGCATCCGCAAAATCAAGTACTTTACCTCTGGCTCGTCTCGCAGAAAGGTGACAAATCGCTCGGCTGCCCCAAAAAAGACAGGGCCATCTACCCGATAAACCGCAACTTGTTTGCTGAGTTCCAGAGGAACCCCTGGTGGAAAGGCTTCTGTCTCAGGAATTCTTGCTAGGTTCAAATCGCTCATGCGCTTAATAAATAGTGCCCCGGCGGCAATGAGGCCGACTTCGACTGCGAGTACTAGGTCAAAGAAAATGGTCACCATCCAGGTAAGAATCATCACAGCAAAGTCAGAATAGGTAGCTCGTAGCAATAAACCAATGGCCTCCCATTCAATCATGCGGAAGCTGGTTACCATCAAAATACCCGCTAGAGCCGCCAGGGGTACCTGTGCAGCAAGGGGTGCGAGTGCAAGGACGATGAGAGCCAGGGTAATGCCGTGGATTACTCCAGATAGGCGAGTCTTGCCGCCTGATCTCACATTGACAGCCGTGCGGGCGATCGCACCAGTTGCCGGAATCCCACCAAAGAATGGAACTACCATGTTGGCTAAACCCTGCCCAATTAACTCGCGATCGCTGTTGTGCTTTTCGCTAACGGTCATACCATCGGCCACGACCGCTGATAAGAGCGATTCAATACTGCCTAGGGCAGCTAGCGCCAAGGCTGAATTAATCAGTTCTCGAATCAGGCCAAAATCATTCCAATGATGAATGGCCTGGGGTAAAGGCAACGATTGGGGAATGGCACCAATCGTCGGAACATGGAGATGAAAAAGGGCGGTAAGGGTTGTTGCCACGATCAACCCCATTAGGGATGCCGGTATGGCTGTGGTGATGCGTGTCCAAAATAGCTTGGTGACAATTACTGTTGTGGCAAGCCCCATTGCAGCCCAGTTAGCTCCCTCTAGATGGGTGAGGGTTTGCCACAACCCGGGCAGGAAATGTTCGCTGCGAGGTAATTGTAAACCAAGAAAGTTATTTAACTGCCCGCAAAAGATAATGACGGCGATGCCATTGGTGAAACCAGCGGTTACAGGGTAAGGGATAAACTTGACTAATCTGCCGAGTTTAGCGATTCCGAATGCTACCTGGAGCATGCCAGCCATTACTCCGGCGATCCAGACCTTTTCAATCCCGTATTTGGCAACAATTCCCACTAGGATAACGGCCATCGCGCCTGTTGGCCCTGTAATTTGCACAGGCGAACCGCCAAAGATCGACGCGATGATACCTGCAACAATTGCCGTGTAGAGACCTGCTTGGGGGTCTACACCACTGGCAACTGCAAATGCTAATGCCAGGGGTAAGGCGACAACAGCCGCAGTTAGCCCGCCGGCTAGGTCTCCGCGCCAGTGGCGGAATAGATGTTCTAACCTCGTAGACCAATTAGCCCTGAATTTGCTGACAAATACCATTGAATTGAAACAACCTCCCTAATATTTTTGGTCCAAACAGGTTTACGGACTTGAGTGCAAACGATTTCAAGGTTTAGCGTCTGCTCGCTCTGCTATGGTTTAACCCGGTGGATGTGCGCTTACTATGAGCTGGCTGTACCGGGTCAGGGGGCAATAGCAAGCGAATCGGTGGTGATTCGCCCCAGGAAATTTTTCGCTGACCCCATAGCAATAACGCTCTTTCTCAAGAAAAAGGGCTTTAACCCCGCATGAGTGAGTCTATTGGCATGGGTTTACGTCACTGTGGTGGGTCTGAGAATTTGAATTCTCGGCATATTTGGCAGCGATTCGAATCACGCTGTCTTGAAGTGACTAGATCTGAAGAGCGCATCAAAATTTGTAAGCTTTTGTACTTGACTATCTTTGAATCTATAAATCTGCAAAGTCTTGCATATAAGCTAGCACTCATGCTAGGGTGTGGCAAGTGAAATCTGTTGAGATGTTTCCATCTTTTCGGTTGCAACGCCTTTTCCTGTGGGTACTCGATTAGTCCGATATCTGCCTGTAGGGTTCTTGCTGCTGCAATGGAACTGAACCGAGGTTGTCTCGAAGTCGGCTGCTTTTCTGCAGGCTCTGAGTCTGAACTTCAGTAAGGTTTGAGTTTCAGTAAGGTTTAGGTTGAAATGATCGGACTTTTCTCTAGTGGTCTTTGAACTCCTAATGAGTATGCCGATTGCTGCTGGTGGATAATTCGTTATCTTGCAAGCTTTCAAGGTATCGGTTTGGCCTATTTCGCTTCTCGCGCCGAAGTCAGACACTACGCTCGGTTTTTAAATTGGATGTAACTCTGTTGTCTCTCATGAGGCTGTATTTGCTAAGTCGGCAATTGCTCCTGTCAATCCTGGGCAAACTTGCAAAACTGGGATGCACTCGGAATGTCACATTGTCCAGGTCTTTCAACAGAGTGCCTGATTTGTGAAAAAGAGAAGGGCTTTGAGTTGAGCCTGCGTCATATAGATGTTTTTGATTGGAGTTGCCAGATGCTCAAGGTTAGAATTTTTGATGTCGATCATGGTTTCTGTGCCGCTGTGCAAGCTGGCGATCGCCAAATTCTAATTGATTGTGGATATCACTCCTGCCGCGGGTTCCACCCAACTCAATATTTACAGAATCAGGCAATTCGTCGGCTTGATTACCTGGTTATGCCAACCTTTGTAGAAGGAAGTCTTGCTGGTTTCTCTGAGCTGATTGGGTATTCGCTGAGTCATTGTTTGAAGATTGATTATCTTCTAGGGAACCCCTCTATTGATGAGGAGAGTTTAGCGGAACTGCTTGTTCGGAACTTTCGTACTCAAAAAGCGCTCAATTTTTTGCGAGATGTCTGCCAGCGCTTTAGTTCTGTGGAGCGAACAATTCAGCTTGAAGAGGTTCAGTTATCATTTTTTTGGAATACCTATCCAGAGTTTCTTGACTTTTCAAATTTGAGTTTGGTGACATTCGTATCCTTTGAAGGGGGATGCATTCTTTTTCCTGGAAACCTGAAAACTCCAGGTTGGCAAATGCTTCTGCGAAATGCGCGATTTCGTGACCAACTTGGTCGGGTCAATGTGTTGGTTGCCTCAAATTATGGAAGGCAAGATGGCTATTGTGCAGCAATATTTGACTATTGTCAGCCTGATTTAGTAATTATTTCGGGTTGCGATCTCGATCAGCCTTCTCTCATTATTCTCCGCCAATATGAACGCCAAATGCAAAAATTTCACAGAATGGGGATAGGAAAATCACGGGTGCTGATAACTCGAAAAGTTGGAATGATTACGATTCATCAAACCATGGATCGCTTAGTACAGGTCATTAGCGAATGGGCGAGTCCCTATCAGTTACATCCTGCCGAAATTTACCAAATTTAGAAACTATTTTTATAATTAAAAACTGCCCTAGAAATTTTGTATGGCTTGTTGGTGAAGTAGTAGATTAGCCTCTTTCAATGTTTATGAAACTCTCGTGGTATTGAAATCATTTTAGAAGAACATCTGAGATTGAGCCAAAATTTGTTTTGTGGGAGTAACCAATGTTAGATATCAAGATTTTCGATGTGGAACAAGGATTCTGTGCAGCGGTTAGTACGGCTGATCATCATACGATTTTGATTGATTTTGGTTACAATCATCGCAATGGGTTTAGTCCCTCCTGTTACCTGTCGCAACAGCGTTGTACATCTCTTGACTGTCTAATTGTTCCTGCCTATGGGAAAGAGCATTTAGCGGGTCTTTCTGACTTTTTAAGGCAAGCACTGATTGATGGCCTGGCCGTTCATTTTCTGGTAGCCAACCCTTCGTTAACATCTAGTCAGTTTCATGAATTAGAGGTAGCAAGCCAACGATTGAGTAATGTACTTGTAGCTAATCAAGGCTCCAATCAGTTCAAGCATAGTCAAGCTATGAAAATTCATGGAATTGACTTCGCCTTTTTTTGGAACAGCTATCCAGACTTTCAAGATGCCCATAATCTTAGTTTGGTTACATTTGTGACCTATCGAGATATTAGGATGATATTTCCCAGTGATTTAGAGATTGATGGGTGGCGTGCTCTTCTTAAGCATGACGATTTTCGGAGCTATTTGCGCCATGTTAATATATTCGTTGCAGCGAATCATGGGCGGTCAGAAAGCTACTGTTCAGAGATTTTCAACTACTGCGAGCCAGAAATTGTCATTATTTCTAACGAGTCGAGTCAGCGCGTCGATCCAGAGGTTCTAAGCCAATATAAAAGTCATGCAAAGGGCTGCTCAGAGAGTGTTTGTGCTCAACCCCTATTAACCACTTTTGATAATGGTACTATCACGATTTCAAAATTTTTAGATCGACTAAGACAAGTAGAAGTTCAACACAAGGCTTATCAAGGCCAACTGAATAAATGAACTGATTTCAAGTCCATAATTTTAAGTTTTGATTCTAGGAAAATCATCGGAATTGAGGGTGCTACTAAAAGATAGTTTGATAAATGACTTGGATGAGGATGCGTGTTGACCTATCTCATGCTTTCTGAAGTCAGATTTTTTAGAAAAGTAGAATTACTTAGATGGTGTAGTATTAGTTTAACCGCAGATTTCTTAAAGATACTTGGATACTCAGATGCCCTTTAAGCCAAGCCACTTTAAAGCTGATTTGTTTAAGGTTTTGTCTAATCCTGTGCGGATTCAGATTCTAGATACCTTGCGAGTTGGAGAACGCAGTGTGAATGAAATTGCAGAATGGCTGGAGATTGAGCCATCTTCTATCTCTCAACAGCTTGCCGTATTACGAAGTCGAAATCTTGTGGTGAGTCGCAAGCAAAGTAACTTCGTTTTCTACTCAATTCGTGACCCCGCTATCTTTAAGATTTTAGATGCGGCGCTGGAGGTGTTTAATAATCACTTGGTCGATGTGCGAGATGCTCTGGAAAAGCTGGAATGAGTCTCAGTTGGTTGAATGATTAGAAGTAAGCTAGTGCCGCTATGCGGAATTCAAAATAGCAAACTCAAAGTGAAAAGAGGCTGAGTGTATCGGTGCGGCAATCTTCCTGAATCGGTGAGTTAGTATTAGTATTTCTGTGTGAAGCTCAAAATTCAAAGTGATAAGTTTTTAGTGTATCTGTGTTTAAGACTTCTTGGAAAGTTGAATGATTTCTGCCGCAAGCTACTAATCAACTCTCATCAATTGAAAGTGGATGCTTGGTGGGATTTGAACTAAAAGCCTGACATGATTAGTAGTGTTTGTCAGCAGCGATGGGATTGTCAGATATTTGTAAACAGTAAGAAACATTTAATTAAAGATATCGGAGAAGAGTATGTCAATTGCAGTGGGGATGTTAGAGACGCAGGGCTTCCCTGCAATTGTTGAGGCTGCCGATGCCATGGTCAAGGCTGCTCAAGTGACCCTGGTAGGGTATGAAAAATTGGTAGTGGTCGTGTCACTGTGATTATTCGCGGAGATGTCTCTGCTGTGGAGGTTTCTTTAACCGCAGGCATTGCATCTGTGAAGCGAGTGAATGGAGGTGAAGTGCTATCAACCCACATTATTGCTCGCCCTAGTGAAAATCTGGAGTATGTATTGCCTATTTGCTATACCGATGCCGTCCTTCGATTTAGTTCACAAGTGAGATGAAGAAGCAAATTAAGGCTAAGCCCAACTCAAAAAAGCAACAGCTTGTTACCGAGTCAGATGGTAGCTTGACAGCATACCTTAAGGCTTCTCCTGTTGATGGGAAAGCAAATGAAGAGTTGATTCAGCTGCTAGCAAAGTTTTTTGGTGTGCCTAAATCAAAGGTTGTGATTAAATCTGGACTGTCTTCTCGAATAAAGCTAGTTGAAATCCAAACGGATGAAGGCTAATCGTGTAAGTTTATCGCTTGCATCTAGATCAATTAGGGCAGGGTTAAGGCGTCAATAACCCCGAATGCAACAGTGTTAAAAAGTTGACTGTCGGGGGCTATCAAGCAGGTGCCGGGCGAATGTCATGGGCATAATAGATAACAGTGAACTGGGCAGAGTTACGAGCGGGTGCCCCAGGAGGCGCGTTACTTTTTGCCCTCACCCTAAATCTCTCTCCCCCTAAATCCTTCTCCCAACTTGGGAGAAGGGTTTTGAGATGGCTCAGCGCCTGTTTCCTTAACCTGAAAGCAGGAAGGGGGGTGAGGGCTTGTAAAGGTGACAGGTTCTCGCACTCTGTCCAGCAGTGAAGCTCCTGTGGGGATGGGAAAAGTTCTAGAATTTCTCGTTTTCAGGGGCGATTGTGCCACCCGATCCAGGCTGGTTTAGGAACAGATTTTTGGCAGCATCATTTTGGTAAATACAATCAATCTGGGCGGTATTATCCAATGGGCCAGTAAAACCAAAGGTGTTGAGGCGGTTACGACAATCTCGTACTTTGGTGCTGTTCAGCAGACCCCGCTGTTCTAGAATCGACCAGTTGCTACTACGCAACACGCAGCCGGGTTGTGTGGTTGGCTGTGAGACGTATACATTTAAGGGTTTCAGTGTCACAAACACGCGTGTATCCATCACGATCGCGGCGGCTCCAAATTGCACACAGGTTTGAGGGTCGGCGAGTTTGCTTTCGAGTTGAATACTGTTATCAATTTGGTTGCCTGCGGTGGAGTTGCTAGCAACGGAGTAAAAGCCGATACCAACGCCAATACCCAGGATAAAAATGCCCGCCAGAATGGCCAGGGATGTGGCTCCAAAGGAGAACAGCCCATTTGCTTTTTTCTTTGGTTCTGGTTCGGGGGCGGCAAAGTCATCATAATCCCGTTCTCGCTCGTAGGAGCGATTGTAGGAGTAGTCTGGATTTCTGGGTTTGCGTTTCATAGTCGCGAGTTACCTTTGTTGCAGATCTGCCAATTGCAGGTTTGCCTGTTTTCAGTATGCCGTCAAATCCTAGCGAATGACAGATCCTTTTCCCAGATGTGCTGTTAGGGCAGTTGGCGAGGTTAGGGGGAGGCTAATCAAGGCGCTAACTTTTACCAAAGTCGCAAGCGAATTCAACTGACGAAGTTTCAGCGTTTGTTTGCACATTTTGAGCGTGTCGTGAACGTTTGCGATCGCCATCTAGGTTTGCTTTTGTTTCTTGTAACGCCTTTAGAAGTTCGGCTTTATCTTTCGCTGCTTTGATGGGACGAGAACAGGAGTGTTTCAGATGGCAAGCTACCGCCATAGAGGGTCGGATACGGGAGTATGTTACCTTTGTGGGCCCTCATCCCCCAGCCGCTGCTCCCAAACTGGGAGCAGGAGAGCCGAGCCATCTCAAAGTCTCTCTCTTAAGTTGGGAGAGGGATTAAAGCTTTCCGGGCATACCAGCAAAGGGTGGGGCATAAGTGATATGCACCCGTCGGATGCCACCTGTGCGAGGATGACTTCCAGGGTCTTACACATTCCAGGGTCTTACACAAATGAGTGGGTTCCCGTTAGTGTTGCGAATGCGACTGTTCAATCTCACCCAACATTTTAATTCGATCACTTTTAATTCGATTGAGATCAGGTGAAGCCTGAACAGGGGTAGAACTTTTAGCGGGGAACCGGTACTTGCCCTAAGAGGCTATGGATTACCCCTTCAATCTGTAGCCCATCGAGTTGAGCCTCTGGGCGCAAAATCAGGCGATGACGTAAGATAGCTGGGGCGATCGCCTTAATATCATCTGGGGTAACATAGTCGCGCTCATTTAGCCATGCCCGGGCTTTGCTTGCCTGGAGCCAGGCTACCGCAGAGCGGGGCGAAGCTCCCAGGGCTAGATCGGTGGTTGTGCGCGATCGCTGCACTAGAGCAAGCAGGTAATCAAGCAGAGAGTCGGCCACCTGTACCTTGCGTACAAGTTGGCGGGCTGTCAGAATCTGCTCTACAGATAGCACCGGCTTGATGTTGACCAAATCCAAGCGCTTGGTTTGTAACCCAGCCTGGGCATTTAACAGCATTTGTCGTTCGGCCTGAGAGTCGGGGTAACCCACAATCAACTTAAACAAAAACCGATCTAACTGGGCTTCTGGCAGAGGGTAGGTACCCTCAAACTCCAGGGAGTTTTGCGTGGCTATCACCCAAAACAGATCCGGCAATCGAAGGCTTTCGCCATCCAGAGTGACTTGCTGCTCCTCCATCGCTTCTAGTAAAGCAGACTGGGTTTTGGGTGGGGTGCGGTTAATTTCATCGGCCAGCAGCACCTCTGAGAAGACGGGGCCTGCTTTCAAGACAAAGTTGCGGGTGGCCTGGTCAAAAATATTGACCCCCAAAATATCGGAGGGCAGAATATCGGGCGTTAATTGTACCCGACGAAAATCGGCCTGGATTAATTGAGCCAGCACTTTCACCAGAAGGGTTTTGCCGGTTCCTGGTACCCCCTCCAAAATGACATGCCCGCCCGATAAGAGCGCGACGAGCAAGTCGCGAATCAGGTCGGATTGCCCGACAACGACCTTTCCCAGATGATGTGCTAGGCGGTGAAAGGCAGGCGTCAGGTCATTCATGGGCGAAGGCCTCTAACAGAATGGGGCAACCAGCGGCGAACAGCTTGTAGCCGTTGCAACCACTGGATAAGTTTAACTTCATCGAGCGATCGCGGCTTTTCGGCGAGGTTCAGCACCATTCTTAATTCTGTCTCAGGACGGGAGGTTTGTTGCGTCCAAGCGGCTAAAAGTTCCTCATTGGAGAGGGGATCGGTTCCTAAACCCAATGCCCGCTGAATTGCCTGACGCTCTGCCTTGCTAATCGTTGCAACGACAAACTCGCTACATTGAGCCTTACGCAAGACCTGCGCCATTGCTGTAATGTAAGCCGTGCTGTTATCGATAGGGGGTGGGATGAGTTCAACCGGTGGCCCTAGCCGCCGCTGCCCCAGAACAGCAAGCAACACCATCACAACGGCCTGGATGCCGACTAGCAGTAGAGGCGTTTTGGCTAGATAGGAGAATAAATTTTCTTCTCCCAATTCTTGTTTAATGGTTTCTCGATCTTTATAACCGTGGAGATATTCATCCACCCAGATGGGGGCACCGGAGTCACTCACCACTTGTGCTAATAACTCAAAGTTACCTTCCTGTCCTTGATAGGCGTTGGCTGCCAGATGGGGTGTGGAGGCGTAGATGATTTTTCCGGAGCCGAGAGACTCTTGCCAAACGACGGCTCCAGCACTGTCCTTGAGAAGGCCATCGACTTTCGTGGCACGACGGCGCGTCTCAATCAGCACTGTGCCAGCGGGATGGTTGATTCTCTGGCGAAAGGGTACGGGTGTGACGGGCGCATTCACCCCTAGCAGCACAAGGGTATTGCCGTTTCTGACCCACTCTCGGAAAGAGCTGCTTGGCAACAGGGAATCGCTCCCGCTGTTGATCTGCAACAGAGTGCGGCGATCGCCCAACCCTTTTGCCAACCACTGATCTAGGGGCTTTTGCCAGCGCTGAATCGAAACCCCTTGGCGCTGCTCCATCATGGCATACCAGGCTCCATAGCCATCGGGGCCGCGACCATAGGTTGAGCCGCGTTGTGCCCCACCACTGCCTGCTCCAGATACCAGACTGACTAGAAATAGGGTCAGAACCAATAGGCCCCCTACCCACAGTGATCGCTTGGTTCCCCTCATGGTTGGATGACCTCCTGGGAGGCTTGCTGACAACGCTTAAAAGTATCCGCAGAAACTTCTGTCTGGCTAAAGCACAGTTGCTCGTGGGTATCGAGCACGATCTGGTAAAGGGGCGCTTGGGGCCTAGCTTGCAACAATTGGCGGTATTCCCCATCCGTGCGGCTACTTTGTTGCGGGATCTGCCTGGTTTCATCGAGATGTTGCAGCAGCGCTAGGTATAAGGAACGGCAAGCTTCGCGATAATTGCCCTGATTGGCTAGGAGTTGTGATCGCCCGAACCATTGATGAACTGTTAGGCTGGGAGTCGCTTGAGGCACTACAGTGGCGGGTGTTATCGGGGCGATCGCCGCATTCAGGTAGGAGCGTAATCGCTGGTACAACTGCCACAACAGCCACAGCACTAAAACCGTTACCACAGCCCAGAAAAACAACTGCGCCAACCACTCAGGTAATTCCCAATTGGGTCGATTGAAATCTCGTGCGGGTGCAAAAAAGGCCTCAATGGCCTCACCCATGCGCTTACCCAACAAGTAAATTTGCCATCCGGGGCTGTTCTGCTGAAACCTACCTTCCACAATCTGTCTTCTCCCAGGCTGCTACTCAACTATAGCCGCCCCATTGCGGCCCTTAACGAATTGATTTAGGATCTCTCCCACAGCCCTTTTGTTGAAGTTGGCGAGCGTAATCGAAGCAAAATCTGCTTGAGCCAATCCACCTCCCCCACCCTTGACGGCTCTGCTAGTATTAAGAAAAGTTACAGCCCATTTTGAGCGACCACTAGGGCTGCTGCTTTCCTACTCTCTCATCTTCGTAAGGATTTGAATTCTGTGACTGTTCAAAACCAACTGGCCCCAGAGGCGGCTACTTTACTAATTAGTGAGTTTTTTCAACAATCAGCCGGTCAATGGTTGTCTGAGCGGCGCTATTACACCCTGCCCGCTGGCACCACGAAAGAGGTTGTGAGTCATTTGTCGATCCGCTTTTTGCCCCAGGGCAGTTCAGAATTAATTCATCTTGCCCAGCTACACCAGTTAGCGGCAGACCAAGTATTGACCTGTGGGGCTGAGGTTGAGTGGGTCAGTGAAGACTCCGTTTCTAAGCGGAGCCAATCGCAAGGGGTTACCCTCTTTGGTGCTCTCGGTACTGTACTCTATCGCGATCGCGGTTTTGCGACACCCAAACCGGTTACGGCTGGCTTTAGCTTCACCCATCCTCAAACCCTTTGCCTCCGCACAGAGTATAATGGCTCTGTCTTTGAAGAAGAGCTGAAACTGATTGGTAGCCGCTACCGTACCCGCCAGACCATTATTTCCTATGCAGGCGAACAAAAAATGATTGGGCAATATCTAGAAAAGCGCCTCGCGTAGGGGTAGTTTATTGAATCGCCCAAACCTTAAAGTCGGCAAAATCAACAGTCACATTACGACGACTAGCCCAGGATGTATCATTGCCACCAAAGAATGTGGAGAAAAAGATACCTTCGAGCTTTAGGCGATCGCTGGTTCTGAATAGCAGCTCGCGTTCGTCGAGCACTAACTTACCATCGAACCAGACTCGAACCCTTCCATTCTTTTGGTTCGGCTGATTGAGTATGACCTCCTGCGTAATCTGGTGCCACTGGCCCGGAACAAACCGCCAGTTGCCCCGACCAAGAGAAACCCCGTAATCGCTAGCACCGGGAAGATAGGCATAGACCTCGCCAACTCCGTTGGCTCGCCACATGTAGCGAGTCGAGACTCCATTGGTTCCATCCGGGACTGCGCCCCCACTCGTTGCCGTTCCCCCAAACAGACCCGGCAATTTTCCCCCTTTGACAAAGTCAAAATTGCTTGAAAAGCGTACCGCATAGCTGAGGCGCAACGCATCACGGGGGCTAATGCCAAGGCTGGCATAGAACTGTCCACCCCCAACTGGTGTGCCCTGCTGCCGAGTTACAGCAGGACTGGCCGATCCCTTTGGATAAAGGGTGCGTAAAAATTGGGTATACTTTCCCTGCGGTTCAGACAAGACTCGGAGATTCTGCATGCCCCACTTTCCCTGGGACTGCACCTGCCACTGGGATTGCCAATTTGCCGATTGAAACCGGTTTGACCAGAGAAGTTGGAGACTGCCCGTCTGGGCAAGTCGGCTCATGGCGCTATTACGGTTAGACGAAACAGAACCCAACGGCTGGAAAGCCGTTGCAACGCTGGGCTGGTCGCTGTGACACAGCAACCCCAAACCTGCCGTCGTGAGTAAAGTCAGCAGAAGTTGCCGAAACCCAAAAGTCATAGGTATCTCCCAAAGAGCGTAAAATGTTTTCCCATAGAGCCAAGAGGTGAGGGCCTGAATCAGTCCGTTGGGAAGCGGTCTAAGCGGACAAAGCCTCAAGCCTTCTGGAAGTTGGTTACCTAATTTGCCTAACGACTGAAGGCACGGCGATCGCCAGAGCAGCATCCATTGATTACAAGTTTGAATGGGGCAGACGCTGGATCGACTGCCTGCTTGCAGTAGGATTGCCATCGATAGATCGCAAATAGTCGGCAGCCTCAACTCCCAGGGTTTTCTGAAGGCGTTTCCAGCATGACCGAGTAGTCTGGGTTCTGGTTTTGTTCATCTACCACGTATTCAACTGTCACCTGGTGGCTTGATCGCTGCTCAATCGCGGTGCGAATTCCCTGCTCAAAGCGCAGATGATTCAGTGTGATTTGCTCGGCTTGTTGCAGGAAAATGCCATTGACCCTGGCTTGAGGTTGATAACTGGGAGAACTTTGACGCAACGTGAAGCCAGACAACTCTACGGCTTGCAACATTGACGAGGCCTCGTGATGAACGCTCGGGTTGGGGCTGGCTAAACGGTCTCTAAAGCCAGCTAGCCTAGCTGATGCAGGCTCTGGTGTTAGTTTGATCAGCGCCACTTCTGATGTTGGTACAAGGTAGGCTTGCAAGATGGTGCGGTCAATTCCTGCGCCCCGAAGAATGGTATGGCTACGGTTGATTTCGATGGGCTGCCGCAACTCTAGTGTGCCAGGGGGTAGTATTATCTGAATCTTTCCCTGGCTGGGCAAGCTGCGAATGAGTTGTGTGATGGCAAGCGCATCATCAACATCATCATTCGGGATGACTCCATAGTTGATCGCCTCAATCGTAACGATTGTTTCCGGCTGGCGGTTCATCTGCTGGCTCCACCAGGCTTGGGTCGCGTCATTCAGCGGATGGATATTGCCCGATAGGGAGCTTAAAACAACCGCGAACCCCACCAACCCAGAGAGATAAAGGAACCGGGCGGTTCCTACCTTGATGAGACGCACCACCCCTTTGCCCTCGGCTGAGATCTTTTGGTTTCCCCGGTTGCTCCAGCGTTGCTGGGCCAGGTTGGTTTGTGTCCAGATTTTGACCAGGCAAGCTCCCCATTGGGAGATGAGTAGTAGGGGAAAATGGAGGAGCTTGAGATGGGAAGCCCGCTGCTTAAAGTGGATGAAATAAATCATCAAGGCAAGGGGCCGGGTCAGCATCAGCCAGCAACCGATGATGGCAGTGGCGAGCCAGCGCCCCTGAAGGAGGCAGAGCAGTAAGAATCCTGGAGTGAGTAGGGGAGTCCAGATACTGATTTTTTGGTCGATTAGAACAAACCAGATAAACCAGCCGGTTTTTTGAGGCCCAAGGGCGATCGCCCGACCACTGTTACGCAGCATGTTGCCATACCAGCGGCGCATATTTTGATAGGCACGTTGCCAGAGGGAGCCAGTAATCGTCTCAATCGAATAAACAATCACATCGGGGATATAGAGCATATCGTAGCGGTGCTTTAACAACCAGTACCAGGTACTTTTGTCATCCCCTGAGAGAAACTTAAACTTGCCCCATAACCAATCCTCCAGCATGTCATTTTCTAGCTGGTTGATAAACTCCGGGTGAAAGGTTGCCTCAGACCGAAATAGGGAAAAACGACCCGTTAGGCAGGTAACTTTATGGCTGGGGGCAACGGCACACATATGATGATGCCGCTGCGCCATGCGTAAGTGAAACCATTCTGAGAACCAGAAAGAACCGTGAACTTCTGGTAGCTCATCTGTCGTTAAGGCTCCCAGATTGGGATACAAACAAAAAAATGGGAGACAGCGGCGCAGGGTTCCGGGGATTAGTTCTGAGTCACCATCCATTAGAGCCACGATGGTATTAGCCGGCAAATGTTGCTGAGCCAAGACCCGCAGGCCGTCTGCCATGGCTTTGCGCTTCCCTTCACCAGTTTGCACCATTTGAATCAAGTGAATATGCTGTAAACCTGGATCGGTTGCCTCTAAAACAGCTCGAATGGCGGCATTTTCAGCCTCGCTGCCACTAGTCACCAGCAGTGTGATGGGATGGGGCAGCGTTTGGGCTTCCTGGGCAATCACCCGAAAAACGCGCTCACTGATCCAGGCTTTTTCCTGATAGGTGGGCACCAAAAGGCAGACAGGTGGCAGTTGCTCAATTGGGATGGTGTTTGCTCTGCGCCGCATCCGAGGAAAAAAAACATGCTCATAAAGTCGCGATCGCAGCGTTTGTACCCCAAACCAAGACCAACGCCAGAGGCCAATTGCACCCAGCGTAAAAATTTCTGACAGGTAAATGCTATCAAGGTTGCCTTGACGCAGCCAGAGCAGTCCCATGCTTGCAGCTATCATCAGCAAAATCAGTAAGCCGAAATTCAGGCTGGGCTGAAGATGGCTCAGTTTACACAAACGGGATTTCGCAGTACTAGCCATATGATGTTTTGATAGGGGGATGGGTCAACTTTGAGGAATATTTGAAGAAAATCCGGCTAATTGGGATGGGTTAATCAAGAGTGGATACTGTGTTGATTGGCCTGTGGGAACGTTTCAGAACCTCCTTGCCCGCAATCAGTTAGCCAGATTGGTGAGTTTATTGGAGGGTTCTACCTCTGCACCCTTTCCTCAATCAGTTGGCTGCGGCTATATCTCTGACTTGAGACGCCCAGATTGATGTAGGTTTTGTGGTCTTCCTAGTTGGGGTTGCAATTTGGACAGTGGGGCTATCCTTTTCGGCGAAAGCTCAGGCGCGTGGTTTGCCCCACTCCACAGAACTCTTGGGGGTTGGTGTGCTGGGGCGGCGGCGGCACGCGTACCGTGACCCGCTTAACGGTTTGCCCACTCAGGGAAGGTGGAATCACTGGGGCGATCGCTTGCACCGACGAGTCAGGAGTAAGATTGCCAATCTGGCTCTGTCCCAAGGGTTGGATGAGATCGATTCGTCCCTCTAAGGGCTGGGCAAAACCCGTCAGATGAACCAAAACGGGCTGCTGCAGGTCAATATTTGCGGCTTCATCCGCCGTAACAACTGCCTCGACCCACACACTCTGACAATCTAGGAGGCTGACAAGCGGCTGCCCTCGATTTACCTGCTCTCCAGTTTCCTGGTAGGTGCGGTAAATCACCCCTGAAAAGGGAGCGCTGACAGTCAGCTCCTTCAAGCCCTGCTGGCGACCCCGTGCTTGCTGCTGTTGTTGGCGGCGATTTTGAAGCTGAGTTGTCAAGGTGCTGATCAGTGCTGTTTGAGACTGAATGGCTTGCTGTAGGCGGCGTTGTTGCTCTAGCAGATTAATCTTGGGAGTTTGGCTGCTAATGCCCTGGCTAGCAGCCTTTAGACTCGTTTGAGCCGCAGCCAGAGCTGCCTGCGCTTGTTTCACTTCGGCATTACTAGCGGCCACTGCCAGTTCTGCTTGATCCACCCTTTGGCGGGAGATGACCCCTGCCGCAGCGAGACTACGATAGCGGTTTAATTCCATATCTGCGGCTTTTGTCTTTGCGATCGCGGCCTCAACCGCTGCTTGACGCTCAGTCACCTGCTTGGTTTGCAGAGTCGTATCGACAGACTGAACCGCCCGATTCTGGCCTTCTAATTCCTGAAGTTGTTGCTGCAATAGAGCCAGCGACTGAGTAGCGGCCACCAGCTGCGCAGAGTAGGCAGCAACCTCCCCATCCAGCTCTAAAACAGCTTGGGTTTCTTTTTGATCCGTTTGTAGTGTGTTTTGAATCAAGGCCAGTGCTTGTCCTTGTCTAACTGCAATACCAGGACGGGCATAAAACGTTGTTAAGCTGCCATCAATCGGAGCTTGGAGTGAGACAGTACGGCCATTCAAAATCCCATGATCAATGACTAAATGACGCCAGCGATAAAGAACAGAATTTACCCCAAATGCGATCGCGGCACCACCCAAAGCAGTAAAAAAGATACCCGTTCCGATGCGTTGCCATTTCCATCCTGGTCGAGCAGACTGGGTTTCTCCAGGTATCTGACGGATCACAGCAGCCAAATGTGTTGCAGAGTCGGGAAAACTTGCATTGGGAAGTTTTGATAGTGGTGTGGTTGCTTCCGGGTTGAATAATGAAAGTTGGCGGTGATTCGTCATCCAAGAAGATTGATTACTCTCTTTTTCTGCTATCATGCTTAGCTCCAGATGAACATTAGGTAAGGGATATCAAGATATTGAGTTGAAATATTCTTAAGAGACTCTGTAGATACGTTTTCAGAAGTCTTTCATCCGCTAGAGAACCATAGAGATACAATGCCTTCTAAGCAGAAAACTCTTTTATATCCATAACCTAATGAAAATGCTAAATATCAAGCAGTAAGTTCCTGAATCCATACACTTCTATCGCTTTTTACAAAGTACGATGGGTGAACAATTAACTGCTTACTTGTATTAATGATGGAGAAGATTAGTTTGTGCTACGTTTCCCATTCCCAAAACAACTCAAAAGGTCAGGTTGTCTCAACAATGAACTCGACCGATCACCATAAACGCAGAAAGCCTTTTGCTTCTGGAGGGTTCACTTTGGTAAAATCCAGAGGCTATGAGCACTATACCCAGCATGTAAAAAACTCACCGCAGCCACCGTATTAATGGATTGTCGTACTCTTCTCGAAGAGTATCAAACATGGTTCGAGTGGCTCTAACTCCTGTATGAAATCTATACATAATTCATCAATAAACAGGCTTTTTTAAATGGTGCGTAAACTCTTTTCAAAAGCGTCTGGTAAAGATACCAGCTAAAAGTATCAGTAGTTACATCAGGTCTTGTTAGACTGAAGTCTTTACATTTTTAGGAGAAAAATAAATGTTTAATGAGATAAACTTCAATGAGTTAAACTTCGAAGGATTGCAGACCTATCAAAATCTTAATTCACCTTTCGGAGGTTAATCTTAACATGGTATGGGTTCGATGGCTAAAAGCGTTATTTGGCAGGGTTTAAGCTCATTATCTGGGATCTCTGACAAAGGCTTATTGAGGTGGCAGATGTAGGCGATCAGTGAAACCTGTATCGATGACAAGCTCAATCGAGAAAGTCGGACTTAGAGTGGTTGCCGAGGTGTAATGAATATAAGGTGTTGCGTAGAAAGCTGACTCAGCATTGGCGGTTGAATATACGAGGCATTCCACTTTTACGAGTTACCCCACCCTGCGGGAAGCGTAAAGCTCTCCATCCCCCTGGCTTGAATGCTCGTCAAGGCGATACTCCTGCTGCGCACGCCCTGCCATGTACTCCCAAAATGGGCACAGGCGAGTTAGATTCAAAGTCTCTCTAAACCCCATTCGTGAGTGCCGGGGCCTAGGAGAGGGAACGGGTGAGGGCGAATTTAGCAACCCAATGCATACCGATTGTTGAGAGGTTATCGGTTGATGTTCGACACTACGTGCGACGGATGATTGGGAACGATGGGGATGCTTCGGCGGTGGGGCGATCGCGGAGTTGGAGCCAGACAAAGCCCAGGGTGATAATCAGCAAAATGGTGGCGGCGGCTGCCGCATAGCCAAAATCAAACTGGGCAAATGCCTGTTCATAGATGTAATAGACCAGCAAATTGGTCGTATTAAGTGGGCCTCCCCCAGTGATTACATAAACTTGCTCAAAGCTGCGCAAGCTAAAGATTGCAGTTGTCACTGTGGCAAAGATGAGGGTCGAGCGCAAGCCGGGTAGCGTGATATGCCAGAATTGCTGCCAGGCATTGGCCCCGTCGAGTACTGCTGCCTCATAGCGATTTTTGGGAATTGTTTGTAACCCCGCTAAAAATACCACCAGGTTAAACCCCAACTGCTTCCAGATGCTAAGCAAAATCAAGACCGGCATCGCCCAGACCGGGCTACTGAGCCAGGGAATCGGAGCAAGGCCCAAGGACTGTAGTGCCTGGTTGATCGGCCCATCGGTTTGAAACAGCCAGCGCCAGCCCAACCCAACGGCAACGAGCGAGGTAACCGAGGGCAAAAAGTAGGCTGTGCGGAGAAGGTCTTGCAGGGTGAGCCAGGGACGTTTTGCCGCCGCGATCGCCTGATTGAGCAACACTGCTAGCCCCAGAGAAAGCACTAAACTCGGAATCACGGTTGCCCCGGTAAAGAAAAGGGTGTTGCCCAAAACTTGCCAAAAGTCAGGATTAAGTAACAGGCGCACATAATTTCGCAGCCCTACAAAATGTACACCAGCCCGGGTAAAGCTACCCGCCGTAAAGCTGAGATACACCAAGTCAGCAATTGGGTAAAACACAAAAAGACCCAAGAGTAGCAGCGCTGGAGTCAAAAATAGCCAACCTACTCCTTGATTGACAGGCCGTTCATAGAGAAAGCGTTTAACTGACACAGACTTTTTCACTTGACTGGCAGGGGCTTTTTCATAAGATAGCGGTACCGTTCGCCTAATTGTTAGGGTTATCTCAAAGTTTTTTAGAGTATTCCTACAACTCTGCGGCATTCAAAACGCCAGGTGCAAAGGCAATCGGTTCAGTTGGGCTGTATTGTCCGGTGTCTGATGGGCTGGACTTTACTGGTACTGGATGGCAAAAATTTCTGGACTCGCCTCAGCCACTCTCATCCCCCTTTCTTGAATGCCTGTCAGGGCCAGGTTTCTTCTCCCATCAAGGGGGCAGGGAGAGGGTAACCAGACTGATGGTTTCGTCTACTAGGACAACCGGCAAAATTTTGGGCTAATGGCGATAAGCGTCTCAGGAGGTGGGAAGATGAAGAGAAGTAACGCTTTTTATGTCTGCGGATTGAGTTTAAGATGGGAGACCCTCTAGAAATGCTAAAGCGCATCATTGTTGCACTGGTATGCATCATCAGCCTGAGTTTGCAAGGGTGTGTAGCACCCGGAGCGGGCATGAAGAGCTTTATTGATAGTACAGATGGTTATAAGTTTCTTTACCCTAATGGCTGGGTGCCTGTTCAGGTTAGCAGTGGGGCGGATGTGGTGTTTCATGACATCATTCAGCAGACAGAAAATGTCAGCGTGGTGATTAATCCTGTAGCGGTCGGCAAAACCTTGCGTGATCTCGGTACTCCTGGCGAGGTGGGTTATCGTTTGGCGACGAGCGCGATCGCCCCTCCAGACTCAGGACGTAAGGCAGAACTCGTCACCGCAGAAGAAAAGGAAGCCGCTGGTAAAATCTACTACATTCTCGAGTATGCCACTGATGTCAACGGCAATAAGCGGCACAACTTTGCCAGTGTGGCAGTCAATCGCGGTAAACTTTACACCTTCAATGCCTCTACCCCTGAAGATCGTTGGGAGAAGATGCAAGGCTTGCTTAGAGAGTCGGTTCAATCTTTTCAGGTAGATTGAATTCGGGTGCACGTGACTCTTGCCCTCCCCCTTTTCTGGTATGCCTGGCGGTCTCGGCTCCCCTTCTCTCAAACTGGAAGAAGGGGCTAGGGGATGAGGGCCTGCAAAGGTGACACGCTTTCTTGAATTCTTTTAACCTACGCCGACTTTAATTGAGAATATCGCCGCTAAGAGAGGGTTGATAGGACAAATGCCTGCCTAAATATTTTTTCCTGAACAAGTCATTACTCGGTCATTCAATTGGCTGAAAATGTCAACTTACCCAGTCTTGAATCATGCCAGACTTCACTAAGTAGTTCGGTGTATTTCATCATCAGAAGGGAACGTGGGGGCTGCCCCGTCAACCCCCAACATTGTCTTTAAATGAATTGCTTCAAGCTATTAGTGCCGAAAAGACATCTTCCTCAAGGCTAATCTTAAGTTCGGTCTGTCGTTGTTCGCAAATACTGGAATATTGGGTGAAGTCATGACATTGGGTGACGCTGATGGATCCATCGTAGGAAGTTATCCTTGATTTTCTGTTTTGAGAAGGGTTTTCAATCCAAGCTAGAGGAGGCATGTCACTTTTGCCCTCCCCCTTTTCTGGTATGCCCGGATTGCTCTAATCCCTCTCCCAAACTGGGAGAGAGACTTTGAGGTGGCTCGGCTCTCCTGCTCCCAAACTGGGAGAAAGGCTGGGGGATGGGAGCCTGCGAAGGTGACACACTCTCAAGCCAGAGCTACCCCCATCGCCATGAAAAACAGGTGAAGGCAGGTCAGAAAGCCTGTCAGCATGACGGTTGAGTACTTGGTTCTGATTGACTGACAAAACCTGGGCACCGAGCGGTTGAAACCGCTGCGACATCAACAAAGTCGGGCGCTGCCTCTCTACCCTTACCGAAAAGCTGCCTGCGCGGGTTTTGCATCTGTAGGCGCGGCTTCCAGCCGCCAGCGAAAAAGTGTTGTCAATCAACGAGGTACTTGGTCTTGTCCTCAGCTTCCTGACTAAGGGAAAACATTGTGTCTATAGCTCTAGCAACGGAGCCTTTGCTAAGTTCGGTCTGGCTTTACGCATTGACGTGAACAGCGTTTTACTAGGTCTTACTGGTCAGTAAAGCGATCGTGGCACATCTCCTAATTTGACCTTTAGGCTCCTTTGAAGGCACGGTAGAGAGCCTTAGAATCAGAAGTTCAAGCAATCTTTTATTGTCTTGTAATCAAAAACAGGATGAAGCCCATCTTTTTGGTAAAAGCGCCCACTTCCCTGTATCATCCATTAACTAATTGAGTTTGAGTTATTCAATGAGTATTGTTCAAACTGAAACCATCGTTAGCTGACAAGTTGTAAACTAGCCCGGGCCAGTCATCTCTTCTGGGTTGGATTAGGTTCGATTTTGCCTTTTTCTGGTTAAACCCTGCGGAAAAGGTAGGTATTACTGTGAATAAAGTGTTCAAATCTGCTTAAGTACCTGTTGGTTGATGACCTGAACGTAAACCAGACCTAGTTCTTCAAAGTCTGTCGTTTTTCCAAAAGATAGAGCTTTAGCGATAGTTAGACTTCCGCATTCTTGGTGAGAAGTCCAGCTTGCTCTCCAGAAAGGCTAGCTCATCGGGTGTTTGGGAATCCTAACAGGAGTGCAAGCTAACGTTCTGACCGTTAATCCGGGAGGATTGGTCTGGATTTGGACACAATTTATTTTTTGTTCACCTGTTTTTTGGGAGTTTTCTGCTAAGTTGCTCATGTTACCGCTGCTCACTACCCTTACCCTTGCTCAAACAACTGTTTCAGCTCCACTGTTACCTCCCAAGCCCGCCCCTGCCCCGCAACGAGTGATTCCACCCGTTGAAGTGATGCCTCCTCAGGCTAGTCTTTCTGGGCAGGAGTCTCTACAACCGTTGGAAATTTTTCGTCCGCAAGAAGTGCGCCCCCTGCCGGGCCGATTAGATGAGGTGCCTGTTTTTAACAGTAATAGCCCAGAGGTTGTGCAAACGGAAGGGATATTGCTATCCACCTTTCCGCCAGCGGGCAAGCTATACCCCAATGCTCACTTGAACTATCCCTTTCAAGGTCGGTTTGATTTCTTTTCTCACCACATCTCTAGGGCTAGAAACGCTAACGAGACGCGCAGCCTGTTTCAAGGGGTGATTGTTTATAACCCAACGCTAGAGCCGGTCAAGCTAGAAGTTTTGCAGGGAGCGAGCTATCTGACCCGTCCTGATGCGATTTTTATCGATCTTCCCTCCTATAAGGAAGATCCACTGGGCACCGTTTTCTCTGGTCCCGGTAGTCGTGTGGTAAACGATATTTTGCGGGGGCGACGCCAGGGGCTTTGGTTGCCTTTGATGGAGATTCCACCAGGAACGGCTCGAATGCTAATGAATCTACCTATCCCGGCTGGTACGGTAACTCCGACTTCTAACGGGCGCAGTACTTTGTTACGGCTATGGAGTAGTGGGCCTCTGTACATGGCAAATCTGGCGATGTATGCGCCTTCCAATGATAACGGAGGAGAGCGCCCTCCTACCTTGGAGGAGTGGCAGGATCTGCTCGTGCGGGGTAATTTGTCAGGCCCACGAGATGTGCCGCCCACGCCAGTTGCGCAGGTTGGCAATTTTGCTCGAATTACTTATGGCCGGGTTGCTGGAGTGGCGATTGGCTCCCAGTGGCAGGCTAACTTGACAGACAACCCTAAGGTTGATTACCTCACGATTCCATCGCCAGGGCGCGCCTTCTCCTATGGGTTGAGTACTCTGTACCGGGGCACGTTTGGGACGGCTCAGATTCAAAGTGCGCGAATGGCGGTGCGTTACCCTGATACGGCTTACCAGGCAAATGGCAATTATGGAGTTCAGTACAGTCTGACATTGCCACTGTTGAACCCCTCCCGACAAACCCAGTCGGTTGCCATTTTGATGCAAACTCCGTTAAAGGATGATGCCCGGGCGGCGGGGTTGCTGTTTGTCAAACCTCCGGAACAGCGGGTCTTTTTTCGTGGTCCTGTGCGTTTGCGCTACACCGATGATGAGGGGCTTCCGAGAACGCGCTTTGTTCACCTGGTGCAAATGCGGGGGCAGGAAGGGGAACCTCTGATTACACTCACTATGCGACCCGGCGATCGCCGATTAGTTCAGGTTGATTTTCTCTACCCTCCTGACTCTACACCCCCTCAGGTCTTAACCGTTCAGACTCTGGCGCCAGCCCGTTAGCGCGCGCCTGAGATTAGTTTCCTTGGGTGGCGGTATGAAGCGAAGCAGTATCAGCCAATTAAGGTTGGTACGAATATCACCCCTGTAGAGGCCACGATCGCCCAGAGACCTGAAACCAGTGAAGATGGCTCGGCCAGTTCTGTGTGGGAGTTACCCACGCTAGCTACGACTTCTATCTTGGGGTGGTCGCTGGTCAGGCTAGGCGCAAGGGGTTGAGGGATTCTCGATAGGAAACTGCTGTGTAGCTTAGAGCGCATCAGGGGGGACTTTAGGCAAAAAATTGAGTGGCTTTTCGTGCCATTCGCTTGAAAATGCCTTAATATATAGTACAAATGCTCTGCGCTTACATGATGCAACCCCTCTCCCCTAAAAAGCAACGCCTCTTAGACTGGTTAGAAGATCGAATCTACACCCAACATTGTGTGCCTTCCTATGAAGAAATGGCTGAGGCGATGGGGTATCGCTCTAAAAATACAGTGCGGGTTCAACTGAATGATCTGCGCGATCTCGGCTATATTACCTGGCCAGAGGGAAGCGCCCGTTCAATTCAAATTTGCTGTCCTCGCTTAGGGCGCGTGCCTATTTTAGGGGCGATCGCGGCAGGTGGTTTGGTAGAAACCTTTGTCAACGAAGGTGTAGAAAATTATATTGATGTGACTAGTCTCCCCTACTTTGCCCATCGATCGCGTCAGCAAATTGCCCAACACTTTGCCTTAAAAGTGCAAGGAGATAGTATGATTGGGGCTGCGATCGCGGATGGAGATGTAGTGATTTTGCGCCAGGAGTTTGACCCACAGGCGGTGAAGTCTGGGCAGATTGTTGCCGCCCGGGTAGAGACCCAAACAACGCTAAAGTATTTTTGCCAGGAAGGGGAGCAAATCATCCTCCGGCCTGCTAACCCAAACTATTCTCCGATTTCAGTCAGTGCTGAGAGTTTGGTAATTGAGGGAGTCTATGTTGGTTTAGTACGAGGGTTGTTGTGAAGAGTCAATGAAATCGCGGAGTGCTTGGGAAAAATCTATGGGGAGGGTACGGCATTCACGACCTGCTCCGGGCATTGGCAGATAGGCAAGCAAGGGCAGAGACGTTAAAGTAGAAATGAAACCAAATATACAACTCTTAACGAAGAGAAATGAACCATTCTGATTGGTGATTTGCCCACGCGGTCGAAAGGCGTCTTGCCTCCAACGACAGCGCAGAGACTCAGAACCATCCAGAATTGGTTGTGGTTTGAACGACAGCCAAGCTGTCATAAGCATCTGGGTCAAGACTATGCAAAAAATATTGGCTTCTTTGATGAAACGCTTCCTCAAACCCCTGCTGGCGATCGCCCTAGTCGTTACGCTGATGGTGGGGGCTGCCAGCCCTGCCCTGGCCGCAGGAGGCGGACGTATTGGTGGTGGGTCTTTCCGCGCTCCGGCTCGCCCAATGCCCCGTACCTATTCTCCAGCTCCAGGTGGGGGCAGCTATTACCCCTATCCGGGTGGAGGCATTGGCTTTCCCTTTGTCTTCCCTTCACCCGTTTTCTTTGTCGGTGGGGGCGGTCTGTTTGGCCTGCTGGTTTTTCTCATGATTGCCAGCTTTTTGTTCCAGAGCTTCCGTCGTGCTCAAGGGGGAGATGAGCTGGGTTACAGCACGTCAAACCCAACCGTGAGTGTGACAAAGTTGCAGGTGGGGCTGTTAGCTAATGCCCGTGAGTTGCAGGCTGACCTCAACAAGTTAGCCCTCAAAGCGGATACTAGCTCCAGCGAGGGATTAGCGGATGTGTTGCAGGAAACCTCCCTAGCGTTGCTACGCCATCCCGAGTACTGGGTTTATGCTGGTGCCAGCACCCAATCTTCTCGATTAGCTCTAGCTGAGGCTGAGTTTAATCGTATGGCTTTAACAGAGCGCAGCAAGTTTACGGGTGAAACGCTTTCAAACGTCAATAATCAGTTGCGTCAGGTCGAGCCGAAAGCAGTGCTTGCAGGTGCGGGCGGCGAACTGGCTGAGGTGGTGGCGGAGCAACCTGGTGAGTACATTGTGGTCACGATTTTGGCTGCTGTTGAAGGTGACCTCAAGTTACCCGCAATTACCAGTGAAGCTGATTTGCGTCAGGCGCTGCAACAGTTAGGCGGGGTACCGAGCGATCGCTTGCTGGCTCTAGAAGTGCTATGGACTCCTCAAGCTGAGGGCGATGTTCTCAGTAGCGAAGATATGCTGGTGCAATACTCCGGTTTGCGCATGATTTAAAGGGTGAGGAGAGTATTTTGATAACTTCTCCTAGCGTTGAGAAGATTCTTCCAGCTTGTTGGTGAAAGGGTAGCCTAGACTACCCTTTTTTTGTTGCAATAGCCTCAGGAGAACTCTGAAAAATTGGCGACGAGACGTGATGTTTCACTGTTGGTAACGAGAAGAGAGGATACAGAATAGAGACTTGCCACGTTGTCAGTTTTGACCCTTACCCGAAATCCCTTGCCCAAGGAAGGGGAGGAGACTTTGATCTGGTTTCTCTGCCCAAGTTTGGGAGAAGACCGCAGGGCATGCGCAGCCGGGGCATCGCCTGGACGGGTATTCAAGCAACGGGGATGAGGGTGGTATGGTGCAAAAGTGTCTAGACTATTGCGATGTATTGAGCTTTGCGGTGAAACTCGCTTGCACAATGGATGTAGCAGATACCCGATTGAACGCCTAGCGTTGCAAAACTGTTGCTATCCAGAATCGCGAATATATGACAAGAAATAGGGGATAGGAATATAGGATCATAAAGACTGCGCGACACGGGTTTATGAATGCCAAGGTGCCCTATCCCTTATGGCAAGGGCTATCGTTCGTTAAACTCACCACACGTCTAAAATCCAAAACGTTAGATATAGCCAAAGCTTAACCTTAACTGGGTGACCCTACCTGTTAGGGTAATCCAAGTGGTAGTTAGGAGTCTAAATTGTGGGGATTGAGCAAACAGAAACGGCCCGTCTACGCTGGATTACCCTTGCTCCAGCAGAGCAAACCCCAGCCGGAGAAGATGTGGTGATGGGCTTGCAACAGATTCCCAAAACTTTGCCCTGTCGTTACTTCTATGACGATCGTGGCTCAGAGTTATTTGAACAAATCTGTGACCTGCCGGAATACTACCCTACCCGCACCGAAGAGGCCATTCTAGAGGAGTACGCTACTGAAATCGCGGCTTTAACGGGTGCCTGTGAGCTGGTAGAACTAGGCAGTGGCAGCTCGCGCAAAACCAGGCTACTGCTAGATGCCTACAGTCAGCTCCAATCAGAGATGCAGTATTGCCCGATTGATGTCAGCGCAGGCATGCTCCGTATGGCCGCCTTACGCTTGCTGTTGCAATATCCCCGGTTGCGCGTTTGCGGGCTGGCGGGCACCTATGACCAGGCTCTGGCTGAGCTACCTCCCCGGGGGATGGATAACCGAATGCTCATTTTTCTGGGCAGCACCCTGGGTAATTTTGACCCCAACCAGTGCGATCGCTTCCTTACCCAGATTCAGCAGGCACTTACACCAGGGGAATTCTTTTTGTTAGGGGTTGATTTGCAAAAGGATCTGGCGATTATCACTGCGGCTTATAATGATAAGTTAGGGGTCACTGCTGCCTTCAACCGCAACATTCTCACCCATCTGAATCGTCGCTTTGGGGGTGACTTTGTTCCAGAGCGGTTTGACCATTGGGCACCGTATAACGTCCAAGCTCACCAAATTGAGATGTATTTGCGCAGTCATTGCACTCAGACGGTAACGCTAACGCAATTAAAAGTGCAAGTTTCTCTCGAACCTGGGGAGGTGATTTTGACAGAAATCTCCCGCAAATTTCATTTGCCGACGCTCTCTAACGATCTAGAGTCCCACGCTCTTCAACCTCTTGCCACCTGGACAGATCCAAAGTCCTGGTTTGCGCTTCTACTGTGTCAACGTCAATGTTGTGGGAGCGATTGTCCGTAGGCAAGGGCATTAGCTGTGTAGATCAGGAGTAAGGAGTTCCTGAAATCCTATTCACTTTGTCTAGGCTCAGCCAGTTAGTCTTGGGGAAACCCAGAGCATCTCGCTGAAGTTAGCCGAAACAATGAGAAGCTAGACCAAGAGTGGCTTAAAGAGGGTTCAGCGGTGAAAACCGCGACAAGAGGAATCCAAGTCTGCCGATGCGGGCTTTACCCAACTGGAGCTTTCTATAACCTGTGGAGGTAGGGCTTTGTCCGTATCACTGCGACTTGAGTCGTCAGGGCTACTCGGAGATTGGCTTCTAAAACATTCTCTAGCCCCCCAAAGGTAGGCCTCCACAGGTGGGAATACTTGAAACAGTTTGGTCACCTTTTGTCTTTCCCAACACCAATCTGGTCATGCCTATGAGATCTCGTATTTGCCTGTTGATTCCACAGCGCCTTCTGCCCCTCGGCTTGCTTTTACTCACGGCCTGCAGGCCTGTTGGCTCTCCTCCTGACGGTGCGCCTCAGGGGTTTGAAGCGAAGTTACTGGTCGGTAGTGCGCTGCACCAGTTTTGCGCTCAGGCGGCTGAGAAGTTTAACCAGCAAGGCCCTAAGCTGGATGATGGCAAACGCTTTTACATCACCTGCGAAGCTTTGGGCACTGGAGATGTGGTGAATAAAACCTTAAGCTTAGCCCAGCAATTAAAAGCCGGAACACTGCCCGCTGATTCCCCGGAATTTCCGGTGTTGATTTCGGTGGATGGGGAAATTTACCAGAGTCAGTTGGCCTATGAGATGAATCAACTGTTCCCTGGGCAAAACTATATTCCTGATATTACCGAGGCACCGCTGCTGGTCAACAGTCCCATGGTGTTTATGGCGCAATCGGATGTCGCTGCTGGGTTGCGCAAATTACCTGACCCGTTTAAGCCTTTGGTAAATGCCAAAACTCATCGGGATATGGAGCCTTCTAGCCCACCGCTGACGGTTCACTACGTTCATACGGCTCCGACTCGCTCTAACTCTGGTTTGCAAACCTTGGTGGCCCAGTATGCTTCGGTTTCGGGAAAGCGTCCGGAGGCACTGACTCTAGAGGATGTGAAGAAATACCAGCCCCAAATTGAGCAAATTCAGAAGAAGGTGACGCGCTATGGTGTTTCCACCACTTCTTTGGCCAAAGCTATGGTGCAAAATGGCCCCTTCTGGGCCTCGATGGGTTCAGTTTATGAATCTTCGGTGATTGAGGCGAATAGCAACCTGCAACCGGGGCAGGCCCGCTATGAGGCGGTTTATCCTAAGGCGACGTTTTCCTCTAATATGCGGGCAATTTTGCCTAATGCGCCTTGGGTCAGTGCCGAGGAGAAAAAAGCTGCTGAGCAGGTCATTGAGTTTTTGCGATCGCCCGCAGCCCAGGAAATAGCTGTTAACTTGGGCTTACGACCGGGCGTACCGGGGGTAGATTTAGGAGCGAAGTTCACCCCAGAAAATGGGGTCACTCCTCAGCCTGCCTATGATTCCTACCGTCCGCCCCGCCCTGAAGTGGTGGATGCGATGCTGAAATCCTGGCAAGAAGTGACGAAAAAGCCATCCCTGGTAGCGATTGTAGTGGATACTTCTGGCTCCATGACAGGGAATAAATTAACAGCGGTACAGAGCACCCTAAAGACCTACATTGAGAACCTGGGACCAAAGGAAAGGGTTGCCCTAATTCGTTTTAGCTCAGATATTGGGGAACCCGTTGTGATCGAGGGTAACCCTCAGGGTAAGGAACAGGGGTTGGCCTACATCAGCAGTCTAGAGGCGCGGGGCGGTACCCGGCTCTATGATGCTAGCTTGGCTGCCCGCAACTGGCTGCAAAAAAATCTGCGTCCTGATGCGATTAATGCGGTTCTTGTGCTAACCGATGGCATGGATGAGGGATCGGGGATTCGCCTGAACCAGTTGGGCGAAGAACTGAGAAAGTCCGGGTTCTCATCCGATAACGCTCAGCGCATTGCCTTTTTCACCATTGGTTATGGGGGTGAGGGCGAATTTAACCCCCAAGCACTGAAAACCATTGCAGAGTTAAATGGGGGCTACTACTCTAAGGGAGATCCGGCGACGATCGCCCAGGTCATGGCTAATCTTCAAGTGGAGTTTTAAGGGATGAAACTCGTGAACCCTCTCAACTATCCCTTCGCCGTTGCCGCTGGTGGCCTATTGTTAGTGGCAGGAGTTCGGTTTGCGAACTTGCCCAGTGCAGTCATTTTGCCTCTCTCAGCCATTGTGGCAACCGCCGGAGCGGTGTTGTTGCAATCCAGGGAGCCAGAGCGGCTTAACCTGGATAATCCAGAACTAGAGCGAGAGCTACTGGGGGTCAAGCAGCAAGCCAAAGCCTTAGCCGAAAAGGCGACTGAACTGCGGGCTGAGGCCAGTCGGTTACTGACCAGCTCGATGCAGATGGAGATACTTTCGACGGTGCAGTTTGCCTGCGATCGCGCCTTAGAGCTACCGGAAAAACTTGACCAGCTTGCCCGCCGGCTGCAAGGTAAGGATTCGCTGCTTGCAGTAGCCGACCTGCAGAAACAACTTACCACCGCCCAGATGCGACTGCATAACACAAACGATGGCGCAGCGAAAGACCAATTGCGTCAGCTCATCCAGAGTTTAGAGCGCAATATTCAACTAGCAAAACAAGGTCAGGATGCCCGGCAAGCTCAGGTTGTTAGCTTATCACGCCTGATCCTCGACTCGGCAGGGGTATTGCAATCCATGCAAAATCAACTCCGCACGGCCAATCTTCAGGATGCAGCGGCAACGGAAGAACTGCAAACCCTCAGCGATGAGCTGAAGTTATTTCAAGAAAACGTGGATTTACTGGTGTACAAGGGATAGCACAAGGAACACCGATGAATACAAAAATAGTGACTTCATTGGGCATCATTGCCGCCGCCCTGGGGTTGGCCTATGTACCCTTACCAGGAGTGAGTCGCACGATCACCGTCGTCGCAGGGACAGAGTTGCAAGAACCACTCATGGCTTTGCAGAATCAGTTTCAGCAGCAAAATCCCAACATTAAGGTCGATCTAAAGTTTCAAGGTTCTCAAGAAGTAGCCGATCGCTACTTCAACGAGCGCAACGACTTTCAGCCAACGGTGCTGATTCCAGCGAATGGAGCAATCTTGCAGGAACTCAGCCAGCGCTGGCAAACGCAGAATGGCGAACCTGCGTTTTACGACGCCCCCCGCCCTGTGGCCAAAACCCAGATAGTGGCAGTGGCCTGGCCAGAACGGGCGCGGGTGCTGTTTCCTGATGGCAAGTTTCGTTGGGAACGCATTGAGCAGGCGATGCAGAGGCAAAACTGGAGTGCCCTTGGAGGCCAGCCGGAGTGGGGAAGCTTTGACTTTGTGATGACTGACCCCGAACGCTCCAACAGCGGCCAGCTGACGATGGCTTTATGGGGACAGGCCAAGCTGGGAGGCCGCCCGCTGAACCCTGGCGATTTAGCGACACCGCCGGTGCAGTCTCTGTTTAGTCTGGTGCATAAGTCAGTCTACAATCCACCCCGCTCGACCGACATTCTTCTGCAAGAATTCATTAGTCGGGGGCCAAATGATGCGGATGTGGCAACGGTTTATGAAAGTATTGCCCTGCATCGGTGGCAACAGGCTAGTGCCAGTAAGGGCAGCCCTTACCAGGTTTTTTACCTCAACCCCACGATTGAAACGGTTTCCACCGCTGCGATCGCCCGCCGTAATGTCAATAGTCGCACTGCCGATGCTGCTCGCAAGTTTTTGGATTTTTTGACCCAACCCGAACAGCAAGCAGTCTTTGTGCAATTTGGGTTTCGGCCCGTGGTGAGTCGGGTGGATGTGCAGTTGGTGCCCGGTAGCCCCTGGAGTCAAAATATCCCCGGTGTAGAGGTTAATCCGTCAGGGCAGGTGGTTCCAACCCCGAATACAGCCGTGTTAGAAGAAGTGAAACGCCTCTGGGGGCGATCGCGGTAAAGGCCCTGTTTGAGTGCAGGGTAACTGTTTGACTATCTGATCTGCTGTAAGTGGGCCGAATAGCAGCGCTTCCCCTGGGCTTCATCAGAATTACTTAAGGTTTGTGCCACCAAATCGTAAGATAGGGGAGGCGTAAGCGTAGCGTGGCGATCGTGAAAGCAATTTCCCTCCTCGGTTCAACCGGCTCCATTGGGACTCAAACCCTTGATATTGTGGCAAGTCATCCCGATCAGTTTCGCTTAGTGGCACTGGCGGCAGGTCGTAATGTGGAGTTGATGGCTCAGCAAATCCGGCAGTTTCGCCCCGAAATGGCCGCCATTTGTGAAGCCGCTAAACTACCCGAACTCAAAGCGGCGATCGCCGACCTTGACCCCCAACCGATACTCTTGGCAGGTGAAGAGGGTGTGATTGAGGTCGCCCGGTTTGCTGCCGCCGATGTCGTGGTGACTGGCATCGTCGGTTGTGCCGGCTTGCTGCCCACCATCGCCGCCATTAAAGCGGGGAAAGACATTGCCCTAGCCAACAAAGAAACCCTCATTGCCGGGGGGCCAGTGGTGCTGCCCTTGGTGCAAGCGCATGGAGTCAAACTGTTGCCGGCTGATTCAGAGCATTCAGCCATCTTTCAGTGCTTGCAGGGAGTCCCCGCCGATGGGTTACGGCGCATTTTACTCACCGCTTCGGGGGGGGCTTTCCGCGATTTACCTGTAGAAAAGCTGGCGCAGGTCACCGTGGCCGATGCACTGAAACATCCCAATTGGTCGATGGGGCGCAAAATCACCATCGATTCTGCCACTTTGATGAACAAAGGGCTGGAAGTAATTGAAGCTCACTACCTGTTTGGGTTGGATTATGACCACATTGATATTGTGATTCATCCTCAGAGTATTATTCATTCTCTGATTGAGGTGCAGGATACCTCGATGTTGGCCCAATTAGGCTGGGCTGATATGCGGCTGCCTTTGCTCTATGCTCTCTCTTACCCAGAGCGGCTGTATACCGATTGGGAACCCCTTGACCTGGTGAAGGTCGGTACTTTGACCTTTCGTGAACCTGACCATCAAAAATATCCCTGTATGCAACTGGCTTATGCCGCTGGACGAGCGGCGGGTTGTTTGCCAGCAGTGTTGAACGCAGCGAATGAGCAGGCCGTTGCGCTGTTTTTAGAAGAAAAAATCGCCTTCCTGGATATTCCCCGGTTGATTGAGCAAACTTGCGATCGCTATCATGCGCATAATCGTCCCGACCCCACCTTAGAAGATATCCTGGCCGCAGACCAGTGGGCACGGCAACAGGTGTTATCTGCACAAGGGGCATTGGCTTGCCTTTGAGCGATCGCCTTCTGTGATGACTTCCTTAACATGCTTAGTAGCTTAAGATACAAAATCTCTATTTTTCTTGAAAAGTAGAGATATTTCTTTGCCTTTTCTGGGAGGTGATTTAACTAAAAACCCCCCCTGCTCTGGGCACAATGGAGAGCAGAGCAACAGCAATGCAGATCAAGCAGATCAATTTGAAATTTCACCTCAATTCCAGCTCTGAACGGGTTATGGCCGTGCGCAGTTAGAGGAGGTTTTAACGGTCTACCGCCTGGTGGCCCTGACGCCTCAAGTCGCAGCTACTCGGACAAAATCCTGCCTCCGCACAAACGTTACCCCCTCATTGACTCATTCGATCCCACCAACACGGCTCTGACCGGGGGGGGTTCAAATTAGATTTGCGGGGTAACTGAGTGCCCAAAAGGGGACGAGGGTTCAGTTGTGCTTGGTCTCAGACCCTCAAAATTCCTCTCACAGAACCCTTGTCTACTGGCATTGCACCCAGTGTTGCTCAGCCATGCTACTGAGAGAAAAAGGATGTTGCGATGACAGATTCACTCCTGGCTGATGCGGGCCAACGCTTAGAACGAGCCTTAAAATACGCCACCATTTCTGAGGATGCCGTAGAGTCGCTCAAGTATCCCCAAATGAGCTTGACGGTCTCAATTCCCGTGCGCATGGATGATGGCTCCCTCAAGGTGTTTCAAGGTTACCGGGTGCGCTACGACGATACCCGTGGGCCTGGTAAGGGAGGCGTCCGTTATCATCCCCATGTCACTCTGGATGAGGTTCAATCCCTAGCTTTTTGGATGACTTTTAAGTGCGCAGCGTTGAACCTCCCGTTTGGGGGAGCAAAGGGGGGAATTACCGTTAACCCGAAGGAACTCTCCCGCATGGAGTTAGAACGGCTGAGTCGAGGCTATATTGATGCGATCGCCGACTTCATTGGGCCAGATGTCGATATCTTGGCACCGGATGTTTACACCAACGCGATGGTGATGGGTTGGATGATGGATCAGTACAGCATCATCAAGCGTCAGTTTTCGCCAGCCGTCGTGACCGGCAAACCAGTGACAATGGGTGGTAGCCTGGGACGTGAGAGTGCCACGGCCATGGGGGCCTTCTATGTGATTGAGGCAATGATGCCCAAATTTGATCGCGCTCCCCAAGAGACGACCGTCGCGATTCAGGGGTTTGGGAATGCAGGCGGAATTCTGGCCGATTTATTGTTTCATGCCGGTTATCGGGTTGTTGCTGTCAGCGACTCCCAGGGAGGGATTTATTCTCCCCAAGGGCTAGATATCCCCAGTGTTCGCCAGTTTAAGGAATCTAGCCGCCGCATTCAGGCGATGTACTGCGATGATACAGTGTGCCATACAACGGCGGATTTGGTCTTGACCAATGCTGAGTTGCTAGAGCTAGATGTCGATATTTTGGTGCCAGCGGCCCTGGAAAATCAGATTACCGAAGCTAATGCCAACAAAATCCAGGCCCGGTTCATTTATGAAGTGGCCAATGGGCCAATTACCTCTGCTGCGGATCAAGTTCTGAATCAGAAGGGTATTTATGTTTTTCCAGATATTTTAGTGAATGCCGGTGGGGTTACTGTCAGCTACTTTGAGTGGGTGCAAAACCGGAGTGGCCTGTATTGGACGATTGACGAAATTCACCAGCGGTTACGGCAACGCATGGTAGACGAAGCGGAGCAAATCTGGGCGATCGCTCAACATCTGGGGATTGATCTGCGCACTGCCGGGTATGTTCATGCCCTCAGTCGCCTGGGGGATGCCATCAGCGCCAAAGGAACCCGCGATTACTACGTGAACCACAAATGCGCCTCAGAGTAGGCTCAAGAAAATCGTCGCCTATCGACGGTACTGTTCTCTGGCCCTGCGATTGCAAATTTCCCAGAGCGATAGAGGGCTTGACACCCGCCCCAAGCCTAAGGGCTTGACCGCGATCGCCGTCGGAAGCCGGGTAGCAGTGCTAATAGGGATAGGGAACTCAAGGCCAAGATCAGCGGCAAGCGATTTCCTCCATTGAGCATGGTCTTACCACTTACCCCTAGCCAGGTATACACCACCGTTAGGGGCAAAATTCCCCAAAAAGTGCCAATTGCATAGGTTCTCAGGTCAATAGCGGTTAGCCCAAACAAAAAATTTACCAGGCTAAAAGGAGCAAGAGGGCTAATCCGGCTGGCTAAGACCGTTCTCAGAGGTCGTTGGGCGATCGCTCGATTCACCTGTTGCCAGAGGCAGTGATGTTGAAACCGCTGCTGCAGCCAGCCATGGAGCAGATAGCGGGCAACACCAAAGGCCCCAACTGCCCCAAGGGTTGCGCCCAATTGGGAGAGCAAAATGCCCCACTCCAGGCCAAACACCGCCCCTCCCGCGATGGTTAACACATTGCCAGGAAAGCCTAAAACCGTGGCTCCCACAAAAATGCCCAGATATAAAACAGCGGCCCAGCGTGCATGGGTTTCCAAATAGTGACTCAGTTGTGCCTGGTCAAACAATAGGCGGATCGGGGTAAAGCAGACAATGGCGGCCCCAAGCCCCAAAACCAGCAACCCAGATAAAATTGGCTGTGCCTTTTTCATAGAGTTTGCCAGGGTGTGGCCTAACTACTCACGAGAATACCGCGCTGTCGGAGTTGATCGACAAAGAACTCTTCTAGGGAAGAGCGCGCCAACTCTAGAGAAACCAATTGGCCACCCATTAAGTGCAGGCTTGCCAAAAAATCCTGAGGACTCCCCATCAAATGGCCCTGCCAAGTGCCCTCATCAAAGGTGAGGTCGGCGACGCGCTGCTTGAGCACCGTTGGGTTGCCACCCCGCACCCGCACAAAATAAGTATCGGCTTTTCCCAACAGCTCTTGCAAGGAACCGATGCACAGCAGTTCGCCCTGGGCTAAAATTGCGACGCGATCGCAAATGCGCTCCACATCTGACAGCACATGACTATTGAAGAAAATTGTCTTACCCTGGGCTTTGAGTGATTGAATAATTTCCCGAATCTGGTAACGTCCCAAGGGATCTAACCCCGACATCGGCTCATCTAGAAACACGACCTCTGGGTCATTAATCAGTGCCTGGGCCATCCCAACCCGTTGCAGCATCCCCTTAGAATATCGCCGCAATTGTTTACCCTTGGCGGCTGACTGGGCCAAACCGACCAGATCGAGTAACTCTGGAATGCGACGACGCTGCACCGCTGCTGGAATCTGGAATAAACCGGCTGTAAACTGTACCATTTCCCAGCCCGTGAGATAGTCGTAAAAATAGGGATTCTCTGGTAGATAGCCCACGCGCTGCTTGACCCCGCGATCGCCCAGAGGTTTGCCTAAAACAGTGCCGCTGCCACTAGAGGGACGAGTAATTCCCAGCAAGGTTTTCAGCAGGGTCGTTTTACCCGCCCCGTTTGGCCCTAGCAACCCAAAAGTTTCCCCCTGGGTCACCCTAAGGGTACAAGCCTTCAGAGATGTCACCTTTTGGTTAAGCCAAAACCCAGTACGGTAAACTTTACTCAACTCATGGGTTTCAACCACGGCTGGCAAGTCCACGACCGCTTGATCCGTTGTTTGAGAAGCACCATCCGTCATATGCCTAGTGGGTTATCAAATGAGATTTGAGAGGTAACTGAGTGCCAGAAAGGTAATGAGGGCTAAACTTTGAGGGTCTGCGACCGATAAAATTGCTCTGACGAAACACGATTGGACGAAGGCATTCGTCTGTTTGCTCTCACCCCCACCCCCCTCCCAACGCGGGAGAAGGGCTTCGATCTAGTTTCCCGTCTGCCTCGCTAGGAGCAGGGACATAGCCCTAGCGGGCATTCAAGAAAAGGAGATGCGGGTGGCTGAGACGAGTCCAGAAATTTCCGCCTTGCTGTACTGGCGGCCACCCTTTCAAGCACGTCGTTCCCTATTGTGCCTCTAATTGGGTTGATTGAGTGCATTTGCTCTGGTTTGACAGCATTGGCTGAGACTCCTGGTAAGTACTTTGCCCCCAGCGATGACCGCTGCTGCGATCGCTACACCCCTCTCAACGTAACCCGACAACTGATAACGCTAAAAAATTCTGACCAGGCAGTGGTTGAAAGTTTTATCCCTTAACTCCAAAACTGAGATGTACAACACTTCGGGTCATGGGGTTTCAAAATAGGATTAAGACATATATGTCTCTGTTATCCATGGGTGCGATCTTGCTAAAACCTTGAGAAAAGTAGAAAGTAACCTGAACTGAATGCGACTTAGTCCCCAATCATGGGCATTCTGGGTAAGGGCAATAGCCAAAAACATTCTCGTAAAGAATAATTGACAGAGCGCACCTGGCATGGCAACTGTAATAACCGAAAGCATTTCACTAGCAGGTTACCAGATCCTCGAACCGCTTTATGCAGGCTCTAGAACCCTAGTCTATCGAGCAGTAAGAGTGTCAGATCGAAAATCGGTTATTCTGAAACTGTTGCGTAAAGAAACCCCCACGTTTGGCGAGTTAATGCAGTTTCGCAACCAGTACGCCATCGTCAAACATCTAAACTTACCTGGAGTCATTCAGTTTTATAGTCTGGAAGCCTGTGGTAACGGCTACGTTCTGGTGATGGAAGACTTTGGGGGGATTTCGCTCAAAAGTTTTGCCCAGGGTCACCCCCTTGGTCTGAGCGCATTTTTGCTGATAGCACTACAATTGGCAGATGTGCTGCACCAGCTTTATCAACACTGTATTATTCACAAAGACATTAAACCTGCCAATATTTTGATTCATCCCGAAACGAAACAAGTCAAGCTCATTGACTTTTCGATTTCTTCGCTGCTGCCAAGAGAAACCCAGGAAATTCAGAACCCTAACGTCTTAGAGGGTACCCTGGCTTACCTGTCGCCTGAGCAAACGGGGCGAATGAACCGAGGGATTGATTATCGCAGCGATTTTTATTCTCTTGGAGTGACCTTTTACGAATTGCTGACGGGTGTGTTACCGTTTCAAGCCAGTGACCCAATGGAATTGGTGCATGCCCACCTTGCTAGGATGGCGACCCCCGTTGAGCAAGTCAACCCCCTCGTGCCAGGGGTGGTCTCTGCCATTGTGGCTAAACTGATGGCAAAAAATGCCGAAGATCGCTATCAAAGTGCGCTGGGGTTAAAGCATGATCTGCAGATTTGTTGGGAGCAAGTTCAAGCGACGGGCCAGATTCAGCCCTTTGAATTAGCTCAGCAGGATCGGTGTGATCGGTTTCTTATTCCTGAAAAGCTTTATGGTCGGCAAGCGGAGGTAACAGCCTTGCTTGATGCCTTTGAGCGGGTCAGCCTAGGGCGGGCAGAGATGATACTGGTAGCCGGTTTTTCTGGCATTGGTAAAACCGCGGTTGTGAATGAAGTCCACAAACCGATTGTCAAGAAACGGGGTTACTTTATTCGGGGCAAGTTTGACCAATTTCAGCGAGATATTCCCCTCTCTGCTTTTGTGCAGGTGTTGCGAGACTTGATGGCACAGCTCTTGAGTGAGAGTGATGCCCAACTAGAGGGCTGGCGGCAGAAGATTTTGCAGGTGTTAGGCAAAAATGGCCAGGTTTTAGTTGAGGTGATTCCAGAACTGGAGCAGATGATTGGCACACAACCCCCAGTGCCGGATTTAAGCGGTAGCGCGGCTCAAAATCGCTTTAACCGCTTGCTGTGCAGCTTTATACAGGTGTTTGCAGCACCCGAACATCCTCTGGTTATTTTTATTGATGACCTCCAGTGGGCTGACCCCACGTCATTTAAGCTAATGCAGCAGCTAATGGGGGCAGTGGAGACGCGTCATCTTCTGTTTATTGGGGCCTATCGAGATAACGAAGTCACACCCGGCCATGCACTCTTGCTGACTTTAGAGGAGATTGCGGCAGCGGCTACCCCGATTAATACAATTACTCTGGCTCCTCTGCCGATCGCGTTTGTTAACCAACTGATTGCTGATACCCTCAGTTGCTCGCTGGATCTGGCGGCACCCTTAACCGAACTGGTGATGGGCAAAACTCAAGGCAACCCATTTTTTCTGACCCAGTTTCTTAAGGCGCTGCACGAAGACGGTCACATTATCTTTAATCGGGCCGGTAACTATTGGGAGTGTGATGTCGCCCAGGTGCGATCGCTAGCTCTAACCGATGATGTGGTTGAGTTTATGGCGTTGCAGTTGCAAAAACTGCCGGCAGATACCCAGATGGTGTTGCAATTAGCGGCTTGTATCGGCAATCAATTTGATTTAGCAACTCTGGCGATTGTCTATGGTAAGTCAGAGGCCGAGACGGCGGCTGACCTGTGGCGATCGCTGCGGGAAGGCTTAGTGCTGCCCCAAAATGAGGTATATAAATTTTTTCAATCTGACATCAGTAAAGCTACTGGCCTGGTTTTAGATTTGAATCGAGCGATCGCCCCTCCCCCTTACCCTACAGAATCCATTGCCGTTACCTATAAGTTTCTCCACGATCGGGTGCAGCAGGCGGCCTATTCCCTGATTCACCCTGAGCAGCGAGCCCTAACCCATTACCGGATTGGGCAGCGGTTGTTACAGCACACCAGCCAATCGGGCAGAGAAGACCGGATTTTTGAGCTGGTGAATCAGCTCAATGTGTCGCTGGAGCTAATCTGCACTGCGACCGAGCGGGAAGAGTTGGCCCGCCTCAACCTACTGGCAGCGCGTAGGGCCAAGCATGCGACAGCATACAGTGCGGCGGCCAATTATTGTACGACTGGCCGTAAATTATTGGCCCTCGATAGCTGGCAAAACCAGTATGAGCTGACCCTGGCGCTGTTTGAAGAGGCCACAGAAGTGGCCTACTTAAGTGGCGATTTTGACACAATGACCCAACTGGCTCAGGTGGTTTTGCACCAGGCCAGAACCGTGTTGGATCAGGTCAAAGTCTATGAAATTAAGATTCAGGCTTGTGCAGCCCAAAATGCCATGCAACAAGCGGTTGAGACCACCCTCGAAATTTTGGAACTGTTGGGTTTTGGGTTGCCAGCCCAGCCTACCCCTGCCGATTTGCAGCGCCACGAGGCGGCGTTGCAGCAACAGCTACAGAAGCAAACAACGGCATTGGGCGAAGCGCGATCGCCCCTGGCCCTAGCTAATTTGCCAGAGCTGATCGATCAGCGGATTTTAGCCGCCGTAACGCTGATGTCCAGTGCGATGACCAGCGCCTATAATGCGGCCCCTGCCGTCGCCCAGTTGCTAGCCGTACAGCAGGTTAAGCTGCTGGTAGAATATGGCAATGCGGCGGTTTCTGCCTCCTCCTATGCCTGGTATGGTCTGGTATTGGCGGGCATTGTCGGTGATATTGAAACCGGCTATCAATTTGGCCAGTTGGCTCTGCAACTCCTGGAAAAGTTTGACGCTAGAGCCTTTGAGGCCAAGACTATCTTTGCCTTTAATGTCTTTATTCGCCATCGTAAAGAGCACCTCAACCAGACCCTTAAACCCTTGCTGGAGAGTTATCAAAGCGGCATGGCAATTGGGGATTTTGAGTATGCTTCCCGTTCTTCCTTTCAGTATGGTTGCCATTCCCTCATGGCTAGCCGCAATCTGCCCGAACTGGAAGTGGAAATGGCCAACTATAGCCAGATTATGGATGGGGTGAAACAGACCGCTATCCTCCATAAAAATGAGGTCTTTCGTTGGGCGATTTTGCAGCTTATGGGCCAGTCTCAGCCGCCGATTGGCTGGGATGAGCCAGACTATAGTGATGCCGCATTGCTGGATTACTATGTAAATGCGAACGATCGCACAACGGTTTTTATGTTTGCGATCAGCCGCCTGATGGTCTATTACCTGTTGGGTGAGGTCAAACAAGCAACGAACTACGCCAAGATTTGTGCAGATTATGTTGATAGTGGCGCAGCGTTCGTCTTGGGATCGGTTTATAACTTTTATGACTCGCTGGTTTGTCTAGCACTGTTAACCCCGCAAGGCCGATCAAGTGCGGATGGGGCAAATCAGCCGGAGTGGGCCGCTACCCTGGAAAAAGTCGCGACGAACCAGGCCGCTATGGCAGAGTGGGCCAGCCACGCCCCCATGAACTACGCCCACAAATTCCAGCTTGTCGAAGCAGAGCGCTATCGGGTGCTAGGCGATAAAGTGGCGGCGATCGCCGCCTATGATCAGGCGATCGCCCTTGCAAACGAGCATGGCTACCTCAACGAAGCCGCTCTGGCTAACGAACTGGCGGCTCGGTTCTTCCTGGAATGGGGCAAACCCAGGGTTGCTCAAGACTATTTGCTCAACGCCTACTACGGCTATGTGCGGTGGGGGGCGACTGCGAAGGTAAAGGATTTAGAAAGCCGCTACCCCACTTTAGTTAACTCGGCCTTGGCTAGTGAATCTGCCATCAGCGAGTCTAGCCACTTTGGGCAATCTCAAATGAACCATCCCTTGAGTGGCGCGCGGACGCGGCCCTCTACCAGCCGAAAATCATCCACCTCCAGTGCGAGTTGCTCGGATGATTTTGATTTAGCCACGGTGATCAAAGCTTCCCAGGCTTTGTCGAGTGAGATTCAGTTGGATAAACTGATCGCGAAACTCCTTCAGGTTGTGTCTGAGAATGCCGGAGCTGATCGCTGTGTCTTGTTGTTGGTCAAAGAGGCTGAATTGGTGATTGAGGCCATCAGTCATGTTGACCAGCCGGCAGCGTTGCTCCAATCTCTGCCCCTGACCGATTACCCCGATCTGCCTGTTTCTTTGATTCACACTGTCAAACATAGCCTTCAGCCGGCGGTGGTCATCAATGCTGTTGATCATCCGGCCCTCATGGCCGATCCCTACATTCTCAGTCGGCAGCCCAAAAGCCTGTTGTGTACACCGCTGCTGTACCAGGCTAAGTTGCTCGGCATTTTGTATCTAGAGAACAACTTAATCACGGGTGCCTTCACCAGCGATCGCGTCGAGATTCTCAACTTCTTGTGTACGCAGGCAGCCATCTCCTTGGAAAATGCCCGCCTCTATCAGCAGGCCCAAGCAGCCCTTGAGCATCTGCAACAGACCCAACTGCAACTGGTGCAGAATGAAAAAATGTCGGCCTTAGGTAACTTGGTGGCGGGGGTAGCCCATGAAATCAATAATCCCGTTGGCTTCATTGCCGGCAATTTGACCCCTGCTAGAGACTATATTAATGACCTGATGGGATTAATTGATTGTTACCAGCAAGCCTATCCTGAGCCTTGTGACAATGTGCAAGCCGAAATTGAGGCGATTGAGCTGGACTATATTCGAGCCGATTTACCCAAGCTACTGGAGTCCATGCAGTTGGGTGTGCAGCGGATTCGAGACATCAGTACCAGTCTGCGCACCTTTTCCAGGGCCGATAAAGACTATAAGGTGCCGTTTAATTTGCACGAGGGCATTGACAGTACCTTGTTGATCCTAAAGCATCGCTTAAAAGCCTCACAATGCCGTCCAGAAATCGTGGTGTCTAAGCATTATCGCGATTTGCCGCTGGTCGATTGCTTTGCAGGGCAGCTAAACCAGGTCTTTATGAACCTGCTGGCGAATGCGATTGATGCCCTAGAAGAAGCTTTACCGCAAAAAATCAGGGCTGATGCCGAAACGACCTATGTTCCCACGATTACGATTTGTACAGAGCTGAGTGCCCCTAACCAGGTAAGAATCAGCATTGCTGATAACGGCACGGGGATGACGGAGACTGTGAAAGCCCAGGTTTTTGACCACCTGTTTACGACGAAAGCGGTTGGCAAGGGGACAGGCTTGGGACTGGCGATCGCCCGGCAAATTGTGGAAGAAAAACATGGTGGCTCGATTCAGTTGCAGTCAGTGTTTGGGCAAGGAACCGAATTCGTTTTGCTATTGCCCGTGAAAGCTGAAG
This sequence comes from uncultured Leptolyngbyaceae cyanobacterium, assembly GCA_938023035.1. Lineage (GTDB taxonomy): Bacteria > Cyanobacteriota > Cyanobacteriia > Leptolyngbyales > Leptolyngbyaceae > DSRU01. The sequence continues at coordinate 8,878 of CALIDI010000049.1, read as the reverse complement.
TTCCTGGTTAACCGCTACACTGCGGCGGTCGATTAAATTCCGGATTTATAGCTATGCCCAATGACTGAGTCTATGAGGGGGGAAGGGGGCGCTGCCACCCGCCAGGGGTTCCACTAAGGATTGCCGGGGTGCTCAAAGAATTCTTGAAAATGAAGGGAGCACTGCTTCCCGCTAGGGTTAAAAAAACTGCACCCCTGCCCCTAGCAGGTGGCTATGGCGATGCTACTAAAAGAAGTGCCTTAGCCCTCGATAAATCAACTGAAACAAGGCCGTCGTAGCGATTGCTCCTAGCCCAGTTAAAACCGCGAACATGACCACTGAGAGCAGGGGGGCATTACTCGCGGCTAACAGTTGGCGCAAGGGCGCAATCAACACAACCATTCCCAGGGTTAGCCCCGCCAAAATCGCCAGATCTTCGCGCTCAATCACCCGCCGCGATTGTAACAGTACCAGTAAGGCTGATAACAGTAGCCATAGGGCCGCACTGGCCGGTATCGGAAGTGGCAGGCTAAAGCTCGCGATCGCCAATAGACAACTCTCAAACCCCCAAAAGCCTGCATTGGCCAGCAGTTCTAGCAAAGAAAAGGGGCGTAGCCTCGACCGCCGGGCAAAAGCCGGAGGAGTAGGAGCCGGCTGGCCAGACGCAGACTGCCCACTTCCTCCTGGGAGTGGCTGCACCGGAGCCGGAATAGCTGGCTGTAGAGAAGTCGCCAGTGGATTTCCTGGTGTCGCCCCAACGGGCGGCTGGGGAAGGGTGATTGGCGGCGATGGCGGTTGTGTGGCCTTTGACACAGGGCGAGGAGCAGGAGGTGGAGGCAGCCCCTGTGCTTGCAAGGCCAGCCGGACTTCTTCTGCCGATTGATACCGAGCACTCGGAGGCGATAGCAGCAGGCGATCTAACACCGTTGCCAGTGGCTCTGTTACCTGGGTTGCCTGCGATCGCCACCGCCAGGTATTGGTATAGCTATCGTACAACTCTGAGGGTTGCTTGCCAGTCAACAGCATAATGCAAGTAACCGCCAGGGCATACAAATCTGTTGAGGGATAAACTTGGCCACCTGCCACTTGTTCGGGGGGGGCAAACCCTTCTGAATAGATGCCCGTTGAGTGGTTTCCTCCCTTGGCCACCTGCCGCACAGCCCCAAAATCAAGCAGGTAGTAGTGGCCATTGCGATGTCGCATGATATTCGAGGGCTTGATATCTCGATGAATCGTGCCATTCTCATGGACAAAGGTGAGCACGGGCAAAATTTCCAGCAGCATATCCATCACCTCTGCTGAAGAAAATGGCCCCCGTGTTTGCATCATGTCCTCGAGATCTTCGCCATCAATGAACTCCTGCACCAGGTAAAAAAACTGGTCGTTTTTCCCAGGTTGCATTCCTGACAGCGATAGCTCAAAAAAAGCAAAGAGATCGGGGATAAGGGGGTGGGCATTCCCCAAATTTTCTAAAACTTCGGCTTCGCGCTCAAATAGCTCTTGGGCGATCGCCCATTGCTGGGGGGTCAGGTTCCCCGATGGCTGAAATTGCTTAACAACACATTGGCGCATTCCCGGAGTGTGGCGATCGCGGGCTAAAAAAGCAGCACCAAAGCCTCCTTGACCTAACAAGCGCAGCGGCAAGTATCGCCCTGCTAAGATCAGTGGCATCCCACAGGCTGTACAGTACTTCTGCGGCACCGACTTGATCAGATCGGGCTGATCGAGATCAGGGAAGGAGTTGACCTTCTGGCAACCAGGACGTGTGCAGCAGAGATCCATAGGTTGGCTATGCCATTTAAGCGTCAAATTCAGGCGATACCAGATGAGAACCCTGAATGGTGCGATTGGTGGCTGTGCCGCCAGAAGCATGGCTCACACCATTGACTCCGCTAGAGGAAGATGCCCTGGTTTGCTCTGGGTGTTCTTGCTCTACCTGGTACTGTTCTATCCTAGCGGCATGAAGCGCGGAAAACTGTGGCAAAATATCCCGACAAAATGCCTCGGCTGCTTTTGAGCGATAGCGGTTGGGGTTGGTAATCACCGATAGCATCCGCTTAACGACTAACTCCTCAATCTTAACGCGATGTAACATCCCCATCTGCAACTCTTTTTCGATCGCCGTTGTCGAGACAAACGCAGCCCCCAACCCAGACTGCACAGCGGTCTTAATAGCCTCGATCGAATTTAGCTCCATCTCTAGCTTGAGTCGTCGGGTTTCGATACCCGACCGGGTTAATACTTGGTCAATCACTTTGCGAATAGTCGATTGGGAGTCGAGAGCAATAAACCCGAGTTTATAAAGATCGTCCTTTTGAATCACCTCTTGTCGAGCCAGGGAGTGATTCACCGGTAGGATTAGTGCAAGTTCATCTTCAGCATAGGGAATAATTTCTAAAGAATCTTGCAGCTCTGGAGAAACTTCGCCGCCAATGATAGCCAAGTCAATTTGCCCATTGGCAACGCTCCAGGAGGTGCGTCGAGTTGAGTGCACATGCAGTTGAACCGCTACATCGGGGTATTTTTGACGAAATAACCCAATCATGCGAGGGAGCAGGTAAGTGCCTGTTGTCTGGCTTGCGCCGATAATTAAAGTGCCACCCTGCAAGTTTTGCAAGTCTTCAATTGCCCGACATGTCTCCTGACATAGCGTTAGAATCTTTTCTCCATAACTTAAGAGCAAATGGCCGGCTTCAGTGAGCTGGGCACGCCGCCCGCCTCGATCAAAAAGAGGCACATCCAGTTGGCGTTCCAGGTTTTGCACCTGTAGACTAACAGCGGGCTGCGACACATAGAGGCTATCGGCAGCCCGTTTAAAGCTACCTTCAGCCGCAATTGCCTTAAGTATCCGAAGTTGGTCTAGCGTAAAAGGAAGGTCAGACATTTTGTTAAACCTGCAAAGTTAAAGAGCCTGAGACGAATCGTTTAAAATCGTTTTGCTCAGAACTATGTCATTCACACACCCGACGGTACATTTACTCCCTTCAGACAGAAAACGTAACATAGGCAACTATATGAGTCTCCAGCAATCTGCCAACTATCGCTCATCTTGCAACGTAAATTAATCATCTATGCAACAGGAGGCTGTTCAAGCATTTTTAACCTTACCTGGCATTGTCGGGCTGGCCTTGATGGATGGGCGATCGCGTCCTTATTTTTGTGGAGTTGATCGTTTCCTCAACTTTCAGCAGAAGGAAGCTCTAGCACAAGGCATTTTACAGGTGATTGAAACAATTCCCGAAGGTTTTGATGCCTTTGAGTTTCAGTTTAGTGGACACTGTGCTTACATTTACAAGTTGCAGCGTGGGATTGTGCTACTTGTGCTGACTCACAGTGATTTGATTGCAGCAGAATACCTAAGAGTTATTAAAGACCTAAAAGCAACTCTAGAGGAAGATATTACGAACGCGATCGCGACTTTTCGTTTAATTGCGGGCAGCCTAACGTTATCGGGTGCTGCCTATCAAACGACCACTCCTGCCGTAGGGGTGACTGTTTCTGCACCCGAGTTGGCTCTGCCCCCCGCACCGATCGTGGCCGCTGTAGACAATGGTGCGGCCTTACCTGGCCCAGAGATAGCTACTGCGGGCTTGCCCACTCTCAAGCAGATGCAGGCAGCACTTAATCAACTCAGCCAGTTTACCACTGGGTATTTGGGAAACCATGTCATCACTAATTATTGGAAATCGACCCGGCCTACTCCAGACCTTTTGCCCTACTTACAAATTGGGCGCGATGCTCAATTTAGCCTGGATTTGGCCCTCACCCCAGATCCGCAGCAACGGCTGAGCCTAGAAGCCCAGAAATGGGTGCAAACTTGGGTTGCGGCCTTTGTGAAGCGGTGTGCCATTGTGATGCGAGACTTTCCTACCCTGGTACAACAAAAAGCCCTAACGGCTGAGCAGAGGGCACTGCTCTTTCCGGCTTAGCCCGATGCCGATCTTCCCCGCATTTTTATCGTTCTGTAATCCCACTCCTTAAGGAACTGCGTATGGCTAAGATTGTTCGGCTAGAACCGATCGCTCAGGAAACTGCGATCGCGACTAACAGCAACCTGCTTTCGGTGCTGTTGAATAAGGATTTAGATGTGTTGAAAGAGTGTGGCGGTAGAGGGATGTGTGCCACCTGCCATATCTATGTGAAGGAGGGGATGGAGGCCCTGACCCCGATTAACCGGCGAGAACAGCGCACTTTAGAGGTGATCACCACCTGTAAGCCCAATTCTCGCTTGGCTTGTCAGGCACGGGTGATGGGCAATGGCGTTGTGGTTGAGTTACCGCCAGGGATGTATATCAACTCCTTGAAGGATGTTGAGGCTTTAATTGGCCGGCGGGCTGAGCAAGATTTGCTGCACCCGATTACGGGTAAGGTACTGGTCGAGGCCGGCAAGTTGATTACCCGCTCGACGCTCAAACAAATTGAAGATACCAACAGCTTTAACATTGGGGCTTATTTTGTGCAAACAACGGAAGCTTAGAAATCAGGGTTCTATAAGCTGAAACTTGACCACAGAGACACAGAGCTATTTCTCGGTGTTTTCCGTGTCTTTGTAGTAAAGCACTTAGGTTTTCAGTCCCTTGCAATCCTAATGCTGAGTAAGCTTGCCTTCGTTTTATAGCCTGATTAATCGGTATTCTTTAGGGAATTGCCGGAAAATATAGCGATCGCGTCATATCCTTTGCCTCAATCGCTATACCAAAGCGTCTGCCAGTGGTTTATTCCGACCGCAGTGCTCTAATCGGGTCGAGTTGGCTAGCGCGCAAGGCGGGTGGCAATCCGGCTGTAACGCCCACCATCAGAGCAGAACCCAGGGCGATCGCCCCCGTATCAAACTCAAACTGGTAAGGCAGATCGAACTGTTCCGCGACGACCAGAGTTAACCCATGAATGCTAACTAGGGCAAGGGTACCTCCAATCAAGCTCAAGCTAGCCGCCTCCAGAATCAATTGCAGCATAACATCCTGCTTGGTGGCCCCGATCGCCCGGCGCAGACCAATTTCAGGCGTTCGTTCGGTGACTGAGGCAATCATCACATTGGCAATGCCCACGCCCCCAATCAAAAGCGATATGACCGCTACGACTGTGAGTGCTTGAGCGGCCATATCCAGAGTTTTTTGCTTGGCGAAAATGTCTTTGGCGTTATTAAAATCCCACAGACGTCGATCAGGACGTTGCTGCTGAAGCAATGCTTTTGCCTGCTGACCCAGTTCTTCTAGATCCCGCAGGTCATGGGGCGCGACCTGGATAGAATCAACGGATTGATCGCCGCTAATGGCACTATAAATCGCTAGAGGAATTTGAATCAGCCCCCTCGGTTCGCCAGTCGTTTTTTTGGTTGGCAAGATGCCGACGATGTTATAAGGGTTGCCATCTATATAAATCCGTTCACCCAAGGGATTTTTGCCCTCAAACAGGCGATGAACCAAAAATTCATCAATCACTGCTACAGGACGAAACCCGGTGTAATCGGCATCCGTAAAGAAACGCCCGGCCACGAGCGGATAGCCATCATTTTTAAGAAATTCCTTAGACACGGCCAACAGGGAAGGATCTGCTTCTTTTCCCTGGTAGGTTACTGCCACGGTTCCGCCCCAGTTCACTGCCGCGATCGATCGTAGTTTTGGCAACCGGGGACGGAGAAACTCGATTTCCTCAGCCCGAAAGGGGGAGCGATCGCGATTTGGCACCCAGGTAACCCCAATTCCCACCTGGGGCGCATCCCGCTCGGCGAGTTCGGCGGCAATTACGGCCTGGCTAATGCTTTTCACATGCAGAGTTGACGTGACAGCGGCCACCCCCATAAACATGCCCAGGGTAGTCAATGCAGAGCGCAATAGATTCGTTTTCAGGGCCTGATAGGTGAGGGCACACAGATCACGTAGAGAAAGCGCCATAGTTAAAGAATGTGTGATTCAGCGTCGGTTTGGGTGACGGGTTGTCCCGTTGCCTGAGCATAAAAACCGGTCACGAGAGCAATCATTAGCCACCACAGAGTATTGACTTCGGGACGATACAGCACCGTATCTACCAGCCCGTGGCCCAACATCCCGGCCACTGTCGCGATCGCCCCCATCAACCAAAAGCCCTGACGATTCCCCGCCTGTCGCAGCCGGTTTAGCTGTTGCCAGCCCAAGCCAAAGATGACAAACAGCAGCCAGATAAAGCAAGTTAACCCGATGATGCCCGTTTCAACAGCGACTTCCAGAAGAATGGAGTAGGCACTCAGAGCTGAAAAGCGCGTGCGTTGATAGCGGGGATAAATCAGATTAAAGGCGTTGTTGCCAGGGCCAATGCCTAATACTGGTCGATCCTTGATCATTTGAATCACTGACTGCCAGACGTTGATACGAAAGTTGTTACTACTATCGCCCCGCCCAGCAAAGATGCTGAGAAAGCGATCGCGCAGCGTTGGAACAGCCACAACGGCCAAGACAAAAAGTAACCCCATGCCACCCACTCCCAGAGGTAGGGCGTATCTGCGCCAAACTTCAGGAAGGTAAATGCTCCACCAGTAAATTAGTAAACCTGCCAGTGCCAGCAAGGCAAAGAGAATCCCAATCCAGCCACCGCGACTGTAGGTCCAAAACAAGCACGCCCCATTGACCAAAACCATGGTTAGGGCTAGAGCTTTTTTCAACCAACCCTGCCAGACGAACAGGGCCATGATGCTGAAAACAACTGCTGGGAGGATGTAACCAGCGAGTAAATTGGGGTTTCCCAAATAGCTGTAGACGCGGGTGGTTTTTGCCAGGGGCGACTCCGGGTCTACCCAGGTAGCCAGAGCCTTTACTCCATAGATCTTTTGCTGCCAGCCGTAGGCGCTCACCAGCAAGGCCAGATGTAAATAGAGGGCAATCATCCAGGAACGAATTTTCGGCGATCGCAGCACCCGTGCCAGCAAGGCAAAGAGCAACAGGTATAGGGTCAATTTCGTAAACCCGGTAAAAGCCGCCCGCCTCACAGGAGAAAGCGCCATCGCCAGGGCAGAGATTCCCCAATATAGAGTGACCAAGGCATGGATTGGGGTAGAAAGGGGCGATCGCCCCCAGTGATTGCTCACTCCCACGCCTTCGGGTTCCCCATCAGAAAGGGTCAGCAGGAGCCAGTACACCCCACACAGACCCAACAAAATCCCGGTGTAAGTGTTGTTAATGAAGGGGGCTAAGGCAAACACTAAACTAGCCAGCACAGCCCCAATCAGGTCGGCCCACTCTGTCAGCAGCACACTTCCCTGTCGCCATTGTCGCAGGGGAGCCAGCAACCGATGCATGAAACTGGCACTGCGCCACTGCTGAAAGGGAACGGTTACCAGAGTCAGGTTTTGCCAGAGGCCATTTGCATCCATAGGGGCGATCGCAGTTCAAAAGACTCTTGCCATTTTAGAACATCCCCTTTCAATCACCCGAAATCACAACGGGCATTTTGAATCGCCTGAGCCGGCAACGCCCCTAGCATCCCCTGCGATCGTTCCCACACTGAAACTTCTACTAGTTTTGTCTACCCTGACATTTCTTAAAATGCAGGCTACCCTAGAGCTAGGGTTAAGGAAAAAACATGTCACGACAACTAAAGCGGTGGGAGTCGCCTCGTCGTGAGGGACGTAACCGCAAAGGCAAGGGCGGTTCTGCCCGCCAGCGTCAACGCCGCAAACAAATGCAGACCTTGCGAAATAAGCTGAAGCAGCAAGACAACTCGAACCAACCAGATAACTCAAGGGGAGGCAATCATGTCTCCCCTAACTTTTTGATAAGTCGCCAGGCGCAATTAAATTGCAAATGATTTCAGGAGTAGAGAAGGATTGTCACAAAAACCGTCCGAAGTGTCGTTGTTTAAATCGTTTTGAAATTGTTGTAAATCTTGACCTGTAAGTAACAACTTGTAAATAACAATTAGAAGTTGTCCAAAGGGTTTTGCAGAACAATACCGAATCTCCTAATCGAGTTTAATCGAGTTTACTCCCAACAGCTTTGCGTCTCCTATCGCTGCAAAACAACCCTAGCCATGTTCTCTGGTCAAGATTAACCCGCTGCCCCCTTAAGGCATGAAGATTTTAAACCTGAAGCTTCACCATAAAAACACGGAGTTAGCCCTTTACGCCCGCTATGTTCTTGCGCGTCCACGCTAAACCCCTCAGGCCTTCAGTCTAAGGAAATCCCTACAAAAGTCAGAGATTTATGTGTTTTTTTAATGAAGTCCTAGTAGAACTTCTGGAAAACCTGATTCCGATCTGGTTGGGTAGTAGTCAACTATTCATAGCATATTTGATAGTAAGCAAATTAACCTGACATATAAGTCTAAGAAAAGATATATTAAGGTTCCAATCTCTGCAGGAGGATTGGGTTCATGCCTTTCAGAAGAAAATGAAACTAAGCCAAAGCCAATGGTCGAAGTCGGCGGCAAGCCAATTTTGTGGCAGATTATGAGGTATTACTTCCACTATGGATTTAATGATTTCGCAATCGCTTTGGGATATAAAGCAGAAGTCACTAAGAAATATATGATCAACCATTTTTGCTGAATAGCGATCTAACGATCAGTCTTCGTAACAGTGAAGTTAAGAATTATAATCGATACTACTTAGACTGGATAGTTAATCTCATTAATACAGGTATTAAAACGAATACTGATGGCTGCATCAAGTGACTTGCTCCCTATGTCGGTGACGGAACTTTTATGCTCACTTGGGGAGATGGAGTTTCAGATATCAATCTTCATGACCTGCTGGCATTTCACTGCGCCCATGGCGAACTGGTAACTCTATGATGTACCCCGAAAACTGGACAGAGGAATAAGATAGAGTCGCTGTCAACAAACCTAGTAATACTACAGAGACAGGAAAGTCGATGCAGCGCAAACAACACAGTGCCGAATTCAAAGCTAAAGTTGCACTAGAAGCCAT